>NZHC01000015.1 GCA_002689655.1 Rhodopirellula sp. | reverse complement strand
CTTGTTCAACCAATCATTGATAAAAAATGCATCTCGATATTGGAGCGGAAATTTCAACCCGTCACCAAAAACAACCCCAGTTCCAGACCCTTCAAAAAGAGGACCGCTCACGGGTGCCGATGGTGGATGTGGATCTGGCGTCCAATGCGCGCTCCACGGGTGATTCCAGCCAAAATGTGCTCCATAAAATGGCATGATGATTCGGTCACCACCGGTCTGGTCATTGTCAGTGCCCAACCAGTTGAATTGACTGTCCATCGTTATGTCCCAAGGATTACGAAAACCCCGCGCGACAATCTCAAGATTGGTGCCGTCTTCGTTGCATCTCAAGACTCCTCCATCCAATCCCCAGTCATCGTTTGGATCATGGAAACTGCGTTGATAATTTTCTTTGCTGAAAACCTTTGGCTCGGGCATGTCCGGCGCATGGGCAGGACTTTCAACACCCCATAGCTCGCGGAATGGCTTTGGAGCAAGGCGATCAGGCAGGGTCAAACCCTTCGAGTTGCCTTTGCTCATGTACAGCTTGCCATCAGGAGCCCAATTCAACCCATGCAAGCCATGCTCAAGGTTTCCAAGATCCGTATACAGTCGAATGTATTGGTCAGCCTCATCATCACCATCCAAATCGCGCACCACAGTCAAGTCAGGAGCATTCGCGATCCACAAATCATTTCCGTGCCATGCCAGAGCCTGCACCGCATTGAACCCCGTTGCAAATACTTTTTTCGTATCCGCCCTGCCATCGCCTGTCGTGTCAGACAAAATGACAACGCTATCTCCGGGGGTTTCCGGAGTCGGCTTCCGATATTGCGGCCCCATACCGACAAACAGACGTCCACGTGCATCGAAAGCCATGGAACATGGCTGCCGAACGAGCGGTTCGCTGGCAAACACGGTAACCTCAAAACCATCCGGTACCGTGGGTAACGACTCGCGATCAGCGTGACGATCATGAAAATCGTTTGCTGAAACATGAAAGGAACACGCGACATACAACAAAAGGCCTGACAAAAAGGCAATGCGTGCCATTCCGTTTCTGCATGCATCAGCACATCCCCGACCAGCAGTCCATGATCGGACAACTGACTCTCGAAATTCCACAAGGGAAACGCAGGCCATGAAACTAAAGAACGACATGATTCCAACCTCTGACAGGGACATCCTTCATTCGCAAGTTATCGCTGCCGTGGCATCAGCACCTTGCAACACTTGACCGCCAAAGGAAGCCGCCGAAACCATTGATAACTTATCACGTCAATCATAATACAAGTTGTGAAACTTGACAGACGTGGCAACCAAGGTCACTTCAAAAACAGGGCTGCTTTTCATTGCTTACACAACCACACTTGCAACGGTTGCCCTCCCAAAGGATGCAGGAATGATGAAATCCATATTTGATGGGGGGCCAGAACAAAACACTTCTTGAGAAGGGTGTTTGCAGTAGATCAAACCGATATGAAATGCCGCGCAACCCAAACAAACACTACTACGGGCGTCCAAAACTCTGATTAAACCAGGATTGGCTTGACGATCTCACCGTGGACATCCGTCAGCCGATAACGTCGTCCCTGGTGTCGATAAGTCAGTCGCTCATGATCGATTCCCAGCAGGTGCAGGATCGTGGCTTGCAAATCATGCACATGAACACGATTCTCAGCGATGTTGTATCCATAGTCGTCAGTCTTTCCATGGCTGCTTCCTGGCTTGATCCCACCGCCGGCCATCCACATGGAATAACAACGCGGGTGATGATCACGACCAAACTGATTGCCATTGAGTTGCCCCTGACAATAATTCGTGCGACCAAATTCGCCTGCCCAGACAACCAGAGTATCGTCCAGCATTCCTCGCTGTTTCAAATCTTTAACCAGCGCCGCAGAGGCTTGATCTGTTTCGCGACACTGATTACGAAGTCCTCCGGGTAGACCACCATGCTGGTCCCAGCCGGGATGATAGAGCTGGATAAAACGCACACCACGTTCGGCAAGGCGACGCGCCAACAGACAGTTGGCGGTGTAAGAACCGGGTCTGGTTACATCGGGACCGTAGAGGTCCAAAGTCTCCTTGGACTCACCTGCAACATCAACCACCTCTGGTACAGAAGATTGCATTTTGAAGGCCAGTTCATACTGCGCGATTCGGGTTTCAAGCTGAGGGTCGGGCTGCTGATCCAATTGCAGGTTATGCAGCTCCTCCAAAGCATCGAGCATCCGCTTTCGACTCGCTGAATCGATTCCTTGAGGATTGTTCAGGTACAGAACGGGATCCTTGCCTGAACGAAATCGCACTCCCTGATGCTTGGCAGGAAGAAAACCACTGCCCCAAAGCCGGGACACCAACGGTTGTCCTCCCTTGTTCCTCGTCACCATGACAACGAATGATGGCAGGTTCTGATTCGCAGTTCCAAGACCATAGCTGAGCCATGCGCCCATGCTGGGCCGCCCTGGAAACTGTGATCCTGTTTGAATGAATGTTACCCCCGGCCCATGGTTAATCGCTTCGGTATACATCGAGTTCACAATACACATGTCATCGGCGATTCCCGCCGTGTGCGGCAACAACTCGCTCAGCCATTGTCCTGATTCACCATGCTGTGCAAACTTGAACGGCGAACCGACCAAAGGAAAACTCGACTGATTGCCACTCATGCCAGTAAGACGTTGCCCCTGCCGGACCGAATCTGGCAACTGCTGCCCATGGACTTTATTCAAGTGGGGTTTGTGGTCCAACAAATCTATTTGCGATGGGCCGCCACTTTGAAACAAAAAGATGACACGCTTAGCTTTGGCCGCATGATGTGTTCCGGACAACGCACCACCAGACAGATCCGCAAGATTACCTCCTTGCGTCTCCTCCGCCTGCGTTTCCCCCGCCTGCGTTTCCGAGTGAAGCAAATCAGACAAGCCAATGGCACCCATCCCCATCCCGAAACCATGCAGGAATCGACGGCGTGACATACCCCATGCAGGGTCAAAGCCAGTGCATTTCAAATTCATCGTGTTCCTATCGTTTGGTGACGCATTCATCATGATTGATCAGAGTGTTGGCAACACTGGCCCAGGCTGCGATCGAAGCAAGTGATTCGTTCGACGTCGCATTGGCATGTGGCTCTACTCCTCCTGCCGAGTCCCCGTTCAGATAAAACTGGATCTTGCCGGACTTGAAGTCCGCCGTACATACCACATGTGTCCATTCGCCAGCCGCTGGTGCGCGATCAGCCATGACCACAGTGCCCCCGCAAATGAAACGCAAACCACCGTGCAAATCCAACAGCAGGCCATCCGCTTTGCCCGGAGTGATTTTATCCCACAGACGTCCTGCACCAGCAGCGGCTGGCCTGACCCAGGCTTCCAGCGTCAGTCCCTCGGAAAATTCCAAAGCCGCAGTTTTCTGAAACATCTCTGGTCCACCCGAGGAAGGCAGCGCACTGGACACCACTGCCTTCACCACGCTGACAACTTCTCGATCACGTGACAAGGCGGCCAAGCCCTTGACCTGAGCCTCATTCAGTGGCACCGCGAAAACGCTTGCTCGACCAAATTCACCTGCAAACTTCTCCTGCCCACTGGGGGTCGAACCTAAACGAAAGTCGTGCGTATTGGCTGGCAACCCAAGCTCAACCGTTGATTTGCGATAGTCGCCAAATTCTCCATTGGAAAGATACTCACGAGCTGCTCCCGGATTGGCCAGAAAATGATCGCGTTGAGCTAGGTAGAGACGCTGAATGACCACGCTTTCCTGTTGACTGGGTTGACGACTGGTCAGCATCCGAAACATGTCGTTAGCGATTGCTTCATCAGCATCTCTTCCATGCTGATCCAGTAATCGCTGGCCCAGCGCCCGGCCCGCCTCAACAAACTGCGGTCCATTCAACATTGCCAACGCTTGCAGTGGTGACGAAGTACGTTCACGCTTGACGCGACAGACGTCCCGTTTGGCAGCATCGAGTGCCATCATGACGGGCGCCGGTCCCGTGCGTTTCCAATAGGTGTAGAGTGACCTGCGATACAAACCCTCTCCCTTGTCGGGTGAGGACGGTTTGAAAGAGGCCGCCAGTTCATACGGTTTTACGGGTGGTCCACCGATCTTGTCCACCAACAAGCCACTAGCCGCCAAAACGTTGTCCCGCAACATTTCAGCAGGCCAACGATAAGAGGGCGCACGAGCTAGAAGTTCATTTTCCGGGTCCAGTTTCAACAATTGCTCTGACACGACACTCGATTGCCGATAAGCCGTCGACATCACCATCTGCTTCAACAACCGCTTCACATTCCAACCGTTCGCAACGAAATCGTTTGCCAGCCAGTCGAGCAACTCAGGATGGGTTGGCAATGCACCTTGCCTGCCAAAATCCTCTGGAGTACGGACAATCCCATCACCAAAAATGAGTTGCCAATAATGGTTGACCGCGACTCGGGCAGTGAGAGGATGATCGGAATCTGTCATCCATTTTGCAAGGCCAAGCCGATTCTTGGGCAACGATGGATTCATGGCTGGCAGCACGTCAGGCGTGGCTGCCTGAACTTGTTCCAATCGGTGGCTGTATTCACCACGTTGTAGTACAAAGGATTCTTTGGGCTGTGGTAACTCACGCATCACCATGATCTCGGTCGCCCGATCAAGCGCAGTGCACAACTGTGCTCTCACTGATGCCAAATTTTTTCGGAACTCAGCATGCTGGCCTGACGCATTCAACGTCATATGCTGGACCAGCATCCTTCTCTGCACACCAGAAATTTCTTCCTCACCTTTGAGTTTCTGCAGTTGGTCCAAGGTTTGTTGTTGATCATGTTTTAACGCGATTTCCAAATCCGAAATCTGCCGATCAAAAACCTGAAACGATGAAACTTCTCCCTTAGTGAATCCACGATCTCGAAATCGTGCGCCGATGGCAATCGTGTTCCCTCCACCACCAGTAATATTTTTGGTCAAGTTGTCCTTAACAAGATCGACCTCTGCACGTTTACCATCAATAAAAACTGAAATGCCTTTGGCTGAACTGCTTCCGTCGTAAGTGACCGCAACATCAACCCAGCGGTTCACAGGAATCACTTGTCTGGTTTTGACACTGATGGCGTTGCCTGGCCAGAAGTGAATCAAAGACGCACTCAACTTGCCATCCTCAATCAACAACTGATAACCACGACTCCCGGCATCGGTCCACGCCCTTGAGCGATGAAAAACGACAGCACGCTGTTTTGCATCAGGGGTTTTCAATGACAGACTGACTGAAAACGGTGCATGACGTTTGAAGTTCCCTGTTTTCAAGGTAATCGCATGGTCACCGGTCAACTGCACTGCAGGCTGACCACGCTGATCGGTTGTTTTGGAATTGCGGCCCCCGACAACGTTAAAATCGACTGTTTCTACCGGGTCACTACCTTGGGCCTGTAAAGCAGCATCCACCAAGTCAGCTTTTGACAAAGCGTGGAACCTGTTTATTACCGGTTCTTTGATTGCTCCAAGCTGTGATTGCAGCGTCCCAATCTGCTTCTTCTGTTCATCATTGAGAATTGCAAGAGTCGGCGTTGGTACCGAATTGGTGAAGTATGAATAGAGCCCTGATTCATCGATGTTGTTAAAGAACGAAAATAGTTGGTAATATTCCTTCTGTGACAGCGGGTCGTACTTGTGATCATGACACCGTGCACATTCAAGCGTGAGCCCCATGAAGGCAGTGGCAAAGGTCTGTGTTCTGTCCACGACATACTCGACCCGAAACTCTTCCTCAACACTGCCACCCTCAACCTTTTGAGGGTGCAAACGATTGAATGTCGTCGCCAATACCTGGTCGTCCGATGCCGCCGGGAGCAAATCGCCGGCCAGTTGCTCGATGACGAACTGATCATACGACATGTTGGAATTGAAGGCTCGGATCACCCAGTCACGCCACGGCCAGACATACCGGTCACGGTCCACTTGATATCCGTATGTATCGCTGTAACGAGCAACATCCATCCAGTCCGAGGCCATCCGCTGTCCATAATGATTCGAACGCATCAAGCGATCAATGAGTTTGCCAAAGGCACCCGGAGATTCATCACTCAAAAAGGCATCGATTTCCCCCAGCGTCGGTGGCAATCCGGTCAAGTCCAGCGTGACACGTCGAATCAATTTTTCACGGGGCGCCAACTTTGAATAACTCAGGCCCCGAGACTCAAGCTTGGACAACAAAAACTGGTCAATCGGATTACTCACACGCCCCTTGGCGTCCACCTCCGGCAGATCAGGCTGCAATCGCTTTTCAAAGGCCCAATGTTTTTTCCAGTTTGCACCCTGTGCGATCCACTCCGAAATCAGTTTTTTCTCTTCAGCAGAAACAGCGAGGTTCGATTCCGGGGGTGGCATCACCTCATCGATATCATCGGAGAATATACGGCTCACAAGTTCACTTGTTTCTGGTTTCCCAGGAACGATAACTTCAAACGCTGCCTCTTTCAGATCCAATCGCAGATCTGCTTCACGTGTGCCGCTATCTGGGCCATGACAAACATAGCAACGATCAGAAAGAATCGGTCTGATATCGCGATCAAAATCGACTTTCCTCGGTACCTGTTGCGCAAACGCAAAACTCAGGAAACAGTGAAAATAGAGTACGACGAGGAAGCTAATTTTTTGCATCGACTGTTGGGTTCCACGTAAGAAAAACATGTCACTCTACCGTGACAACACCAAAACCTGGATCACCTAAATCTCTTTGGATTACAGTATTTCACCGAAACCAAAAGACAGGCGATATTCAGGTCCCATCTGCTAACCACATCTACCTCTATCCAGTATGACTGCCAATTCGCACAACGTCTTGTACGTTATCCGCGAATAATTGTACATCTTCCATTTTACTATCGACTCCTGTACGACTCGAACATCGACAGAAAGTCGAACCGGATTGAGATCTTCGGGTTAACCCAACGGTTGCTGGTAATTTACCCCGACCGTTATGGACATAACACTCACCGAACCACAAGACACCTGATTTGATTTTGCCGCGAAGCAGAGACCTGCAGGAGAAGCAACTGTGAGTTCTGGATTTCTGAGTTCAGTCACCTGCTGCTCCCCGTCGCCAACCTTTCTTGAAGCGTCAGCCATTTTCAGATCAAGGATGCAAAACACAAATCATCGCTTCGAGATCAAGCCAGAATTTCCTTAACAACCTTACCGGGTTGCCCATCTGTCAACGTCTGATCGCGATTGCTGCGATTAAAGATAAGGTCCTGATGATCAAGACCAAACAGATGCAATAGAGTGGCGTGGTAATCATAGTGGTTCACAACATTTTCAACCGCTTTGTGCCCCCATTCATCAGTCTTGCCGTGAATATGGCCAGGCTTGAAACCTCCACCTGCCAACCACATGCTGAATCCGTAGGTATTGTGGTCCCGTCCGATTTTTGCTTTCCCAGCATCGTTTTGAACAACGGGCAGTCGTCCCATCTCGCCACCCCAATGCACAACCGTCGAATCAAGCAAACCACGTTGCTTAAGATCCTTGACTAACGCGGCAGAAGGGCAATCAACTTTTTGGCAGGCAGCTGGAAGTCGACTGGCAATACTGCCATGGCTATCCCAAAGCTGGTTTGCGGTATACACCTGAACGAACCGCACCCCACGCTCAACCAACCTGCGAGCGATCAAACAACGACTCCCATAATCCGCAGTCGCTTTCTCATGCATGCCATACATTTCCTGAGTCTTCTTGCTTTCCTGACTCAAGTCGAGTGCTTCAGTAGCAGATGTTTGCATCCGGGCAGCAAGCTGATAACTGGCGATCCGGGCCTGAAGATCGGTACTGTCAGGATACCCCGTGAGATGATTCGCATTGAGTTGCTCAAGGTATTCGAGCGCGCGACGTTGAGCCTTTCCTTTCAAGTGAGAAGGAGGTGTCAAATCGAGAATACGGGGTTCCCGTGGTCGAACCACCGTACCCTGATAAATTGATGGCAGCCAGCCGTTGGACCAATTCTCAACTCCCAGCACAGGCAATTGCCCAGGATCAATCAGCGACATGAAAGCGGGCAGACTATCGGACTCGCTGCCCAATCCATAAGTCAACCAGCTACCGAGTGAGGGTCGGCCTTCGGCCGTGCGTCCGGACTGCAATGCCCGAATCGATTGCCCATGATTATTCACGCCGGTATGCATCGATCGAATCAGGCAGATATCGTCTGCGATGGATCCGGTATGCGGAATCAGCTCGGACAGCTCCATTCCAGACTGTCCATGAGGCTGAAATTTCCATGGACTGTGAAACACCTTGGAACTGGACTGCGCGGCATTGTCGTATTTGATCTCCCCTGGAAATTCTTTTCCATCGTACTTTGCCATTTCAGGCTTGGGGTCAAACATATCGTGATGGCTGGGGCCACCCTGCATCCACAACGAGATCATGGCTCGTGCTTTGGGCTCACCGGGAGGTACCTTGGGGGTCGTGTCGTGGACACGCTTTTGCAGGTCGGGCTTCTTGACCTCCGCCATACCCCGGTTCTGGCTGATCAGCCACGCTAACGCGACACTGCTGACATTCATTGCGCCCGACGCCAGAAAATGACGACGTGAATCAGAGGTGCATTGTTTGGAGTGTCTCTTCATGGCCATCTCAATCAACAATCTTAATCAACGTAAAGAAACTCGTTTGACCCCATCAACATCTGGCACATCACCGCCAGTGCTTCAAGCTCAGCACTTTTCGCAGGCGGCTTCCCATCGGCAGCTTTGTAATCCGCCAGTTGTTCAAAGACCGATTGCTGTTCTGCAAGAAACCCCAACGTTGCTTCGCGTTCCAGTGCACTGGGATGACGGCAGTAAACCGCTTGCCATGCCGCCTCAATCCGCTCGGCCGGGTCCAATCCAAGTTGGGACAACTGCTCAGCAAAATGTCGCGAGTAAGTCAGCAGCAACTCACTGTTCATCATCAACAGTGACTGGGTCGAAGCAGTTGAAACGTTCCGCTTGTCACAGTTGGGTGACATGGGCGGCTGGTCAAAAGCTTCCAAAACCGCCAGTGGTCTGCTGCGTCGCATTTGTATGTAAATGCTGCGACGATACTGTTCCCCCTTCATATCGATGACACTACCCGGCCGTCCGGCATTCGAATTCTCTTTACCGATAACGAATCGACCAACACGATCTGCCATGACCGGTACGGCTGGCCCACGCGCTTTGGTGTTCAATTTTCCAGAGATATCGAGAATACAATCTCGAACAATCTCGGCATCCAGGCGTCGCAACTTTCCCGAGCCAAACAAGGTGTTGTCCGGATCAACCCGGTTCCTATTCGCATGGTTGGTGACCGCTTGCCGCCAAGCACGTGATTGAAGGATCAGCCGGTGCAGATGTTTCAAACTCCAACCACTTTCGATGAATTCGACGGCCAGCCAATCCAACAGTTCAGGATGCGAGGGTGCCATTCCCTGCACGCCAAAGTCTCCCGGTGTCTCCACAAGCCCCCGGCCAAAATGCTGTCGCCAAACGCGATTGACAATAACCCGCGAGGTCAGCGGATACTCCGGGTGAGTCAATCGCTTTGCTAACGCCAAGCGTCGCCCACTGGTGGCGACATCACTTGTCTCAACAGGAATCCTCGGCAAGCTGGTATTCAGCGAGACAACACTCAAACCACCAGGCTGCAATTCCTGTCGCGTCTGATCCGGGTTACCTCTGAAAAGCAGGTGGGTTGCCGGCAGTCGTCCCGGTTGTTCAGTGATTGCTCGAATGAACTCCTGCTTTGGTTTGGTCGCACGTATCTGAGTTGCCTTTGCCGCCAGTTCCTTGAGTTCGTCGGCAGCCTTGCGATCGTACAGGTACAACGAACCGGAGGTGACATTCAAGTTGGGATGTTTCTTGAACAACTGATTTTGCTCAGGCGTGCGTTTCGCTGCGGCAGTTTCGTGCGCAGCTCGAGCCAACTCATGCACCGATTCGGGTAATTCCTTCAACTGTTTCTCAAACGTCGCGGAAATGAACACCTTTTGCTGGCTGGTACGTTGCGCATCCACCTTCTTGGCTTCGACCTCAATCTCTGCAGCCCGTTTCCGGTCTTCATCGGTGTACAAAGAAACTCGACGTTTTGTGGGCACCTGCCATTTGTCGGGATCAAACGCAGGCTGGAAAATTGCCCGAAACCGGTAGTAATCTGCTTGGCTGATTGGATCGTAACGATGGTCATGACACTGAGCACATCCCACCGTCAGTCCCAGAAAGGAAGATGACACAATGCGAATGGTATCAGCCATCGTGTCGTGGCGTGCCTGCAACTTATCGGCAACCGCACCCCCCGTCCCGTCGGGTGCCATGCGCAAAAATCCAGTAGCCACGAGACGCTTTGCATCAGCCGCTGAAAGATTTTTCAAGGGTGAAGTGACCAACTCATCACCGGCAAGTTGCTCTGTGATGAACTGATCAAATGGCATGTCCGCATTGAACGACTCGATCACGTAGTCACGATATCTCCAGGCATCAGGGCGTTCTGAATCAGCATCCGTGTAGCCTTCGCTATCTGCATACCCAGCAACATCCAGCCAATGCCGTGCCCACCGCTCACCGTAATGGGGTGACTCCAGCATCGTATCGACTGTAACCGACCATATTTTTTCTGCACCGTCAGCCGAGGCTATCGAATCGACAAAGCTTTGAACCGATTCCGGACTCGGTGGAAGCCCGAGAAGATCCAGCGATAAACGTCGCAACAGTTTTCGTGGAGGTGCGGTCGGGCTGAACTCCAAGTCATGTTTTTTCAGTTCACTCAGAAGGAATGCATCAATCGGATTTGCAACCAGATTAGGATTCACTTGAGTTGGGACGTTCGGTCGTCGAATCGGCTGCAAAGACCAATGTCCCTTATCTTCCTCAGTAAGGTAGGGCTCCAAACCGAGACTCTCGGGTTCCTCTCGGACTGTGCCGGCTCCTTCAACAATCCAGTCGTGAATGATACGCAATTCTTTCTTGCTGATCTGCTTGCTTTCGTCTGGTGGCATTTCACCATCACGCAAACGCTGATAAAGCGGACTCTGCTCCGGTTCTCCTGGCACAATCGCTGTCCCTGAATCGCCGCCCCGGTGCATGAAACGGACCAATCTGAGATCGAGATTTCCCTGAACCTCAGGCTCTTCCCCATGGCATTGAAAACAGTGCGCACGAAGAATCGCCCGCACGTCGGTTTCAAACCGCAGGGGCGCAGCAGATTCAGCCCGCAAATATGCGGTGAACACCGAGACAAATAAGGCAGCGCAAGTTAGACGGAGCATGGAACATTGCGGCAAGGTGGGCGATCGAGCGGGACCCTGATTGTGATCTGTTTCGATCCGAGGGCCCCCCCATTGTACTCAAGTTCCAGATCGTTTGTGGCTGCAACACCGTATCGTTTGTGGCTGCGACACCGTATCGTTTGTGGCTGCGACACCGTATCGTTTGTGGCTGCGACACCGTGCTCGCCAAATGCGAGTTACCCGTGTTTGACCGGAAAGGAGATCACCTCAGATCATCACTACGCGAAGCAACAAGCCGAAATCACTCATCACGCCGCAGGATCTCGCGTGGAACGATCAGACAAATGAGGTCCTAAAGCCCGCCTTTCTGGGGCTTCAGTTCATCCTGAATCTCATCAAGATTCTCACCAAGATTGATGCAGAGGAGTTCTGGGGAACAAAAGATAGCTTGTCATCCCAACCGATAAACCTCTGGCAGCGGAACCCTGGGGAAGATTGCAATGTCCCATTTACAGTGAAAACATTTTCAGCACCAAGTTGAAATGGTCGAGTCTTACTGAAAGCTACGCACCGACTGCGTGCCTCCTGATCACAAGCGTCTGAGAAGAAGCCTCGTTCGTGATAACGATCCACAACCAAAGCATTTGTTCCATGTTCGCATGAAAAACGTTTGCGTGAAAAACCCCTGCGCTCACTTCTCGATTTTGGTCATTTTCCGACTCAAGACTAACTGCTGCAGTTGCTCGGACAATACCTTGAGTTGGTCCCCGGACAAGGACTTTACCCTGTTTTCCGTCTCATCGTGATCGGACGTGTGATCGTACAATTCACGAGCGACGACCTCCCCGCTGTCAAACTTTCGCCACTCGGTGTAACGCACTTGATCAGTTCGCATTGAATACCCCATGTAAATCGGAGGTTTGCCGCGAGGGTAGTTTGGGCGAGGTGTTTGAGTCAAAGCAAAACGCGTCGCACCAATCGCATCCGTTGAATTCCTCAAATCAGGGACCAGGCTGCGCCCAGCCAGACCATCGGGATTCGGGAAACCGCAAAGCTCTGTCAAAGTGGGGAACAGATCAACTAATTCGGTAATTGCAGTAATGCGTTGCGGTTCGGCTTGACCCGGAACGGCCACGATCAGCGGAACATGAGCATCAAGCTCAAAGACCGTTGTCTTGCGAGTCAAGCCATGCTCACCCAGATGCAGTCCATGATCAGAAAAAAACACGACGATTGTATTTTCACGCAATGACAATTCATCGAGCGTTCCTAACACTCTACCAATCTGGTGATCCAGATAGCTGATTGCAGCCAAATGTCCATGGTGCATCTCTTGCAGCAATTCTGAATCTTCACCACCGCGATAGCGGGCACTGGTCAGTGCCAGTTCAGGAACTTCTCGGGGAGGTTTTAAATGATGGGGCAGGGGAATCCGGGATCGTTGATAGAGATCCCAATACTTCTTGGGGGCGTTGAAAGGTGTGTGTGGTTTCCAAAATCCCACCGCCAGAAAAAAAGGACTTTCGCGGTCAGCACACTCCCGCAATACCCGCGATGCCAAGGTCGCAACTCGACCATCAAAGTAGGCTTCGTCAGAAACATCTCGGCACTCCGTTCCACCCACACCTGAAGCGAGATTAGCAGGCAACACCCCATCCACCTGCGGCTTGTCGTGTCCATGACTGTTGTAATGAAGAAGTGAAGGAACACTCCATGAAACGGAATCACCCTTCCATTCATCCTGACGCCAATTGTGAAAAATCTTCCCAACACACTGCGTGTGATAACCATGACTTTTGAACAGTTGGGGAAGCGTCACGACATCAGGCGAATGCACACGAAAGTGCGTGGGCAAGTCCCACACCTGCAGTTGATCTGGACTCTTCCCCGTCAGAAGCGATGCCCGAGATGGATTGCATACTGTCTGTTGGCAATAAGCTCGTTCAAACAATGACGCTCGAGAAGCCAATTGATCGATATTCGGTGATCGAACGTGTTGCTGCCCGTAACATCCCAACTCGACTCGCAGATCATCAACTGCGATGAACAGGACGTTTTTTCGTGCCACCGGGGCAACGGGGGCTGTGTGCTGGCCAACCGGATCGCTGTGCTGGCCAACCGATTCTTTGGAACCTGCACTGACAACCAGCACCATCCCGACACAAAACCAAACTGAGTGAGTGGAATTCTTGATGCACAAAACGCCATCTTTCTGTTGAAAACAACCATTATAATGGGAAACGCGTCAGGATTGATTTGGGATACAATCAGTTCTGAGATCAAGTCCCGCGGTCCGTCCATCCCAAGTCCATCCATCCCGAAGGTTGAATTATAAATGCGTCGTCCTGTTTTTGCTGCCGCTGTCTACACACCCCTGATTGTATTCTCACTGACATCATTCGCTTGCAGCATGCTTGCCGGAGCAAATGGTGCATTTGCCAACGAAGCGGTCGAAAAGTCAGCTCCTCCCAATGTGATTCTGATTGTGGTAGATGACATGGGCTGGATGGATCTTTCCTGCCAAGGCAGTGATTATTACAAAACGCCCAACATCGACCGAATCGCCCAAGAGGGGATGAGATTTACCAATGGCTACGCTGCCTGCGCTGTCTGCTCACCGACTCGGGCGGCATTGCAAACGGGTCGTTATCCCGCACGTATCGGTGTCACCGATTGGATCCGCAGTCTGTTTCAACGTGGCGAGCTTGGCACACCCGAAAAAAATCCCACGGAATATGTGGGTGGGAAAAATCGAAAACTGCTTTGTCCACCCAATCCGTTCTGGATGGAACACGATGAAGTGACGGTTGCGGAAGTACTTGGATCTCATGGCTACAAGACTGCTTACATCGGCAAATGGCACCTGGGTGATGAAGCGTGGTATCCCCCAGGACAAGGTTACGACGAGAATCGTGGTGGATGTGATTACGGACAACCACCTTCCTATTTTGATCCCTACAATCAACCGAAGCATCGACACCCGATGATTCGAGCCGGCATTCCATCATTGCCAGGCCGCAAAGCGGGTGAATTCCTGACCCACCGCGAGGCAGATGAAGCAGTTCAGTTGATCCGTCAATGGAAAGACAAACCCTTCTTCATCAACCTTGGCCACTATGCAGTACACACTCCAATTCAGGCCATTGATGAAGTGGCTGCCAAGTACAAGCAGGATGGAAAATCAGATGTGAACGCAAAGTATGCGGCGATGGTGGAGTCCATTGATGATTCCACACAGCAGATTCTTCAGACGCTTCAGGAATTGAATCTGGATGATCGCACGATGATCATTTTCACGTCAGATAACGGGGGTTTGGACAACGGAGGTCGGCCCACCGAAAACGCTCCTCTTCGCAGCGGCAAAGGATATGCCTATGAGGGTGGAATCCGTGTTCCCTTTCTGGTTCGGTGGCCCGGGCAGATCGAACCGGGAACCCTCTCGGATACCCCTGTCTGTTCAATCGACGTCTTTCCAACCATCCTAGACGCCGTCGGTGTAACAGCACCAACAGACCGCGAAATCGATGGTTTGTCACTGTTGCCCCTATTGAGATCCGCTGGTCAAACCCCGTTGAAACGCGACGAGTTGATCTGGCATTTCCCCCATTACCGACATGCTCCCGGACCCTACAGCATCCTTCGCAAAGGAAATTGGAAATTGATCCAATTTGATGAGGGGATTTCCGAACTTTATGACTTGGAAAATGATCTATCCGAATCGAACAATCTGGCAGAACAGGAAGCGGAAAAAGTCAAAACGATGCGGGCTCGACTGTCTGCAATTCTGGAATCAATGGATGCCAAACGCCCCATCGCCAATCCAGAATTTTCGCGTTGAAACAATGCTCATCCAGCCCTTGGCGAGACAACGTCATCTACCAACGATTCCAGTTGCTACTGAAAATTTCCAGTTGCTACTGCGAATTCCCAGTCGCTATTGGGGCCGTCGATTCAGGGTGTAATAGGCATTGGGATGAAGTAGCGGCTTTCCAGCTTCACTCCGTACACCGTCGGCTTTCAGGGCATGCACAAAGAGTTCACGCAGACCCTGCATCACCAAACGGACACGGCGTCCATCGTCTGAGACAATCGCCGAACTGATATTCAGATCTTTTTTCTGTATTTCATCGCTGCCATACGCGGCATGGTACAGATAGGTGTGACTCTGCATGGTGTAGGAAGCTGGATCACCTGCAGTTTCAGGGTCGACCGGCAGGGTAAAGAGCAATTCAAACCCATCTTTGGTCGCTCGCATTTCCTGGATTTCGAACGGCGTTTTTCCGGTCCAAACCAAACGCTGCAAGCCGTAACTGGCATTGCCAAGGCTGCTCCAGCCACGGTTGGTCAAACCTGCAAACATGCTGCCGTCTGCACCTTGAGCCAACCGCAGGACAGCTGATGCAAATCCACTTCGAAATGGAAAACATACCCCCTGATATTCACCTCCGACTTTTTCAAGAAAGACACGATTGACTCCCGCCTGGGTGAATTCACCGACAAAAAACTGACCTGCGAATGGTCCGAACTTTCCATCACTCGTGTCCAACATGATGTCAGTCGGTGACTGTCCCGCTCGCTTGTAAGGAAACCAGACCGCCGGAGGTCGTAATTGAGGAAACTGCTTCATGGCTTCCGGAATTGGCACACCGGCGGGCACCTTCTTCACTCCCTGGATCGTCGAGCCAGGTTCGTTCATCGATGCCAATGCCTCGGCATGATGAAAGAACACTCCCGGCCTTAAATGGTGCAAGGAGTTGGTCGCCACCCAATTCCCCTGCTGATCGGTATAAAACATGTCACCCGCGGCATTGGCCCCCAGACCTGCGGGCGATCGCATCCCGGCACACATCGGAACCAGCGTCCCCTGAGGGGTCACGACCATGCCCCAACCGCGCCAGCGGCCCTGACGATAACCCAGTGGTGGATCAGGAACGGCTCGCTTGAGTTGGTCGCCCTTGAGCCCCATTCCGATGTTCAAAGTCAGCCAAAGATTGCCCTTGGCATCGAGCTTGGGGCCAAACGCGTATTCGTGATAATGCCCGGTGACAGCCCAACCCTTTGCCGCTGTCAGATACTCATCGGCAATATCATCACCATCGACATCACGTATTTTGGTCAGTTCACTACGCTGCGCGGTGTAGAGGGCGCCATCATGCTGTAACAACCCCAACGGTTCATGCAAAGCATTGGCAAAGCGTTTGTAGGTTACGTTCACTGCGGGTTCGTCATAAACTCCATCCAATATCCAGATCTCGCCTTTCCGGATGGCCACCGCTAAACGCTGATCATCAAGAAATGTCATCCCACTGATTTCCAGTGGCAATCCCTCTGGCGAAGGCTTCCAATTTTTGGACCGTGACTCCGTGGGAGCCTTGCTGGTCGCCACAGACAGGAGCCGATAGTAATCTTTCTCAGCTGCGGTCATCCTGCTCATGGGGCCGAATCCGATGAGAAAGAATGCCAACACACCAATGAACTGCATCAAGTTTGATCGTTGCATCACCATACGTACTCCACCACAACCATCTGTTGATCATTTCCATCGAGAGGCACGACCCACCGTTCGCTTTCTTGCGTTTTGATGATCCTGTTTCCCGACCCGTTGTCTTGCCCACGCACGACTGCAAGCTGAGCCTGCACTCCACCGCCATTGACCTGCGTCGTCGTCTGTCTATCCAACTTTTTTGCCTGATGAATACATACGTTCAATACGCCTGATTCATCCATTGCTTTGGCAGCTTCATTTTCCACACGTTGTATTTTCCATTGCCGGCGTAGCCCCCTTCGTTCCAACGGTTCAATACGTTCTTCGATTTGCCACTGCGCGAACCGATACAAGAAGGTGGGCACGCCTTTTGAATCCAGCTGATAGCCCCGAAACTGATACAACGCTTCCTGGTTCTTCCACGCTGGCCAAACCACATTGTCAGAATCAAGCAGAGCCAAGGGTGAACCCTGGGGGAAACGAACAAGCGATTCACCGAGAGGATCTGCGGGAGGTGTAAAACGCTCAAACCACGTTCCTCTGGCGTCAATAAAACGTCCTTTCCAGGCAGACGCCAGACGAATTTTCTCGGAATCAAATGAGTAGTGGGTCTGCTGGGGAAAACCGACTGCAATGGCGTGTGTCCCCGCATCCTGCATGAACGAACGCAGCACCACAGGTCGCCCGGCAGGTCGCAGTTCATAGTTCTGTGAACGGACTTTTTCAATCTTTGCCGGCAATGGCTGGTTGGTCAGATCTTTCAGATAAAACCACAATGATGCGATTTGTTTCTCGACGTCACCCTCCAACAGATCGGGACGATTGCTTTTGCCATCAGGAAAAAACGTTGGCATTCGTGTCCGGCTTTTCAGCGCACCCGGATCAAGCACAAAATCATGAACCCATTCTGGTCGAACCCGTGACGTGATTCCGGCAAGATCCAGGCCAACCACCCCGGGCAAGCTTTCCCCCCGGTACAAGTGACATTCAACACAACCCGTTCCCGACAGTTCATGTCCGGCACGAAACATCAAATCGCTGGCTTTACCGAAAACCAACGACTCACTTTTATCTCCCGCCTGATCAGCGACCGGTAAATTCTCGACCAGATGCTTGACTGCGTTGGCATGATAAGCAGGCATACGGGCTTTCATATGGCGACGATAAGCCGTCGTGCGTTGATCAAAAACCGCCTTCAAAGCTTTCGGCTGGAGTTTACTGCCAACACCGGTCAACGGCGGCGGCAGGCGTCCTTCATCCCCCAGATCGACCTGCTCAACCATTTCAAAATAAGCCTTGCGGTAGCGACCGACCCCACCAAGCACCCCAGCCTCCCCATCGTTCGTCAGTTCCGTTTCACGCTGATGACAGGCGTAGCAATTAAGTTGCAGCATGCGATGGTGTACCCGCTCCGCTGCATCCATTTCTACAATCAGCGAATCCGATTCCAGGATGCTTTTGATCGCGTCAACCTGCAGCTCATCAAGTCCATAATCTGGCATCACTGCGGCCGGCCTGATCAAACAAGTGTGTGTTGTTTCAGGATTCAACTTGTCCCATGGCGTCGCCATCCTCGGTGACGTAACGTCAGTAGCCTCATGGCAATTACTACAACGCAACTCCACAAACAAAGATCGTCCTTCTTCGACCATCGCAGGATCCAGCAAGGTTTCCTTAATCGAAACTTCACGTCTCTTTTCACTTAGCAAATAGGCAGTCACGTCCGCCGCCTCGCTCGGCGACAAACGCAGGTTTGGCATTCTGGCCCCTTTCCGAACCGAATCAGGACGGAGCAAGAACATCGCTAATGATTGACGGGTGTATTTGCCGACCAGATCGCCATGGGGAACAGACGCAACGCGCCGAGCGGCCCGCAACAAACCAAGTTCCTGTAGTTCCTCAGAATCAAGCTGTGAAATCATCTGATCAACCGCGGTGGGTGCCGTTTGATTCGTCTCTTGTTTTGCATCGGGCTGATGGCAAGCAACACACCCGACAGTGTGATAGAGATTCCTGCCTCGCAACGGGTCACCTTGATTCCAAAACTCGTGCATGACGGCTACCGCACCGGTTGCACGCACCGTTTCAAAAGGCTTCTTCTGGGTACCTAAAAATGCCACCAGTTTATTGATTACTGTTTGCCGTTGACCGCCATCAAGATGCCCCAGCATATGTGGCATGGTTGTACCCGATTTTTTTCCATTTGGATCATCCAGATATTCCCGCAACCACTTCTCCGAAAATCGATTCGCGGTACCAACCAGTGTTGGCCCCCGCTTAGGCTTCCATCGTGGATTGCCTGATTCATGACAAGCCACACAGCTCAACTCACTGACGAGTAAATCGCCAGCCTTGGCAAGACTCATGTCACCGTGTCTGGCAAATCGCTCAAAGCCAGCAACGAAAGGCGGGCTCGTTGCCTGACCATGAGCATTGGCAGCGGCAAGCAAAACTGACAAACCCAAAACAAATCTGATTCGCGATCGCCAGGAGGGGAGAAAGAACATGAAGAAAAAGGCGTTAGCAAAGGCGGGGGATGTAAAGAGCAAAGGCAGGATGACTACTATTCTAGCCACTTGCACCCTTGACCGCATTCGACCTCTGGAAGAAAGCCCCTTGAAAATGGCGCGATCTGACCATGGAATCGTGCTTAATTCACCCCACGGTCAAGAATTCTCCGTAAACACTGATTCTCCGTAACCACCACGACTGCCACATCAAAGCAACTTCAGTTCTCCGGTAATGGCATCTATTTTTGATGATTCGTCAGGTCCAATTGCCAAGCAGGTGTTCGTGGGCACTCCATGAAATTCGGTTTTGCCACTGTCGGTGATCATATGAACTTCCAAGCCCTGCTGGCTCGCCAGATCGCGGATCGCCAGCAGTTCGTCCTCACTATCGACACGGCAGCATATTTTCGCAAATCCACCCGACAGCCAAGCTTGGGAGGCCTCATCAAATTCATTCATCGACACAACTCCCGTAACTTTCAATCGTGAAGCCAGAAACGCCATCGACGCGTGCGCTCCCTGCGCAATCTGTTTTCCTCGTCGCATCTTCAAATCATGACGCATCACAATGACCTGCTTGTAAACTCGATCCTGTACCGATATTTCTTGGCTCAATTGTTCTTCCCTGTGCATCTCCGTACCGTCACAGCATTCATCGCAAGCGACAGCGACGATGAGTTTGTACTGTGAATTCTTCCAGAATTTCTCCAAGCAATAAGTCTATCCTTACTGCCAGCAGACACGAAGCGAGTTGTTCCAGATTAACATACGAGAAGAACACCCACTTTCTGGTTTGCGATACTGACAGCACACCCCGTCGGAGGGGCGGCGAGGTTTCATTACACTGTAGGTATGCTGGATAGCGGTATACTGCGTTTAGGTTTGTGGTGCTTCCAAAGCTCGCTGAGGGCTCATGGTGAATTGCAGAGTGCAACCCTGCTGGCAGTAACAACTTATCAGTGGGTCACGTTACCGGCCCTCACTGCGACCCGAGCAATCACCCTTTATATCCTCTCGCAAGATTCACTCATGTCAAATCAGACTCTCCAATACGTAAAACGGACAAGTGAAAGAAGATGTTTGCTTTCATCGGAGTCGCAGCGTTTTCATCACCTGCAGCTTCTGTTGATTTCCGCGTTTTTGATTTGCACTGGTACATTCAGCTTTGCCTGCAGCGGATTGCAAGCAGCAGAACCGGAGGCAACCTCTCTTGGTGAGCACGGTTACGCGAAATCAGGCGACACGCGGATCCATTACGTCACCGCGGGAAAGGGTCCATTGTTGGTCATGATTCATGGCTTTCCTGATTATTGGTACACCTGGCGAAATCAAATGCCTGAATTGTCAAAGACGTTTCAGGTCGTTGCGTTTGATCAACGGGGCTACAACTTGAGCGATCAACCCGTTGGAGTTGAGAATTATGCGATGCCGAAACTGGTTGATGATGTAAAGGCATTGATTGAACACTTTGATCATGAAGAAGCAATCGTCATGGGGCACGATTGGGGTGGAGCTGTTGCATGGTCTTTCGCCATGACTTACCCAAAAATGGTGGACCGTCTCGTCATTCTGAATCTCCCCCACATGAATGGTTTACGGCGAGAACTGGCAAACAATCCAGAACAACAGAAAGCGTCTGCCTACGCCCGACACTTCCAAACCCCCGGGGCTGCGTCACAACTCACTGCCAACGGGCTCGCATTTTGGGTCAAGGATCCTGAGGCTCAAAAAAAATATGTGCAGGCGTTTGAAAGATCTTCTTTTGAGGGGATGCTAAATTACTACAAAGCGAACTATCCGAAACCACCTTACACAAACGACGCCACAGCCATGCCACGGGTGCAATGTCCTGTACTGATGATCCATGGACTTGGAGACACTGCTTTACTCCCCGGAGCACTTAATGACACATGGCAATGGCTGGACAATGACCTGACGCTGGTCACGATTCCCAAAGTGGATCATTTTGTGCAGCATGGTGCAGCAACGAAAGTGACTCACCGCGTCAACACTTGGCTAAACGCTTCCACAACAGAAAAGTGATCATGACTTTCCCCATGCCTTCGTCGAATCGTCAACGCGGCTGGCTGCTGATACCAGCGGTTTTGTTTTTCGTTTATTCCGGCGCAGTGACTGAAGTCGCGGTTGGTAATAGACCTGCATTACTTCACACAACGACTCAAAAACAGAATCGTCTGGAGCTAACACTCAGTTCAGACGCACTCGCGGGAGTGTCCCTCCTCAATACACCTGTCAAATTTGAGGCAAAACTCACTAATGCAGGGAATCAAGTTGCATCAGGAGTGCTCCACTGGAGCGTGAAAAGCACGACGAGTCCGCCTCCGCCAAGCCCAGAAATCCCAGCCGAGATTGATCCGGGAAAAACAGTTTCATACGCCCACACCATCACAATTCCAAAGGCTGGTTTTGTAGAAATGGTGTGTGAGTTTACGCCAAGTGGAGCAGAAAAACCGATCCGACAGACACTCCGTATTGGATGCAACCCAGACAAAGTGATCTCACCCTTAACACGGCAACCTGACTTTGACGAATTCTGGGAACGGGCAATCAAAGAACTGAAAGCCGTTCCTGCCGCCTTCAAATCCGAGGAACGCCTCGATCTGAGTGATGACCGCATTCAGGTTTTCGAAGTCAGCATGCGGAGCCATGGCCAAATCCGAGTGCGCGGCTGGCTGGAGGTTCCACGTAATGCGACCCAAGAACTTCCAGCAGTGATTCGTGTGCCTGGTTACGGCCAGAACATGAAGCCAATTGGCAAGTGCGATGACATGATCGTATTCTCTTTCAATCCCCGCGGTCATGGAAACAGCCAACAAGATGTTCCCGGACAACCAAACAATTTCTGGATTCGGGGCTTAGACACTCCGCAAACGTATTACTACCGAGGCAGTTATCTCGATTGCATCAGGGCAGTGGATTTCATCGCAGCACGCAAAGATGTCGATCAGGACAAGATCGCTGTCTGGGGTGGTAGCCAGGGAGGTGGCTTTGCATTCGCGACTGCGGCTCTTGATCCCAGGGTCGACCATTGCATCGCTGACATCCCTTTTCTCTGCGACTGGGTCGACTATTTCCGTTTGACGCACTGGCCTGAGATGGATGAATGGATTGCCGATCAACCGGACAGGAACTGGCAATCGACACTACAAACACTGAGCTATTTTGACACCATGAATCTGGCAGATCGCATCAACTGCCCGACGCTAATGTCTGTCGGCCTGCAGGATTCAGTGTGTCCACCAACGACCTGCTTCCATACTTTCAATCGCATTTCGGGTGCGAAAAAATTTCGCATCTATCCGAACAAACGCCATGGGCTTGGCAAAGAACACTACACCTGGGTTTGGACCCAGATACGCGAATCCTTTGCTGTTTCCGAATGATCAGCGTCTGCTGAGTCAGCGTTTTTGCAGTTCGGTCCGTTCGAATCAAGAAGCGGCACGCTTCAGTAGCTTTGTCAGCAGACGATCGAAGGTGTTTGCAAACGCCTTTTTGTCACGATCACCATACGGTCGGCTTCCTCCTGTGACCGTACCTGCGCCCCGAAGGTCGTCCATGAAGTTTCGCATGGAGAGACGGCTGGCAATGTTGCTGGCGTCATAGGATTCTCCTCGAGGATCAATGACATCCACTTGCTTATCGACTAACAGAGCAGCCAACGGAATATCTGCAGTGACAACCAGATCACCCGATTCGCTGTTGAGGACAATGTACCGATCAGCCACGTCAGCTCCTTCACGCACAGTGACCATTGACACAGTTTCTGCGTTGGCCGGAATACCAATGCGTTGATTTGCGACCAGCACTGTCTCAACACTCAGTCTTTTTGCAGCCCGAAATACAACGTCTTTCACATCGCGAGGAGCCGCATCAGCATCAATCCAAATTTTCATACCGCCTGTTCTCGCTTTGGCAGGGTGGTGACGTCAAGCCACCTTGTTCGCATTGGCAACAAAGAATGCAAAACCAATCAGCGTCAAGCGATGATTTCACGGATCACATGTCCGTGAACATCCGTTAGTCGGCGGTCGATCCCATCATGCCGTACACTCAGCTGTTTATGGTTGATACCCATCAAGTGCAGGATGGTGGCATGGATATCGTAGACCTGTGTCGGACTGCTTCGGTCGAGCGGTTTGTAGCCCCATTGATCCGACTCACCATGGGTCACGCCCCCCTTAATACCGCCGCCCGCGAGCCAATTCGTGAATACATACGGATTGTGGTCGCGCCCCTTGCTTCCCTGGGTGCTTGGCATACGTCCGAATTCGGTAGTCCAAAGAACAATGGTGTCATCAAGCATGCCGGACTGTTTCAAGTCTTTCAGCAGCGCGGCGGTTCCCACTGCCATGCCTCGCGCCAACGGGCCATGGTCCCTTTCAATATCTTCGTGACTGTCCCAATTGCGACGGGGGAAGCTGTTGTCATTACCTGACCAGATCTGAACAAACCGGACGCCCCGCTCCAAAAGGCGACGCGCGATCAGACATTTTCTACCGAAATACTCTTCCTCTTCCGCTGCGTTGATCGTGTCCGGATACGTTGCCCCTGCACGATCAAGTCCGTACAGCTTCATGATGTGTGCGGGTTCGCCGGACAAATCGAGAGCTTCGGGCGCGCTAAGTTGCATTTTCGCGGCCAGTTCATACGATCTGACCCGGGCTTCGAGTCGCGAGTCGCCTGGACGCTCACGCTGAAACTGTTGATTGAATTTCGACAACAATTTGAGTCCCGCACGATCCCCTTCCGCAGTCGCAAAATCTGCCTGTGGCGTGAGATCCTCGATCGGATTACTACGCTGAGGAAAAATAGCAGTTCCCTGTGAACTCGCTGGAAGAAAAGCAGAACCCCAATTTTTAGGTCCATTGCTGGCGAACCCGCGGTGATCAGGTAGAACCACGAAGGTGGGCAGATTCTCGTTGATGGAACCCAAAGCATAACTGACCCACGATCCCATTCCGGGGAAGCCGGGCCGCTGGAATCCCGTTGCCTGCAAATAGGTTGCCTGTGAATGAACCCCAGTCTTCCCTACAAGATTGTGAATGAACGTCATGTCATCCACGCAGTCACCCAAAGGCGCCACCACATCACTGAGCATTTTTCCAGATTGCCCGTATGGCTGGAATGAAAACGGCGATTTCATCCATGGCCCGAGTCCATTTTGGAATGCCTCGACATGCTCTCCAAAATCCGACTTTTCCCCGTGGTGCTTCTCTAACATCGGCTTGTGATCCCACAGGTCAATGTGACTCGCCGCTCCACCCATGAACAGTTGCACCACACGCTTTGCTTTCGGGGGATGATGCAAAACCTTCACGGCACCATCAGCGCATGCGTCTTCCTGAAGCATCATCGCAAGCGCCAAGGAACCGAACCCACCACTGGTTCCTCGCAAAAAATCTCGTCGATCAAGTATTCGTTTCATGAAGAATCAGTTCTTGCCAAGGCTGATGAACGGTGACGACACCTGCACGGTGTCCTTATTCCGCCATTCAATCGATATAAATAAACTCACTGAGATTAAAAAGGAACCTGCATAGATTATTCATGCCGTGTTCCCGCGCGTAAGCACTGAATGCCTTCAGCTCGCTATCACTGGGATCGCGTTGTAACACCAGTCGAACCGCCTGATACACCTGCTGCTGCACTGAATCGTGTTCGTTTGCGACACGCGCTGCAAATTTCTCGGCCATTACGAGGTTGAAACGGCTATTCAAAAGCGACAGTGCCTGCAATGACGTGAGAGTTTCATTACGTTTGGGCGTACTTTGTGACGAGTCAGCGCAATCGAGTGTTGTCATCCATGGATCAGGCTGTGACCTGACGATGAAGCGATAGATGCTACGACGATGCGACTTCGAATCATGTGGATCAAATTTGTGATATTCGTAATGGGGAGAATGCGTCGTTCGTTCAAGCTTAAACAAATAGAATCCGGGACCACCCATGGTATGGTCCATGGCACCACTAACATGCAAGATTGAGTCACGTATTTCCTCTGCCTCCAATCTTCGACGAGCCATTCGCCAAAGATACTGATTGCTTCCGTCCACCAGAGCATTCGAATTTTCCCCGGCCGAGCTCTGACGATAAACACTGCTGGTGACAATCAACCGGTGCAGATCTTTCATCGACTGCGACTGTAACCAATCACCACCATCACGAAACTCGACAGCCAGCCAATCAAGCAACTCCGGGTGTGTCGGTGCCGCGCCCATTCGGCCAAAGTCATTTGGCGTTGCCACAATACCTCGACCAAAATGATATTGCCACATTCGATTAACAATCGATCTCCAAACCAAAGGATGACGTTCATCCGTCAACCAATGAGCCAAGGTCGCTCTGCGTTCACCTTCGGTGGTAGCGGTGTCGATTTTCCATGACAATCCCTGTCCTAGCGGCAACATGCCGGGACTAGCGAACCCGCGTTGTTGACTGATCTCACCACGGTGCAAAACATGTACAGGCCGCAACTTGCCTTCCGTTGGGTGAAAATTACCCTGTGATTTAAAATGAGTGGCTGCTGCATAGACCATTTTACCATTCGGCAGTTTCGCCAGATCTGATCTTGCTGCAGTCATTTTTCTGGTCGCAGCATCACGTTCCGCCCTTCGTTGCGGAGTCTCAATTTCGCGATTCAATTTCGCCAAGTCGCGTTTGGCGACCTCCAATGTCTTGGCAGCATCCGGATCTTGATAATGCGGCCACTCTCCGTCAGTCAAATTCCGCCGTGTCCATCGCACGGGGGCCTCAATCGAATCAAGTGACGTGACAGGTTTGCCCTTGGCCTGGTTCTTGCCCTCGAGATCCAGAACACGCAATTCCCCAAGTGCAAAGATGTAGTCGTTTTTGCGATGCGCCAACTTGGTCGCGGTTACACGAACCCGTCGAATCTGACGGCCACCCAAGTCAATCACGATCGGTTCCAAACCAGGATTCACGACATCCTCTTGCAGGCGATCGTAGACAATCGTCATTTCGCCTTCCTCACCATCAACGGCTACCTGAAATCGTACCGGAAAACCAAAGCCTGCTCCGATTCCTCCGAATTCATCATGACATGCGTGCAGGACGATCTGCGAAGCATCCACTGAATCCTTCAGGTCAACCTCAACCCACTTTTGCGAGTCATCACGTTTCACCGTGGAGCTGTGATAGCCAAACTCTGCTGACTTTTTGAAGCTGACACGTACTTCCAAACCTTTGATTTCCTTACGCAACTCAGACAATTTCGCACCACCTGCCTGTTCCACCTCAGAGGCGATGGTATCCAACTTCTTCTGCTGCTCTGCAATTACGACCTTCAACGCTTTGCGGCGTTTGTCAATATCTGGATCCAGATCGTAAGGTCGTTCAGCACGATCAACAGCAGCAAAAATTGCCTGCAAACCGTAATACTCATCCTGGGTGATTGGATCAAATTTGTGATTGTGACATCGCGCACACTGAACTGTGATACTGCAAAAAGTGTTCAGAGCTCCTGAGACCATGTCATCTCGATCAAGGTTGCGAGCAACTTTCCCATCAAGCTTGGATTCCGGTACTTCAACATGTCCAATGAAGTCCCAAGGACCCGCAGCAATGAACCCGAGGCCTAAAATCCCATCTGGATCACCAGGAAAAAGGACATCACCGGCGATTTGTTCTTGAACAAAACGACTGAACGGTTTGTCTTCATTCAACGAGCGAATCACATAGTCGCGATATGGCCAGGCATTTGGACGCAATTTGTCCTTGTCATAACCACACGTATCAGCATACTTCACCACGTCCAGCCAATGCCTGGCCCAACGTTCTCCATAATGATTCGATTCGAGTAAGCGATCGACCAGATGCTCATACGCCTGCGGATCAGAGTCGTCAACAAACTCTTGCACCTGCTGTGGAGTTGGCGGCAAACCAATCAGATCGTAGGTCACCCGTCTGATCAACGTTCGACGGTCTGCCTGATCTGAAACAGTCAGCCCCTTTTCATTCAGTTTCGTCAGGATGTAAGCATCAATAGGGTTGCGCACCCAGTCCTTCCGCAACTTCGGAACAACAGGTCTGCGGATGGCTTGATACGACCACCAACTGAAATCGGATATACGCGATTCCGCGAGTTCAAAATTTGCTGGCCATTTTGCTCCCTCATCGATCCATTTTCCAATCAACTTGATTTGTTCGGTATCCAGTGGATCTGAATTTTTAGGCATCCGTGCTTTTCCCGCACCAGGAGAAATCACCTCAAACAGATGACTTGCAACAGAGTCACCCGGCACCACGTACCCATCCTCGATAGCAGTTTCCGCAGTTCGCAGTGAGAAGCCACCCTTCTGGTCCTGTTCGTTGTGACAACTCAAACAACGTCGCTCAAGCAGTGGCGCAATTTCGCCCACAAAGTCGACATCTGCAAAACTTTTTAGCATGGGTGTTAACAACAGCACCAACACCCCAGCAATCATGAGTCGCTGAGGCCTGCCAACGAAAGAGAGCAAGTTTACGAACAAGAATTGCAATTCGTCCCTGCAAACTCTTATCCCATTGGTTCGTCGCATGCATGTTGTCCAGATTGGTGAGTCGATTTGTAACATGTCTCTGATCAATTGCTCGATGTAGTCTCAATTGCTCGATGTAGTCAGGAGCTTGCCAATACCAAACTCTTCGCTAGTTAACCTCCGCAATGCCATGCTCCAGAGGTGATTCGGGAGACGCAGCACTGAATATTCTACTCGAACAAGTCAGCCATCTGAACTGCATCGTCTCAAAAGCGGACTGAGGCAACCCAGGCATCAGCGCAGCGAACCTCGAATGAACGCTAAGAAGAAGCCAATTCGCGTACACAGGCAGGCATAGACGATGCCGAAGAAGGGGTTTACAGCTTAAGATGATCGCGTTGCAGCATCGCATATGGATTCAAATCGCAACCTCGACCACCACGCTTTCACCTTCCAGGTCTAGGAGCCTCCGGCAGCGAGACACAAAATCGTTTGCTTGCATGCCCTAGCAATCAAAGCACTGCGTAAGCATCACTTGCCCACTGACCGCTTTCCAGCTCAACATCAGGAGACAAATAACACGTAAAAAACGGGCAAAAACTGAGCTAACACTAGCCCCCAAAGTCTGTTAGCCTCCGGGAGCGATACGCTGATGCGGATTGCATGCCAGCTATCGTTGGCAAAATGCAGTTGCACGATGAATCCATGCCCCCAATCTTCTGGAGACCCAAGGATGGGACTTCCTTTCTCTGCCACAGCACAGATCAACTCGCTGAAGCACATTTTGAACGAAGTCGGTGACCGACTCGACATGAACGTCACCGTCCAGCTGTGGAACGGCGACATGGTTCCGATGGGGCAAAGCACGGATGGCAAGTACACGCTCAAACTTTCGGGCCCGGGGGTAATCGGAAGTTTACTGCGCCGCCCCACGTTGGAAACGCTGGTGCGACTCTATGCGACCGGACATATCGGATTTGAAGGTGGCGACTTGATGGAGTTTGCTGATGCCTTTCAGACGGAAAAAGAGAATCGCCGACGCCTGAAAGAAATCAGCAAATTAATGCTGGTAAAAAAGACGGTTCCGTTCCTGTTCGCACGAACCAAAGAAACAGACGTCAATCACCAATTCGCTGACGACATGGTCGGACGAGTTGAAGCAAGGCGTGACAATACGGATTATGTCCAGTTTCACTACGACGTTAGCAATGACTTTTACAAACTGTTTCTCGGTGATGAAATGGTCTACACCTGTGCCTACTTCAAAGAATGGGACAATTCACTTGAGCAGGCGCAGCGCGACAAGATGGATTTGATCTGCCGAAAACTGCGTCTTCAGCCTGGTGACAAGATGCTGGACATTGGATGTGGTTGGGGTGGTTTGATCCGGCACGCAGCTATGAACTACGGCGTTAAATCTCATGGGATCACTCTATCGCAGGAACAACACGATTACACGCAGCAGAAAATCGACGAGATGGGGCTTAGCGATCAAGTAAGTGTGGAAATCTGCGACTATGCCGACCACACAGGGAACTACGACAAAATCTCAAGTGTTGGGATGTCTGAACACATTGGCACAGCGAACTACCCTCGATATTTTAACAAAATCAACTCCCTGCTACGCGACCGTGGCTTGGTCCTCAATCATGCGATTGCCCGTCGCGCAAAGGCGACCAAGCGTCAAGCGAAGAAGATTCGCCCCGAAAGAAAGTTCCTACTCAAATACATCTTTCCGGGTTCCGAGCTGATTCCGGTTGGCACCACAACCGACACCCTAGAAAACACAGGCTTCGAAGTTCATGATGTCGAATCGTTACGCGAACATTATGCTCTGACCCTCAAGTACTGGTCCAAGAACCTGACGGCCAACAAGGAAGAAGCGATTCGCTTGGTGGGACCTGAAAAATATCGCCTTTGGGCGGCCTACATGACAGGTGGCTCGGTTGGATTCACAGCTGGTTCCATCAAGATCTATCAGGTCCTCGCCAGCAAGCGAGCCAGCAAGGGACTTTCGGGCTTGCCTCCCACTCGTGCAGATCTTTACCGCGCTGCCTGAATGAAAGTTGGGTGAATGAAATTGCAACGGCTCTGCCGACGCTACCAACATTCGACTTCACCACGCCGTGGAAAAGAACCACGATATTTCAAGTGTTTTAGCTGCACTTTGACACGGACCGAGTGTGGGTGCCAAATTTGTGTCTCAGATGTGATGCCCCCGGACTGCCGTCAGTATGCAGCCTGTCAGGAGGGATGCACTGCTGTCCAGCAATCACGCTAATCGTTGCAGTCTGTATCTTTTTGGTAACTGAAGGCTGAATATCGCTCAATTCCGGTTCTAATAGGATGGAACCTGTGGCAAGCAAATGTGGCTGCCACGAAGCGTGATGCGAGCCATTATTTGAAAAAGTACGGACAATGACCCGAGTAGAAAAACAGCGTCTGTTCTTGGTCGAAGATGACCGCGATCTTGCATCCATGGTCTCGGACTTTCTGACCAGGAATGGATTTGAGGTCATTGTCGAACACGATGGCAAATCAGCACACAGTCGCATCCAGTCCGAATCCTTCGACGTAATTGTGTTGGATATTGGACTTCCGGGGATGGATGGAATCAGCATTTGTCGCGCTGTCCGAGGGAGTTACAAGGGTCCGATTCTGATGCTCACCGCCCGAGGTGACGAGATCGATGAAGTTGTCGCGTTGGAAGTAGGGGCTGATGACTACATGTCCAAGCCAGTGCGTCCCCGCGCTCTATTAGCTCGAATTCGGGTTCACCTGCGCCGCTCCAGCCAATCAGGAACCGATTCAATTTCAACCCGAATCGCGATCGATGGGCTTGTGATCGATACAACCAATCGCTCTGTATTCATTGACGAAGTTTCCCTTGAGCTCACGACAGCCGAGTTTGATCTGCTTTGGTTATTAGCCCAAAACGCTGGCAAGGTGATTCCACGCGACGAACTTTACCAGCAACTGCACGGTGTACGATATGATGGGCTGGACCGCTCGATTGATCTGCGTGTCTCGCGTCTGCGCAAGAAAATCGGAGACGATCCCGTTCAGCCGCAACGCATAAAATCTGTTCGCAGTGTCGGCTATATACTGGCTACCCAATCATGACACGCCTGTTCTTCCGATTCTATCTCGGTGTCGTCGCAATTCTGGTCATTGCGTGGATCGTACAGTCCTACATCGCGGGCTTACCTTCGATCCAAAACGTCAACGTGGTGGAAAACGCACTCGCTGGAGGTGTCCGCCTGGCACGTAGTCAAGTAGAAGATTTGTGGTATGAAGATCCAGCCATTTCGAGCCGCAACTATCTTCGCGTTGCGAGTAATTTCGATTACACGATGTCCATGCAATCCTTCGATGAGGCGACTTGGTTAGAAGAGTCTAGCCGGCAACGCCTGATGAACGGCGATGTGGTACTACTAGGGGACTACCTCGGTGTCGCTCTGTTCCCGGAACAAAAACATGTCCCGGAACAAAAACATGAAAAATCAATCACTGATGAACTGGGTTCAGTTAGAGTTGCTGGTTCACAATCCCCGACTGAGTCAACGAGTCAGAGGGACACAACGCGTCAAACAGATTCCAAGGGACAAACTCTTCAGAGGGCAGAATCAAAGTACTTTTTGCTGTTTGGTCCTCTGCCGCAGTTCGTTACGCCAAGTCAGGCACAAGTCACACTGGGTTATGGAATTATATTTCTGCTAGCCGCGTTTGGGATCGCAATTCTGCTGCGTCCGGTCGCCAAGCAATTCCGGGCGGTGGAGCGCGCAGCAACCTTAATTGCTGATGGTGAGCTCAATGCCCGCATACCTGCCAAATCACTTTCACACAATATACCTTTAGTAATAGCCTTCAATGCAATGGCAGACCGCACCGAATCACTGGTTCGGTCCCAGCGTGAATTGCTGCAAGCAGTCTCGCATGAACTCCGCACTCCTCTGGCTAGAATTCGTTTTGCAACTGACCTTATCGGGACGGCAACGAACGATGACGAACGTCGCGAACGACTGAATTCTATTGATGAGGCCACCGAAAAACTGGATTCACTTGTTGGCGAGTTACTCACCTACACCAGAATCGAGTCCAATGAATCGGCAATGAAGCTGGAACGGGTCGATGTCTGGAACCTTATCGAAATCGCGGTCGAATTTCATGCTCCGCTATATCCCAACATCGAATACATCCTGCCCGCTGCGCCAAAACGGTTGATCACAGAGGCTCACCCAGACAGCTTGGCAAGAGCCATCGAGAATCTGGTCAGCAACGCTGGACAACACGCGAAATCACGCGTCATGTTGTCGGCACAGACCATTGAGCAATTGGTCGTAATCAAGATCGAGGATGATGGCCACGGAATTCCCCAAGACAAATGGGAAACTGTGTTTGAACCATTCACGAGGCTGAACTCAGGTAACAATCGGGGAGTCGGACTAGGATTGGCTTTAGTTCGACGCATCACGAAGCAGCACCAAGGTCAGGTTCTTGTGAGTAAGAGCACTTTGGGTGGAGCCTGTCTGATGATTCAGTTACCTCACCACTCAGGGTCGACAAAAGATTGACAAATCGAACAAAATACAACATTCCCGATACCTCAGATTGACAAGTCGCTCTCAACAACGTGCCATCAATTCGAGTCAAACTTGAGACACTGTCATGAAAACAGCGTTGAAATCTACACCTCTACAAAGTTCGCCCTATGTTCCCGACACTCAGACTGCCGCGAAGACTTTTGCTACCGCTTCTCGCGTTTGCATCCCTGACAATTCATTCTCAGAGAGTACTAGGCAATGAATTAGGTACCGAAGAATTAGGTACCGAATCCCACATTGGAAAGACAATTTCTCGATTCACGCTGGACAATTGCTACGGTCGCGCTATTTCGCTGGATACATTCGCTAACAAAAAAGCGATTGTTGTAGCCTTTCTTGGGACTGAATGTCCACTGGCCAAACTCTATGGTCCTCGACTCGAAAAGCTTCAGCAAACCTTTGGTACGGATGACCTTGCAGTCATTGGCATCAACTCAAACAGACAAGATAGCTTGACGGAAGTTTTAGCCTACAGTCACCGTCACGAGATCACATTCCAGATGCTGAAAGATCTCGGCAACAAGGTCGCTGATATTTTTGCAGCCGAGCGAACCCCCGAAGTGTTTCTACTCGATTCTTCTTTCACCGTACGGTACCACGGCCGAATCGACGACCAATACTACGTAGGCGGCTCACGCGCACGCCCCGAAATTTCGGAGTTATCAGAGGCCATCAAGCAGTTGCTCTCAGGAGAGGACGTTACAGTTCCAGAAACTCCTGTGGAAGGCTGCCACATCGGCCGCGTCAAGAGTGTCTCCCCTACTGGTTCCATTACATTCACGAAACATATTGCACCAATCTTCAACAACCACTGCATGCGTTGCCACCGCGAAGATGAAATCGCCCCTTTTAATCTGACCTGTTACGAGGATGTGATCGGCTGGGAAGACACCATCATGGAAGTCATCGAAGAAGGTCGAATGCCGCCGTGGTTTGCCAATTCAAAACATGGTGAATTTGCTAACGATTCAAGACTGAGTGCAAAACAAAAAGACCTCATCTTCACTTGGATTGAAAACGGCATGCCCAGAGGAGATTCCAGTGATTTGCCAATACCACCCGTGTACACGGAAGGTTGGCAGATCCAAGAACCCGATCAAGTCATCGTCATGCCCGAGGCCTTCGCTGTACCAGACGGTGGAATCGTCGATTACCAGCACTTCGTGATTGATCCGAAATGGACAGAGGACAAGTACATCGTCGCCACGGAGGCACGCCCACAAAACCGCAGTGTCGTGCATCACATTTTGTTGCATGTGATTCCACCGGAGACCACACCTGAAAATCACCACCGAATACGGGGTCCCATTCTTGCTGGCTACGCTCCCGGTGCAATTCCGCTCACAACTCCTGACGGGGTTGCGATTAAGGTGGAAGCCGGCAGCAAACTACTGTTTGAAATGCACTATACGCCGAACGGCTATGCCCAACAGGACCAAAGCTATGTTGGCCTGTGCTTTGCAAAAGACCCCTCCCAGATCAAACACGAACTCAAGGGTGATGCTGCAAGCTTTCCCCACAGGCAACTGGTCATCGAGCCTAATGAACCTCGAACTCAACTGGTTCAGGATTCAAGAGCAACCAAGCGGGATGTTGCCTTAATTAGCATGACTCCTCACATGCATTTGAGAGGAAAATCGTTTCGATACGATCTGATCGATGCCGAAACCAACAACGTGATTGAAACGCTACTTGATGTGCCTGCATACGACTTCAATTGGCAATTGAAATATGTACTCAAGAAACCCAAAGTGATTCGACCTGGACAATTCATTCGTTGCACCGCTGTGTTCGACAACTCGGCAAACAATCTGTCCAATCCGGATCCCGATCAACGTGTACGTTGGGGGCCGCAGAGTGAAGATGAAATGATGATCGGCTTCATGGAATATATTCCGCTGTAAGCCAGAAAGCCGCAGCATACAACCGATACTCAGGTGGTAAAGTCGCCGGCGGATCGACCGCACATCGTAGCGTTGTTGCATCACCTCGTTTACCGTTACTGCATCCACCGACCCCCTGAACACTGCATGATCGTTAAAAAGTCAAAACGTTTCATCAACTTCTTGAAAACGACTGCGATCGGGGGACTACTCTTTTTGTTGCCACTGATTGTGTTAGGGGCATTAGTTGGGCAAATTGCACCACTCGTCGTATCCGTAGCATCAGCACTCAACAAATACATCCCCGTACAAACACCGGCCGGGATCGCTATCCTTGTGGGACTGTCCATCGCCATCATCCTGCTGCTCTGTTTCGCCGCTGGAATGTTTGCACGCTGGTCACTTGGAAGAAAAATATCAACTGCTTTCGAAAAAAAGCTCGCGCTCTTCTTTCCACGCTACTCGATCCTCAAGGATCAAATGGCTGACACGATAGGGGGCAAGGAAACAAGGCCTCAAATGAAGCCAGTGCTCGTGCTGCTCGGCGAGTTCCAACGCATCGCCTTTGAAACCGAACGGGATGAAAAACTGGGTTTGGCCACGATCTTTTTACCTGGCTCACCTGATCCATGGTCGGGCAAGGTGGTGATAATGAAACTTGATCGTGTCACCCGTTTGGATGCAGACTTTGGGCATGCCGCCGCGACTTGCGAACAAGTGGGTCGAGGCTCAATTGTGATGGCTGGACAGTTATCCAAATCGTCGTTGAACACTAGCAATCCAAAGTCAGGCAGCAACCCAGATTCAGCCCAAAACTGACGAAGGCAGGGTCGAAGACTCGGCAAGGGACAACGCGGCGCATGACAGGGTAATAACAAACGCCTGACGCTGATCAAGAAAATCGTAGATTGCCGACGCTTGAAGAATTCCGTGCCTGAGCTTGTTTAGGTCACACGAGCGGTGCTGCGGGGATCTTTCGAGATCACAAAATGCTTGCATTTCCATTTTTGTACTTCAGCTAAGGTTCGTGTTTTGGAAATCCGCCAAACCCTCTACACTGTGCCTTCTGCTCAGTTTAAGAATTGTTCGCACCGGGAAGGACTCCAGGAAGATGTTTCGTTATTCGTTTAAAACACTTCTGATCGCCATTTTCTTGACTTCAACCGCCGTGACGCGAGTTGCCCACAGCCAACAAATGGAAGCTGCCACGGTTCGAGCTGCCACGTCAGTATTGAGCGAATCGATGACCACGCCTGGCAGTAAAATTCCGCGGGCGATGCTATCGGATGCTTACGGCGTTGCGATCATTCCCAACGTAATTAAAGGTGGCTTTGTGGTGGGAGCGAGGTTCGGTCGCGGCCTATTATTCATACGCGATGCCAACGGCATTTGGCACGCTCCAGTCTTCATCACGCTGACCGGTGGTAACATTGGATGGCAAGTAGGGGTTCAGTCCTCAGACATCATTTTGGTCTTCAAAACACTCAATAGTGTTCAGGGTATTCTGCAGGGAAAACTGACAATCGGCGCTGACGCCGCTGCATCTGCTGGCCCGATTGGACGTCAAACGGCTGCAGCCACTGACGGTCAACTGAAGGCGGAAATCTACACTTATTCACGCAGCCGAGGATTATTTGCTGGTGTTTCCATTGATGGTTCGGTAGTGCACACGGATCCGCTGGCCACCAGTTCGTATTATCACAGTGCCGGTCTTGGGACTCCTTTGGTCATCCCACCCGCTGCGTTACAGTTGACACAAACCATTGCTCGTTATGCCGGCACAGTGCCACAACCGGCACCCGCATCCGTCGTGCCTGCGGAGCCCGTGGGCAGCAATCCGAGCGTCCCATTTGGCACTCCTAATGTGAGCAATGGGCAACCAGCCCCAACAGTTCCTGTGACTCCTGCGAGCACAATTACGTTGAGCAACCCAAACCCACCGATTATCCGTCAACAGGTTGGGTCTGAGGCGGATGTCCTGCGGACACAGTTGACGAAACTGGCTCCTGAATTGTATGAGAAACTGGATGACAACTGGAAGAATTACCTCGCACTTCCCTCGTCCATTTTTTTGACGGGTGGACACCCTTCAGAGTCTGAGCTCGCGACGGTTTTGCAGCATTTCGAATTGGTCGCAACCAATCCGGCCTACAAACAGCTTGCCTCTTATCCCGCTTTTCAGTCGGTTTATGGTGTATTGCGTCACTACCAGCAAACCATCACCAGTGCAACATCCACGTTGAATCTTCCACCTCCACCCACCCGGTAATTCGTACCCGCAGTAAGCCCCTCAGCGAAGGGGATTCTGCGTACTTTATCGGTGACTGAGGTACTGTTCCCGAAACAGTTATGTGCTCACGATTCCCCAACGTTATCTGCGACCACGTCGCAACCTACGTTGTGGTTGCGGGTCACTGTCAAATCATGATTCGTCTCACTGCCTCATAAGATTCCATTTGCCATGTATACACCTGCAGCCACGCCATTAGCGACCCTTTGGTCAGTCGCCCGTGAACTGTGGCGTCATTTTATCGCAGTAGTTCTGTATGTGAGTGTGATAGAGGGACTAGACATTCGCTATGAATGGAAAAACAGTGCATTTCCACTTCCTGTGATCGCAATCATGGGCACGGTAATCGGCTTGCTGCTGGCATTTAGAACTAACTCCTGTTACGGCCGATGGTGGGAAGCCCGAATTCTGTGGGGTGCAATCGTAAATGATTCCCGAACCTGGACACGCCAGCTATTGGAATTCATGACATCGACTGACACGGATCGTCAAATGACGCGAAAACGCATGTGCCATCGCCAAATTGCTTGGTGCTACGCGTTAAGCCGAAGCCTGCGAGGTCAGGAAGTGATACAAGACCTCGGCCACCTGCTGACTGAAGAGGAGATTTTCGAGATCCGTGAAAAGCATGTACCGAATCTGTTGCTTTTGCGACAGGGCCAAGAACTTAAAGCACTGAGGCAACAAGGGCATCTGGAAACACTCGAGTTTATCGAACTAGAAAAAACTCTACTCAGGTTGACCAATGCAATGGGCGGTTGCGAGCGAATTCGCAATACAACCTTTCCCCGATCCTATACCCGGATCATCAATTTACTCATTTACCTTTTTGTCATTTGCCTTCCATTTGGCCTAGTCGACCTGCCATGGTTTGGGCTGGTATCGACATCCATCAGCTTCGCATTTGCATTTCTGATGGTCGATCGGGTCTCGATTTTCCTGCAAGACCCCTTCAGCAATCGGCCTTCGGACACGCCCACACAAAGCCTCTCGCGAACCATCGATATCAATGTGCGTGAAATGCTTGGTGAAACCAATCTGCCAGAGAAGCAGAAGCCTGTGAATGGCATTTTGATGTAATGAAAATGTACTGGCGGCATTCTGCAGCGTCCATTCTGCAGCGTCCTCAGCCCAGTTTTGCCGAAGCACAGGGTAACAAGTCCTGCAAAATCTCAAACTGATTATCGCCGCTGAGTACGGTACCTGAACAACAAAATTCATAATCACTTGCAAGTGTCTGAGGAAGGTGAATTTTTTTCCGCGGATTGATCACCTCTAAGAATGCCAAGTATTCCCTGCCATGTAGCTGGGACCAGAACTGCAATCGCAATTTGGGGAAATTTACATACCACTGCGGTGAATTGGCACATGACTCAAACCCGGCATAGTGGTACTGCGGTGCAAACACAACTTACTTTGTGCATTGACCACACGATTCATTTGCGGCTTATTCAAGCAAAACCAATCTTGCGAACCAATACCTCCGAGGACAAATGTCTTACTCGAAACAAACCCCTGTAGGAAAAAAGAAACACATCGGGGTGGATCCGTCATCCTGTCACGTGCATGAATCGGATTCCATGCGCACGCCCGGCACGAAGTTGGAAGGTAAAAAGGAGCAATTTTGCAACGTTCACCAGTCCATTCAAAAGCTAGATCATCCAACTCCTGTTGGCCTTTCCCACCAAGCTACTGCTACAATAGGAGCCGTTCCGTCAACCGCTCGGTCGATTTAGACCAACCTCGATATTCCGGCGGTGGAAGCCGATTGCGAGCAAACGCTGACACGTCATGCGATGACCTGACAACGCGATTGGGCCAGACACGCAGCAACTGTACATCCTACTTCTCAGCTTATTGATGCCCTAGCCACTCTCGTCACAGAGAAAACTTGATCTGACTTGAATCATGAAATACATCACTTGTGCCGCGCCGTTGATATTAATAGGTGCTCTATTTACCCTTCCGCACACTGCGTTGGGTCAAAATCCTACGTCTCTGGGAGATCAGGCTGTATTAGCAAACGATGCACCGATTGAAGTTGCGGAAGAGCACAAGCCGTTCCTTGACAGTGCTCAAGCATTCGTTGACGCCTATGCGAAGCAAGATGCTGCAGCGATCGGGAATATGTTTACGGCTAACGCTGAGTTTTTGGATGAGTTTGGTGAACTGACACAGGGTCGAGAAGCGATTGTCGCAGTATTCGATAATGTATTTCGCAATTCCAGCAACGCGACCATTGATGAAATAACGATCGAGCGGATTAGAAAAATTACTGACCGTGTCATGATGGAAGAAGGCGTTATCCTAACTGCTGAATCACCAGACCACGTGCGGACTCAAAGTCGTTACATCGCGTTACACACGCTGGAGAAAGATGGCAAATGGCGGATCAACTCGCTCAAGAATCTGCCGGCCACTACGGTTAGCCGCAAGGAACAACTGGAACAACTTTCATGGCTGACAGGCAACTGGGTCAATGAAGATGACAACTCGGTAGTTCATACAACCTGCGGTTGGTCGGAAGACGGAAATTACTTGCTACGACGCTTCAATGTGCAAACGCGAGATGGCAATGAGATGAGTGGAGTTCAACGCATTGGATGGGATCCAGCCCGAAAAAAAATCCGTTCCTGGACCTTTGATTCCCATGGTGGTTTCTTTAGCGGGCTGTGGACTAAACACGGCAAGGAATGGCTGCTGACTTCTGCTGGCGTTACGGCGAGTGGTGAAACTGTCACCGCAACCACAGCCTACAATCTTCATGATGCTGAAATGGTGACATGGCAATACCGTAGCCTGATTGTCGCCGGTAGCGTTCGAGAGAATATGGAACCGATCACGATGGTAAAACGCCCACCACCGCCGACGCGATCGGCCAAGTGATCAAGCATATCTTTCGAATATCCCTCAGGCAAACTTCTACACTTTTGAGAATCGACCGATAATGAAGACAGCATCCAAATTTCTGCTGGCCGGAGCATTGCTCATAACGCCGATCAGCGAATTGCAAGCTCGCGGACGAGGAGGTGGAGGTGGCGGTCGCGGTAGTGCAAGTCGCCCGAACTTCAATCGCAGCAACATGAGTCGTCCCACAACCACGAGGCCCAGCCCCAGCCCCAGCTTCAGTCGGCCGACTCGACCCGGCACAGGGATCCCTTCGGTCTCACGACCATCGATGCCTTCGACGCGACCTGCGATGCCGTCCAAAAGACCATCGTTCCCGTCCACGCGGCCGTCCATGCCATCTATAAAACCGTCTTTCCCATCAACACGCCCGTCGCTTCCATCAAAGCGGCCTTCGCTACCCTCGACTCGACCTTCATTGCCGGACGACCGGCCCTCCACGCGTCCTTCATTACCCAATGGTCGACCCTCGACACTTCCGGCGGCCCGACCCGGAAATGGCTTGCGTCCCGGCACTGACCGTCCTTCGGTAATGCCCAACTTGCCTGGCCTTGATGGAGGTCGTCCCAACCGTCCCAATCGTCCAGACCGCCCCAGCATTGACGACCGACGCGCGTCATTAAATGATCGTCTGGAGCAACGTCCCGGTTACCGTCACCCTGAACACAATCGACCTGGGTACGGCTGGGACAACTGGTACGACCACCACTATAGCCATCACCAACAATGGCACCACGGTTCGTGGCATCATCCATGGCGGCCACCCACATGCTGGAATTACTGGTGGAATCGTTACCCAGCATTGACGGCATTCGGATTGACAACCTGGGGCATCAATCGAGTCGGCTGGGCATTTGGTTACAACAACTATTACAACCCCTACGTGACACCCAGCACTGTCGTGATTGACAACAGCGTTTACGACTATTCGCAGCCGATCATCATGGCCCCTGACGAAACAACGCTATCAAGCAACCCGACAAACGCGCCGACATCAGAGGTGCCTGAAGGTTCGCTGACCATCTTTGACGAAGCTCGAAATGACTTCTACGCAGGCGATTACGCAGCAGCCCTTAAATCTACCGATGAAGCACTCAAGGAAAGTCCCAATGATGCAGTGATGCACGAGTTTCGGGCATTGACTCTCTTTGCACTGGGGCAATATCAGGAGTCAGCAGCCACGCTGTATGCAGTATTGAGTGTTGGTCCCGGCTGGGACTGGACGACCATGATTGGCCTCTACCCGCAGGTCGATATCTATACCGAGCAATTGCGAAAACTAGAGCAGTTTGTCACCGATAATCCAGATAACAATGCTGGCTTGCTAGTACTTTCGTACCAATACATCACCGCCGGACACGACCAAGTAGCGGCAACCGAACTGGAACGACTGGTCGCACTGACCCCAACCGACCCGGTTGCAATTCAGTTGCTCCTGAGTGTTGAACCGGATGCCAAACTCCCTGATCTACCCAAGGAGGTTCTTCCACCACAACCGACATCTAATATTACCAAGGACCAACTCGTGGGATCATGGTCAGCAAACAGAGATGGGCGTGGCTTTCAGATGGACCTGAAGGACGACGGCACTTTTGCTTGGACGTACTCTCAGGGTGATCAATCGCAGGAAGTCACCGGTGTCTGGGATGTCGATGACAAGGGAATTCTGGCGATGGAAATGAACGATGAAGGGGTGATGCTGGCCCAAGTTCTATTCAAAGACGGAAAGCTCGACTTCTATATGATCGGTGATACCGAAGGAACGCCACCGCTCAAGTTCACCAAAGGGTAAACCGATTGGTCAGGCGATGATCGCGGTATTCCTCAGAGACATAGGGAATTTTTTCATTGCACCAACTCATGGCACGTTCCCCGTGCCCCGACGCGTGGTAGCATGTGAACCAACCATTCATTTCCCTGCGACTGGCGATCAATCATGACAGACCATGAATTTCCTCGAACAATGCCACTTTTCTTCACAGGTGCTGTTCTTACTCTGCTTGGTTGCCTTGCATTCGCGGCACCAAGTGTCGCTGGAACGTGGGTGATCGGTGTGATTGGCGTGGTTCTGCTGATCGCTGGAATTATTCAATTGTTGACGGGTTGGTGGGCTGAGCGTTGGTCGCAAAAAATCTCACCAATCATCATCGGTTTGGTTTCCACCGTTTCCGGCATTGGCCTTCTGACCGAACCTTGGATCGGGTCAAAAATGGTTATTTTGGTGATGTCCATCTTTTTCGTGGCTGGTGGTGTCTGGAAAATGGTCACTGCTTTTAGTTATCGCCCGGCAAAGGGTTGGCTATTGCTGTTTTTCAGTGGTGTCATTGCAGTGGGTCTTGGATATTGGATGTACACACGAACGGGCGAAGAAGCGTTGGAGATCATTGGTATCCTAGCCGGCATCGATTTCTTACTGACCGGTATTTCCATGCTGGCCATTGCAATCACCGTGCGACAACTGATTGCAATTGGCAAGGATGCATCAAAGCAGGCATCGCAGAACCAGAACTCGGACACTCCGCTGGTTGATTGATTACGTTTACCAATGTTAACGAAAAATACTCTTCTCAAAACGCTTGGAGATTTCAGTCGCCATTGGCCTCAACTATTGCAGACAAATGGACTCTACACAGTCATCGCAGTTGTCCTTTTGACACCACTTTTGACTGTGTTATCGCAATTGCTTCTCCGCCTATCCGGAAAGACGGTACTTGCAGATCAAGACATTCTCTTTTTCTTGCTTGAACCGGCGGGTTGGATCTGCGTGATCACGTTGGGTGCTTTGTGGCTGGGAATTATCATTCTCGGCCAAGCAGCACTGATGGCTATCCTCGTGGCACCCCTCAGCCATAGGACGGGCACGGTTGCTGCTATTCGTTTCGCAATGGCACATGCATGGCAAATCAGTCAGGTCACGGCCCGACTGATCATCCGTGTTGGGCTGCTGGCTGTACCATTTCTCGGTATCGCTGCGGTTACCTACACGATGCTCCTGAGCGAGTTCGATATCAATTTCTATCTTCAGGAACAGCCACCTGAATTCATGGCTGCTGTTTCGATCGGCGCGGTACTGATCATTGTCTTGGCGATTCTGTTATTGAGATTATTCTCCGGTTGGATACTTGCGCTGCCACTCGTTCTGTTTGAGCAGATACCGGCCTCACGGGCACTCCAAGAGAGTACCCATCGTACGATCGGTTCGCGGTGTCGAATCATTCTCCTGTTCACCATTTTACTTCTGGCTGGATTTGTCTTATCTGCCTCAGTAACGTCCGTGGTAATTTGGGTTGGTCAACGAATTATCCCGGAGACAGTCACATCACTCAGCCTGCTGGTCATCCAACTGGGGGGGTTCCTGCTGATGTGGGCGATTGCCAACTTAGCGATCCAAATGGTTGGCAGTAGCCTGTTTGCAGCGTTTTGGTTGAACTTGTACCGGGAAATTGGATGTGATGAAGGGAACTTCCATTTCAAAAACCATCATTCTGAAAACTCACCTGACACACATGGCGGCATCCGCATCACGGGCAAACGTCTCATTGCAGGCAGTCTGATTGGATTGACGGCGGCGGCAGTCATCGGGATCTGGACATTGGAAAGTATTAGGCTGGAAGACAATGTCGACATCATTGCCCATCGTGGCGCCTCTGTTGCCGCTCCAGAAAACACTCTAGCCGCGATACAGCAAGCCATCGACTTTGCCACTGACTGGGTAGAGATTGATGTGCAGGAGACAAGCGATGACCAAATCGTTGTTTTCCATGACAGCGACTTCATGAAATTAGCTAACGTTGATCTCAAAATCTGGGATGCGACCATGGCGGACATTGAATCGATTGATATTGGCAGTCACAAAGATCCTTCTTTCAGCAGTGAACGTGTTCCGACTTTGTCTGAATTACTCACTACCTGCAAGGGAAAAACAAAGGTTGTCATTGAACTGAAATACTATGGTCATGACAAAGACCTTGAACTGCGAGTGCTGAACCTAGTGAACACACACGATATGTCGTCTGATGTGATGTACATGTCATTGAACCTGGATGCAGTGTCAAAAATGAAACAACTGGATCCTAGTTGCCGCGTCGGGCTGCTGATGTCGGTGTTAGGTGGAAAGATTCAGAACACCAAAGCAGACTTTCTTGCCGTTAATGCAATGTTCGTCAATCGATCATTTATCCAACGTGCCCACGCGAGCGGAAAAGAGGTTTACGTGTGGACGATAAATGATGCGGTAACGATGTCGCGGATGATCGGGATCGGCGTGGATGGGCTGATCACGGATAAGCCTGACCTGGCGCGACGCGTCCTTGCTGAGCGATCAACTTTGAATCCTGCAGAACGCCTACTCCTGGAACTATCCGAGACCTTCGGTGTCGCACCCATTGTGACCGAACAATAGCAGACGCATCCCAGCTGAAGATCACTACCTCAGATAAGCCATCTGCTGTTTGGCACGTCGGTCCATGTCCAATGCACTCGTGCTGTCAGCGGCTCTTCGTATTGATGCCCTGAAAAGTTGAGATCAAACCAATCCGCAAACCAACGATTGTGGCAGGCAAAACCATTGCGCTCAGTTCAGGTTGCCCGGTGGGTGAGACCGAACCTTCACTGGTTCATCAGGCCTACCAGCCGGCATCAGGATCCAAATTTGGGCCAGTTCGTTGTCATTGGCGATCGTGAATCGAAATCACCCCTGCTTCTCGACCACTTCCGCTATTTATCGAGAAAATACATTTCAACCGCGCAATACTATTCCCAAAAATGTGTCACGAGTGTTCAAGGGACAAGATACCGTCACCCATCGGATGGCCCGCCACCGAGGTTCTAGCTTCGAGCGGGCTGTCAGTCGGTGGATTCCACAAATGGGAAATCTCTGTCCAACTCGGATTCGGACAACTCCAGAAGAAATTGTCCCATTCGGTCACAAATCAACGCCATCAACCGTTCCCCCTTTTCAGCCGTCGCTGCGTGTGGGAACCCCGATCCACAATTCGTGGTCAATAAATCCCACCTTCTCGTGATCTGTACCCAACCTTGATTCACCGCATGAAAGCGATTTTCCCGAGTATCGCCCTCATCGGCCAGTAAGGATCCGTCAGGTGCAGTGGCCACCAAATCAGGAAAATAGGCTAGTGCAATGGAAGTCTCCATTTCGCCAGCATGATCCTCGGGATGTTCAAAAATTGATGAATAGACATCCTGTACCATTTTGAACCAGTCGCACAGAAAAACCGTCAGGTCCCTGCCTGCCAAAGTCCTCAACAATGGCTTGAAATCATTACCGCCATGGCTGTTCAAAAGGACTATTTTTTTGACGCCAGAATTCACCAGAGATTCGATGAGGTCAGTGAGAAACAAATCCAGTGTCGCTGGATTCACGTTGATAGCCAGCGGCAACTTACGCATATTCGTTTGCACACCAAAGGGAACAGTCGGCAGTAAGGTGACGGCTGCTCCCTTCTGAAACGCCTCTTGGCAAATACGTTCACCAATGATGGTTGCCTCATAAACGTCCGTCCCATATGGCAAATGCAGGTTGTGAGGTTCTGTCGCTCCTAATGGAATCACAGCGACTCGAACATCAGCATCCTTGATGTACTTATAATTGCACTCAGCCAACAACCATGGCTTGGCATCATTTGCCATCTGTTGTGCCATCGGAACCTTCCATCACAAATCAAGAGATAAACAAGCCGCCCTGAGTGACCGATTCAGGGCTTGGTCGATTGATCAATTTTTACGCCAGCCTGTGCTCTAATCAATTGGACGGCCTGATCAGCAAAGCGTTGTCCGAGAGTCACATAACCATCAGCGGAGTAATGTAAATCATTCTTGATTATTTTCCCACTTCGATTCGCACCATCGTTAAGGTCATCCGTATCTACCCAGACACAATTGGGATTTTTCCCAGCCAGCATCACCTGCTGTTTTCGCACCATCGTCCAGTGCGGATAACGCTGATCTGACATATCAAAGTCGCTCAAGCGTCCCACCACAAAATTCAAGTCATCCCGCCTGAGGTCCGTCGCGAGTTGGTCAAACAGACCTTTCAAGCTAGCGCCATAGATGTCGCCATGCCGCTCTTTCGCATCCCGCTCTCCTTGCATCCATACAAAGGTCACTGTCTTCACACCCCTATCCGTTTTTTTCAGTTCGTCCTGAACCTTTTGCATCAGGCGGTCATAGAGGTCACCAGTCTTTTCCGGACGAGTGCCATCAGCAGCTTTCCAGCCCTTGTACCATCTCCGAATAGGCTGACCACCATGAGCATCTTTAACCACCAGCACTCGGTCTTTCCCGAATGCCTTTTCAACCGCGGGTGTGAAGGACTCCTCCGGCTTCATCCCCGCCATGTTCGATTGACCTGAGAGAATAAAAAGATTCAATCCTCCATCTTCATTGTCATTTTCTGCATGGGCAACAGAATAATTGAAACCAGAAAAACCAACGCAGGCGTTGAGTACCACAACACTAAAACCAAAGCCGATTCCATTTCGGACTCGTCGTTTGCAGGTTGCACTTACGAAGTGCGAGCAAGCCAGAATGAACATTTTCTTCGCATCAGGTCGCATCTAGGTAATCTCCTTACTGAGTATTGGCTCATCGTTCCATGCAGACGATGAACCAAATTTAAAAATCATTCGTTGTCAACAAAATCGTCTTCAGCCAAACGTTGCTGTCGACTACCAACAGCCAAGCTTCCATCCCCGGGATGAGCTTGAATGACGTACCACCCTAATTCCGTACCACCATAAATCATTCGCACTGACTTTTGCTGTTGCTTTCATTGTATCAGGATTGATAACACGCACGGTTCCATCATCACAGGCAACTGCCAACCATGCACCCTGCTGGCCCCACGTCATTACAAGTGGAACGGCATCGATTCGAAAAAATCGAACCAACCGACCAATGGTCGACTACCACAGCCTGACCGTGCTCTCTTTGCTGATCGATGCCATGGTTGGCAACCTGCGGACTCAAGAATCGCGGGCCTATCCACCTGCAACTGTGGCTGGACGAGTGCAAAATCCCCGGTCACCATTCCCTGGTTACCAACCAGAACCGTGACAATCACCTTCCGGCTGAGACCATACACAACAGCATTTCCTTGCCTTCCGTGAACATCCCGTATTGCACGTTGTCACTGAACGTGCGTTGGACATTTTTTGACCACTTCGCTGTTGCTGTTGCATCATCTGTCAAAAACACGACAGCGACATTCATTTCCTTCTCTTTCCGTTCCGCTGAAAATTGAGTCACGACTCTCATCAATCCAAACCCCGACCGAGTCAACTCCTGAACAGAAGACAACAACAATGGGCTGACCCGTGGCATCACTAACGGGATCAAAATCTTTCCCTCGAATTCACCTGTAAGCGAAGTGACTTTAAATCCAGGCAATGCTTCTCCCAACTGCGAGCCAGTGAACACGGAATCAGTGACTTTCTCCTCAACCTCCTGAGCCTGAACAGGCGGTGCGTACTCTAAGAACACGACAGCAAATGGCGGGAGAAGTATAAAAAAAGAAAATGGGGCGTTAGGAATTCTTTCCAGCAATTCAGGCAAGATGGGGCCGCGTGAGCTCTCACATTTTGGCAGAGACAAAAACATCTTGCTGCCCTGAGATAAAAGAAAGGTTAAATAGTTGCAACACGCAGCCCGAACACCGAATCCGAACGAGCATGAACACTGAAATTTAGGCATCACGTTGGGACCATTCCTTGATCATTGGACTGCCAGAGTGACGTGTAATTTGGTAGCAGATCCCCACGTGAAGCTAATCTGTCTGCACGAATTAACTTCCAAAACGGCAGGTCAGACAGATTAGCTGATCACGGTATTTCAGCCTGAGTAGGACGTTGCCACGGCGTCTGCCACCTAGTGAACATCAGTCGACACAGGCAGAACCAGCCCCAATGAGCGTCCGATTCCCAATGCAAGATGAGCTTCCCAACGATTAGGTAAGCCATGATGGGTCGCCCAACGCCCAGTTACAAAACGATACCGGAAAGCCGTTTTTCCAACGGCCCTTGGCTGCGATAGTATTGCTAGGTCAGGAAATTCTACCCTGAGCATGCTGGGCCCCTGAGCGTGCTGGGCCCCTGAGCGTGCTGGGCGACGCCGCAAAATCCGTTTTCGCTTACAAGAAACCCACTAGCGGCGACGACAGCAGTGCTTAGGGAAACATGAGTTCCATCGATGCGGATTCATGCTGGTAGTTAGACTGAGGAATTGCACATGGTAATTACAATTGCCTGTGCACCATCCTCTGCGACAGACAAATTCACTCATATCAACCTTCCGAAGAAGGCAAAAGACCATGTGGATCAAAACAGTAATCGGCATCACAGCAATTGCGGCAATTGCGGCTGGAGCAGTTCCATTTTTGCAAGAACAGGATGGCAGCGCCGCTGACAAATCGCTCATGACCTACAAAGTCAGCCGCGGTGACCTCAGTGTTACTGTCACCGAAAACGGAATGCTGGAGAGTTCCAACAATGAGGAGATCAAATGCATGGTCAAGGGTGGCAGCACTGTGCTTTGGGTGATTGAGACGGGCACGATTGTCGAGACTGGAGAAGAACTGATTCGCATGGACACGTCTTTGATCGAAGACAACATCACCCAGCAACAGATTACTTTTGAACGTGCAGTGGCCAATGAGATCATTGCACAAAGCGAAGTCGACGTTGCAAAAACCAACATTGAAGAGTATCTCAACGGCACCTATCTCGAAGAGCGCAATACAATTGAAAAGTCCATTTTCGACTCTGAGGAAATGGTCAAGAAGCGGCAACTGGCATTTGAGTCTTCCTTGCGTCTCGCATCCAAGGGCATGTTCGGATCACTTCAAATGGAGAGTGAGCAATATGCAGTCGACTCAGCACGCAAAGACCTTGAATTGCAAAAGAGTAAGCTTGAGACCCTTGACCGCTACAAGAAGAAAAAGACGCTTCAACAATTACAAAGCGCACTCAACGCTGCAGACGCAAGACTGGCAGCAGAGAAAGCATCACTGAAACTTGCGAAAGACAGGCTTGACCGTGACAAGGAGCAGCTGACAAATTGCATCATTACTGCCCCAGCAGAGGGCATGGTCATTTTCCCATCTGCTGCAGAGTGGAAAGAGACCCCCGACATCGAAGAAGGTGCTCGTGTGCGAGAGCAACAAACACTTCTCATGATTCCAGACACAAGCAAGATGCAGGTGAAGGTTGGAGTTCACGAATCGAAAGTGGGCCGTCTTCAGATTGGAATGATCGCCAAAGTTGCATTGCAGGATCTGGAATTGACAGGCAAAGTGAACGAGATTGCCGAAGTCACCCGTCCAGCAGGCTGGTGGACGGGCAACATGGTGAAGTACGACACCTTGATTCGCTTGGATCCCCAACCCGGACTCAAACCGGGCATGAGCGCGGTCGTGGATATTGTCCTCGCCAGTTACACCGACGTTCTCAAAGTGCCTGTGGCTGCGGTCGTCGAATCATCCGATGGCTTCTTATGCTGGATTCGCAAGGACGGCCAGATCGAAAGAAGACGTGTGACCTTGGGTGATACCAACGATGAGTACACCGTGGTTGAGTCCGGATTATCAGAGGGAGATGAGGTTGTGCTCAATCCACTTTCTCATCTGGAACAAGCAGAACAGGAGGCTTTGAAACCAGGGAGCTCCAGTGAGGGAAGCAGCCGGTCCGTTGGCACATCGCCGGAGAAAAAAGAGCAAGGAGCCAAAGCAGCAACCAAGACAAGTGGTTCAGCCGACACTACAAAGAAAGTGGAGACCGACAGCCAAAAAATACTGAAAGCCGCGGATAAGAATGGCGATGGATTTTTACAAAAGACGGAACTACCCGCAAAAGATCAAGCAAACTTTTCCAAAATTGATGCCAACAAGGACAATAAAATCAGCAGCTCTGAACTGAGCGCTGCCCTGAAAGCGGCCAAAGGAAAATGAGCAAGCTACTGGTACAAACCCTGGGACTGGGTGTTAAAAGTCTACTGCTGCAAAAGATGCGATCCTCTCTGGCTGCACTCGGTATCTTCATTGGAACAACGACCGTCATCTGGTTGGTAGCAATGGGCGAAGGTGTCAGCTACGACGCACAACAGCAGATCATGGAACTGGGTGCCAAGAACATCATCATTCGGAGCGTCGAACCGCAGTCAGCAGATAATGCCGCAGAGAGAGTCAAGACGTATGGGTTGCTGAGGAAGGACTATCGACGAATCCTTGCCAACGTTCCAACCATCAGTAGCGCAGTTCCCATGCGGGAGCTGAAGCGACAGTTTCTTGTTGATGGCAGAACTGCGGATGTCAATCTAGTGGGATGCACACGTGAGTACCTTGATCTGAATCATCTTCAGATTGCACGCGGCAGATGGATGGCTCCACAAGACGATGGTGTCAACGTCATTATACTAGCGGACCAAACAGCAAAAAGACTATTTCCTCTCGGCAATCCGATTGGAAAAAAAGTAGGCGTTCAGAGTGATGTATACACTGTCATCGGTCAAACGAAACCCAGAGCAGCCGCGGCCGCGATTGGTGGCAGCCTCGAAGCACGCGATTATGCCTTTGATGCCTACATCCCGCTGAAGACATTTGAGCAGCGTGTTGGCGACCAAATCATGACTCGTCAGGGGGAAGGCTTTAATTTTCGCGGAGAAATAGTCGAGCTGACTCAAATTACTTTAACGGTCGACGACATCGAAACTGTCGATGCAACGGCAGCGATTGTTGAGCTGCTGTTAAAGGAAACTCACAAACAGGAAGATTATGCTGTCGTAGTACCCAAGGAACTCCTGGCACAGGCAGCACGCACAAGAGCAATGTTTAACGTGCTATTGGTGGTGATCGCTGGCATCTCACTTTTTGTGGGTGGTATCGGCATCATGAACATCATGCTGGCCACGGTTACCGAACGAACGCGAGAAATCGGGATTCGACGCGCGTTGGGTGCACAACGAAGTGACATCGTTTCGCAATTCTTGACCGAAACTCTGGTGTTGACTGGCAGCGGAGGCCTACTGGGTGTTCTATTTGGTTTGCTGTGCAAGCCATTATTCCACTTCTTGCGTTATGTCGTGCTTCTGATCGACCCCGACTTATTGCCGCCGACTGTTTTGACCCTCGAGCCAAGAATCGCATTTTGGTCCGTTGGTCTTTCACTCTTGATCTCATTGGGAGTCGGTTTGATTTTTGGCGTTTACCCAGCTCGCCGCGCGGCATACATGAACCCAATTGATGCTCTAAGACACGAATAGCCCGCAGCACTATGAACACCCAGTTTCGAAAGTGCAATCTTCTTTTGATTTCACAACAGCCTGCTCTGACAATCATTTTAAAGCGATTTTCTAAACTTCATTCAAGCGTTTAGGAGTCAAAAATCTGATGAATCAGCCACTGCCCCAAACCAGACCCAATGTCCCTACGCTGCGACGCCGACACGATCTCGACGCGTTACGGGCGATCGCCATGTTGCTGGGAATCGTGCTGCACAGTGCCCTGTCTTTTGCTCCCATTCCATGGATCGTTAGAGACTCTCAACAAAGTGAATTCTTCTACTACCTGTTTAGTTTCATTCACGGTTTTCGTATGCCACTGTTTTTTCTAATCAGTGGTTTTTTCACAGCCATGCTATGGCGCAAGGCTGGTCTTACAGGTCTTTTCAAACAACGTTGCAAAAGAATCCTACTGCCACTGATACTCGGCATGTGGACGATCATTCCACTGCTTTGGGTCGTGAGTATTTTCATCAGCATTGTCCAGAGTCAATCTGACTTGGAAAATGTGGTGGAGAATAGAGCCCAAGCCACCGTTAGAGATGGAATTTGGGAAGCATCCAGAAGTGGGGACATTGCTGAACTCGAAATGCTGACCGATGCCGGTGCAGACCTCAACGCTCGACAACCAGACTCTGGGACAACACCGCTTGGTGAAGCCGTTATCGGAAACCAAACTGCTGTCGTGACTTGGCTACTGAAGAACGGTGCTGACCCCAACCAGAGATCGCTTGATAATTCCACACCTCTTCACTGGGCCTGCGTTCTGGGGCGGGCCGAAATCGCTGCGCAATTGATAGATGCTGAGGCTGACCTTTCAGCTCAAAACAACTATCAGGCTACGCCAGCAGACAACCTAAAAGTTGACTGGCCTACTACTCAGGTGGTTGCGAACCTGATGGATACTGAATTCGATCAGAACGAAATTAAAAAAGGACGGCAAAAGATTGCCACGAATCTGAGAACTGAGGCCGAAAACACTGCCACGGCTCTGTTTGGTCTGTTTTTTCTTTTCCCTGTATTTCACCATCTTTGGTTCTTGTGGTTCCTATGTTGGTTAGTTCTTGGCTTCTCCATTTATGCCGTCGCGCTGGACACCCTCAAGATACACAACATCCCACAGTGGTTTACCGCTTCACCTCTCAGGTACCTCTGGCTGGTGCCCCTCACCATGCTACCGCAGACCTTCATGGGCCTTGAAAGTCCAAGTTTCGGACCAGACACGTCAGTCGGTCTTCTGCCGCTACCGCAAGTGTTCTTTTACTATGCAATTTTCTTTGGCTTTGGTGCTTTGTATTACGACTGCAAGGACGAAACAGGCCGACTGGGAAAGCGTTGGTACCTCACTCTTCCGTTCGCAGCCTTCATCCTGTTTCCCTTGGGAATGGTATTCATAAGTGCTGAGTCGGAGATCCTAAAAACACTCCCAGAAGAATACCACCGCTTTGTCTTTCTCCTTGTTCAGGTACTGTTCGCGTGGACAGTGACTTGTGGCTCAATGGGGATGGTCCGCAGCATGCTTCACCAAGAAAGGAAGTCACTGCGATACATCTCGGATTCATCATACTGGCTGTACGTGGCACACATGCCATTAGTACTAATTTTGCAGTTTATCGTATGCGACTGGCCACTTCCCGCACTCGTCAAGTTCACTCTCGTGTTTGGCGTAACCACCATCAGTTTGCTCATTACTTACCATCTTTGCGTTCGATACACGTGGTTGGGCAACTTATTGAATGGTCCCAGACAACGCCCCCGCCCCTTGCTGATGGCAACTCTTGCCGCCAGCGACACGGCGAACACAAGTCCCGATTCGATCGGCGAATTGAGGGGTTAATGCCCCCGGCGCTGGCTGATGAAGTAGAATCCGCTCGGTGCCTGACTCGGTGCCTGTGCAAAAGCAACCATCTTCTTCGCGATCTGCCCGGCCGAAAATCCATTTGCCTAAGTTCAGTCGCGCTGCGGACAACCGAATTTGGGCTCCTTGAAGGAATCACCGCATTCCAGTAGGGCAAGAGGTGTCGTTCCCATTGCACACAAGTAAGTCAGTGAAATGTTCGAGTTCTTTTTAGCAGTGTCAATCGGCTGGGTAGCAATCACGCTTGCTGGACATGCAACTTGGCTCATCATTGCACACATGGTCAGTTTCTTCGCAGACACCACTGAATCTGAAAATAGCACCCCTCAAAAGCGAGACACAATCGCCAAATCGGTCATACGAGAGCTTTGTGCACAGGGTCGCATCGACACCAGCACGATGAATCAACTGCTTTCTGCCATCAATGGGCAAGAGCTTGGGACAGACCTGAAACCTGGGAAGCAACAAGGTGCCTCAGCACAGAGCGCGGAGCGTCAAGCCAACTTGACTCAGGCCACTGATCATGGCTCAAAAATCAGCCAACAGCCAAACAAGAATCAGGGGAGTGAATCTCAAGAACCGGATATTCTGACGGCATCGCTAATCGACGAACGCGTTCCAACAACATCAAACAAACAATTAACAGAAACCACGGCATTCGAATCTTCAGAAGTGCGGCAAAAACAAGCAGGAACTCCCGAGCGTCCCAAAACAAAGAGTAACGATCAGCAACCCGTGCGGACCAACACAGAGCGAAAACCGGCGATCACATCGTTGGCGAGTACTAAAACCGCACCTCCCAAACCCCACCCGACTTTGTCCACCGGAGAGATCATTCAATCATTCCTGGCAGCACACAACATTCGCTGGGGTGAACTGATCGCAGGAACGTTGATTGTCGTCTGCTCCATTGGCCTTGTTATCAGCTTGTGGGGACCTTTGGTTCAAACTCACCGTGCAATACCGACACTGATCTTCCTTGCCGCAAATGCCGCTATCTATAGTGTAGGGCTATACACACTTTCTCGCTGGCGTTTGCGTCATACCAGCCGCGCGGTTCTCGTGATTGCCACCTTGCTCATTCCTCTGAGTGTACTTGCTGGTATCGCTGCATCAGGAATTGATGCCAGTCAGTCAATCGACCTGAGTGATCCCATCACCTTGGTCACCATTGGACTGGCTGGAGTTGTCTACTCCGTATTCCTCTATCTAGGTGGAAAAGCACTTACAAACCGCGCGCATGTGTGGTCCATCTTTACATCGGTGGCAGGTTCAATCATTGCGCTCGTGTTTGCTCCCGCTGCCATCCGGGCCTTTGAAAGTCAAGCTGGTTGGCTGATAACGGTTGCCACTTCCGCCGTCGTATTTGCCTGTGTGATAATTCGAAAATGGAACCATCGAACAACCACGACCATTGGCCCGGCAGGCGCGAGAATTCGTCTGCTAGTGATGGGATTAAGCGGTTACTCTCTGGCGATTGCAACTCTTTCTCTGGGTTATCACCTTCGTGCATTCGACAGGCAGGCTTGGCTGCCCCTGGCGATGGCATCCATACCGGCCTGCGTCGCACTGACTGGTGTGGCAAATTCATTAAGAGAGAGAGCTCGCAACAGCACCATTTCCATGGTTGGTGCTATCTGCGGCATCTTACTGTTCGCCATCACAATGATTATTTTCGCTCCGGCAATGCTATCCCCCGCTTGGCTATGGACGTGGGCAATACTATTGTCCGCAAGTCTCGCTGCCGGCCGGCACCTATTTCAGCAACCAGCGTGGTACGCGATTGCAACTCTTCCGGTAGGTTTGGTCGCAACTTGTACAGCGCAAATCTGGCTTGGTGGCCAGACTTGGCAGACCAGTCCCTTATGGACGAGGTTTATCAATGGAGAGGCGATGGCTGCCTCAATGCTGATGTCGGTTCTCAGCGGGTGTTTATGGTGGGCATTGTCACGAAAAAATCCCGCAAAAAAATGGTTGCAATATGCCAACATTAGCTGGTTTGGTTCAACGCTACTGTTGGCTGCCGTGCTGTCACTTGCACCTGAAGCCAGAATGGGAATCATTCCTTCATGGTTTGTCACGGCCATGTTGTTCGTAGCATCGATTGCCTCAGTCCTCATTTCACTCCGAGATTATCGAGTTTGTTATCTGACGGCGATTGCAATTGGCCTAGCCTTCAATTCAATCTACGAGGTTCCACTATCACTTAGCCTCGACCACTTACCCAATGCGATTTATCTGACACTGAGTGTTGCGGGGCTTCTTACGCTTTTTAGTGAAATCTCCTGCTCGCTTACAAAGCTGACGAGCAAGGACCGATCGGAAGCTGCTCTTTTGGTGCGTAAGACACTGGCGACTCTAGGTCTTGCGACGATTGGCACCGCAACGCTACTGGCAGTCATCGGAGGTAGAGCACATTTTCAACTTTGCTGCACAACACAAGTGATCTCAGTGGTCACTTTGATCTGGATTGCCCTGCTGTTGAGCAATCTGAATATTTTAAAAGTTGCGCAGCTGACAAGCCTTTTGTTAACACTTGCTCTAAGTTTTCGTTACTGTGAAGCCGAATTGTGGACTCAGTCTGGCTGGCTAACTGGTAATGCTATGTGGGGATGGACTGCTGTCCTCGGGACTCTGGCTGTACTCTGGTACCTGATCCGCGAAGCGACAACTTTGTGCGTGAATCGCATCATGGAGTCGGCAGCAGCATCCGAAAAACGGACTGACACCATCTCCCCTGTCTCTCTGCGAGATCGATTGATTTGTCTTTTTGGTCGGCCCATACCGCCGCTAGTAATGCCAGACAGTTGGTTTGGGTTAGCAGCGACCGGCATTACAGCTGTTGCCACAATCTACCTGTACGCCTGCCTCAATCGCTCCATCATTGCGCAGGCACCATTTAACTACAACACGTCATGGATGCTGCCAGCGTTGGGTTGGTTGTCGGTGGGAGCATTCATTGGCCTACTAATACGCCAAAAGCAGCAAAAAGAAGTCACGTCGACCCTCGCTGGACTGACTCTAATCCTTGTCATCCTCTGGTTCTCATGCCAGATAACGGTGTCGAGTCTATCCGATGTGAAAACGATGTTGATTGTCGCAGTTAGTCTTGCCACCACCTTGGTGTTCACGGCGAACACAATTCTGCGTCATCTGAAACCATCGCTACTGACAACTCACTTTGTGAACGGCTGCCATGCAACGCAATCCCTCATACTTTTCACCGGATCCATTTCGCTTCTGTACTCGGGCGTGCTTGCCCCTCTACAAAACGGGCAACTTGCTGACTTGGCTTCTGCGGGCAGCATCTCTGCCTGGTGGTTGATCGTATCCATTCTGGCACTATGGCAGACGAGGCGTACAGGCCGGACATGGGGCCTCACCTTGTCGTCCGTATTTTTCGCGGCATCCGGTACCGTGCTTGCAACGCCTTTTATCATTCAGTCCATTCCTGCGCAGATCCAGACGGCTTGTCTACTGATCTTTGCCTGGCTAGTTCTGGCAAGCCGCATCATCGGTCGGACGCCGAAGGCAGCTGATAATCAGCATGGCAGCAACTACCTTCGCGAAATGCAGCGACTGATGGTAGCTTCGGGCATCACTACGGCATTCCTGACCACAGCCGTGATCCTTTTTCGGGCCCGCGGCTTCTATGACCAACTCAGCCCCGCCGGATGCGCGCTCACTCTGATTGCGATCGCTAATCTTGCATCAAGCCGTATCCAACGCTTTTTCTGTGGCAAATCGTCTCCTAAGTGGACGACTTCGATTACTTTTGCGTCATCGCTGCTTGCTGGCCAAGTCGCATGGCTTGTTCATCAGTTCAACCTAACGAGTGGTTCACTCGGAAGCACACAATCGGTTGAAATCATCAGTGGAATATGGATTCTAGCAGCACTCGTCTCAATGCTGATGCCTGGACGCCGTCAACAGGCGTTTGACTTCTACCACATGGCCACAGCAACATTCACGACACTGGTTTTAACAAGTATTTACCAAGACAAGTCTGAGGTGTTGCCTTGGCTGAGTGTCATCGCGACGGTCACAAGCGGTGCCCAAATCACCCTCATGGCGGTGGGCATCAAGAAACTTAAGGTCCCAGCGCTCGCGACTCGTTTATTAGGTTGGCAGGTGGGACTTGCCGGAATTGTGCTTCCTTACTTGTTCAAAGAATTCAGCCCTAGCTACACAATCCTTTGGATCTCAATGTGGGTCCTACTCTGGCGCTACTTGGGCAGAGACCGAGCGGACATGGATCACAAGTTGCGTCTGATTAATCAAATCCCACTATTGGATTTTTCGCTAGTCATCTTCGCTGTTTCCTTTATAGATCTGACCCATAGCCTTGGTTTTATTGAAAAGTTCCATTCAATCCTGAGCCCATTTCTGTGGCTTCGGGTGACCTGCTACGGCTTGGTAGCAGTCTCCACCGTCCTCCGTCCTCGAACAGTTCTTGATTGGTTCATCTCCTTAACGATGCTCTGTACTGCATTTTCGCTTCTGACTATTGCAGTCACAAACATGCTGGATGGGTCCCCCTCTCACAAGTACACAGCGGCAATCATTAGTTATGCATTCCTGCTTGTTGTGATCACATCTTCTCTGGGGAATCTTGCCAAGCTGACTGGCTGGCTAACTTCAAGTAGTTCTGTAACGCATTTCACACGTTTGGCTTCAACAGCAACATCAATGCTCACCATTTTTGCATGTGTAAGTGTTGCTAGTCCAATCTTGATGATAATTGCTCGATTGCCTTTGATAGAGGTTCAGATTGTCATAGCGAGTATTGCGATGACTGCGTGGGCCTTCACTGAGATTTCAGAGCAAGCATCCGTTGCGAAGCTGAGATACGTTGCAGTTTCGCTAGGCTTGGTTGCCATCGCACTGTGGGCTACTGCAAGCAAGTTAGACAATGAGCATTTATTGCTTACAGGCTGCATGCGCTGGTTGGTTGCATCAGCTCTGATCATTCCCACGCTTCTCTTCGTCCTGCCCAAGTTAATCGGCGAGAACATGAGAAACCGCTGGATGGATGCATTTCAGAAGGGTGCAGTTACCACGGCGATCGCAGCCCTTTGTTCCACATTTGCCATGATCACCTTGGAATTCCTGTTGCGTGACAGCAATGGAATTTCAAATTTATCGTTGGTAGCCGTCATTGGAGCAGCATTGACTTTAGGCTCGTTGAGCCTGATGGGTGGAGCGACTGCACTGGTCACTGGCCCTAACGGATCCCTACGCTCGACGATTTCCCTGTCTAATCAACAGCGTACTTACCTTATTTTAGTGACACAAGCGTTTGGATTCCTGACTTGGCTCCACATTTTCCTGTGCAAGCCAGGATGGGCCTTCGCAGGCCTCCGAGCATACTGGCCCTACATGGTCATGGGCCTGTCTTTCTTAAGTGTTGGGATCACAGAACTTGCACGCCGCCGAGGTGATGCGGTGATGGCTGCGGCTATTCGCAAAACATCACTGTACCTACCATTGATTCCCATCTTGGGGCTATGGCTAAGTGCTTCTAATCAGGGAAACTCGCTCCTGACAAACATGATCAACTCGCATTACGAGTTCCTGCTAATCATTGCAGCCATATATTACTTTGCAGTAGGTACCATGTGGAAAGCCACCCTACCACGTGTCACAGGCGTGATCCTCGGAAACGCTGCATGGTGGTTTGTGTTGATTCAGATGCCAGGATGGGGATTTCTGTTGCATCCCCAACTTTGGTTGATTCCACCAGCAGCGTGCATTCTTATCATGACCCACCTCTATCGCGAACGTATTGAACCGCAAGTGGCATCTGGAATTCGCTATGGAGCGACCTTGCTCATCTATATCAGCAGTTCCGCTGATATGCTGCTCCAGCAGATTGGCACCACACTCTCAGGGCCCATCATTTTGGTTCTGCTTGCACTAACCGGTATGTTGCTAGGAGTGATTCTTCGAATACGTCCTTTTCTCTACCTCGGTGCAATGTTTGTATTTTTAGGTGTCACCAGCATGGTTTGGCACGCAAATCGAGCATTTGAGTCGACATGGCCTTGGTGGGTATTTGGAATCAGCATGGGACTTATCCTTCTAGCCGGCTTGATGATGCTGGAAAAATTCAAACCACAATTACAAGCACATGCGAAAAAACTTTCGACATGGGAAGCGTGATTTTCAATTCAAAAGCCTCCGACCATCTCTGCTATAGAAGACGGCCTGCAGTTGATCCCCAAGTTGCAGCCCCCGCATCCGACAGACATCAGTCCACTCGTTGCGCTTTGAATTTGATCACGTAGTCACGATCAAGATCAACAACACGCGGATTTGGTACTAAAATAAAATCGTCGGCAATCACAACCCCAAGATCATCGCCAGACAACAGCGAAGCCTGCTGAATTCGATGATCAAGCAGTTGTACAATTGGTCGCCACCCTCGCTGCGCCCCATTTGTATTGACAGGCTCGAAGGACCTGGAGGCCAAACGGGGTGTGATAGTAAGCTTGTAGGTATCGCCCTCAATTTCCAGTTTCTGTCCATACGCCTTGGGGCCGGACGGTAACCGAGCTTCCCACGCAGGATCACCATAAAAAGCAACCGTATCGCGATCCCACAACAACCCTCGACAATCTGCCGCCGACAAACCCAATTGCTTGCCGAGCAAGTTAGGTTGTACAACTGGCAGGCGTTGCGAACCGGGCTCGAGTGACACGCCAGTGACTCCATCGAAATAATGATCCAGCCGGTGAATCAATGCATGCTGGTTGGCATGAAATGCTTCTGTCAATGTGTAACGTCCGGGCTGTTCGGTGAAATAATCCAAAACACCCCAACCGCCATAGCCGTACCAAGTGACCACGGTATAACCCACCATTTGCCGCACTCCCAGAGCATTCATCCAAGCCAACGCCATCGCGTCCGGCCCATCAATGTGTCCCATGAGACAATTTCCGACTGCCATGTAAACCCGCGGCTCTGAGGAAGAAATTTCAAACGACTCACCCTCCAGCGGGAAACCAAACATCTGTCCCTGCTTCGATCGAAACGTTCCATTCCTGTATCGGAAGCCAATTTGCCAGTTGCGTTCTGTGGCGTGGCCAGAGGTCACAAACAAATCGGCCGCCCCCTTCGTCAATGTGTCGGCAAGCGCTCGAGTTGTATCGGAGGGACCTCTTTGCTCAGTGGGCCTGCCACCAATGTCCTTGCTCACTTTTTTATTTTTAACCAACTCGTCGTACCAAACACCCTGCTCGCAAAGCTCCAGAGCTAATTCTGTTCCTGACGCAACCCTTTTCACAGCCAACGGTTTATCTGTTTTGGCAATGGCCAGTGCGTTCTCAGCATCGTATCCAGTGAGAATTCCCCAAAGCGTGTCTGTGTAGGGGTCGCTATCGTATTGCCGCGTCAACTGATGTACTGCAGCTACAAAGTTCCTTCCAGCCTCCTCTCGACTCGCGACAAAGCAGGTATAACGAGGATGCTGTTTCTGCAAAACTGGCAGAACTTCCGACACATCTTCTTCCCACACCAACACGACAGCTTTTGAGTGCCGTTCCAGTAGAACATCAATAACGGACTGCCAACCCAGTTGTGCTTTCGTTTGGCGGGAAACAACCACGGAATATTCTGACGCCTCTGCAACGACCACAGAAAACAGGCATGCGATGCATGTCGCGAGAATGTTTTTATTCATTACCGATGTACTTCGAATCGAGACAATTGTGAACCGTGGGAAAGGACTCTTATACAGACCATATTTGATTGTAGTACTGCAAAGGCAAAACAGGTATCCAGCATCATCATGACAATGAATGGTGCATAACGCTGCCGGAAGCTTCAGACAGTCTCTTCTATACTAATCCGCCGGGCGCCATCCTAACTCCCCGCCGTCGATAGCTTTCAAAGTTGCGCGGGCCACCTTAATTGATGATGTTCTACTTTGACTTCACACTTTGGAACTGGGTGTGAATGCCGGTAGCCTCCCTTCAGCGTCGGCTCAAGACAAGTCTTGGACGCCCACGGAAGGTCAGGCCAAATCGATTCCGACGCACAAGAAAAACTGGATCACTGGACCACTGGACCACTGGACCAGCAACACTGAAAAATTGCTTTCGCCTCACGGATGGGGCAACCCACCCCGGGCAAAGAATTGACCGAACCCTGAAAATCCCGCATGACTTCCGCTACTCAGAAATCTATCCTTCAAACATGCTGGCACACTTTTTTGCACTTCGCAAATCGAGCTGGTGTGCATTTAAAAAGATGCTGTTCTTTGATGATAAAATCCGTAAACCTGCCGAGCTTAGTTTACTCGGTGTCTGTTGTGTGCACCTTACCCCACGGACTCAGTCATCGAAATTTCAAGGAAGCATTCCAGCAATTCAGACACACTGCTAAACCCATCCAATACCTCGTTGGCGTCCAACACTCCAAAATGTTGGCAGCTTCCGATATCTACCAACAACTCGCATGAATACAAGTTTCACGAAAAAAAATTGACATCCACTTCTTGATCTTTGTCCAGATCAACCCATCGCAACTTGTGTTGCCTGGCTATCATGCGAAGGCTAATACCAGCATTTATTTTGATCAAGACAGCGAGAAGGGCGGATGAGTCTCCACGAAAATCTGTGAAAAAACAAAATTTCAAAAAAGAAAAAAAGTGTGTGACATTCAGGTAGGTAATCTTCCCTATCAGAAGGAGGAGTTTGCGGTCTATCTCTCGACTTTTCATCCATTATGGCGACAGAAATCCATGATTTTGGGGAAGGTCGGGTCTTTTAGGCAACGCTTCGCCAACTCTCACCTCTACCACTCGACTGGAAAAAAATGATCGAATGGACCGCTCTACTGATCTGACGTGGTGGATGACTTGAATTATTTGCCGTTGTGTAGTGAGAAGCGTAAACTACAAGCCTCATCTTTTCTTTTCTTTTCTTTCCCGAGACCGTGCCATGGTCAACGTTACAGCAACAGGTTCTGCATGCGCGCCCGCAGAATTCAAAACCCTCTTAACTGGTGCCAAAAATGGGGACACCGAATCGTTGGGCAAGTTGCTTCAGTGGTACACAAACTATTTGAATATTCTGGCGTCCAGCTCGCTGGATCGCCAACTCCGTCAACGGATCAATCCATCCGATGTCGTCCAAGAGACGATGCTGGCCGCCCATCGTGACTTCAACGCGTTCCGTGGAAGCAGTCAACCAGAAATGCTGGGCTGGCTGCGCAAGATCATGATCAACACGCTGCATCGCACATTCACGACTCATGTGCGTGCTGGAAAACGTGATGTGAGACGCGAAGTGTCCATCGAACGAACATCACAGAGGACGGATGAATCAGCCTGCAATTTGGCGGCAATTCTGCCTGGACGCACGACTTCACCAAGCGAGCCGATGCGATCCAGAGAACAAGCCATGGACTTTTCCAAACAGCTGGAACAACTACCGACCCAATACCGCGACGTGATCGTTTATCGCGTCTTGCAGGGTCTGGCTTTCGAAGAAATTGCAGAACGAATGAATCGCTCCAATGGAGCCGTGCGCATGCTTTGGTTGCGAGCATTGGACCAATTCAAATTGACTTACGAGGATTCCAATGATCGCTAAACAAATACCTTTTAACGAATCGACTGATTCCAACCAACTCGAAGAACTGTCCCCAACTCAACAGCAACGATTAACTGACATCCTTGACGAATACCTTCGAGGTCTTGAAGAAGGAGATCCAATCGATGTCAGTGTTGTCTTGCGACAAAACACCGACATTGCTACTACGCTAAGAAATTACCTGACGAAACTCAACAGTCTGAGAGGCATTGCCCCCGGTCTTCAAAACCACGGCGAACTCGAGCCATTGGTATCTGGCGAGTTAGATGCGCAAGTACATTCACTGCAACTAGGTGAGTACACCATCATCGGCGAAGTAGGCCGAGGTGGGATGGGGATCGTTTATGAGGCCAAAAACAATGCATTAAATCGCCGCGTGGCCCTGAAAATTCTACCAATCGCATCGATGCTCGATTCACGGCAAATTGCCCGATTCAAAAATGAATCCAATGCAGCTGCCCAGCTACAACACGCCCACATTGTTTCAATATTCAACGTTGGTGTAGAGAAAGGAATACACTACTACGCAATGCAATTCATCGATGGTCAAACCATCGAATCGGTCATCGCAAATCCGGAGAACCCGAACCAAGATTTTGATTATCGCCATATTCTGTCGCATGCTGCTCGGGTCGCGGATGCGCTTCATTGCGCACACGAATGCGGCATCATTCACCGCGACATAAAACCTTCGAATTTGATTTTGGATAAAGCCGGCAAAATCTGGGTCACTGACTTCGGGCTTGCCCGCTGCCAAAACCATCACTCACTGACAGTCAGTGGCGACGTAATTGGCACGATGCGGTACATGAGTCCCGAGCAAGCGGCAGGTGACATGGCGTGTGTGGATCACCGCACCGATATCTATTCCTTGGGAGCAACACTGTACGAGATGCTCACGGGTGTCGCTGCTATTGTCGGAGAGGATAGTCCATCTGTCCTGAGCGAAATCGCGAATTCTCCCATTCCCAGATCGCGACGTTTGAAACCCGAGTTACCGGCAGCCATTGATGTTGTCCTGAACAAAGCAATGGCAAAAAACAAAGATGATCGGTATTCAACTGCATTGGAATTTGCGAATGACCTTGAGGCCATTCTTGAGCAACGTTCCATCATGGCAAAACTGCCTTCGAAAACGTGGCGGGTGAAACAATGGGCTAATCGGCACCAGAAAATCGTTCTGGCCACGTCGATTACGTTCCTATTTGGCATTGCGGGCATGCTGACTGCTCTCGTGATCATCGCAAATAAAAACGATGAATTGCGATCCAGCAAGCAAACAGCAGACAGAAACTTTCGAAAGGCGCAGGAAGCCGTTGGTACACTCGGACTTGCAGTGTCCGCTGATCTTGCGTCGATTCCGGGGACAGAGCATGTCAGACAAGCTGTACTCAGAAACACCCTCAAGCATTACAGAGATTTTGTACAAGAGTCACAAGGAAATGGGCAATTGCTTTCCGAGCTTGCTCTGACCCAAAGTCGGATTGGAACACTCATTATCGATTTGGAATCTCCACAAGCAGCAATTCCACACTTCAACGACTCTGAGCAATCATACCGCGAGCTACTGAGTCAACAGCCCGGTTCAATCGCAGCACTGAAAGGACGCGCTCGCAACCTGAATCAAATGGGCCTTGCGCACGCTGCAAACGGTGACAACTACGCTGCGAAGCGATGCTACGACCATGCCATTACGCTCCAGAAAAACCTGATCGTCGAAGCATCTGATGTCAAGCACCGCATCGATCTCGCTTTAAGTCAAAACAACCTTGGTTTGCTTATGCTTCATTCGGGAGACACGAAGGAAGCAGAAACGGTACTACGCCAATCCATCGCCAGTCTATCCAAGGTCGTTCAAGAGCATCAAGACCACGTGCTAGCCAACCGAGGACTTGCAGCAGCTTTGACAAGCTTGAGTTCCATCACAGTCAATACTGCACCAGATCACGCCACCGCTCTTCTTGAAGAAGCGATTGACTGCCAATTGCGCATCCATAAATCAGCACCAAGCCAGCTCAAAGCATCCAGCGAAATTGCCAATACCTACAACACATTGGGTGCAACAAAACTTACTGAAAACAGCATATCCGAAGCAATCGACGCATTCGCACATGCGATCGACCTCCACCGAAAGGTGCATGAAATTGCTCCTTCAGTGAGCAGCTATCAAATCGATCTGGCGACGAGCCTCAACAACATCGCGAGTGCCCGCTTTCGACAAGGTCAATACACTTCAGCAATTCGTGCTGCTCGAGAGGCAATTCAGCTGCAACTGACCTGCTTGAAACGAAGTCCAAAGGATCCTGCATCCTCAAAACGCCTTGCTGTCATGTATAGCAATCTTGCGGCACCGCTGGCTGCGCTCGACTCAAGTGTAGAAGCTGTGAATGCCTACCGCGATGCAATCGCGTTTCAACACCAATTGCTTGAAACCAACCCAGGTGACGCAACTAGTGGAATCAACTTGATGCAGCTTTATGCCGCACTTCTCAGATATCAGATTGAACAAAAGCAATGGAGTGAAGCGAAGCACACGATGACTTCATACCGCCATGCGGCAAAAACCAGACCAGAACACCTGATCCCAGTAGTCAAAAGTATTGCAGAGATTGCGAAGGCGTTACCCGCAAGTAAACAGCAGGAATTATTTGCCACCAATATTGCTTCGTTGTTCGCTTCGGCCAAACAACACGGAGTGGCAATCGACCCTGCCATTCTGGAGGATGAGTTATTTCGCAACTTCAGACACGACACAAAGATTCGCAGGATGGTACAGCAATGATTCACCACCGCCCTCGCCGTGTACAGCGGAATCGAATTTTCCGCATTGAAATACTGGAACAACGTCTAGCCATGAGCGGAATGAACCTCATGGCGACAAACAACAGTAGCATACCTCCTGATATGGCAGAGCAGTCACATCAACACAGTCGAGAATCTGCGTATCTCGGCAATCGATTTCCAGAGCGTTTCACTCATCACAACGGAACAAATGATCCTGCACCAGTGAATCACCCAGACAACCAACCGAAACACCCAAGCGGTCGCTCAGATCAACCATCAACGCATTCTCATCATTTCTCACATGCTCGGCCCACACGTTCTCAAACCTGGCGTACCGAAACGGGTATCCAACATGGTGAATTGGCTTCCAGCCTATCCATCACATGGCCTGCATTGGAGGGGCAAAGTTTGCTGAACGAAACGCTGCTTTACCGTGATTTTCCTGAAAACGGACTGCTAGTGGAAGCATCGGCATTCAACGTGAACTCAATTTCAGATGCCAATCCACAACCTCTCAAAACGCCCACCGGGATCTCCATTGGCGAACCAAAATCCTTGCGTGATCCTGTATTCTCCATCGCATCTCTGACTAATTCGGTGCTGACCCAAAACGCAAGTGAGCAATTCCCAACATCCGTCCCGCAATCACTCAATACAAGTCCAACGGTGGCAAACACAGCGAAAACAATTAGTGCAGAAATTGAAACTACGGACGGTTCGTCACTGATCGGACTCACCACATCTGACCAACTGCACCGAACCTCAACAACAGCAGACACTCAAACGGATTTAGTACGTACACGCCCGGCTATAAGTACGTTACAGGAAGCATCACAAAACCAGTTGGTTCCGAACGATCACATGACACCTGAGTTACCAACAGAGAGCATTCAACAACAACTCGATAATCTCGATGGATTACTACATACACTGGCAATTTCCCGAGAGGCACCAGAGCCAAGCAGCAGCGTCCCAGGGCAAGCAGTAAGTGACGGTAGTGTCAAAACTAAATCCGAAAAGCACAACGACAACCCCACATCTATTGCAAAGCCGACGGCAATATTGGTTTCGCTGGTTCATTCTGAGCATGACCACCCTACAAACACGGAAACCAGCACTGCATTTGCGCAGAGCAGTGCTCAATGGGGAATTCCATTGGCACGACACCGAGCTATCGCCTCTACCATTTTATCAGGAACTGATTTCCAAGCAACAAACGGGAACCGCACTTCCACTGACAGTATTTCTGTGGACAGCAATCCGAGTGGAACTCGGACAACGAGTGATGACAAGCAAGCACCAAACGCAGATACCAAACAGCAATCCATGAGCCTCACTCCCCCCGGTACCCTTGGCCTTGCTATTGCATGTTTCGTTCTGACATTTCCCTACATCCGACGCCAACATCAGCGACACCAAGCGGTGACATCCCCAACTCAAGGCAATGGATAGCACGCCTTAATTTTGGGAAGGCATAGTTTATTTTTCAAGCAACCTACAAGGCGAAATTGTCTTCACGTAGGAATTTCCTTGATTGCAACAACGTTGTAATGTGCGTCGCTCAACAAAATTCCAGAAGTGATTCAACATTTCTGAGCAAGGCTATTGATGCAAGTTACCTTCGATTGGGATCTGCTTGAGTCCTTTCGGTGGCAGTAGCAATTCCTTCACTTTCTTGTTGTCTGGCAGTGCTGACGAAATTCCCCGCAAGCTCTGGAATTTCCGGGACTTCCCTTGCGTCGGTAATCTTCTCCGCTTGGATACCAAGGCGATCGCAGGATGGTCGGGTGGAGAATCGCATCGGAAATTATTACGATCCATATTTTCATTTTCATAGAGTGAAGAAGATGCTCAACCGGTACCGGATCCAACTGGGCCGCGGCACAAATTCTCCAATTCCGCAAGTACTTCACTCTTTGACCGGCCTGAACGGTACCTTGGCTTGGTAATCATCGCATCATCAGCACCTGACAATCTTAGCAACCGAGCATTCAGTGGAAGATCATTCCACTTCGGTAAAGGAGAATCAGTGGATTCACTCCGTTAGTCTGCTCGATCCGTTCGTATGATTTCGAAAAATTCGCTTCGGTTGAATGTGGATGCAATGATTTCGAGACCAATTCGCTCATCTTGCTAAATCGAAGCCCATTCTTCGCTCGACAATCGATCGGGTTTCAGCAGCAAGTCATCTGCAAACCCGATTTCCCCGCCGTCAGGTAATAAAATGGCAATTTCCAGAAGATCGATATCCCTGACGCCAAATAGCCCATCAACAAACTGCATACAGAGAGTCGCCACTCCTCGTCAATGTTCGACTGTCGTGCAAGCACGATATGCGAGTGCACTGACCACCGCTGTTACAACACAAAAGGAGGTGTCTTCCTCCTTCTGCTCATCGGTTTCCCCATGGCTATCCGAATCCTTAGGCACCTGACTCATTGATTCAGAGGACGCGACCACCATGTTCCTTGCGTCATGCCTTGCTCCCTACACAGCTCTGTCCAACTGCTTGCTCAGTTTTCCTGCTCAGGCCTCAGCGTCATCACAACACAGGATGAACCGGTCTCAACCCGCAACTGCTTGGCATCGCTGGAAGCCAGATGAATGGTATCGCCCTTGACCTGTATTTCTGTCAAGACACTCGTAAAACCCTCTTTTGTGCTTGCAACCATCGCTCGTGTCGTGTGGCCGATGTGTTGATTGACCACACCGCCAACGATGACAGACCGCGTCCTTTTCACGGCATGAATCGATCGTGTTTCGGCACTGATTACGGGGCCAGCATCGAAGATGTCAAACAGATCGGTGCCGGTGAACCCTTCAGCCTTGAGCATAGCCACTGCCGGCTCTGTTTCCTTGTGAACCTTCCCGATACCGTCACGAACATCCTGTTCGAGAAGCTCAACATAGATCGGATGTTGAGGCATCATCTCTTCGATAAACTGCTTTGAGACTGTTGACATGGCATCTGCCGTTGCAAAGTCCACCGGAATGAATCTTCCCGCAACAGCATCCCAAAAGGGAACACTTCCGTCCGGATTGGCTCTCCCTCTCATCTCCGCGATTACCCGATCCGCGAATCGGTGAGGCAACATGGAAATCAAAGCAAAACGGGCAATTGACAACCAGCGTCCGCGTCCCTCGCCGCGATAAATTCCGCGAAGAAACAGGCTGCCGATCTCAGTGGGGCCATCGTGAATCCGCTCCAAGTCCAAACGCACTCGGTGCTGGCGAACACCAAGCAACTCACTTTCGTGCTCCGACTCAACGCGACGATAAGCATAAAGTGGCTGATACCCACCTGTCTTGGCATAAACCGTCGAAGTACCAACCAGTTCACCGGACTCAGTATTCACCAACACCAGCACATAGGGTTCTCCTCGAGGAGAAATCCCTGTGCGACTGAAAGCAAAGGTCGATTGCTCGACGCGATCGAGTAGTCTCGCTCGATCCAATTGCAACGATGTCAGTCCCTTGGTTGCAGACTGAGCAAGTTGAAAAAGTGCGTCAATGTCGTCGATGCGCACCGAGCGAACAGTCCACATGATTTGAATCCTTACCCGACCTGCTCTGAAAATTTGATCAAAGACTTTTCCAACAGCACGACCGCTGCATCAATGTGCTCCACCGTTGTCGTTGCCGGAGGAGGTAGAAAACGGATACGTGTCGGATCGGAGCCACACACAAATCCCAGCAAGCCCAGTTCGTACATCGTCGTCATCAGCTGTTTCGCTTGCTCTGCACTGCCATCACCGGGGGTAAATGCAATCATCATTCCTTCGCCAAAGGGACCGCGGATCAATGCTGGATACTTTTCGGCAAGCGAAGAGAGTTTTTCGGCAAAGTACTGATGCCTGACTTCATTCTGGCCTCGACTGCCAAAGCACTCACCAGAGTCCAACAGATCCAACATTTTCAACCCGGTAGCGATTGAGGATGAAGAACCAGTGAATGTCTGACTCAGAATGGGTCCCATGGGTTTGAACGCTTCGCCATACAGCGTAGCGCAGACCTGTGTGACCTTTCCGACGGTGACAATATCAGCAAATTCATCCAGACCATAATGCTGAAAGGCGTACGGTTTGGATGTGCGTGAAAATGACTGCACTTCATCAAAGATGATTGGTACACCCGCCTCACGGAGTGGTTCGCAGAGCGCCTTGAAAAAATCATGGCTGCCAGGATAGTACCCACCCTCACCAGCAATGGGCTCTGCCCAGAATGCTGCATACCTACCGGGATGACGATTCAGCAGTCGATGCAGCTCATCAACTGCCCAGCGCAAGCTGCGTTCAGGATTGGAAGCGTCCCTAAAAGGCAGGTAGTCGACATTAAGCGCCAAAGGTAATCCCATTCGATAATTGGGGCGATCAGTCAATGCCGCCATCGCCAATGACCGCCCAGCGAAAGCATTGTCAAACGCAATGATGCGGTCAGCTGGAGACTTGTGGTGCAGTGCTATCTTCAATGCATTTTCATTTGCCATCGCACCGCTGGTCGACAACAGGCAATGGTCGATTTTGGCTCCCCCGGCCCTCGCCATTTGGAGCAAACGCTCTGACATTTTGATACTGGGTGGATGTTGTTGCAGGTTGCCTTGCATGACCGTGTCTTCCAACGCCGCATCAATCGCTGCATCGATCATCGCTTCATGGCTATGACCAGCACCATGAACACCGATCCCGCCAATAAAATCAAGTTTGACGCTGCCATCGGCCAACTCAACATAGGGTCCGTGACCGAGACCCGAGGAAAGGTAGGGCCAGAACGGTGGTCCGCCTCGGGTATCAGTTAAGCGAGACAATAATTGCTCATAAGCTCCTGACAAATCCGGATTCGCAGCTCGAACATCCTGAATCCCGCGACTGTGGTCGGCCACAGCCTCAGTGATCAAACGGCGTGCCTCTACGATTCTTGAATCGGCGCGCAAATCTGCTGCAACCGAGGTTGGATGTGATGAACCAGATGACTCCGAAGGCTGTCCCACGAGATACGACTCCTATGTAAAAAAATTTGCTCTGCACGCCCCTATAGTAACGCTTCCTCCCCAAAAGGTTCAGTCTGAGTCCGATCCCCGAGAAATCATCGAACAAAAATGACACGTGGCTCGCCAACCAGAAGCCCAATTTCAAACCTCGTCCCGGCCACGAACTCGGTACCCTGAGAAGTCACTGGAAGACGGATCTTTTTCTTGGCAGCAAGATCATTCCCGCTCCGGGTAGCACCCCCATCAGCCCCAGTCAGGATGGAAATTGAGCACCGAAATTGATCCTCATGGTGACTTCAACTCGACTCCAAAGACTGCTCACCAAGCACGCGAAGCCGCAAAATCGACTGTTCCCAAAAGGCCAGCATGTCAGAACCTGGCCACAGCGTGTGAGAGGGCGCAAGCCTGTTTCATAAACCCAACTGCCCTGCAAAGGGGAACGAATCATGCCATTTGGGCCTCTATATCACCTTTTCAGCAGTACAAGACCCGTTTGACACGCTTCTCAGCCCCAATCGATTCGATATGCTGTAGGAGATTTTCTTTTCCGCAACAAGCTAGTAAAAGCACTTTAGTATCTGCCGACTCAGGCTCTGCTTTGATTCTCATGGGCGAGATTCTTCTAAATTACGAGCGTCCTCAACCTGCGACTTGGGTCTACCTTTCGTCGTTCTTGACGATTGGACTGTACTTCGTATTCCATCGCTTCTGGAGTATTCGCAATCTGGACCTGGTTCTTCTGATCCTGCTGGCACCAGGACTGTTAGTAGTCTACGAGGGAAGACAATTGGAGCAGGAAGAGCGGGCCAACCGAAGCCAACAGATTGCTCTGCAGTCCGGCGTCCAGACCAAGTCACTGGTTGAAAAATTCCTGACCCTAGTCCAACCCTTGCCGATGTACGCACTTTCGCCCCGTGGCCCGGTCCAGGGTGAATCCATCGCGAATAGCCTGACCGCTCTCAAAAACACACCATCTGTCGTCTCAGAAGATGAAACCTTCGTCATCCAAGAAGAGGTGTCAGATCCAACGACTAAGTTGGTGGAAGCGAGTTCCGGCATCAATCCCGAAACCATAGAGGGTGGACCCGTTGAGCTTGATTCAGCCGCGAGCGAAGACTTCACCTCAAGTGAACTACAACGCATCGGTTTTTTATACCTGCTGACCATTCAGGCCTTCATTCTAGTGCGACTGATGCTTGATCCGATCATGAGTCGCCGCCCGCTGCTGGACCCCAATCTGACGGCGGGTGGTTTGATGTTCCTTGGGATCTCCCTGTTTGTATTTATGATGGCAAACGTTGTCCGCAGTGACCCGCAAACACAATACACACAAGGCCCTGAACTGGGACCAGGGTACGCCATGATGCGAATGCTGCCCTCGATTCCAACACTGCCCATTAACAACCCGCTGGATGGATTCCCAACAGACATTCGCCCAGAGCCAACCGCAGGCGAAAAGCAGCTGGCAGTCGTTGCCAAGGTACTGGCAATTTTGGCACACTTGGGAATTGTCTCCGCCATCATTCTCATCAGCAATCGACACTTTGGAAATACCCGTGCGGGAGTTGGCTGCGCGACGCTTTACTTGATACTTCCCTACACAGCACAAATGACAGGACGTGTTGATCATGCTTTACCTGCTGCATTTCTGCTTTGGGCCATACTCACCTACCGTCGGCCACTGATTGCTGGGATGTTCGTCGGCCTCGCTGGTGGTCTCGTTTACTACCCGCTTTTCCTGCTACCGCTTTGGATCAGTTTTTATTGGAAGCGTGGGGTCAGAAAATTTCTCATCGGAACCGCCTGCATGCTGGCGCTCTTAATGCTGGCGTTATGGTTTGACGAATCCTCCAGTTTGGCAGACCATCTACAGCACATGTACGGTGTTCTAAGTCCCTTGCGGGACGCTGAGACACTTGAGGGACTGTGGGCTCTTGGCTGGAATCCTTTCTGGCGTCTTCCGGTCATTGTTGCCTACGTAATTCTGAGCGCATTTTTTGCAATCTGGCCTGCTCAGAAAAATCTGGGAACCATATTGAGTGGTTCAGCTGCCTTGATGGTTGCGGCTCAGTTTTGGCATGGTGAAAGTGGTGGTCTCTATATTGCCTGGTTCCTGCCGTTATTACTGCTGACCATCTTTCGACCCAACTTGCAGGATCGCATTGCAACCAAAGTGGTTGCAGGACCCAAAGTGATTCGAGGATCAAAAACGGAGCTTGAAACAGTTTGAATGAATCTGCATCGGATCAGCCCGTGGAGGGTGCATCCGCAGCCCTGGAACGCTATCAGACACAGCTGAAGTCGATTGATACTGCACGGGAAGCTTTACGAATCAAGGATCGGCAATTCAGCAAAATTCGTGCGATCCTGTTTCTTGCATCCATAGCCTTCCTAGTCGTTGGCTATGGATTTGACGGGCTACCCTATGTCGGCTGGTTTGGCTGGGGTGGCATGGTGCTGTTCCTCATTGCGGTGACGGCGAATGAACCGATTCGAGAAAAACTCGAAGAACTGGGTCGACATCGTAGTGTTGTTCGCCGACTGGTGGCACGACTGGAACGTGACTGGGATCGTCTCTCCACCAAAGCACTCGCGAAAAGTCTTGCTGAGGTTGAACTGCCGGGACACCGTCGTGATGTTGCCAGTGATCTCGATTTACTGGGCCATGCGTCCCTATTTCATCTTGTCTCCATGGCCGCAACTACGCCGGGGATTCGTACACTCGCAAATTGGCTGGCTGGTCCAGCAGAAGAAAATGACGCTAAACAACGCTGGACTGCTGTCAACGCATTAGCACCCATGCGAGATGAGCGGCTACGTTTTTACACACTTGCCAGACAGGTTGCCGATAGCAGTGGTGATCCGGAAAACTTCATCAAATGGGCGACGGGTCCCGCATGGCTCGCTAAGCGGAATTGGCTGGTGGTGTGGTCCCATATTTCTGTGGTGTTGGCGGGTATTTTCCTGCTGTTTGCCGTAATCAGCGGTTTTGGACTTTTGACTGCTCAGGTTTTCATCGGAAGCCTGATCGCCATGGGTTGCTTGATCGCGATCAACATGGCGTTGACTACTCTGATGCTGGGTCCCGCACACGCAATTTTCGCTATCGCGATGGCAAATCGTCGTGCCGTCAGTGATTACGAAGAAATTTTTTCCTCCGCGGAGTGGCTTCCCAATTCGGAACAGGATTCATCCCAGAAGTTCCTGCATCAGATTCGTGACCGGATGCTAAAGAATGATCGATCAGCTCAAGCCGGGATGCGGGCATTGCAAAAGGTTGCTACTGCAGGCGGCCTGCGGCAATCAGCAGGCACGTTTTTGATCTATCTACCACTGCAGGGTCTGACACTTTGGGATGTCCGTGTTTTAAAACGACTTGAAAACTGGCAAGCGGAATACGCAAGCGAAGTCCCAGGCTGGTTTGAAGCTTTGGGCGAACTTGAATCGCTGATCTCCGTCGCTGCAGTACGTGATGAGTATCCAGCATGGTCACAACCCCAATGGGTTTCTGCTTCCGCGTCTCCCGCCATTGCAGCGACTGCCATTGGGCATCCACTGCTGGCTGATGGATCGCGTGTTTGCAACGATGTTCAGGTGGGGCCCCCGGGAACCATCCTGCTTGTTACTGGAAGCAACATGTCCGGAAAGAGCACAATGCTACGCAGTGTCGGCTTGAATGTAGCACTGGCAGCTGTAGGAGCTCCTGTCTGCGCCAAGAAGTTCAATTTACCCTCAACCGAGTTGGCTACAAGTATCCGCGTCAGTGACAACGTCGCTGAAGGTGTTTCATTCTACATGGCAGAACTCAAACGCTTGAAGAGCGTGGTTGATCATGCCAGAGAGATGGGTCGCACCAAGGATCGCGTTTGTCTCTTTCTGCTGGATGAAATTCTTCAAGGAACCAATAGTCGCGAACGCCAAATTGCAGTGGTGCAAGTCCTGCGTCATCTGATGGACTACCAATCAATTGGCGCGATCAGCACCCATGACCTTGAATTGGCTGATGAACCTGAATTGCAAGCCGTGGGGCACGCTGTTCACTTCCGCGAAACTATCCGACCTGATGCATCGGGCAATGAACAAATGACGTTTGACTACAAGATGCGTGAGGGAGTATCGCCAACCACTAATGCACTGCGTCTACTCGAAATGGTCGGGCTGGGCGAAGGGGCTGATGAAAACCATTCGCCAGGATAGTCCATTGAATTCAGCAGACCTAGTTTCAACAGATGCCAACAGAAGGATGGTCATTTTAACGGACGGACACTCCAATCCACTGACCGCCAAAACCGCTTGCAGCGTGCTCCGTTACTGCGAGCATGAGGTGATCGCCGTTCTGGATACAACGGCTGCCGGACAAACAGCAGAACAGTTACTGGGAACAGGCGGCAAAACACCTGTCATTGCTGATTTGGACTCTGCCCCCGCTGCAAAAACCTTACTGATTGGCATCGCTCCTCCTGGTGGCAAAATTCCAGTACATTGGCGTCCCATTATCATGGATGCGATTTCGCGCGGCATGAATGTGTTATCCGGCCTGCACGAATTCCTGGCAGAAGATCCTGAATTTGCTGGCGCAGCGGCGACCTCCGGGATCGAATTAACCGACGTCAGAAACAACGACGAACACGACGTCGCCAATCGAATTGGCCTGCGTCCAGATTGCCTGCGGATCCTCACCATCGGTCAGGACTGCTGTGTTGGCAAGATGGTGGTTTCCATCGAATTGACGCGAGCTCTGATTGCAAGACAAAATCGTGCCAAGTTCATTGCCACGGGACAAACCGGAATCATGATTGCCGGTGAGGGTTGTCCCATTGATTGTGTGGTCTCGGACTTTATCAGCGGCGCCGTTGAAAAACAGATTCTGGCGGGGCAGGATCACGAAGTTCTTTGCATCGAAGGTCAGGGTAGCCTGGCCCACCCGCGCTACTCCGCTGTGACGCTGGGCCTACTGCACGGTTCGATGCCTCACGGCATGGTCCTTTGCTACGAAGCAGGTCGCAAGGCGGTGCACGGCATGCCGGACATAGGCCTGACCAGTCTTGCCGTTTTAAAAGATGCTTATGAATCGGCCGCCAACCTGATGATGCCAAGCCAAGTCATCGGTATCGCCATGAATAGTCGCCTGCTCTCCACCCGAGCAGCTGAAGATGAACGCAATCGAGTCCGGGAAGAATTTCAATTACCCGTTTGCGATGTTTTTCGTCACGGCCCCGCTGAACTAAGCGAAGCCGTTTTGCAACTCAAACAGAAGATCCAAAGCAGGTAGACCAGTGACATCGAGTGCGGAATTGGAACTATCGATTCATCTAAGAGAATTGCCGCTGAAGCACCCGTTCACGATCTCCCGATCCACCATCACTAAACAACCCACTGTAATTGTTGAATTAAGTGATGGCACACATTCCGGCTTTGGTGAAGCAACCACCAATGATTACTACGGTATGACCAGCCAGCGGATCGTCGCTGCCATCGAATCTGTGCGTAGCGAAATCGAAACGATAAACCGACTTGATCCGGTCGAACTATGGGCACAGTTGCATGACAAATTGCCAGATGACCCATTTGCATTGTGTGCCATTGACCAGGCGGCCTACGACCTGTGGGGCAAACAAGTAAACGCACCCATTCATCAACTGTGGAAACTCGACATCAATCATATACCTGTATCGAATTTCACGATCGGGATCGACACGATCGAGAACATGATCCACAAAATTCAAGAGGTTCCTGATTGGCCCGTATACAAAATTAAACTGGGAACATCAGATGACTTGAAAATCATTACGGAACTGCGACAGCATACAACCTCAACATTTCGCGTCGACGCCAATTGCGGTTGGACCGTCGATGAAACGCTCGCCAATGCACGACAACTCCGCGAACTCGACGTAGAATTCATCGAACAGCCTCTGCCAGCAGAGGATATCGAAGGTTCAGCGAGCGTTTACCAGCATTCGGTCTTACCCATCATGGCTGATGAAAGCTGTATCACCGAAAGTGATGTAACAAGCTGCAAAAACCGATTTCACGGGATCAACATCAAATTAGTCAAGTGTGGCGGGCTGACTCCAGCAAGACGAATGATTCAACAGGCACGTCAACTTGACTTGAAGGTCATGGTGGGCTGCATGACCGAGTCAACCGTTGGTATTTCAGCAATCGCACAACTGCTGCCTCTACTGGACTTTGTCGACATGGACGGTGCCGAGCTATTAGCTGCAGACATCGCCAGCGGTGTACGAGTTGAACGGGGAGTCTGCCACTATTCGCAACTGCCTGGTTCAGGCGTCGCACTGCTGCCACCAAAGTGATAATCAGATCCAGAAGCAACAGCCAAGTCTGCTGTACCCGGAATTCATCAAGCGAATCACTTAAAAAAGCCAGAGCAAACCAAGTCCTGATGGAAAGACTTTGAAGCGGGTGAAGGGAATCGAACCCTCGTATTCAGCTTGGGAAGCTGATGTTCTACCATTGAACTACACCCGCAGGGCAATCTGTTGACTGGCATAAAAAGTCTGGTCCACATGCGAGGACCTGTCAATGCAAGACAGGCTGAGAACTGCGAATCAGGTCGTCAGGAAGAAGAGGCTTTCAACTTGAAGTTGCCGGTATTCAGAGTATAAATCCGCCGGTCGTCAGGCAGAAAGCCAGCAGCATGCATAACCAAACGACATCAAGGAAATGCCAGTACTGGGCGGCGAAATCAACTGGCCAATGACGCTCGTGATCATATCGACCCAACCAAGAGCGGATCGATACCAGGATCAACGCAACCACTCCTCCCGCGACATGAGCAGCATGTAGCAACGCCAAAACAACCACCATTCCTACAACCCCTTTCCCAGTCCCCCCATCCAAAGCGGGACCGGCCAGCATTTCACCCATCGCGTCGAACTGCAGCCCCATGAAAACAACGGCAGTCAGCCCGCTCACGAGAAGCAATACACTGGTGGTCAAACGTTTCTCCCGGCGGATGGCTCGCGTCGCAGCGTGGACGAGCACGCTGATCACGAGCAAACAAGCAGTGCTGACCAGAAACATCGCTGGCAAGGGAGCTGTCGACTCGGGATCAGCACGTCGGGAATAAGCGTAGATCCCATAAAGCAAAATACTGCTTAAAAAGAAAATGAGCAAAGAGACGAGAAACAGCGTCCCGCCGAGATGGTGCTGCTTGTCGCTTGGCAAAATCGCCTTCGATCTTCGAAGTCGCAAAGTCATGGAAGAAATCATCTGTCACCCATACGCTCAGTACCCACACCCCTGTGTGAACCGCAACAAGACCAAGTCGGTTAACTGATGAAAAATGACCCTCCAGCTAGTTGAATGGGTTCATGTAACCGGGGGTATCACCAAAGCAAATACCCATCGCTCGCGCCGTTTTAACAGCAGAGCCATTGGGATCAACCGTGCGTAAATCCCCCACAGCAGCTTCAATTGAGACGTCAAGAATATCGGGTGGGTCATAGCAGACCATCTGACCAAATTTCTTTTCGACAATTAAACGTATTGCATGAGCGCCGTACTGACTTGAAAGAATACGATCAAACGTCGTCGGTCCCCCTCCACGCTGTAAGTGCCCCAGCACGACACATCGGACGTCTTGATCAATTCGATTCTCCAGTTCCTCAGTCACGATCTGCCCGATTCCACCCAACTTTGTTTGCATGTTCTCTGAGTCTTGCCCAACAACCGCTCCACTCGGTAACGCAGCGCCCTCTGCAACAACCACGAGCGTAAAATTCTTTCCCATTTGGGTTCGCTCATCAATTTTCGCCAATATATTCTCGTAGGTCCAAGCAACCTCAGGGATCAGAATCACATCACCCCCACCCGCGATACCGCCGTGCAAGGCAATCCATCCCGTATGTCTACCCATCACCTCCAACACCATGACCCTGCCATGACTAGCCGCTGTTGTATGAAGCCGATCGAGGGCATCTGCGCAGCACAGCACAGCACTATTAAAACCAAAAGTGTAGGCCGTGCATGATAAATCGTTATCAATCGTTTTGGGCACTCCAACGACAGGCAGCCCTGCTTCGTGAAACTGCAGAGCGGTAGACAAGGATCCATCGCCACCCACAACGATCAATCCCTCAAGCGAGAAATTTTTGAACGTCTCACCTACCTGATCTAAAATACCATCAGCAAGTTCTGCTCTGCCATCTTTTCCAACTCGCGCTCCAAAACGCCCTTTGTTGGTCGAACCCAGAATTGTTCCACCTTCAACCAGAATCCCGGAAGTAGTCTCCGGGGTCAGCTTCTGGCACTGAATGGGATCAATCAACCCTTCAAACCCATTATTGAATCCGATTACTTGGTAACCAAGCCAATAGGCAGATTTAGTCACCCCGCGAATGACCGCATTCAATCCTGGACAATCGCCACCCGAAGTCAAAATTCCAATTCGAGGCCGTTCGTCAAGTTCAGCAGCAATCGCACTTGCTTTCAAATCGTTGCCCATTGAATCCCTGACTTGGTACCGAAACTTTGTAAAGCTTCACGTGAGAAAAAAATCTGTGAAACACAACTCAACCTTTGTCACCCGCAACGACGTTCATGCTTGGAGTGACAAACGAACAAGTCAGCGGATTCCATTCGTTACCTGATCCAGGAAACTCGATGAGTTACGTCACGGACTCCACTGACTGACACGTCATGGCATCCCAGTTTGATTGAGTTTTTCATCGATGGACAGGAGGGGGAGCAAATGATTCAGGCAAGGTAAGCTAGCGAGTCAGTAAAACGGCGGAGCGAAACCCTCGAAGAAGCGAGCAGAGCAGGCAAAAAGCCATCAAAACCCCCACGCGAGCCAGTTTGTCAGCTGGATCGAAAACCCTGTTTCACCTTGACCTTCGTCGCACAATCGCGGTACGAAACACCATCATGGAGGTAAAAGGATCGAGCACCGTGCGCCGTCCTCAGAGATGGAGCAAACCAATGGACGCATCGATGGACGATGCAGACGTTTTGTGGCTGCGCTCTCGTGAGCCATTTGCCACCATGGACGCCAAAGCTTTTCCTCGCTCGATACCGCTGGAAGGTATCCTTCGAAACGACTGTCGAATTAAACGCTGCGAGCCCGGTGAGATCATTGCTCGAGAGGGTGATTACGGCAACAGTGCTTTTTTGGTCATCGCTGGCAGTATTAATGCGATGATTGACTCGCTGACACCCAGACAACTGGGACGATCCAGCTCCAAGAAACTTTCATGGCTTCAGGCAATTCGCTCATATCTCCGTCGCTCTGGAGTGACCGAAGCACGCTCGCTCGAGGAAGTGACGACCACGACCGATTCAGAAGCTTCCAGCAGTTCGATCCGTCAGATTGACGATCGTCCCGCGATTTTCCTGCAGGACTTCAATGCCGTTTTAAGAGATTGCTCGAGTGCGGAACTGGGGCCCGGTGAACTGTTTGGTGAAGTGGCAGCTATGTACCGATCCCCACGGACGGCCACCGTCATCGCTGCCACCGAAGCAACCCTGCTTGAAATCCGCTGGCAGGGGCTTCACGTCCTGAGACGAGATAAGCGTTTCGCAACCAGCCTGGAACAACATTACCGAACACATTGGCTCAATATTCATCTCAGTGAAGTTCCGTTGCTACGTGACCTACCGGAGGCAAGTTTACAGCGAGTCGCACAGGCAACCCAAATGCATTCCTTTGGTCGTCTGGAATGGAACGCGGATTACCACCACACACGTACCCTCCCCGTTGCCCAGCAAATGGAGTCTGAACCAGTAGTATGTGAAGCGGGTCGTGTTCCTACCGAACTGGTGCTTGTACGAAGCGGATTCGGCAGACTGTCCCAACAGGATGGGGGCAGACACCGCACTACAGCTTATCTCGGGAAGGGGCATGTCTTCGGATTGGAAGAATTGTCCTACAACAGTTTACGACCGTCCAACACTCCCATCATGAGCTTGCAGAACACACTACGAGCTGTCGGATTTCTGGATACCTTATTCATACCAGTGGAAACTTTTGCAGCTGAAATTTTGCCCCATGTGCGTAGAACAGAGTTGCCCCCAAAGGCAGCAAGGCTATTGTTGCAGTCAGCACAACAGCGAACAGAAATGGTCGCGGATCGACTGCCGAATACGCGGAAGCAAAATACGGCAGATGCAGACAATGCAAAAACCGCGAGTGAGAAAGGTCAACAAATCCAGCAAACCGCATTATTGGACTTCATTGTTCAAAATCGCCTGAACAATGGACGCCAAGCCATGGTAATCGATCTTCATCGCTGCACTCGCTGCGATGATTGCGTCAAAGCCTGTAGCAATGCGCATGATGGCAATCCGCGCTTTGTCCGGCAGGGGTTAGCCCATGACCGCTTGCAGGTTGTGGAAGCTTGCATGCAGTGTAGTGACCCTGTTTGCATGATAGGGTGCCCCACGGGATCCATCACTCGAGACGAAGCTGGACTTATCCAGATTCATGAAGCCATTTGTGTCGGTTGTGGTACATGCGCCGCTGCCTGCCCTTATCAAAACATCCGAATGACGGAGGTATCTGATCACCACGGCCGTCCCTACAGGGACGCGACTACGGATTTGCCAATCGCAAAAGCGACCAAATGCGACATGTGCAGCAAACTTCCATCCGGACCGGCATGCGTTGCAGCCTGCTCTCATGACGCTCTTGTCCGAATTGATCTAAGTGAGTCTAAATCACTGAAAGAGTGGCTCGACCTACGGAGCTAGATGCATGCCCCTTTTTTCGTTTCGTCAACGTCGCTTTATCGCCATCGCACTGACGTTGGTTGCGATGTTGGTGATGCTTGGCATTGTCTTGATCCAAACGGTTCGGTTGGCGAACGTCGCCATGTTGACGGGTGCAACGCTTCTTTGCTGCATTATTCTGCTGGCATTATTCGGCATGCGTCGTCGCATACCGATTCTGCCCTTGGGTAGCATGAGCACATGGACTCAAGTGCATATCTACATGGGATTCTTCACGACCGGTGTCTATTGGATGCATGTGCCGCACCTGCTCGGAAGTGGTATTTTCGAGCTGCCACTGTCGCTCGTTTTCTTGCTGGTTACCGGTAGCGGTTTCTATGGACTGCATGCCTCGCGCACCGTGCCAAAGCTGCTAACTGCTGTCGAGGGACAACACCACTTTGACCGAGTCAAGTGGGATCGTGAACAAATTGCAGATCACGCAAGAAAGCTACTTGAAGAACTCAGTGTGCATGTCGGCATACCGGTTCTCGACAGTTTCTACACACAACACTTGAACCCCTTTTTCAACTCACGCCCCTCCCTGACTTATGTGCTAGTACCCACCGGCGGACGACGACGAAAATTGCTAAGTGACCTGAAGGACTTGGAGCGGCATCTCGAAAGCGAGGGTCGAGGAATGGCTGAAAGATTCGCTGAGCTGATACAGCAAAGAGATGATCTGGATTACCAATTCGCTTTACAACTGCGACTGCGGTTGTGGGTCACTTTTCATAGCATTTTGACACTGGCACTGGTCACAGGTGGGCTTATTCACAGTTTCTTGGCCTTTCGGCTTGCCGGATAGAGATGCAACAGACGAACCACAAACTCTGATACGCCCAACTGTAAAGAAAGAGCTGGTACAAAAAATGCGACAAGAAATCCTGCAACTACCGCCGGCTCACGAGTACGGACGCCCTCCTCATTCGTCGCTGGTTACAACGATCACGTTGATTGTAACTTTGTTGTTCATGATTACATCGCAACACCAGATGCAATCAGTAATCACCTAGTGCCTGAATGGCGATGAACCATTTCTCGACATTACAGTGTCGAAAACGGATTTGCACTTAACATTCCTCATTGAGCTTGGTTTTCATGAGAGTCCTTGTGATTCAACACAGTGCCGCTGACTCGTTGGCTGCAGCCGAAGCGGTGATTGCAGAATTAGGGCATGAGGTCATCACGATACGAATCGATTATCAGCATCCCATTCCGAAATCCGTTGACTGTGATGCGATGATCATGCTCGGTGGTCCGTATCCACTGACGATGAAAAATCGACCCGATTGGATCGCTGACGAACAAGAGTTAGTACGGCGGTACATGGACGGCGGCCAACGTATTTTGGGCATTTGCCTCGGAGCGCAAATTATCGCGTCAGCGCTTGGGGCACCAGTTCGGCGCAATGCACAGGCGGAACTCGGTTGGCATACGATCCGACGCACTTCGGTTCCATCCTCATTGGTAGATGAGAGCCTTCCGGCGCGAATGACCGTCTTCCAGTGGCATAGAGACACTTTTGACATGCCTAATGGAGCGCAACACCTCTACGAATCTGACGGTTGCCGCAACCAGGCCTTCAGTCTAGAGGATCGCGTCTACGGTTTTCAGTTTCACTTGGAGGCTGACCTGCGGACCATTCAAACATTTCTTACAGTTTCAAAGTACCGAAAACTGGCAGGCAAAGGCATTCAAACAGAAGCAGAAATCATGGCGAAAATCGATCGGTATCTGCCTGACCAGCGAAAGCACATGATTTCTTTTCTGAATCACCTGCTGCCGCCTGCTGGCACCGACATGACTCGTGAGATAGATCATCTCTGACTCACTTCTAACCACTGTGTCCAGTGCATGAGACACAAGCGAGGAGACACAGACCTTTGAGCCAATGAATCATCTTCTTTACGGTCCGGGCACGGGCTGTGGGACACTGGGCTGTGGGACACTGGGCTGTTGTGGGACACTGGGCTGTGGGACACTGGGCTGTGGGACACTGGGCTGTGGGACACTGGGCTGTGGGAACACGTCACGAAAAAAGCTCGCCACGGTTTGATAGGTAGTGGGGCTTATAAAAGTCAGCATGTGCCCCTGTTTGGGAATCACTGCAAGACGGCTATCGATTCCAGCCTTGACTTGTGCCTCGTGAAAATCTCTCGTACCCGCCAGAGGCACCAGAGCATCGCCCTCTCCATGAAACAATTGGGTTACCGGATCATCGGCCGACACATGGGCAGCAGGCGACGCCGCAATGTAGGCTTCTGGTTTTTTCCTCCGGGAGCCACCCAGAAAATACGCCATGGCAGTATTATCGATCGGAAGCGATCGAAAGTCACAGGGAGGCCCTCCCGCACAAACAGCGCAAATTTTTGGTAGCTGCTTCCACCTTACATCTGCAATTGGCCAGTTACTGGCTGCCGCCCTGACCACCATGGTTTCATCTGCCAGAGAAGCCACTAATGCCGACAGGTGACCACCAGCGGAATAACCAAATAAGCCGACCTGCTTTAAGTTCAATTTGAGTCTTTGAGCATTCTGGTGTACCCAAACCATTGCCGAGCGTACGTCATCCACCTGTGCCGGAAACTTATGAGTTGGCGCCAAACGGTAGTTGATCGTTACAGCCATGACGCCTTCTTGAGCCAATAGTCTGGAGTAAGTAGCGATTGTCCACTTATCGCCAGCGGCCCAGCCGCCTCCGTGAACCACAATTACGACTGGGTAACCATTCTCCGGTGGATCTGAGGCAGGGAAATAGATATCACAAAGCCCGGCCTTGCCTTTCTGTTCACTGAATCGCTGATCTTGCTCCACTCGTATTCGTTTGACGGACATTGAGTTTCGGCTGCCGGCAGCAGCCTCGCTGGAATCTTCGGTAGCCTTGAGTGCTAGCTGCGGTTGGGCTGAAGTGTCGTTGGTTGTATTTTTCGTCGCTGTGTCCTGCGTCGCTGTGTCCTGCGTCGCTGTGTCTTCCTGAACTTGAGCATCTGCCCCATTGGATGCCAAAGTGCTGCCTGACGTGGCGAAAGTGAGAATCACTACCAGAGTCCCGAGAGTGAAACTTCCAGCTAAAAGGTTGGGTCTGTAGGGCATGGAGCGGGTTTTCATGATAGGCGGGAGGTGGGACAAATCTATCCACCACGTATAATAGAGGATCGTCCAGAGAGTTGGGCGGACGCCCAAGCCAGTCGAATCTCCATCCATCGGACCCTTCTATCAATGTCAGTCGAACTAAACACCGTACCTGAGGCAGTGGAGGCGATCCGCCGCGGTGAAGTGGTGATCGTTGTGGATGCGGAGGATCGCGAAAACGAAGGCGACTACATCTGCGCAGCGGAGAAGGCCAGTCCCGAGGCCGTCAACTTCATGCTCGACGGGCGGGGTCAACTGTGTGTGTCGATTCTCCCAGAGGTCGCAAAGCGTCTCGATCTGAATCCGGTCGTGGTTCAAAACGACGCACCTTTAAAAACTGCCTTTCTGACACCGATCGATATCCGGGAGGCAAAGACCGGAATCACAGCCACAGAGCGTAGCGAAACGATTCGTCGCCTAGCGTCGCCAGAATGTTCCACTGATGACTTTGTCCGCCCAGGACACGTCTACCCTCTGCTGGCGAAACAGGGTGGTGTGCTTCGTCGCGCCGGTCACACTGAAGCGGCTGTGGACTTGGCTCGAATGGCGGGTCTGGCACCTGCTGCTGCTCTTTGCGAAGTTTTAGACGACGAGGGCGGACGGGCGACCCGTGATCGGCTTGGTGAAATCGCAACAAAAAAGAATCTCAAAATCATCAGCATCGAGCAATTGATTGCCCATCGCCGCGTGAGTGAGAAGTTAATCAGTCGCGATGCGGAAGCACAGTTGCCAACAAAATACGGCAGCTTCCAAATCATCGTGTTCGGCGTTCAATATGAGGCTCAGGAGCCCATCGCACTTGTATTTGGCGACCTCGCCGCTCCGGGAGCACCACCTTTGGTACGAATGCACAGCAGTTGCTTCACGGGCGACTTGGTGGCTTCATTGCGTTGTGACTGTGGTGATCAACTTCACATGGCGTTGAAAATGATCAGCGAGGAAGGACGCGGCGCATTGGTTTACCTTCCCCAGGAAGGTCGCGGAATTGGTCTGGCGCAAAAGATCCGAGCGTACGGGCTGCAGGATAACGGACTGGATACTGTCGAAGCAAATCATGCTCTGGGTTTCAAAGCTGACATGCGTGACTATGGGATTGGGCTGCAAATCCTGAAAGATCTGGGGCTCAGCGAAGTCCGGCTGCTGACCAATAATCCTAAAAAGACCGAGGCATTCAATCTTCGCGGTTTCGACCTTCAGGTCGTCGATCAAGTGCCGATTGTGCCTCCGGTGAACGAGCACAATCAGCGGTATCTGGAAACCAAGCGGTCCAAAATGGGTCATCAACTGCCCGACATGTAAACGCAGATCGACGACTTGAGTGGAAAAGGTCTGCACCAAGGCAAATGCTGCCGTGCCAGGACAGCACCGCCTGCCGATGGAGGTGCAATCTTGTCAGCAAGCCGGCAAATCAATCCGGAACGGTGACTGGGTAGAGCGGCGAAGGCGGGATAGAATATGGAGGTCGCAGCCGATCAATGCGGGTGCCTCCTTTCGCCCACGAAGCATTCGGTACCGCTCATTCATGTCCACAACCACTGAAAATGAATGGCTTCGACAGGTAACCGTCTTGGGCGTGGGCCTATTGGGCGGCAGCGTTGCGTTGTCCTTAAGGCGTGCTTTGCCTCAGACACGGCTGGTCGGTTTGGCCCGAAACCCGGAAAAGCAACATTTTTTAGCATCCAGCGGTATGGTCGATGTAACAGCTGGAACGATCTCCGAGGCCTGCGAGCAGAGCGATGCAGTGGTCGTCGCCTCACCGGTGGATCGAATTGCGGAAATGGTCATTTCGGCAGCGGCAAGCTCACCCGCAGATTGCTTGATCACGGATGTGGGCAGTACCAAACGCCAGATTGTGGCGAGCGTAGGCGAGGACCCAACGGCCAGCAGAAAATTTATCGCCGCGCATCCCATCGCTGGATCTGAGAAGTCGGGCCCTGAAAATGCAAGCGGCTCATTATTTGACGAAAAACTTGTCGTCGTGACACCCACAGAAACGACGTGCCCCCAACTGCTGCAAAAAGCCCACCAGTTTTGGCGGCTGACTGGTGGACAAACGTATGAAATGACGCCCACTGAGCATGATACCCACTTGGCAGCGATCAGCCACATGCCACACTTGGTGTCCGCACTGGTTGCAAAAATCGCGTCCCCCGAGGCTCTGCCGCTGGCAGGCAGCGGATGGCGGGATATCACTCGAGTGGCAGCGGGCGACCCCACACTGTGGGCGGCCATCTGCAGAGAGAATCGAGCAGCCATCGGAAGCGAATTGAAACAATTCGCAGAAGAATTGGAACGGTTGCGGCAAATTCTGCACCATGCAGATGACGCTGCGTTGCACCAATGGCTCACTGAAGCCAAAAAGATCAAAGAACAGTCTTCCTGAGACGCACTTGCATTGAATCACTCACAGGGTCTGAGAACATGCCTCTCTGGCAAATCGATATCTATCCGGCAGACGATCAAGTCGATCGTGAAGCTACACGAACAACTGAAGAAATTTCCGAACTCGGTCTAGGTGACCAGGTGTCGGTCGCCTTCGCTCGGAGTTTCCTCGTTCAAGGCGACTTCGCGATCGCAGAAGCGAATCGTCTCGCTGATCGTCTGCTTTGTGATGCGGTCACAGAAAGGGCGGTGGTCGCAATCGCTGGACAGGACACGCTCAACGAGCCTCCTGGAACACAGACCACGCTCGTCAACGTGCTGCCCAAACCCGGTGTCATGGATCCTGTTGCAGCCAGCACGATTGGTGCCGCGCAGGATGCAGGCTTCGACGTGAAGGCTGTTCGAACCATGCGAAAATATTGGCTTGGGGATGTTGCAGTTTCGTCACTCGATCCAATCTGCCGTCGAGCATTGTCCAATGATGCCATCGAGCAGATTATCGTCGGACCGCTGGAAATGGATCAGCTTGATATTGGTTCTCCATACGACTTTGAACTAGTCACAATCCCGATTCGTGAACTCGACGATGAAGGGCTGAAGCGTCTCTCAAAGGAGGGGCAACTTTATCTGACCCTGGTCGAGATGCAGACGATCCGCTCCCACTTTGTTTCACTGGGGCGAGACCCCACCGACATTGAGTTGGAATCGGTGGCCCAGACTTGGTCAGAGCACTGCAGTCACAAGACCTTGGCAGGACGCATCCACTACCGCGGCCCAGGTCTTGATGAAGGTAGCCCGCTGGATGAACGACAATATGACAACATGCTCAAAGAAACAATCTTTGCTGCGACACAATCGATTCGACACTCACTAGGTGATGACGATTGGTGTGTAAGTGTGTTTAAAGATAACGCGGGTGTTGTGACGTTTGATGAGCAGTATCATGCCTGTTTCAAAGTTGAAACGCATAACCATCCGTCTGCTCTTGAGCCTTACGGTGGCGCCAACACCGGGATTGGTGGTGTGATCCGTGACCCCATGGGCACGGGAATGGGCGCCAAGCCTGTCTGCAATACGGACGTATTCTGCTTCGCTCCACCAGAAACCGATGTTGATTCGCTGCCCCCCGGAGTGCTGCACCCCCGAACCGTCATGAAAGGTGTGGTTTCCGGTGTGCGTGACTACGGAAACCGAATGGGCATCCCAACCGTCAACGGCGCAGTTTACTTTGACCGTCGCTATTTAGGAAATCCCCTCGTATACTGCGGTAACGTTGGAATGATTCCCGTTGGAATGGAGGAAAAAGAGGTCAAGCCGGATGACCTGATTGTGGCACTTGGGGGCCGAACCGGTCGTGATGGAATTCATGGTGCAACTTTTTCATCAGCCGAACTGACCAGCGAGTCCGAATCCCTTTCGGGAGGAGCGGTACAAATCGGCAATGCGATCACCGAAAAAATGGTTTTGGACGTGTTGCTGCAGGCCCGTGATCGTGGCTTGTTCAATGCAGTGACCGACTGTGGTGCAGGAGGCTTCTCGAGCGCCGTCGGCGAAATGGGTGAAGAGGTTGGTGCAGAAGTTTGGCTGGAAAAAGCACCTCTGAAGTATGAGGGTCTGAACTACACCGAGATTTGGATCTCCGAAGCACAAGAACGCATGGTACTTTCAGTACCACCTGAAAGCTGGGATGAACTCAAACAGCTTTGCGAGAGCGAAGGAGTCGAGGCGGCAATCCTGGGACGCTTCGCGCCGACAGGAAGATTGCAACTTACCTATCACGGTCAGGTTGTCGGTGACATCTCCATGAGCTTCTTGCATGATGGGCGTCCCCCTGTGGTGCGCGATGCAATTTATTCGCCCTCACCTGTGGAACCACTTGAAATCCCCGAACTTTCGGCAGAAGAAAACCGCGAATCTTTGCTGGCGGTCATGGGCAGCCTGAACGTGGCCAGCAAAGAATGGGTCATTCGGCAATATGATCACGAGGTACAGGGTGGTAGTGTTGTGAAACCACTGGTTGGTCCTGAATGCGACGGCCCGGGTGACGCCGCGGTGATCCGGCCTCTGCTGGAAAGTAAACGTGGACTAGTAATTTCCTGTGGCATGAATCCGCACTACGGCGATTTTGATACGTACCACATGGCAGCCTCGGCTATCGATGAAGCAATGCGGAATGCTGTGGCAGTAGGAGCCGACCCAACCCAGATCGCAATTCTTGACAACTTCTGCTGGGGATACACCGATCGAGCTGAAACCCTTGGCTCACTTGTGAGAGCAGCAATCGCTTGCCAGGACATGGCAATCACGTTGGGCACGCCGTTTGTGAGTGGCAAAGATAGCCTGAATAACGAATTCAGTTTTGACAATTCAGATGGCCAACGTGAAACCATTTCGATTCCCCCTAGCCTGCTGATCAGTGCAATGGGGCAAATCGACGATGTTTCCAAATCCATCACCATGGACGCGAAAGCGGCTGACAATGTGGTATTTCTTGTTGGGTCAACCCACAATGAACTCGGTGGTTCACACCTGTCATTGGTTCGCGAGCTTAAAGGTGGGAATGTGCCTCAAGTGAACTCGCTGATGGCAAAACAGACCTTCCTGCAAATTCATCAGGCAATTCAGAGCCGATTGATCCGTTCATGCCACGACCTGAGTGAAGGCGGTCTTGCAGTTGCCGCAACTGAAATGGCTATGGCAGGGGGCCTTGGAATGCAGATTGACATTGCTGAAATGGCAACCGATCTCAATACCACGCAACTGTTGTTCAGCGAATCGAACACTCGATTCATTGTTGAGACCACTCCGGCAAACGCTGATGAATTCCAGCAATTGTTGCGATCGGCCGATGTCCCTGTTCGTCGTCTGGGTACAATGATCAACGACGAACAACTCGTCGTTACCAGCAACGAGCGTGTCGTGCTGCAAGTCAACCTGGAAGACGCAAAGGCTGCCTGGAAAAAGCCACTTGATTGGTCCTAGACCCTTTCAACAGTCACGTATCAAATTTGCAAGTCCCTACCCGCCCCCTGAAAACTAGCCATGATTTCAGCAGTCCAAGACGCGACCTGTACGGTCGTGATCTCGCGAGGCCAATCACGCAACCCTCAGAAGCGTGGACTTGAACAGGGAATCGCGGACGAAATTGGTAAACTCAAAGGAGTGAGTGTACTAACGATTCCCCACCTCTACGACTTGCCAAAGACAAGCGATTCTTACCAAGAATTGTCGCAGATCGAAGGCGATTTGATCGTCGTTTCCTGGATCTTCTCGCGGGCCGCTCACTGGGTTCTGGATCGTAACGGAATCCAAGGGCAAGTCGGGCTCGTCGAAATTGGAAATCTCGACGACGATGAGTCGGAGGAGCTTGGAGTAGAACCATCCAACTTGGGTGACAACGATCCTGATCCCGAATCTACTGAACCCGTGATCGACCGTGTCACCGACCTGTATCCCAGACCTGATCGTAAAATACATTGCATCGACCTGAAAGTTGAAAATGACCCCCAAGCGTTCATCCTAGAAATCAAACGCATCCTTGGCATGGACGTCAGCTCCGCCAATACCTCCCTGCCAATTGTCGGCGGTCAACTTGTCCAAGTTGAGGAACAAACCTCCCGACGCTGGTATCCAGTAATCGACTTCAGTCGCTGCACCAACTGCATGGAGTGTGTCGACTTTTGTCTGTTTGGCGTCTACGGAGTCGATGGCTCCGAGAACATCCTCGTCGAGCAACCAGACAACTGTCGAAAAGGTTGTCCCGCATGCAGTCGTGTCTGCCCGGCGAATGCTATCATTTTCCCGCAGCACAAAGCCCCTGCGATTGCTGGTGCGGAAACAGAGGGTGATGAAGGATTCAAGATCGATTTATCGCAATTATTTGGTGCACCAAACAAAACCGAAGATCCAATCGAAACAGCCGCGCGTGAGCGTGATGAGCAGCTACTGCTGGCGGGCCGTGACTCAATTGGAATCGATGAACAGCTGAAGAAAAGACAGGCAGATCTTAGTTCTTCTCCAAAGGATCGGCTCGATCGGCTGATTGATTCCCTTGATGAATTTGATCTTTAATCAATTACTCAATTTTCCAGCCCCAGCAATCCGTGCCGTATGTTTTTTCGATGTAAACTCCAAGCCGCTGATGTCCGATAGCACATGTAGGTTTAACTACATGGGAGCTAGCTGTGCAGCAACGTCGATCCTCGCCTATCTATCGTCGCTGGTGCTTGGCGATTTCCATTGCTTCAATGTCTACCTTTGCTGGCAACGCGCGGGTTTCTGCTGCTGAGCCACAAGTTCCACCGATGCTGCGGATGCCTGCGGAGCGTTCGGGCACAAATGTTCAAGAAAATGCTCCTCTGAACTCAACATTGAAGATCAGGATCGCGCGACGTCCTTGGTTGCTAGAGAAGCTTACGACACCAAGCGCAAAGCCATCGATCAAGATGACTCCACCGAGACCGCCGGCAGCGATACCCGACCCGCCATCGATGTCATTAGTCGTTCCCGAGATTGGAAGCGGCTGGGTGACTCGCGGTCGTGTCAAGACTCAGGTGCCGAACTACGCTGACCTGAAGAGCAATCCCGAGCAGGCCGACCCAAAAACGGTTTCGAATGGACAGTTGGATGCCAGTCAACTGACACCGCAAACCAAACTGCAGACTGTCAAAGGCGAGTCACCTGCTTCGACAGGGAACAGTGCTCAACCTGGCGGAGTCCAAGCAACTGCACCCGCGATGCCGACCACAGCGTCTGGAAAAGTATCAACAGAGAGTGCGGTGACTGGCATTTCGGCGAAGGTGAGTGAGACAACTCAACAACCAACGACTGACAGGAAGTCCAAGCTGGAGCTCAAGGGCAGCGACTCCAGCAATAGCCAGTCGCAGATCGGTGAGAAGTCGACTGCAATACTCAAAGGCGGCCCAGTGATCGTGGGTGAGGAAAGTCCATTATCAGAAGACAGTGCTGTGGTTCGCCCGGAAGATTCGAATTCAGCTCCCCGGCAGCAGCTTGCCCCACCTGAGAAAAGTAGTGCAACAGCGGAGAGCTCGGAACAAACGGTTGATGATTCGCAATCGGATGGCGAAATGGTTGCCGTCAATGAAACTGCAACTAGCGAAGCCGACCCGACAGTTTCTGATGAAGACCAAACGGCTGAGTGGGGGACAGACGAAGGTTCGGATAGCAAGCTGGAACAGGAGAGTTTGGCTGGTCCGTCAGAGGCAGGGAACGAAGCGACCGAGCCGACCGGCGATGCCGTACCGAAGAAAGAAGATGTTGTTAAGGTTCGCAAACTGCGGCTGCAGGCAGATGGGACTGTTTCAGACAAATCCGGCTTAGCGGAAAGCGAGACAGAATCACTGAAGGCGGAGGAAGAAGCAAAGAAAAAGCCGACATCACAGTTCGTGAGCAGCGATAACCCGCGAGCCACGAAACTGGACTACACAGGTCGTCCTGCCGAGCCAATTAAGCTGACACGTTCTGTTTCTCGCATGCAGAACACGCTCAAACAGGGACTGCTGTATCACTACGCCAGGCCGGACGCAGCCAACGAGCGAAGCAACTGGGGAATGTTGCACTCGATCATGGTATTTGGTGCGGATACCAAGATTCGTGTCGGCAATCGCAAACACAGTGCAATCGCCTGGATTGCTGGGAACAACGCATGTCGGGGGCAGCGTTTGCTGACAACCGAGAATGATGCCATCGCCGCACGCAGCGGTGTAGGTCTGCAGGGTCACCAAGCTCAGTTCCTAGCTGTCTTAGCACTTTGTGACGTACCCTTGGATTACCCGGTCTACGCCTCAGCTCAAAAGTTCTCAATACGCGACGTGGTTGAGTCCGAGATGCTGGCTTGCCGCTCTGGAGAAGAGCTTACCTTCTCACTGATTGGTTTGTCCCATTACCTCGACACAGACACCATCTGGCTCAACGCAGATGGTGAAACGTGGAGCTTTGAACGCTTGATCCGGGAAGAGCTTTCACAACCCATTGTGGGGGCGGCCTGTGGCGGAACACACCGTCTGATGGGTTTTGCCCATGCTCTGCGAAAGCGACGTGCTGCCGGCAAGCCGATCACCGGTCAGTGGAAGCGAGCCGAAATCTTCATGAACGATTTCGAGAAATACGCCTATCGCCTGCAGAATCGTGACGGCTCAATGAGCACTGACTGGTTTGAGGGTCGTGAGGACAACGGTGATATGGATCGCAAGATTCAGACCACAGGCCACATGGTGGAGTGGTTACTGACAATCACTCCTGACGCCGAACTTCAGGAACCCGGTCTCGTCAATGCGGTGCGTTTCTTAGCCAATGCGATCTACACCGAACGTGGGCACAAATGGAAAATAGGCCCCAAGGGGCATGCATTGCGATCTCTCGCAATGTACTACGAGCGAGCCTACGGGGGTGACAAGGCATGGCAATCAAGTTCAGTGGCAAAATCGGGCAGTCAATCTCGCCGTTGATCATCTTTTGACTTGTTTGCCTGTCCGTGACGCGCACCATCGACTAAAGTATTGACATCCTGTCCCATTTCTTCTTAGGGCTCGGCTGTCGATGGCAACGCAACGACTGACCAAACACAACTCCGCGATGGTTTCTTCAGCCATAGCGTTGCTTCAGGCGCGGAACGCGGATGCATTGCTCATTCTTCTGGATGGATCAACTGATTGGAAGCGAATTGTCGAGCTGACCAGCGAGATGAGCAAGCCAGTCATTGTCGCCTTGGATTCTCAGGAAGATCTTGAGGGTGCCTCGGAAGCTGGCCTGAAAACGGTAGTCCTCAACAAAGAAAAAGCTCCACTTCTTGAACGCCTACAGCATGCATTGCTGGAAGCTGCTGCGGACGAGTTGATCCGCACCAACGGAGAAGTGGTAGCGGTCTATCGCGGTTTCCAACAGAATCGACTCGATTCCATCAGCCACTTGCAGCTTGATGAGCGCATGCGGCGACTGACCAGCCGTGACCTGCAGATGCTCGAGAGCCGCGTTCCATTGCAGACGATCAAGGTGGTCGTTGATTTGGCAGCCCAAATTGGACGTGAGGGTCGCGAGGGTAAAGCCGTGGGCACCTTATTCGTCGTTGGTGATACCCGCAAGGTTCTCGAACATTCCAATGACAGTGGTGTCGATCCCTTTCGTGGCTACAACAAGAAGCACCGGAACCTGCTGGATGCCCGTGTTCAAGAAGATGCCAAGGAAATCGCACAACTCGACGGTGCGTTTCTGATTGGCAGCGATGGAATCATCGAACGCAGTCGGCAAATGCTGGAGGTCTCACATGAAGACCTGACCATGACGAAAGGCCTGGGCGCACGACACTGGGCAGCCGCGGCGATCACGCGAAAAACCAAAGCGATTTCTGTCGTTGTCAGCCAATCCACCGGTACCGTAAGACTTTATCAAGACGGAAATCTGGTGATGCGAATCGAACCGATGGACAAAGCAGTGAAGTGGCAGGAGTTCGCGTTCGAACCGCCTCCCACTCCGCCAGAAGCCTAAGCGGGATTCCAAGCCTGACGACTGATACACAAGTCAGGTCACTGCTGCCAACGTCCGCTCCTTCATCACTGCTGCAAAGCGGTTGCTATCCGCTGGCGGCACAACACGAGAAAACTGCTTCCCGCAAGAAGCCGCAATCTGGACCCCGGATGGCACCTTCTCCAAAGCCCCCGAAACCTGATCTGCAATTCACCTACTCCGCAGTACCCAGCAGCTTCCGAGTCGCCAGACCAATGTCGGGCTGTCTCATCAGCGACTCACCCACAAGAATCCCCTTCACGCCGCCTGCACCCAAGACTTGAACATCTTGGTGCGTGCGAATTCCGCTTTCACCCACTAACAGTCGGTCCTCTGGGATTTTGGGACGAAGTGTCAGAGTGTGATCGATAGATGTTTCAAACGTATGCAGATTCCGATTATTAACCCCAACGAGCCTTGTTCCCGTTGCAAGCACAGCTGGCAGATTCGCTGGATCAAACAACTCGATCAACGTCTGCATTCCAAGCTCAACGGTCTGGTCATGCAGGCTGAGAAGCTGTTCGGGCGACAAACATTCAGCGATCAGCAGAACACAATCCGCCCCCGCTGCACGCGCCTGCAGCAATTGGTATCGATCGACAATAAAATCTTTGCGAAGCAGTGGCAGTTCGAGCGCCTTGCGGATCTCGACCAGATAATCGAGCGATCCCTTGAAGAATGGTGCATCGGTCAAAACGCTGATACATGCTGCGCCGGCTTCAGCGTAGCTACGGGCAATGTGAACCGGATCGAAGTCTTCACGAATCAATCCTGCAGAGGGACTGGCACGCTTGACTTCAGCGATCAACTGAACTTCAGACCCTGCTTTTAAAGCAGCGTAGAAGTCACGGCATGGGGACATATCGCGAACCAGCGACTCAAGCTCATCCGTGGACTGCCGTCCACGATCTGCCTCAATCGTCTTACGAGTTTCTACGATAATCTGGTCGAGAATCGTCATTAGTGCTTAAAGTGTCGTCTTCCAGTGAACACCATTGGCATGCCATGCTGGTTGCAGGCGTCGATGACTTCATCATCACGCCTTGAGCCTCCCGGTTGAATGATGGCGACGATTCCAGCATCGGCGGCCGCCTCAATGGAATCGGGGAAGGGGAAAAACGCATCTGAAGCGAGCACGGATCCGGGTGCCTGTTCTCCTGCTTTTTCGATTGCGATTTCAACACTATCGACGCGACTCATTTGGCCGGCACCCACACCAATCAGGGAAGTATCTTTCCCGAGCACGATGGCATTACTCTTGACGTGCCGGACCATTTCCCATGCGAAGGAAACATCGTCCCAGAGTTCATCTTCGATCTGCTCTTCTGTGACCGTTTTCCATTGCAGTGACGAACTTGTCATCCGATCGGCGTCCTGCAGCAACATTCCGCCGCTGATGAATCGCCTTTGAATCTGCGGTGCTGGCTCGTCCAATCTTCCCGCCTGCATCAGGCGAACATTATCTCGCCACCGAGGTCGTGTGGTGAGCAACCCGACAGCCTGTGCTTCGAAGTCCGGTGCAACAATCGCCTCGATGAACAAACCGGGTTCGCACAGTAATTCCGCGGTTGCCGTGTCCACGGTTCGGTTGAACCCAAGAACCGAACCAAACGCACTCAGTGGATCACCGGCCAGAGCTTTCCGACAAGCCTCCACAAGCTTCTCGTCGGTAGCAGCTCCACATGGGTTATTGTGTTTCATGACAGAAACAGCGGGGCCCCCAAAACCGCGGACAATGTCCAAAGCTGAATCAAGATCCAGCAGATTGTTGTAGGACAAGTCCTTACCGCTAAGCTGCCGAGCAGAAACGACATTAGCCGATCTGGCGTTTGGATCGCTGTACACGGCAGCACGTTGATGTGGATTCTCACCATAACGCAGTTGCATCTTGCGCTTCAAAGAAACGTGCAAACTGGCGGGGAACTCACCACCAATATTTTCACCACGCATGAAATCAGCAATCGCACGATCGTAACCGGCTGTGTGATCGAAGGCATCAGCCGCAAGTTTCTCACGAAACGCAAAACTGGACCCACCAGTCGAATCCAATTGCTCCAGTAATTCTCCGTATTGCTCGGGACTGGTGGCCACAGCAACGTCGTTATGATTCTTGGCTGCAGCTCGAACGAGGCTTGGGCCCCCGATATCAATTTGTTCCACACACTCTGCGCGAGTCGAACCAGCCCGTGAGGCGGTTGCAGCAAAGGGATACAGGTTCACCACCACAAGATCAAACGGCTCAATGTCATGATCGCTGATTGCATCCATGTGATCATCACGATCGCGAATCGCAAGGATACCACCGAAAATTTTTGGATGGAGCGTTTTGACCCGACCATCAAGCATTTCCGGAAATCCGGTGTACTCAGCGACGTCCAGCACATCAATGCCAGACTGTTCCAAGTGTTTGCGAGTTCCGCCCGTACTGTAGATACGGACTCCTGCTCGCTGCAAGCCTGCCGCCAGGTCGGCAAGCCCCATTTTGTCGCTGACGCTAATCAGAGCAGTTCGAATTGGGACGACGTCGGACACGTTCGTAATCTGGGGTTGAAAGGAAAGATTAGCTAAAACCGGTCAGCAAACACCACTAAACACCACTCACGCTTCCCTGCATCCACTTCTCAATACGACTCAGGTTGTATCAGCGTTTCTCCCTGAAGAGCTACCTCGGCATCCGTGCAGGCACTGTTTTATGAGGTGATGGATAATGGTCAAGCGGGGACAAGCCCGGAACCGATGGCTCGAACCTTTTTCACATGTCGCCAGCCCGATAATCGCCAAGGTGAGACTACCTGACTTTACGGCATCTGACGGTACAACGCCAAAAATTAACGAACTTGAAAGCGTTGGTTTCGCCCAAACTCCGATCTTAAAAACTTAAGATGCGAAGCAAAAAGTCGACCGCACATCTCAGATATCACCATGAAACACCTCACGAGCTCCATCAACACGATCACATTGTTGGGAATACTCGTCCAACACCTAGCGATCTATCGCTTGGAAGATTCAACTGTTCAAGCTCCGTTGGACTTCTCTGAGAACTTTGACAATTACGATCCGAGCCGTTTTCTGACAAAAATCCCGAACGGAAACAGCTGTATCCGGAACGGAGTTCTGTGGACCCGGGGTGAAGGTGGTGGCAAATATCCACCCATGATCCATCTGGGCCTCACCCCTCTTCAGGTTGAAGCCAAAGACCTCGCAATCTCTTTTCGCTTCCGCTTCTTGCAGCAAGACAGTTTGATTTGGTTTTTCATTGATGGCGATGATGGGTTTGGTAGTGTTGATCATTTGTTGCGTGTCAAACAACTTCCCACCGGCGTTCAGCTTCAGATCGACGACCACTCATTGGATCCCAATCACCCAAAACGTCAAACATAGATCGCCCAGCAGACAAAGTGAGTGGTGCGTTTCGTCTCAGCCAAAAGTTGCAAAAAGACGTGGTCAACCTCAAAATTAATCAATGGCATGACGTGAGCGTGACCTTCCGAAATCACGAGGTGACGATTTCAGTCGATCGCCAAATATGGAGCAAAACGTTGCGACACTCCTGCCTCAACACAAAAGAGCGCAAGCTGCTGTGGATGCAAAAGGGCGGAGACCAAGGTATTGAAATCGATGATCTCAAAATCACCCGGGCGGTTGCCTCACGCTGACCACTGACTGCACGCTCGCAGGCCCCTTACCTGACGTTTCCAGATTCCAGACGCACGGGTATGCCTGCATCTCTCATGATCTGTTTTGTTTCTGAGATCGTAAACTGACCAAAGTGAAAGATACTGGCTGCCAAAGCTGCGTCAGCTTTTCCTTTTTGAATCGCGTCAACCAAATGGGCGGGACTACCTGCCCCACCACTAGCCACCACTGGAATGGAAACAGCCTCACTAACCGCGGCGGTAACCGGCAGATCATAGCCATCACAGGTTCCGTCCGCATCCATGCTCGTCAGCACAATTTCACCTGCACCTAGAGCCTCGACCTCACGTGCCCAGTCCACGGCCATCAACCCAGTGGGCTTCCGCCCCCCATTGATGTGGACCTCCCAGACTTCTTGACCGTCTTTGACAACTCGCTTGGGGTCAATGTTGACCACGATGCATTGGCTTCCGAATCGGTCCGCCGCTTTGCGAACAAAATCGGGATCTTTACATGCCGCAGAGTTGATCGAAACTTTGTCACATCCCGCAGACAATAATGAGCGAACATCATCGATGGTGCGAACACCGCCACCCACCGTCAGGGGCATGAAAACCTGTTCGGCAGTCCGTCTCACAACGTCAAGAATGATGTCACGTTTTTCATGACTCGCAGTGATATCCAGAAAAACAAGCTCATCGGCACCCTCATCCTCGTATCTGCGAGCAACCTGAACAGGGTCCCCCGCATCTCTCAAATTGACAAAATTTGTACCTTTGACAACTCGGCCATCATGAACATCAAGACAGGGAATGACACGTGCAGCAAGCATGATTCTGATCTGGCTGTGGGGTGAATTCGGTTAGCAAATGCATGGTTACTATAGACTTGACTTGGTGCGTTCGTGTTCAAACGCAACATTCGCCTCAGGCGCGAAGAATCTGTTCAGCCATCTGCTGACATTGCCCATGATAGCTACTGCCAAACAGATTCAGATGGTTCAGTAGATGGTAGAAAACATAAACATTGACACGACGCTGCCAACCGGCCGTCATGGGAAAGACTTGCTGATAACTGTCGTAAAACGAGGCAGGGCATGCCCCAAACAGCATCAGCATGCCAAATTCCGCCTCTCGGCAGCCGTAATAAACAGCAGGATCGATCAGCACAGGCCGACCTTGGAAATCGCAAAGATAGTTTCCACTCCACAAGTCTCCGTGCAACAGCGATGTAATGTCGACGCGTCCATCCAACCATTGATCCAAACCAGTGATGACCCTCTCGCAGGCTCGACGCAGTGAACCGTCAATCAGTTCCTGGTCGACTCCCCGTCGAAGCTGAAAACGAAGCCTATTCTCAGCCACAAAATCAATCCACCGATCCTCAGAACAATTGATCTGCTTGGCTGCGCCCAGAAAGTTATCACGATCCAAGCCAATACGAGTCCCGGAAGTGCATCGATGCATTTCCGCCAGGCAGGCTCCAAAATCACGAAAAAAGTTTTGTCCTGTCGGCTTTTGATCGATCCACTTCATAATCAACCAAGCTTGATCACTCGAGACACCGACAGTCTCGGGGTGGGGCGTTTTGATGACCCCCACCGCGGCCAAACGTGTCAAGCCATCAGCCTCTGCCTGAAAATTACTCAGAAAGGACTCGCGGTTCGATTTTGCAAACCACGTCTGGTGCTGCCCCTCGGCATCTTCTGTCACAACCCGACAAGCTTCACTGACACATCCACCAGTCACCCGCTGCTGATCAACGACATTCAAATCAATCGACAGGAGCGCCGAAAAAGCTCTTTGCAAGTCATCCATCAGCATCATGGGTTTCACAAGTCAGGACACGCAGGCGACTACTTCATGTCATAGTCAGCCGGTTTTTTGCCTTTGATATACTTTCCAAAACCGAACTTGGTAGGAACATACTCACCAACCAGGTTGACATTCGAATCTGGTTTGATCTCGTCTTCCATCCCAATACACCAGTAGGCAGCATTGACCAACATTCGCCGAACACCTTCACTGGGAAGATCATCTGCGGAACCCATGGTTGTCGTGAAGGTTCGCCCATCTTTGTAGGATCTGGTCCAACCGATCGGCATCATGGGATCATTTTTCTTACCTTCGAGAGGCTGATCTTCGGAACTCATTCCAACAAGCACTTGCCCTTTAATAATTGTGTGAGCATCACCACTGAGTGGTAAGCGAATTCCGTATACATCAGTGGGTCCCCAAACATCACCGTCCTTAATCCCGATCGCAATGGGATGAGCTGCATCAGCAACAATTCCGCGTGTCGACTGTCGACCGTGCTGGCCGTGGTGCGACACCCATGTTTCACCAAAGATCTGCTTGCCAAAACCACCTTTGTACTCAGGTTTACTGTAGTTCCAACTATATTTCGCGAACTTACGGTCACCGGGAATATTGAAAGAATGCGTTGATGTGCGTAACGCCATCATGGGACGTCCAGCCTCGGCGTAGTCAACAATCCGCTTCATTTGGTCATCCTCTAGATTTCGGAACCTGAGCCCGAAAATCACCAAATCCGCATCTGTCAATGCTTCCAATCCGGGAATATTGGTCACGCTCTCAGGATTGATCTCGCCAGTTTCGGGATCAATCGCAAACAGAACGGTGCACTTAAAACCATGATGCTTTGAGAGAATTTTTCCAAGCTGAGGGAAAGCTTCTTCACTTCGATACTCATGATCACCTGACACCAGCACAATATGTTTGCCGGCACCCGGCCCCTCGCCGCCCGGAAACTCCAACCAACGCTCATCAGCAATAGCCACGGTTGCGACCAAAGACACCAAAAAGGGCACGCAAAGACGAATCATGTGAGGTTCACTCAAAAAAAAAGGAATGGAATTCTGGACAACAAAACGAAAAGTACTGGCCAGCGGTTCGGCAAATCTCACCATCCGACCACACGCCTCTGTCGACTAATGACTCTTAATCAATGTCTGCAAGTTCCGCAATTTACGGGTCGGCGTGGCCAATAAACAGCAGAATTACTGACGACATGATAACCGCGCAACGCGGTTTACTCCAACGTTCCAAGTGTCTGAATGCTGAGCAGTAGGACCTTGCGGGCTCTAGCTCCCTTGCAACCTAACTGCGCTGAATCGCAAATCGCGACAATTTGTTATCTTGTGGGCGATAAATGAACTTGGCAACGATTTTTTCAGGAGCCCACCCACGTGTCGACCATGATCACCGAAGCAGCCCAGTTACAACGCGCAACCGGGTGGGACCGAAAACTTGCAAGAAGTCCCCAAGCGCGTGATCGGCTCCGTAATTACATCGCTTTTCAGATGGCATCTGCGGGTCTCTCAACACCTGACGAAGCCAACAATTCGGACTCGATGGCAAGTTTCTCAACGGGGATTCTCAACAGTCTTCGAGAAAAGAATCGACTGCTCTCCGAACATCGTGCACCGATCGACTCACGTATCGAAACTTTTTTGCAGGAGTACTTTCGGGGCTGCACCATGGACAGCCCTCTCCGACTGCCTAGCCGCTCTTTGACCCTTGATCGCCACGGAATGGCGAGAGAATTGAGCCTGCCTGTGAATGGTCATTCGTTTCAGAACGAGTTGGTCAATTCGTATCGTTGTCTGAATGGCGTCCTGAACAACCCGCGGGCCGACCGACGCACGACTGCAGGCACGTTCCACATCACTGAGGATGGACTTTCGATTCCGAGAGACAAGCGAGCAGTACCACGCAATGCATTCGTAAAACTGTTCCATGCGGCGATGCAGCCTCCGAAGGAAATGATGCTTCTGCCGTATACCTCGGAATCATCGAGTCCTGCAGAGTCATGGGTGTCACTGTTGCTGAGACCTGCGGTGTGCCCGGAAGTGCCAGGCTATTGCGAAGCACAGTTCATGGAGACACGCTTCTTCGCACCTGGAAGCCTTGTCAGTAATCTGGATTTCGTGGAGTCGATTTTCGGAAACGCGGGTGACCCGCTGACTGCAGCAAACGATGCGGCACTCGATGTCAAATCGTGGAGCGGACACACGGGTTGCGTGATTTTGGCACCACATCTTGTGCACTTGCGCAAAAAAGATGTGGGTCTACCCCATTGGGATGATGCAACAGAGCGTCAACGTACGGACTCGATGTGCTGGAAAGATGAGTCAGAATGCTACAACGATGGCAGTGCTTTCAAACTCTCTTGCCGTGATACTTCCGGTGTGATGGTCACCCTGATTGCCGACAACTACTACGGCTATTGCAAAAAGGAAGTCAAAACACAAATCAGCTTTGCAGCCAATCTGATGGGTAACACCGAAGAAGAGCACGCGGGTGGCGCCTTGGCTTTTGCGTCCTACTCATTGGGCAATGACTTTCTGGTCAACAGCAGACGCTACAACGGACGAGCGTTCAAGACCATTGCCAAGGAGTATGAATCATTCATTGACGTTCATCCCGAAGGCTACGGGGTTGATCGCAAAGACCCCAGCGTGATTTACATTCCAGAAGATGCCTACGCCACTTTAGAGGAACGCTGCGTTCAATGGACACTTAACGGTAAAGAACAACGCATTCCTTTGACGCCCAAGAACATTTACATCGCACCAAGCGGATACAAGATTCGTCTTGAAAAGCACCCCGCAGCTCCATCATGGCGTTTGATTGGTACCGCAGCCGAAGGAATCTTTTGCCACAAACCATGCACGGTTAGCGGTGGTGGCAAGAGCGAAATCAGCAAGAGTCTTCGCGATTACATGCTCTACGGTCCAATTTTTGTCGCTGATATTGATCGTGACTTTGAAAAGCTGGATGAGATTTTCAGTCGTTCTTACAAGGACCGCTGGCGGGATGACATGCCCGACAAACCCGATTACACCGAGCGGCCGAGCCGTGGAGTCCTTGACTCAACACGTAGCCTGGGCAGCATGATTCAACTGCTGACGCCACAGCCCAATTACAGCGGTGAATACACGGCATGGCTGGAAACCATTCCAGAGCACGTCTATGCCCTTGCACTGATCATTAAAAGATTTGTTCAACCGGGAATGGAAAAGGACTGGAAGCAGTATTTCGGCGTAGACATCGTTAATGGTTCCCCGGGCCACGAACTGAAAATCGGTGCGCGAGCACTGGTTGGAACTTATTTGCGAGTTGGCCTCGACGATCGCAGTTGGCGAACTTTCAAGCTGCGTCAAGATTTCATCGCAGCTGCCAAAGTTCAACGGGAAGATGATATCAGCTGCAGCGTTGTCGTGCCGGCCAATCATGTAGCCGAGCTTGGGCCTGCTGTAGCCCCGGCATTCAGCTACAAGTTTGTTGAGAATTGTGAATATCGTTTATTCCAACGTCCCGATGATGCTGTCCACCGCGGACTGGACAAGCAGACAGAACTGGATCTTTCCCAACCAGGAAATTTCATCAGCAACTTCGAACCGCTTTCCACTCAGAAAGCGAAGGAGATCGTCGATGATGCCGTAGAATTTGACAAATTCAGTGGCCCCATGGAATCGCTTCTCGAAGAGGCTGCGCAACAAGCCGAAGGCTTTGTGGTCAGCACGGCTGAACCCCGGATTGTAAACGGAGCCCGAACAAAGAACCCCCGATATCTGCAAGATCGGCCGGACATGGTGAACTCCCGCGATACCTACGTAGCGATGCGTGGTATGCAACTCAGTCGTTGCCTCCCCGCAGACGCGCCCGTGCTCGCTCCAGTGGGTGCCATTCTCAGTGGCCGACGAAACAATCCGCCGGACACAAAAACTGGAATCCGTTCACTTGCTGTTTACTCTCCCTTGCACTTTCAGGAACTCCCTGAGTTGGTGATGGATTATGTGTGCTCACTAACAGGTAAGAGCCCCAGCACCACAGGTGCCGGCAGCGAAGGCGCACTGACAAAAGGCCCCTTCAACGCTCTTCTGCCCTCAATCGATCTGAATGCCATTGTCACGTCGATGATCCTGACGGAGTTGGGTGGTTTCAGTACACCCGCGGGTCACATCGGACCCCGCTTTGAGGTTGGGCACGATATTTCCCTACTGATCCCCGAAGTCTGGTGCCGCATGGGGCCGGACGAAAGGGATCCCGAGATCCTGATCAAAAACGGAATGCTGGAGCCAATCAAGGACTTTGAATTTGAGGGCAAACAGATCCCCGCCAGTCGTCTCGGCTACCGCATTACACGCAAATTTGTGCGGCAATATCTCGGCCGTGTTTTCGACAACCCGTCCAAGGTGTTTACGGAGGATATTCTCAACCCGGAACTACAGGACCTGCCCTCGTTTGCAGATGGGATTCTCCATATCGCTGAAGCGCAAAAACGAGTTGCCATGAACTACATGCAGGATGGAGGTTATGAAAATGCGTGCCCACCGCTGAAAGCAGTGCTTGATGTCATGGCCCACGGCAACCACAAAGGAAAACCAATCACTGACCCGGAGATCCGCCGACTATTCTCAAGAGACGAGTTGCTCCAAAGCGAATGGTATCGTCGCCGCTTGGTCGCAAAACAGTTGCGTGACATTGAACACTGGAAGACCATGGAGCGAAAGGTTCGGCACTATCTGGATGACCCTACTGAACAGGATATTGTTCGTGATTTAAAAATCGAAGAACGACTCGCTTATGTCCAGAATCAACTCTCAAACGCACAGTCACCAGAGTATCAGGAAGCACTGGTGGGAACCTTGGGGGTTGATCCCATGCAACCCACAGCCAAGGAATAACAACTGACGTGCAGTGAAACTGACTCCCAATCAGGGATACTTCATGCAGTGGGAACTCGTTCAACCGAATGAATCATTCACCAGCAGATAAACGGTTGCGTCCATCAAGCACTTGGCAGCAACGGGTGACTCGATCAATCACGATCTGCCAAACCGGATGACCTGCCTTTTCGCTCGTGGGCTGCCCACTTAACGGCCGAATCAAATCAAAATGGGAAAGTTCAACCCTTACTAAATCGCTAGTTGCCCCCATTGCAGCGTTTTCTGCGGCAACGATGCCGTCACCACGTCCGTCAACCAACTCGTCAAAACCGCTGAGCAGTGGCTTGATACGCGGACGAATCAAACGAACCAAACCGTCGCGACTTTCCATTTGACGAAATGTCTGCTGAATTTTTGCTACTGTTGTCGCTTCCATGGGACTTTTGACACCAATCACTGATGTGTAACGCACGTTGGGTCGATGCTCTCTTGCGTTGAGTTCTTCGAGGAATACTGATCCCGGTGCAATGTCTCTTAGCTCCGGACTCGAAGGGGTATGCAGGATCACGTCATTCACGTCTCCAACTCCGAACTCACCTTTTGCAAATAGATTCATCAACGGAGGCAACGTTGCCCAGGCAGATCCTTGATGCGGGGTTCCAATGGTGATCAAGCCAGTGATCGCCTCGTTTTCCAAGGTGGCATTATTGGTCCATTCACGGCCGATCAAACCACCCATCGAATGTCCCACCACTACCACTTCATGCTTTCGAGGTGAGGAAGCCAGATGGGCCGCGACCTCCTTGGATACCTCACGCGCCAATATTGCAATCGGGCGTTGTGGCTCGTAGGAAATCGCTGCTGTCCGGTAACCGTGGGAACGAAGATTCGATCGCAGGCCATCAAAGGTTTCATACGTGCCATTCAACCCGTGTAAACACAACACCAAGGGTCGTCCATCAGCATTCTCAAGCCAAGCTTCATCGTGATGAATGATGACTTCAGTCGCTCGAGCATCATGATTCTCAATCCGCAACAACGATGGATCACAACGTATCAGTAACCCAGGTCGCGGGCCCTCGTTGCCCGTCACAGCAAAACTCAGGTGATCTCCAGCAGCCAAGTTGATCGCCAGCAGCGAAAGTGAAACAGCTGGTGAATCCAACCTGATCTCACCCTTAGGCAACATTTCTGCAATGGACGCTTGATCAAGCTGCAAAGCTTTCGCCAGAGACGCGGAAATATGCTTCCAGCCGATTCGTCCATTCGTCGCCGGAATGATCAATTCAATCATGATGAAATGTGAAATAAGGAAGTGTTCAAAAGTCAAAAATTAAACGAGTTGGTTCAAGCACCTGAAGGGCTGACACCTGTGGTGCGATGCAAAACTCGATTAGCCATACTCCACTTTGACTTAATGTAGCTGGTGGTGATTGAATTACCCAATCAAGCCCAACCATCAAGCCCAACCATCAACGGGGAACATCAGAGGCACCACAGTATCCAGCGAATCCGGTGGAAAACACAACCAACTACTTTGCCTGCTTGTCTGAAATATTTCCGTTTCTTCGCACGGTAAAAAGGCACAAAACCTGAACATTCAGGTCAAAAATACCTGATTCCCTGCCAATTGCGGGAATGCGAGCGTCGAGGGACCAGTTTTCAACGATTCCCAAATCTCGCCTTTGATCTATAATCCAGCCAATGGAAGTGATCTCTTACTTCGCTGCCTGTTTGTCAGGTCCCGCCATCCCATACTGCCAGAAGAGAGTTTTCTCGAGTCGATGTCATTTCGTCTTGCATCTATCTGTCTCATGCTCTGTCTTCCGTTCCAAGCGTTGGCTGCGCCACCGTTGCCCGAGAATGCAAGCAGGTTTCTTCAGGATCATTGCTTCGATTGCCATGACGGACCTGATGGAGAAGGTGGTTTTGACCTGAATTCGTTAAATCAGGACCTGACGAGTCCTGCATCTTTGGGAAAGTGGTCGCGAGTGATCGACCGCATTAGCAGTGAGGAAATGCCCCCTGCCGACACCGATCAACCAGACCCTGCAGACGCCCAAGATTTCGTACAAGACACGACTGACTGGGTCACCAATTTTCAAAAGGAAACCTTTTCCAAAGTTGGACGTGTCCGCTCTCGACGCCTTACCAATCTACAACTGGAGCGAACACTACACGACCTTCTGGCAATTGACCTTCCACTCGCAAATCAGCTCACCGATGAACAACGGTCATCCGGCTTCAACAACCTTGCTGATGCTCAACCGATGTCACACTTTCATCTTCAGTCACACCTGACGGTAATCGACACGGCGTTGGAATATGCCATCACAAAAATAACAAACCGGTCTGCCCCACGACCTCAAAATCTGAACGCCCAAAAGTTGTGCCGAGTCAATCCAAGAAGCCGCTGTCGCGAGCCCGAAATGTTGGATGGCAAGGCCGTGGTCTGGTCCAGCGGGGTGACGTTCCATGGTCGACTTCCATCCACCATAGCGAATGAAAGTGGTTGGTATCGTTTTAGGATTACTGCATCTTCCCTAAACGAACCGGAAACCCATGGCGTCTGGTGCTCCGTGCGAAGTGGGCGTTGTACCTCCGGTGCTCCGTTGCTGTCGTGGATTGGTGCATTCGAGGCGAACTCCACGGCACAGGAACGCGTGTTTGAAGCGTGGATTCCCAAGGATCACATGCTTGAAATCCGCCCTGCTGATGCAACCATCAAACGTGGCCGTTTTCAGGGAGGACAAATCGGCACAGGTGAGGGCACGCCACAGAATGTACCCGGTTTGGCGATGCATTCCATTGTAATGGAAAGAATCTATCCGGCTGGGACCGCTGCAGCGACTCAACAACAACTGCTTGGCGAACTCGAGTCGGAAGTCACCCAACAGGAAATCCATCTCAGTCCAAATACCACTCAAAAGGATCTGGAAAGGCAGATCATGGAATTCGCGAACCGAGCCTTTCGGCGACCAGTGGTGACATCACAAATCCAGCCCTTCCTGGATTTGGCGAGGGCAGGCTTGAACGCTGGAGAAAAACCCTTTGACGTACTCATCGCGTGCTACCGCGGCATCCTGTGCTCACCCAGGTTTCTGTACTTTTTTGAACCCGTTGGAAAACTCGATGACTTTGCAATCGCCAATCGCCTCAGTTACATGCTTACCAACAGCATGCCTGACGCAAAGTTATTGAAACTGGCACGTGAGAATAAACTGCATGACAAGTCTGTTTTGCATGAGCAAACAGAGCGTCTACTTAGAGAGTACGGTGAACTGGAATTCCTTACCCACTTTGCCGACCAGTGGTTAGATTTGGTTGACATTGGCTTTACGGAACCGGATCGCAAAACGCACCGCGACTTTGATCCCATCGTGCAAAATTCCATGTTGGATGAGACGCGTTACTTTCTGCACGACCTGCTTAAGCATAACGCAGGCGTTTCACGCCTCATTAGCGCGGAGCATACATTCACAAACAGTCGCCTTGCTCGCTACTACGGGATTGATGGCGTTGCAGGAGAGAAGATCCAACGAATCGATCTGGAACGCACCTCGAATCGTGGTGGCTTACTCGCTCAGGGAGCGATTTTGAAAGTGACAGCGAACGGTACAAATACCTCTCCAGTCCTACGCGGGGTTTGGGTTTCAGAACGTCTTTTAGGGAAGCAGATTCCACCTCCACCAGAAAACGTGCCCGCCGTCGAGCCTGATATCCGGGGAGCAAAAACGATCAGGGAGCAACTTCAGAAGCACGTGTCAGATGCATCCTGTGCCGCTTGTCATGCCCACATCGACCCACCGGGCTACGCGCTTGAAAATTTTGATGCTGCTGGCCGATGGCGAACCACCTATTCGACTTCGAGGCAGAAGAGGAAACCAATTGCAATCGATCCAAGCTTCACCATGTCGGACGGCCAGAAATTCAGCGATTTTCAACAATTTCGACAGTTGATCGCCGACAATCCTGAACCACTCGCTAGAAACTTTTGCGAGAAATTAATAACCTACGGAACCGGATCAGACATTCAATTCGCTGATCGGCGGGAAATAAAAAAGATCGTGGAACAAACCGCCGATTCCAACTATGGGATGCGTTCACTTTTACATGCAGCCATTGCCAGCGATATTTTTCTTTCGAAGTAGAAACCTCAATCCACCCAACAGCTAGTATTTTCGTGTGTGTGAAATGAAATCCAACACAAACAGAACATCCTCATCCCAATTTGGTGCTGTGGGACGCTACCTGAAGCGTCGGACGATGCTTCGAGGCACGGGAGTTGCGATGAGCCTACCGTGGTTGTCTGCCATGGAACCCGCACTTGCCAAAACAAAGCCATCGAGCAGACCAAAGCGTTTTGTGGCCATGACACTCGGACTTGGCTTGGTGGCTGAGAACCTTTTTCCCTCCAACAGCGGTTTCGAGTACCAACCCTCTCGCTATCTGGAAGGACTACAAAATCTGCGAGACCAAATCACGGTCGTTTCTGGATCATCACACCCTGGTGTTACAGGGGGACACCGTGCCGAAGCGAGTATTCTTACCGCTTCACCAATGGGATCGTCTGGAAGTTCGAAAAACACGATCTCAATCGATCAGATGATGGCACGTCATCTCGGTGATGCAACACGATTTCGTTCTTTGGTTCTCAGCACAAGCGGCAGCACCAGTCCCTGCTACACCGAAAATGGTTCCATGATCCCACCCGAGGATCGCCCATCTCGCCTATTCAGTCGACTGTTCATTGATGACTCCAAACGCGAACGCGAAAAGCAAGCTGCGCGTGTTAGGCAGGGTCGCAGCATCATGGACATAGTGGGCGAAGATGCAAAATCACTGAGTCGTGAACTGGGTGCTGGTGATCGAGACAAATTAGACGCTTACTTCACGAGTGTTCGCGACCTTGAAAAACGGATGAAAGAGGCCGAACAGTGGGCAAAACGCCCCAAACCTGTGGTCTCGCAGCAAGCCCCCCGTGATATCAACGATCCGGGTGACCTCGTGGGTCGTCAGAAAACGATGTGTGATGTCATCAAATTGGCATTACAAACCGATTCAACACGTTTCATTTCGCTACACATCCCCGGAGCAAGTGGATCAATACCAATCGCAGGAGTCGACGACAGCCACCACTCGCTTAGCCATCACGGCCGCGACGAGGAAAAACTAGACCAGCTCGCCTTGGTAGAAACGGCTGTCATCAATCAGTGGGGTGCGTTCCTTGAGGACCTGCAGAACGTTGAGGAATCGGACGCAAACCTATTGGACCAGACATCCGTGCTGCTCACGAGCAATCTGGGAAATGCATCCAACCACGACAATCGCAACATGCCAGTACTACTGTCAGGAGGAGGATTCCGGCACGGTCAGCACCTGGCATTTGACAAACGAAATAATTACCCACTTCCGAATCTTTACGTCTCACTGTTGCAACAAGTCGGGCTGGAAACAGACATTTTTGCCAGCAGCACGGGAACCATGACTGGACTGCAAGCAAGCTGACCTGCGAACTAGTGACCTGCGAATTAGTGACCTGCGAACTAGTGACCTGCGAACTAGTGACCTGCGAATTAGTGACCTGCGAATTAGTGACCTGCGAATTAGTGACCTG
>NZHC01000014.1 GCA_002689655.1 Rhodopirellula sp. | reverse complement strand
GTGAAAAACGGACTTGCTAACACCATGCGCCCTCGCTCTTGCCAATCCAGTTCCTTGTGCGGGTCTCATCCGAAAGCCAGTCAGTTCGCCAGCAACGGTGAATGGACCCTGATCGCACCGTACTGCCCGTGATCACCTTGCTCCATCACCTTGCTCCATCACCTTGCTCCATCGCCTTGCTCCACGTAAGCATCACCTTGCTCCACGTAAGCGGATGCAAGTACCAAACGTCCACTTTGCTCGTTGATGACGACATCTGGATCGCGTTTACTGCAGCATGGTGAATCTTCGGGCTCAAACGTTTAAGCGAGTGTTTTGACTTTTGAGCTTTTGAAGTTTTTAAGGTTTGCAAGGAATTCGACGTCAGCTCCCCAGCGAAACGAGAGCCTCAGCAGTGAGCGATCATCGGCCACTGCGACGCAACCACCTCCGCCCCTCACCCAGACACTCCGTTTTACCAGTGGCAGCAAAGAAACCATTTCAAAATGTTGTGTGACCCATCCTCGCGGCTGAAAAGTACCGCGAACACGACTACAATAGCCAGTATTAATTACCGGGACACGTATTTTTTACTTGCACACGCCGTCATTGCTTCGTGACTGAGCGACCGCGTGCACCCCTCAAGCACGCGAAAATGGCTTCCCAAGTCGTGCTATATCTTCGAGGCTTTTAAAAAGAGAGACGATGTCCGCACTTGATCCATCGGGCTGCAAAATTCTGATCGCTGACGATGAACCGGTGACGCTCCGCATGTTTCAGCGATATTTGGAGTTAGCCGGCATGTTGATCGTGACCGCCAAGGATGGGCAAGACGCGATCGCGAAAATGAACCACGATATTCAAGTTGCGATTCTGGATCTGAACATGCCGGGCATGACCGGCTTGGAATGCATGCGAAAAATTCGCAGAGAGTACCCTGGGACTGAGATTCTGATCATTTCGGGCGTGGGCCAGATTTCTGATGCAGTCGCTGCGATGAAGGCGGGTGCCTGTGAATTCGTTACCAAACCATGCGAACAGGAAGATCTGATTGCCCGCGTGGAACAGGCGCTTCGGACGTCCAAGCTATCGCGTGAAAATCAACAGCTACGGATGCTGGTTGAGCACCCCGCATCGAACACTGACTTTGCGGCCACGACAGATGTGTCAAAAGACCTGCTTAAGAAAATCCATAAGCTTGCCGAGTTAGATTCGACAATCCTGCTGACCGGGGAGAGCGGCACCGGAAAGACGACGATCGCCCGCATGATACATAATTTGGGACCACGTGCAGGGAAGGCTTTCGTCGCCGTCAACTGTGCTTCCTTACCACGCGACCTAATCGAAGCAGAGCTATTCGGTCACGTCAAAGGTGCGTTCGCAGATGCTGGAGAAGATCGTCCCGGGCGGGCAGAAATTGCTGATGGAGGCACCTTATTTCTTGATGAAATTGGCGACCTACCGCTGGAACTACAGCCCAAACTTTTGACATTCCTGCACGAGAAGACTTTTCAAAGAATCGGCAGCAATCGGGAAGTTCAAGTTGATGTTCGAGTCATCTCAGCATCTCATCAGGATCTGGCTGGCCTCTGCGAAGAACGACGCTTCCGGCCTGATCTTTATTACCGCCTGAACGTGCTGAAACTCCACATACACGCCTTGCGCGAACGCCAGGGCGACATTCCAAAACTCGCCGAAGCGATTCTGGAACGGATCGCCAAACGCCGAGGAATCAAGACCATCACACTCAGCGAAGGTGCCTGCCGCCGCCTGATCCACCACAGCTGGCCAGGGAATATTCGCGAGTTGGAAAATATCATTGAACGAGCTTCCGCATTCTGCGAGCACAACCGGATTGCCCCAAACGATTTGGATCTCAGCCCGGAAATCACCAACGCGCACCAGGCATCAGTATTGGGGCAAGCCTCGCTTGCAGGACAAACACTCAGAGAAATTGAAAAGCGTGCCTTGATTGACACACTTGAAGCCGAGGGTGGCAATAAAGCAAAGGCAGCACGACTATTGGGCGTCAGTGAAAAAAGCATCTACAACAAACTGAGACGCTTTGACCTCTTTGAGGTCTACAAAAATTAGAAGAAAAGGAACAACGAAGACGCGAATCGACACAGATTACGAACCCATGCAGACACAAACAAATGCAAGTACATCGAACACCGTCTGAAGCGTTACGCGATTCAGACATTTTGATTGCCTGGGGCGCCAATCCTGAGGGTCTGATCGAATGGTCCAGCCCGGCGTGGCGACATTTCACAGGCATTTCTGCCACGCAGCAGACTAAGCATCAATGGCAAATGTGTCTTCACCCGGAGGACAAAAGTATCTCGAAGAACGATGCATCTGACGACAAAAGTCAAAGGCCAAGAATTGCAAGGGAATTTCGCTTGCTACACCATGACGGCACGTTCCATCAAGTGCTGGGGTATGTCCACTTTTCGCATGACCAGACCAGCAGCGAACCTGCACCTCATGCAGCGTGTTTTGAAATCAAGACAATAGCCGCGAACGTAGCACCCGCAGCGCAGGACGAGATCCCAAAACCGCAGAGTCTGAGCCTCACTGATCAAGCGATCCAATTCGACCATCAAGCGATCCGAGATCTTTTCGGCAACGATTCGCGATCTCTCCGAGAACTGGCTGAACTGTTCGACACGACCTGCGAAGAATGCCTCGAATTTCTGGCGTCTGCCTTCACAACCAGCAACCAGCACGATCTCTTCAACGCAGCACATCGTCTCAAAGGTGCTATCGCCAACATGAACGCACCTCAGGTCCTCGAATCCTGCCAACAACTCGAAGAAGCGATTCAGGCAAACGAAATTGCAAAAGCAGAAAACATTAGTCCGGAAGTCATTCGATCCGTGATTCAACTTCGCACTAGGGTCGCAGAAGAATTCAGGACCTGACATCGAAAACAGAGAAGCAGCACAACAAGACTCGACATCGAATCACCAAGGGCAAACACACACTCGACTGCATGTCGCGAAGCTACCTAACGCAAATCACCACGAGTCTTGTGGCCTTGTGGCCGACTGCCCGGGGATTGCAGAGACTCGCTCAATCGTCATCTCCGGCAACGCTTCAAGAAACATTCGGCCATAAGGCTTGGTTTGAATTCGAGGATCTAGCACAACCACCATCCCCTCATCGGTTGCAGTACGTATCAGTCGCCCGAATCCCTGACGAAACTTAATGACGGCTTCTGGCAGTTGATATTCAACAAACGGATTACCTCCGCTCGCCCTGATTTCATCCAGTCTTGCTTCAAGCAGTGGGTGGTCAGGCACTGCGAAGGGTAATTTAGTGATGATCACATTGGTCAACGCATTACCCGGAACATCGACCCCCTGCCAAAAACTATCCGTGCCAAAAAGCACGCCACGGTCGCTCTTCCGAAACGCCTCCAACAATTGAGTCCGATTCTGTTTTCCTGCCTGGCTGAAGAGCGGCATCTTTTGCTGAGCCAACCAGCCACCAAGTGCATCAGCACATCGCCGCAGCAGGTCATAACTGGTGAACAGAACAAAGGCATGGCCATCACTCTGCTTCAAAAACCGCTTGATTTGCGTCGGCAAGGCACGCTCAAACTGCTGCCGCTCCCGAGATGGATCTGGAAGCCCACTCAAGACAACCAATTTTGCCTGCAATTGGTAATCAAAAGGACTCCCGACACGAAGCGACTTTCCACCGGAAAGTCCGATACGTGATCGATAGAAGGAAAAATCATCATCTGGACCAGTCGCCAACGTCGCGCTGGTCATGACCACACTCTTGATCATTTCACTTTGAAAAAGTTCCTTACGCAGCACTTCCCCAACATGAATCGGCGAAGCTGCCAAGGTGACTCGATCCAGTCCTCCCCGCCGCGACCCCGTGCGTTCCACCCAATACACCGACCGTTCCAATTCCTGGCTTAGCCATTGGCGGACACCACCAGCCAAGGCCAGCATACGATCATAGGCCGACTCAAAATCTTTTCGGTCAGCTTCATTCTTCTGCGCATCCGCCTGCCGACGCAACGCTTGAGCCAGTTCTTCCATGGGTTTACTGAGCGGATTTTCTACGATCCCGGCAACTTCAACACGTCCATTTTTTCGCCCCTCAGATTCCCACCAATCAAGCACATCCGCAAACAGGTTGGTCGCAGCAAATCTGCACTGCTCAACCTTCTGCTGCAAACTTTTCAAATCTTTTTCAACCAACAATCCTTTTTGCGATCGATCGTTGTACAGCCGGTCAAAGAGATAATCAAACTGCCCGCTGGTGATTCGAATACCAAGGTGATCACCAGCAACAGCCTCGATCGTATGGCATTCATCCAGAATGACAGCGTCGTAATCCGGCAACAGCGAGACCCCCTGCCGCCTCAGCGCAATGTCACTAAACAGCATGGCATGATTCACAATCATCAGTTGGGAATTCATGGCACGCCGACGTGCTCGAAAATAAAAGCAGTCGTTATGATGGGCGCAAGCTTTCCGAAGACAGTTACCGGTATCGCTGGCGACTTCATCCCAAACCAAAGAATCTGGTTTCAGTGGCAGACTGGAAAGTGAGCCGTCACCAGTTTCACCGGACCATTTCTTAATAGCCCGTAATTGCTGATGCTGATGATCAGTTGCTAACAGACTGGTAGCCTTACCAATCGCACGTTCCATCCGTCGCAGCGAGAGATAATTGGAGCGACCTTTGACCAGAACCGCCGAAAACTCGCGAGGAATCACGCTATTGAGCAAAGGAATGTCCTTCGCAATCAGCTGCTCCTGCAAACTGATCGTGTGGGTCGAGATCAAAACCCGAGCCGAGCGAGATTTTTCTCCACCATCTGGCCCCGCCGATTCGCGAACCTGAGATTCTGTCGCGTGTAAGATCGCTGGCACAAGGTAAGCAAAGCTCTTTCCGGTACCAGTCCCTGCTTCCGCGACTAGAAACTCATTTCCCCTCAGAGCTTCTGCAACTCCAGTCGCCATATCTAATTGCTGTTGCCGTGGCTCGTAATTGGACAAGCGACGACTTATCGAACCGCCTGGGCCCAAAATAGAATCGACAGTGAGTTCGTCGCTCATTCAGAGATTTGTCGAAATGTAGGGGTACCATTCGGTTTTCAATTGCTGTCACAATAACATTTCAAAATCGATTCGAACATGACAGACCCAATATGGCCCACATTTCGGGCATCTTCGACAAATCAATGTGTAAAAGATTTATCAACAACGGTCGATGATGGACGAAAAGAGGAACCATGCAAGACTTCCGACAGCTATGCCCCTCCTGCAAACAAACGCTTGAACTGCCCGTCAGTGCCAGCGGCAAGCTTGCCCAATGCCCCGCTTGCGAAACGACTTTCACCGCCGATGCAAAGCTATCTCAGGCGACCGTGGCCGCCACCTCGCCTGATCAAACTGAAGATGACAATGAATCAGTCGACTCGGTGGCGTCAGAAACGGCCCGCAAAAACGCGTCCGAGCCAGTTCAGTCACGTGAACCTCTTCAGACACGCGAGCTCGTCGAACAACCGGCCAACCCAATAGACTCAGGACTTGCTAACCCGATCAACCCACCAGCTGTCGACGAGGCACACAGCCAACTGCCGCCGCTGTCTGCTACACAGGAGCCCGCAGCAGAAGAGCCCGCAGCAGAAGAGCCCCAGCCTCAATCAACGCGAGAACCCATCCTCGAAGGCGTCAACCCGTCCAAGGGAAGTGAAGAATCCGCTGTTCGACCTGAGAACCTTGATGCAAACCAGCTTTATTCCGCAGAAAGCAATCCGTTCAGCCAACCGCTGTTGCAAAAGTCAGTGGTCACAGAGCCATCTAGCCTCTTTGTGAATTCAAACGAGATTTCGAACAAACATGTTGCTGCGCGAGCACAAATCACCATTGTTCCATGCTCCACGGTAGAACTCTTCAAAACAACCTGGGCGATCATGCTCGACCGGGGTCTGATGCTCATCGCTTCACTGCTCTTTTTAAGTTTCATCATTGCGGCCACTCTCGTAACTGGATCGGTGGCTACTTGGATTTTGAGCCAGTTCATTTCAGACTCAGTCATGTTCATGGTTTACTGCGTGGCACTCACACTTATCATCACGCTTGCCACCATTTCGATCTGCAGAAATGCAATCGGAGTTATTCGCAACACACCGCACATTGTGCGAGATTCATTGTTCACGTTCCGGTCACTGCTAAACATACTCGTCCCGGCAATCCTGATTCTTGCCGTCGCGAGTTACTACAAATGGCTACTGCTGCCCTCGTACGCCATCGACCTCACGGTCACTGTGCTGATTGGACTGTGCACCATTGGAACCCTTGGTTGGTTTTGGATTTCCATCTTCCTGTGCTGTGACATGCAGTGTTCAGGTTTCAAATCACTCGTGATGGCAGCCCGAGTTTTCTATCACAACAAAACAAGCACTCTGGCGTTGATTTCATTCTGCACAGGTTTGATGCTACTGGGGATAGCTTCCAAGGGAATCCTGCTGATCGTTGCAGTACCCTTCATCCAACTCCTATTAGCAACGTCTTATCTGATGCTAACGAATCAACCATTTGCGAATCCCAGGTATCTGATCGCAGATGACGAAACAAGCTAAGCTATCAGATCAGCAGAGCGGACAAACTACAGGTCACGCCAACCAGACATTCCCGCAAGAAGACTTGCAAGAGAGCTGACAAACAGCGTCACCCATTTGTCATGCCGCTAGCCGATTGCCTTGGCGATTGCGTAAATTTCTTCTGCATCTAACACTCGATCGTTGCTCTCAAACAGAGATTGAACCGCTGCTTTGTGGGTTTTCATTTTCAAACCACCCACACCGATCGCACCATATGCAACGCCACCGCCAAATGGCTTTGCTTTATCCGTCACGCCAATTCCGCCAAGACCTGCGGGCGGCACAGCATTCAAGTCGATTGCCACTTTCAGGTGGCTCATTTTTTGAATGGTTTCCTCGTCTACCAGTTCAGCGCCCGCGGCACCGCATCCAATGAGAATTGCAGCATTATCGAGGATTGATTCGAGAGCCTGATGATTCTCGACTGCGACAGGTTGGATGGATGTTTGACCTGACTTTTCGATGATCTCGTGACATGCTTGGCTGGCTCTCTCATGCGACCGACTGGCCAAGGCTACCGAGGCTCCATCTGCAGCCAACAATTGCGAGACACGGCGTCCCACAGGTCCAGTCCCTCCCAACACGACTGCCTTGGCATCACGGATCGCAACATGACGTCCCGCTGCAACCACTGCAGCAGACGCGGTCGTATTACAACCGTTAGCATCCAGCATCATGGACACCCTGACTGGCCCGAAAAAAGCATCGCGACAGGCCGCCAAAATTTTCTCTGCGACCCCAACATTGGATCCGCCCACAAAAACCGCCGTGTTTCTAAGATCATCACCACCACGCGTGAACATGGCGCCATGCACCAGCGGCACGACCCCCGAAACCTCAACCTGCCCGTACCTCAAAAGATGGTCGACCCCCGAATCAATAGCAACGACCGAATCGAAGGAACTGGGCTGCAAGTCACTATCCAATTGAATGAGAATACGTTTTGTCATGAGACTCTTATATTCAGAGAAAAAAAAAGCTTTCCGGCAGCAGACGCCGGAAAGCTTGATACAAAAACATTGATCGTTCGACGACTGCCTAGAAACCCTTGAAAGGATGAGCGGCGGAATCTTTCTTGGCTACCATCTCGTCGGCAGTCGGTTTTCCACCCATCGCGCTGACAAGCGATTGTTTGACAGCTTCATAGTTGTAGTTGTAAATCTTCTCATCATCTTCTGCAGCAGGATGAATGAAAACGCCACAAACACAAACCAGGTCTTCAGCTTGATCCTTGGGAATGATCCCTTCGCCAACTGCGTCAGCGACGGCTTTTGCAACGGCTGCCTGAGCAGGACCAAACATTTGAACAACTTGCTTCATGCCCTTAATCGTGACCTTTGTGATCATGACAGTGGAAGGCTTGACCGCTACGTTGGGCTCAAGAACAGCCAACAGGTTTGTATGACCTTCACTTTGAGTTGACAATGCGTTTGCAAACGCAACGCCAACGGGTCCGTCTTTGCTGCCAATCATCAAGTCAATGTGTGCGACTTCGTTACCATCACCGACCAGTGCTTCACCAACGTGGAATTGCATGAGGGGACCTAAATTTGAGCGAGTATTGGAATGAGGAAACTGCTAAAAATCACCCGACCCCGCCATCTCGGCAATCATCTCAATCGAGTTAATTCTTAAAGCAATAGAGGAAACCGTCTCTTCCGCTGCTGTCTCTCTGCCACCGCGAAGGTGCCGCAGGGAAACTGAGAGGCGGAAAACACGCATTTCCTGCCGAAGAAAGTAGCAAACCACACCAACGATGCAACCACCCGCAGCCCCGAACCGCCCCAGCAATCACGGCAAAATGTCCGCTGGGACGGTTGTACTGATTGGAGCCTCCATTCGTGCAGCCGCGCAATCAGCCAATCGAGCCGGCTTTCGAGTTCTAGGAATCGACCATTTTGGTGACGTCGACACTCGCCAAGCATGCCAGGAGTTCTGGATTCTTAATGAATTTCAGACGAATCCAGAACTGATCAGCCGCCTTCGCACGTTTCCCCACTTCGTTGTGGGAGGTCTCAATCCTGCACATGATTTGGCTGGGCTCCTCCAACCTCTACCCGAAACCGCAATACCTTTCCCAGCGAAAGAACCAGATAGCGTTCCGGCACCTCCACCCCAAAAGACCAATTTTGATCGCTGGGACGACCCCGATTGGCTCGAAAACCTGAGTAAAAAATGTGGCCTGAGCTTTCCAAGCATTTTCCACTCGCTTATCCCCAACGCAGAACCCCCTCAGACTCCTGGTAAACGCTGGCTTCTCAAACAGAAACATTCCTGCGGAGGATTGGGGGTTCGGTGGCACACGCCAGCCGGGCCGTTGGAATCTGCAGAGACAGGCCCCGAATCGGCATGGGGCAACCTGCGCACCCCCAGTTCCAAAATTGTCCCAAACTCCGAGAACTTGACACAGAACGAAACCAGCCAGGCGAGACACCAACTGTTCCAGCAGTGGGTTTCCGGACGTCCTCACGGCGCTACGCTGCTCTGCAATGGCGAGGCCTGCAGTCTGCTCGGCGTCTGCCGATCGCTCTTCACCCATCTTGGTGACTTACCCTTCGTTTATCGAGGCTCTTTTGGCCCTGTCAGCATCCCCCACACCCTCCGACAACGCCTGCAAAAGCTGGGACTTCACATCACTCGCGAGACTGGGCATCGTGGACTCCTGAACATTGATCTCGTCATCACTCAATCAGGCAAGACTTTTGTCCTCGAAGTCAATCCGAGATGGAGCGGTTCAAGTGAACTGATTGAAGGTTGGATGCACGATAGAATACACATCAGCTCACTATTTGGGACGATGGTCGAAGCTTGCAACGGTGCACCAATGCCCGACTTCAAACCTGATCCTGATGGACCATCACACTCCGTTGGATCCCCATGGTCGTCAGGTCCCCAATACCTGAAAAGAATTATCTTTGCCCGCCAGCCATTTCGATTTTCACAAGAGCTCCTCGCGTTTTCAACGAAACCCTCGAACGACAGCAGTTACCAGTCAGCTTTTGCTGATCTTCCAGCCGAGGGAACTTGGATTTCTGCTGGTGAACCCATCTGCACCTTGGTATCACAAATCCCTCGCCAAACTCCCTCAAACTCATTTTGCATGAACAAAGAAAAAGGCCCCATGCATCAGCATCGGACCTTTTTGCGTCGTTTGTTTGAGTCAGCCCATAGCTGACAGATCACTCGCACCCTTCAGGAGGACCAAGAACGATTTATTCACCCCGTTCATCTGCATAGGAATTGATGCGGTACATCTCCATGTCGGAAACATCATCGCTCAAGTGCAGTGCCCCATTCTGATCAAACAAGAGGACCATTCCTGGCTCGTTCAAGTCCTCGGTAATGCCGAGCGGCAATCCACCGTCGATATCAACAATGGTCGTTTCGCTGACGTACTCAACTGGTGGCGTTTTCTTAACTTCCAACGTGATTGGATCAACCACGTCCGCATGTTCTGCCTTGGCACTCAGGATCGATCCTTCAATCAACTGCTCAACACGAAGCGGAACCTTAGCGTCAATATTCGCATCAAAGTTACAAGCTGCCAATGTGGCGGTGGGCAAGTCACGCATGTATTGCACTTCCTTCCCATCAACCTGCCAAAGGTTCATCTTTCCAGCTTTGACAGGACCAACGTAATACTCCTCTACCGTGGCAAGGCTAACAGGTTCGGATGGTGAACTCCACTCACTCCACTTCTTTGACAGCTTGGTTCGATCGTCGATCGTCGTCACTGCTGCCATCATCTCCTTCACACGCGTCGCAACTTCGGGATCCAACGTGTTGAGTTGTGGCTGCATGGCAGGGAATCTCGGAAAGTTTGGATCATCCACTGCGTAGCGGATGCTGTACACATAGCTTTTCCCAGGCTTTGGGCTTTCCGGAATTTTCGTATTAAACAACTCTTCGGTGTAGAAGTCGTAAAACCGGACGAGTTTGTATTCAGGTGGATTGGCATCCAGCCCTCGGCCCATCATAGCCATGCCCATGCCCATGCCCATGCCTCCGCCCATGCCTTCCATGTCGCCCATCATGTCGCCCATCATGTCGCCCATCGATCCCATACCGCCCATGCCGCCCATGGCACCTCCGCCGCTAGTTTGGGAACTGCCAGGCGAGACAAGTTCAGTGTTATCATCTCCATCAAAGTTGAACAGCTTTGGCCCTTCATCATCCTGTTCCAGATCTCTGGCCTTCTTCTCGATTTCTGCGCGGGACAATTTCGGAATCAGAGGGTGCGATGCATACGACCGGTAATCATCGAGCACTACAGGCGGCAGCCAAAGTGACAATGCATCATCACGATAATCGTCTGGGATGATTTCGGGCGCGAAACCGGCCCACTTATAAGCGGCTAATTCCGTTAACAACTTGCGGTCCCAACGCAGTACTATCCAGTCTTCTTCTTTCAAGTCCTTGACTGATTTACCGGTCACGTCGGCCCTTCTGACCTGCATGTCACAGAACATTGGTGTATCTCTGCCGGGCTTGTATCCTTGGCTGTCACTCAATGCCAATGAGTATTGCTCGTAGATTTGTTTGTAGGGCACCACGGCAGTTCCAACAATGAACCTGCCGAAGGTAGGAACGGGATTGATTTTCTCCTCGGTCAGCGGGCGGTAACCAAAATCGTATTGACCATCGAACTTGCGAGTGGGTCCATCCGAGCCTGTCGAGTCGCCCATGCCCATCATCTCTTCACCCATACCCATCATCTCTTCACCCATACCCATCATCTCTTCGCCCATGCCTGCCTCTTCTCCCTCGGCACCGCGACTATTTCGACGTTTCTTTCTTCGTGATTTCTTTTCTACTTTTTCGAGAGGATCTGCTCCTTCCAAATCCATGAGAGCATAAGTTTCGTCCTCACGGCCCTGTACTGAAATCACTGATGCCACTGCCGTTAAGACCAAGCTTTCGGGAGGCGATAAAAGTGGATCCTTACGTCGAATTTTTTTT
>NZHC01000013.1 GCA_002689655.1 Rhodopirellula sp. | reverse complement strand
TTGGTGACTCATGTGGAGCCGAGATGGGTTCCGTTGGATGCATCAGCAGATGCTAGGAGGCCCCACTCGGGCGTACCTCATTCAGGCGTACCTCATTCAGGCGTACCTCATTCAGGTGTACCTCATTCAGGCGTACCTCATTCAGGCGTACCTCATTCAGGCGTACCTCACTCGGGCGTACCTCACTCGGGCGTACCTCACTCGGGCGTACCTCACTCGGGCGTACCTCACTCCGGCGTGCCGAAGACTGAAACGCCTCATTCAGGTGTGCCTGTTCTGGGGGTAAAGTCTGCTGAGAAGCCTGCCCCCGTGAAATCGAGGCCCAATGTTCTTTTCATTGCGATTGATGATCTGAGACCGGAGCTTGGTACTTATGGCACTGACGTGATTACGCCAAATATCGATCGGCTTGCCGCGTCGGGTGTACGATTTGATCAGGCTTATTGTCAGCAGGCGGTATGTGGTGCGTCACGCTTATCGTTGATGAGTGGTCTCTACCCAATCAGAACGGGTGAGCAGACTTTTCATGTTTCAGGTTGGCGCGATCGCCACCCAAACGTGTTGACCATGAATCAGCATTTTGGTCAGCAGGGGTACAGCACGATTGGATTGGGAAAGATTTATCACGGGCACAGTGGGCGTGGAGTGGATCTTAAGAACTGGGGTCGTTGGGTCGATATTTCCGCTGCTCATTATGCCAAGCCCGAAAATTTAGAGACGCTGGCTCGTGTGCAGGCGGAGGGAAAAGTTGGGGATGAAAAGGATCCAGCCAAGGGACCGCTTACCGAGTCTGCGGATGTTCATGATGACACTTACATGGATGGTAAGCGTGCAGCGGAGGCCACGCGGATTCTGGAAAATCTCGCGTCCGATCAACAGCAGCCTTTCTTTTTGGCGGTGGGATTTGCGAAGCCGCATCTACCGTTCGTAGCGCCACAAAAGTATTGGGACTTGTATGAACGTGCGGATTTCAAGATGCCGCCGAATCAGTCGATTCCAAAGGGGTACCCCGAGCACGCCGCCAATCTGATGGCTCATGAAATGCACAAGTACAGTGACTTTGAAGGCGAGTCACCCGCTGATTTCTCTGATGATTTGAACCTCCGTTTGCTTCATGGTTATGCCGCGACGACCAGTTATGCGGATGCTTGTGTTGGCCGGGTACTTGATACGCTTGAGCAGACGGGGTTAGCCGAAAATACAATCGTCGTTTTGTGGGGAGACCACGGTTGGAAACTCGGCGATCATGGTAGTTGGACGAAGCACACCAATTTTGAATGTGATGCTCGAACTCCTTTGATTATCCGTGATCCGCGAATCAGCGAAACGGAACCTTCTCCACGATTAGTGGAGTTGATTGACCTTTATCCCACCCTGTGTGATCTGGCAGGCATTCCTGTTCCTGGGCATTGCCAAGGGCGAAGTTTTCGGACTTTGTTGACTGAGCCGGAATCTGGCCACCGGTACGATGCGTATAGCTCCTATCCAGCCTACAAAATGCTTGGGCACAGTTTGCGATTTGGAAATTATCGTTACACGGAGTGGCGCGATGATGCAGAGGAGGTTAAAGCCAGAGTTTTGACGAATCTTAAAAAAGATCCCGGTGAAGTCACGAACTTGGTTGATGACCCGAAGCACGCCGAAGCCGTGGCTCGTGCCGAAGAACGACTTTCTCTGAGGATCAATCTTGCAAGAAAGCCTGCTATGCGGCAGCAGCCAGATGTTGCCAGGGCAATTGAGAGTTCGGTGGCGGTTGCCTCCGTCACAGAGATGCAAACTGAACCAACGATGGAAGATCGTCTTGGCGTGACCGCTTCAACTGGAAAAGTCAAATCTCATAACATGATCAAGCTTGATGTGCAGGAGGAAAGAGTGCGGCAGAGTATTGACGGGTTTGGTGGATCCATCGCTTTCTGGGGAGTCAACGCAGATGACAAGGCCTTGGAAGCGGCGATCAATGGATTGAATGTTAGTATCGTTCGTGTTCAGGGCGAGGTTTCAAAAACTGGTGATGCCGAACGAAATCGAGATGTGCTTCAGAGGGCCACTAGAGTGAATCCAGACCTCCAGGTGTTGCTGACGTTCTGGCAGCCTCGTTCAGCCAAGCATCCTGATAACAACTATTGGTTGGATATTGTGGAATCCAATGGAGCGGAGCAATTCCGCCTGAAGCCGTCCAGAGAAGATGAGTGGGCCGATGAAATGATTGCTCGTGTGCTGCAGCATCAGAAGTGGGGTGTCAATGTTGAAGTCGTCGCCGTGCAGAACGAGTCAAACTGGTCTCATCCAGGCACGCAGACCTGTGGATGGGAACCTTTACGGTTGGCCAACTTCGTTGAGCAGAAAGTAAGGCCGCGTTTAGATGCTGCTGGGCTGTCACAAGTAAAGCTTGCGGCACCTGATCTTGCTTATCTTGGTGACAACGCATCGGAGGTGCAGCGATTTCTGCCCACCTTGACCAGTCCCAGTGTCGAAGTCGCGGCCTATCATATGTACGACAGTTTTGTGGAGGGGCAGGATGGTGGCATCGGAAATCTTCTCGAGAAGACGCAGGCTCTTGGCCAAATGCGGCAGCAGAATTTTCCATCCAAGCGACTGTGGATGACAGAAACGACTGGGGCACAATGGAATGGCGCACAATGGCATACCTTTGGTTGGACACCGGATCTCAGTGAGCATGACAAGGCGATCTTGGCGGCACGCTACATTCATATGACACTCAGTGACGCTGAAGCCAACGCCTTTCTTTGGTGGGGGTTGATTTATAGTCTGGCACCTGAGCGAGTCACTGATCCCAACACAAGACAAAAGCATCGGGACGAAGGGTTGGTACTGGTTCAGGAAGAAACGCAAAACGGTTTTCAGGCGTTTCTGGAACGGACCAAAAAGTATTATGCCTTCCGGCAGTACTCGGGATTTGTACGACCCGGATACCAGAGACTTGCTGTTGATTCACCTACGCATCTGCAGGTTTCAGCCTACCGTTCACCTGACCGGGCGAAACTGGTGGTCGTCGTGGTCAACGATTCTAATGATGTCCACGACGTTCAGTTTTCCGCACCAGCCGATTACAAACTGAGTCAAGTAAGGCAAACCGATCGGCAGCGCGATTGCGAGCCGGTTCCAGCTAGCGAAGCAATGCCAGGTAAGTCAGTGAGAACGGTTGTTTTTGAAAGGTGATCTCAGTCCGTGGGTACAATAACTGTGTTGAATGATGTCGGTGGGAGAGTTCCATTGCGCGGGATCGTGATTGCCGTCTTGCTGTTTTGCGGCGACTCTGCACTACTCCGGGGAACTTCCAAGAGTCATGCGGAGCGTCCCAATTTCATTTTTGTCCTTGCTGACGATTGCAGTTATCGCGATCTGGAGTTGTACGGCGGTCCTGCGAAAACTCCACATATCAACCGGCTCGCAAAATCTGGTTTGACATTCCAGAGGTGCTACCAGGCAGCACCCATGTGTTCGCCAACTCGTCACGCGCTGTACACGGGACTCTACCCAGTTCGAAGCGGTGCGTATCCCAATCACGCGAAGGCGTATGAGAATGTAAAAAGCATCCCTCACTATCTTTCCGAGGCTGGTTATCGCGTTGGGTTGGCAGGGAAGACACACATTGCGCCATTGTCGGTATTCCCATTTGAGTACATGAAAGAGTTTGCCGATCCGCCGGATCTGGAAGTGCCCGTGGTGGATGGTTGGCGTTATCACGATGTGCTGCAGTTCATGCAGGAGTCTGCGGAGAAGAAGCAACCCTTCTGCCTCTTTTTGTGCTCGAATGAGCCGCACGCACCGTACAGTAAAGGTGATCCGAAACCTTACCGTGACGCCAAGTTAAGCCCTCAGCAATTCGATTACCAAAGAGGGGAGTATGCACGGTATCTCGCCGAAATCACCTATTTCGATGCACAGGTGGGCGAGATAGCTGCCATGGTGAAACATCTAGGGCTGAACGAGGAAACGTGTGTTGTGGTGGCGACTGAGCAAGGGAGTGGATTCCCGTTCGGAAAGTGGACATGTTACGAAATAGGAGTGGCGAGTGGCTTGGTCGTTTCATGGCCAGGGGTTGTAAAGCAGAATGGTCAGACTGAAGCCATTGTGGAGTACACCGATATTTTGCCCACCTTTCTGGATGCGGCAGGTTTGGAAATCCCAGAGGCACTTGATGGCAGATCATTCCTCGGTTTGTTGCAGGGGAAAACAAAAGAGCACAGTGATTATGCCTTCAGCATCCAGACCACGCGGGGAGTGAATGGATATCTTGAACCATATGGAATACGCACAGTCGTGGGGAAACAGTATCGGTATATCCGCAACCTTTTCCCCGAAAATGAATTCAGTATCCCAGTCTCTCGTTCTGTGCATGAAGCCACTCGTGACATGGATGAAAAAACACGCGCCCGCGCACAGCGGTACATGAAAAGACCGGCAGAAGAGTTGTACGATGTGATCGCAGATCCATATTGTCAGAATAATCTTGCTGGCAAGGCTTATCTGAATGAGCAAAAACAGCAACTATCGAGCGTACTTGAGCATTGGATGCGGCAGCAGGGTGATGCTGGCAGGCAGGTAGAAATCGACGCGCACGGTCGGCAAGCAGATTGGTATAAACCGCGACGTGCGGCTAAAAATTAAACTGCCGTGCTGCTGTTTTTTGGATGCGACGTCCAGTGTGGATGCACCGGTATCGCGAGGCGTGGTACCATCGGAGAAGCGGTGACGCACGACTCCTTTTCTGGTCTGCGTTGATGAACAAACTGGCGGGAATGGAAAATCGGCGAACGACTCCGGTTTTTAACTGCATCACAGAATCCGGAGAGGGTTTGAAATGAAGTATGGCTTTGTGCTTTTGTTGCTGTGTGCTTTTTTTAGTGGCGTCGGTTGTCAGCCCAACGAAAGCCACTTGGTGTTTGAAGTGGAAGATCCCGACATGACGGCTTCAGGAAGTCCGGTGTTGGAGGTGAAACTGACGGAGGTGGATGCATCCTGCGGGCAATGCCAGTTCGGGATGCCTGGGAACGGGTGTGATCTCGCGATCAGGATGGAAGGCAAGGTTTACTTCGTCGATGGAAGTTCGATTGATGGTCATGGAGACGCACACGCCAAGGATGGTCTGTGCAATTGCGTGCGAAAAGCAATCGTGAGCGGAAAAGTTTTAAACGAACGTTTTGTTGCATCGGAGATGACGCTGGTCGGTTTGGCGAGCCCGTCCGCTGTGATGGAAGAGAACTGAGAAAAGACTGCTGAACCAATGGGGTGTGTCACCCCCCGTCTGGTATCTGGAACTTGCGTTGCTCTGACGCGAATGACTTGGTCCAATTCGAATCGCTACGACATGCTAGCCGCAGTGGAAAAGCGTTTGTTCAATGCACTGCGAGCGAATTCTATTTTTGAAGCTTGAACCCTTTTCCGGGGCTTGCCGTGGCTGATTGTATTTTACCTGTGCAGCCACTCCCTGGCTGGCACACACCGCTCGCAACCCATATCCGACCCTCGTCGTTTTGTGCGACACCTAAGGAACAGTCTTGCGTGTAACGCCCGATCATTTTGAAATCGGTATCTGTAACTAAGGTGATTTTTGGCGTTCCATAGCACCCGAACCACCAATGACCATTCACAAAAGCCGCTGTTTGGATGCCTAGGTGTGTGTGTCCGCTGGTGATGACATGTCGCTTCAATGGTTTGAAATTCCCGTCGTATTCGTAAACGTAGTTTTCGCTGATGTCATTTGGTAGCCCGCCGACGACAAAAAAGTTTCCTTTGTGAAACCCGATGCCGCCTGCACCATGGAAAACCTCGGGTACTGCATGGCGAGCAACTTCGTTAAGGCTTGAACCCTCGTAGACGTAAATCCATGACTTGGCATTACCTTTCGGATCATTGAATTTTCCAAGATTAACCGCAACGTATATTTTTCCATTGTGATGGCAAAGGTCGCCATGGTGATTGGCAACAGAAACCTTCGTTAACAGTTTCCCTTGCCTGTCTGTTTTTACCAGCGTTGTTGTGAATGACCAGTAAATTGCGTCCCTGTCGGCGCAAACACCCTGCAAGTGATGCTGATACTTACCAGGGCATGAAAGCTCGAACGCGGGTCGGGCGATAACTGCGTCTTTGGACTTGGCGGGTGGTGTCTCGGCAGCATTGCTGTTTTCCATTGCGAACAGGAATAACAAACTGAGAAGAGCATAAGTTGAGTTTGCGTCGATGGTTTGCTTCATGGCACTTCGGCGGGCGGGAGGTCAATGAGAGGAAGATCGGATGATTGCTTTTGAGAATTTTGAGCGTTTGCTACCGTGGGGATTCCGAAGAGTGGCTCCGTGATTGCGTTTGATTCACAGCGGAATCGATAAGCCATTGGTTTGACTGAGGCGGCAATGTAATTCTTGCCGCATTGCAGCAATTTGCTGTGGTTGATCCGGTACGTTGATCAGGTTTGCGGTTTTGCTTATATCATGACGCAAGTCGTCGAGCGAAATGAAATCAATGTTCGGACGGATTTTGGGTTCCTTCACCCTGCTTTTGAATTGAATGCAGGAGGTGCAAAAACTCAATGCGACAATCAACAGGTGCATCATGTTCAATCGTTTCTAACGTGGATTGGAATGCTGGATGATGCAAACACATGAATTAATCTTGACCCATTTTTTCTCTCTGTGCTGTTTCCCATGGTATCGAGGTACAACTGCTCAATGTAGCCTATCGGTCCGTGTAATTCGAAGCGGTTTTGTATCTATGCTGGTGTTGGGGGAATTGATGCAGGCTGCCAGCTCGTTGAGCTGTCCCCGAATACCCCAAACTGAGTAACTTTCGTAAGTGCCTTGGTACCGTTCGTCGTGATTTACTGACATTATCAACTCCAAGGAAATGTATGTCCCCGCCGAACTTGAAAATTCTCGCTTACGAGGATACCGATCTGGGACCGCTGTGTTTGCGTCGTCGAGAGTTGTTATCGGAACCGGGAACCGTGGTGACAGAAGTCACATTGAATCACGAGTTTTTAATGAGCAGTTACAACACTGATTCAGAACGGGCGATATCCAATCGATCAGCCGAAATTCACGGTGGATCAAACCTGAAAGCTTTGGTCGGTGGATTTGGCCTCGGCTACACTGCCAAGGAATTGTTAACTGATCAGCGTGTCGCGTCGGTAGAAGTGATTGAGTACCTGCCCCAGGTGCTTCATTGGCTGAAGGAAGGTTTGATACCGCTATCGGATGAATTGAATAACGCCGAGGGGCTGCGTTTGACCTCAGGCGATGTTTATCAATTTTTGTTGGATGAGCCTCAGCAACAGTACGATCTCATTGTGATTGACGTGGATCATTCACCTTCAGATCAGCTTGGCAGCGACGAGCACGTTTTCTATACCGAGGCTGGGCTGCAGTCTGCCAGGAAACATTTGAAAGAGGGTGGCATTTTGGCCATTTGGTCCTATGCCGAAAGTAGCAGTTTTTCAGAGGCGCTTGAATTAACATTCAGCCAGACACATGTTGAACCCGTCCGAACGTTCAACCCGATGGTACAAGAAGAACAGACGGACTGGCTATTCTTCGGAGTGAAGTGAACGTTCTTGGATGCATGTCACTGGGAAGTCCCGCGTTTCAGATCCCCAGCTCTTGTTTGGCCTCGATGAATTTTGCGATGGCGAAGTCAATGTCTTCTTCTGTGTGTGCAGCTGAGATCTGAGTGCGAATTCGGGCCTTGCCCTTGGGCACGACCGGGAATGAGAATCCAATCACATAAACACCTTTTTGAAGCATCAGGTCAGCCATGCGAGTTGCAAGTACTGCATCTCCCAGCATGATAGGAACGATCGGATGCTCACCAGGAAGCAGGTTGAACCCCGCCGCCTCCATGCCTGTCCGAAAGCGTTTGGTGTTGGACTCCAGCCGATCTCGCAATTCCGTCGACTCGCTCAGTAATTCAACCGCTCGCACGGAGGCGGCAACAATCGGGGGAGCTACCGAATTGGAGAATAGATAAGGGCGAGATTTCTGGCGTAACAAATCAATGATTGGTTTTCGTCCGCTGGTATAGCCACCACTGGCTCCACCCAGTGCTTTGCCGAGCGTCCCTGTGATGATGTCAACCCGTTCCATGCAATCGTGGTGTTCATGGGTGCCGCGGCCCGTTTTTCCCATGAAGCCGACTGAATGCGAATCATCCACCATCACAAGTGCCTTGTATTTTTCTGCCAGGTCGCAGATGCCAGGCAAATTTGCGATATGTCCATCCATCGAAAAAACACCGTCAGTCGCAATCAAGCGATACCGGGCTGACTGAGTTGCTTCGAGCTTGGTTTCCAGATCGGCAAGATCATTATTGCGATAACGGTGACGCTGTGCTTTGCAGAGGCGAATCCCGTCGATAATGGAAGCATGGTTCAGTTCATCAGAAATGATCGCGTCTTCTGCTGTCAGGATTGTCTCGAATAATCCACCGTTTGCATCGAAACACGACGTGTATAGGATCGTGTCTTCTGTGCCTAGAAACTCGCTGAGCCTGTGTTCCAGTTTCTGATGCACCGCTTGCGTTCCGCAAATGAAACGCACTGACGATAAGCCATAGCCCCATTCGTCCAGTCCCTCATGAGCCGCTTTGGCGACTTCCGGGTGTTCTGACAGACCCAGATAGTTGTTGGCGCACATATTCAGGACGCTATCCCCATGGTTGACCTGAATGTGGACGTCCTGCGGAGTTGTGATTGTACGTTCTGCCTTGAATAGGCCTTGTTCACGGATGTCGTTCAGCTGGTTTTCTATGTGGGTCAGGAATGCTTTGGCCATGGATCTTTAATTTGCTGTTGGGGGATGTGTTGTGTATCGGTACTGCAGCAAGGACTAGACGACGTGACAAATGTCAAGCCAGGAATCACTGCCAGTTGAGTATCACTTTTCCAGATTTGCCGGACATCATGACTTCAAATCCATTTTCGAATTCGGTGTAATCAAATCGGTGAGTAATCGCGGGAGTAAGGTCGAGTCCACCCTGAATCAGCACGGTCATCTTGTACCATGTTTCATACATTTCACGACCATAGATTCCTTTGATGGTTAGCATGTTGAAAACAACTTCGTTCCAGTCGATTGCCATTGCCTCTGATGGAATGCCTAGCATTGCGATTTTACCACCGTGACACATCGCTTTGACCATCTGCCGGAATGCATCGGGACTACCTGACATCTCCAAGCCGACATCAAAGCCTTCGGTCATCCCGAGAGATTTCTGAACGTCACCAATACTCTGAGATCTGACATCGACAACACGCGTGGCCCCCATTTTCTTTGCCAAGTCCAGACGCCAGGGGTTCACATCTGTGACAACGACATAGCGGGCACCCGCGTGTTTGGCGACCGCGGCGGCCATGCAGCCGATCGGGCCGGCTCCCGTGATCAAAACGTCTTCACCTAGTACCGGGAACGACAAGGCAGTGTGAACAGCATTTCCAAAGGGATCAAAGATCGAGGCAACGTCTCGATCAATGGATGAGTGATGTGGCCAGACGTTCGTCATCGGTAAAGCCAGATATTCAGCAAATGCGCCGGGCCGATTCACGCCAATTCCTTTGGTGTCCGCGCACAGATGTCGACGCCCTGCCAAACAATTACGACAACGACCACAGATCACATGCCCTTCACCGCTGACGATCTCGCCGGTTCGGAAGTCAGATACGTTCGATCCTACCTCGACAATTTCACCAACGAATTCATGTCCTACGACCATTGGAACAGGAATCGTCGCTTGAGCCCAAGCGTCCCACTTGTAGATATGAACATCCGTGCCGCAGATACCAGTTCGGTCAATCTTTATGAGCACATCGTTGATGCCGATTTTGGGCTCAGGGACGTCGGTGAGCGTGAGACCGGGCTCCCGATTTTGTTTGACAAGTGCTTGCATCAATCTGGCGTTCGGCGAATGTGTCGGTATTAAGGTTGTGGTTTTCCGCTGCCCGAAAGTTTGGCACGAACACGGATCATGCGTGCTTATGGGGCGGCCGACTTTTAAGGATGCTTGCGCACCATCGTCAGAAAGTGTGCACGCGACGTAGTTCACCCACTCGGCATCTTGTTGAGCAGGCTCTGCAACGTTGCCTTTTCCCTATTTACGCAACTTAACGCCGACGCTCGGGATGCAGAAGGGCTGCTTTGGTCGCATCTGCGATTTTCATGGCTGGATGGGCCCTGTCTTGTGGCTGAGGCAGTGTTTGCCGCTGGTTTCAGATGATGGTGAACCTCGGATTTGTCACCACCAAAGGGATTTGTTTCACGCTTTACGTGCCATGGCGTACCTCGGCCAAGTTTTCTTGCAGAACGGAACTAGCAGCAGGGCAGTTGCTGTACGACGCAACAGTAGGAATTCGAATTTCTGCTGCAACCATATTATCTGATTTGGAAATTTGATTCCCCATGAATTTGGTTCAGGCCCGCACTATTTTGCTTTGGCCGACAGTGATCAGCTGTATCGTTTCAGTAGAGCATGGAGTTTTGTCTGCGAGATAGGTTTACTGACGTAAGCGTCCATGCCCGCGTCAATGCAGGCGTCCCGATCACCATTGAGAGCCTGGGCTGTCAACGCAATGATGGGAACGCGTTCGATCAATGAGTTTTCCAATTGCCGAATTTTTTTTGTCGCTTGCAGACCGTCGCAGACAGGCATGAGCACATCCATCAGTATCACGTCAAAACGCGCTTCGTTGGATTGCCAAAGGTCAATGGCTTCCAGGCCTGTCGTTGCGACGACGACATTGTGTCCCCATTTGCTAAGTAGAGCCAACATGAGCGTTTGATTAACGGGAGAATCCTCAGCTAACAAAACATTTAATGTCTGTTTGCGATCGAGTGGCGCTTGCGGAACAGTCTCTGAGAAAGACTCGGATTCCAGTGCACGACCCGAGTTGTTTGGCTGCGGGCTGGGGGTGTCTTCGGCGACTTCGATCGTAAAGAAAAATGAGCAGCCAGTTGGTTCATTATTCTTGCACCAAATCCGCCCTTTCATAAGCTTGACCAGTTCTTGCGAAATCGCCAAGCCAAGTCCTGTGCCTCCATAATGACGGGTCGAGGACATATCCGCCTGCGTAAACGCCGCGAATAATTGCTCAGTATTCTCCTCGGGTAAACCGATCCCAGTATCACGCACTTCGAATTTTAATTGGATCTTTCCATTCTGTGCCTCGTGTTCTCTGCTCACAAAGACATCAATGCTCCCTGTGCTTGTGAATTTGCGAGAGTTCCCAAGTAGGTTGACGAGGATTTGTCGCAGCTTCTCCGAGTCACCAATCAGGTTCTGCGGGATATCGGCAGCGATTCTAGATTGCATCTCAATGCCATTGATCCGTCCTTGGATCTCAAAAATTGACATGGTCTCATTGATCAGGGAATCCAAATCGAATGAATTCAAATCCAGTTCAATCGCGTCTGCCTCAATCCTTGAAAAATCGAGGACCTGATTGATGATGTTTAAAAGGGAACCTGCGGATGCTTTGACTGCCTGTGTGTACTCAAGCTGAGTGGAGTCGAGTTGTGTTTCAAGCAGTAATTCAGTCATCCCCAGCACTCCATTCATGGGTGTCCGAAGTTCATGACTGATTGTGGCTAAGAAGTCACTTTTTGCCTGATTTGCCAACTTTGCGTTTTTGGTAGCTCGCTTCAGTTGCTTCGCCTGCTTGTCAAGTTTCTGTTGTGTTGACTCGAGTGTCTTGACGGTCTTGCTCAGTTCCTCTGCTCGATTCGCGTCCGAGATCTTTGTGGCAGCGATCGATGCAATGGTGGACAACCATTCTTCATGTCGCTTTGTGTAGAACTCCGCGTCGCTATTTTCAGTGTCTATGACACCGATGCAGCAACCATTGAGCATGATAGGAACAGCCAGTTCCGATAATCGAAAGTCATCATCGATGATATAGCGGGGATCAAGTCGTGTGTCGGAAATGCGTTCTGCCTTTGCATTCAAGGCAACGCTGCCGACAATACCCTCCCCCACTGGAATCGTGATCGCATCTTTAATCGTGCGTCCCTCCGGATTTTTCGGTCCGTAAGCAGCTTTCTGAATCAGGATGTCGTTTTCGGAGTCCAGCAGATAGATGACGCAATCGTCAAATCCAATTCCGGCGATCATTCGGTCAGCAATCAGCCAAAATATTTCGTCCAATGTTGAGCGCTTAAGCAGGTCAAGAGCGAATTGGTGGAGCAGTGTGACAAAAGCTTCCGGTGTCAGTTCTTCTTGATCTGTCATGATGGAGATGGCTGTGCTCTCGTGGAGTTTTGGCTCTGGGTTTTCTGAGGAACGCCTCACCAGCATCCTGATTCATTGCTTAGGACTGGCAGGTTATTTGGCATTGATCGATTGGCTGCAAGTATCTGCAGTAAACGTTTGTGTTCTGCTGCATTCACAGCATTTGGTCGATGGCCAGCATGCCCACCCAAGCTTTTACTCGATTGGTTGTTGTCTGGTTGAAGATTCCGACCGCGCTCAATGTAACCGATGACTTGTGGTTCGTGGAGACTATTTGCAAGGTGCGGCATTCCCTACCAGATATTTGTATCTACCCATGAACTCCTATACATGAGGACTGTTGTTATTGAAGTGAATCAATGTGGGAGTGCAAAAATAGTTGCTGAAACAGGGTTCTGAAAACACATGCTTCGTTTGCAATTGCGTTCTGGGTAAGTGGGTGAGTTTGCGGGAACTTGTGACGTGAAACTGTATTCCTGCCATCACTGACGAGTGTGAAAGGGGCTGGGATCATGCAGTGATCATGCAGTGATCATGCTGGACGCGTTACTTATGTGAATCTTTGAACTGCTTGCGTGTGCAAGTCGTTTCTTGGTTTGGAAGCGAAGACTGCATCATGCCCTGCTTGTTCCGCATCTGATTGAACAGGTGTGGCAGCCAAAATGACAATTTTCGAATTTTCAGGCTATCTCTTTTAACTGGCGTTGGACTGAAAGTGAGGACGTGACCAACTGCTGGCGGTGACGGGTGTACAATGCTCTGGTCAGTACGGCTCTGGTCAGTACGGAATACCAACCGAAAACGATTTTCGATTCGGCGTTTGGGTAGTTGTTTTTGGTGCTAGGAAAGGTTGGGTTTCATGTCAGGTTTTCAGCTAAGTCGCCGTTCAGTTCTTGCCTCAGCATCAGTTGCCGCGTTTGGTGGCATCGCGGCGAGTTGCTGTGGTGCGGTTCATTCGCTGCAGAGCCATGTTCGGCAGATAACGCACGGACCAAAGCACCATTGGTTTGGGTACTACGACAAGCTGCAGTTTGACCCTACCTCTCGCTTTGTGTTGGGGATGCAGGTTGATTTTGAACACCGCAGTCCCAAGCCGGAAGATCAAATTGAAATTGGCATGATCGATCTGGAAAGGGATAATACGTGGGTCAAACTGGGGAAAAGTAATGCGTGGTGCTGGCAGCAGGGTTGCATGTTGCAATGGTTGCCCGGATCGCTTCACGAAGTCATTTGGAATGACCGTGAAGATGGTCAGTTCATTTCCCGAATCATGAATGTTGTTACAGGAAAGATGCGTCGCTTGCCGTGTCCGATCTACTCTGTCAGCCCAGATGGTAAATATGCGGTGGCACCTGATTTTCGACGAATCAATGATGTGCGTCCCGGGTATGGATATGCTGGACTCGCTGATCCCCATGCCGATGATCCAGTTCCTGAGGCCTCAGGTATTGTGCGAATTGATCTGCAATCCGGAAAAACAGATTTGATTCTTTCGTTAGCTGATATTGCCCGCATGGGTAGCATCCCCAATCAAAAAATTGGCATCAAGCATTATTTCAATCATCTGCTTTTTAGCCCCGATGGAAAGCGTTTCATCGCATTGCATCGTTGGCGTTACCCCGATGGCTCGCGATTGACACGCGCGATCACTGCCAATTCAGATGGTTCGGATGTTAGGATTGTGTGTCCCAATGGCTACACCTCTCACTTCATTTGGCGTGACTCAACGAGCATCCTCGCCCAGTCGCGGAACTGGGATGGAAATGATGGCTGGGGCAATTTTCTTTTTGAGGATATCGATGGCGGGGGGGACGTGCGAGAAGTTGGACGCGGTGTCCTGGATCCCAGCGGCCATATCAGCTATTTGCCCGGCGGAAAGTGGATCCTTAACGATACTTATCCAAAAACGGAGGCAAGGATGCAAACGCCGCACCTCTACGAAGTAGCCTCGGGCAAGAGAATCGACTTGGCCAAATTTCATCTGCCAGCGGCCTACACAGGTGAGTGGCGAGTTGATACGCATCCCCGGTTTTCACCCGACGGAACAATGGTGTGTGTCGATGCACCCGTTGGAAATCAAGGAAGACAATTGCATTTGATTGATATTAGTGACACGGTCAACAAAAAATGACCGCAGGCTGAATTGAACCGTTAGGAGTCTCCGACACGAATTGGTACGTGTACGTAAAACAGCATGGGACGCATGTAGAGCAAATGTGAAGCAAGCACATGGTGCAATCAGGTTTGGCTTGCTTGGCAGGGACTTGCAGAGGAGGTTTTCAGGTTGATTCACGCGTGTCGTAATGCAGAAACTATTTCGGTTCGTGCGG
>NZHC01000012.1 GCA_002689655.1 Rhodopirellula sp. | reverse complement strand
CACTTTGCCGCAGTCACTTTGCCGCAGTCACTTTGCCGCAGTCACTTTGCCGCAGTCGGTGGCGGCAAATGGGCAGGTAGCCTCCCCGGCTAATCGACAAAGACAGTATCGACGTTGTTGATCGCGTGCAAAAACTGCTCCATCGACTTGGTCCGTTGGCCCACATCGGGATGCAGAGCATTCATGATCGCGCGAGACAGGCGAGGATCGACATTGGGACAGCGATCCAACAAATCCTGCGGAGGAGAGGTGTCATGGTGCAGGGCCGCCCGGCCATTCAATATTTCTCCCTGCCAAGGATGTTCAAACGAAATCAGGCAATAACAGGTGATTCCGAAGGAAAAGATGTCAACGCGCTGATCCGTCGCTCTCCGCCGAACGATTTCGGGCGACATGTAGAGCGGCGTTCCGGTTCGATTTCCGGGAACCATGAAAGGTGCAGTGGCGGGTACCGTCAAACCGAAGTCGATCAGTTTGACACCGATGCCACCCGGCAGGCAGATGAAATTTCGAGGGCAAATATCGCGGTGGATATACTGCATCGAGTGGACATACTTGAGGGATTCGGCCATATCACGAATCAATTTAAGCCGCCGGCCAGACACGTGCTCTTCCTGTTTTTGCACGACGATGTTCTGCATGCTGGGCCCCGCGATGTACTCCATAATCAGGACGGGCTGCCCTTTCATGGTCAGGCCGACCTCGTACGTATCAACAACGTTGGGGTGATGCATAGTGAGTGCAATTTCACCTTCGCTGGGCTTTTTCAAGCCTTTGAATCGATTCTCGAAAAGTTCCATCTTTTCGATGTCGAGGATTTTGATGCCGACCATTCGATCGTCGTGTTCACGATCTTTGGCCACATAGAAGTGCGCCATCGTCCCGGTGACTGCCGTCCGCTGCCTAGCGAAACGACCCTCAACATCGATCCGGCGAGAGGCATTGCTCCCGGACGACTGAAAGGCGGATTTTAGGGAGTCAAACAGGCTCATCTGTCACAAGGTGCGGGGTAAGGTGCTGCCCTGAATATCGCCGTGAATCATCACGCTGTGCACGATTACACCATGCACAGCCAACAACCACTGCTACTTTCCACAATAATCGATCGCATTTGCGATCTCGGTTTTCAGAGTCTTTCGCTCAACAATGCGATCGATGTAACCGTGCTCCAAGAGGAACTCACTTGTCTGAAAACCATCTGGTAATTCGATTCCAATCGTCGCTTTGATTGTTCGGGGACCAGCAAAACCGATCAATGCTTTGGGTTCGGCAAAAACCAAATCCCCTAGAGATGCAAAGCTTGCAGCCACGCCGCCCATGGTCGGATTTGTGAGCACGCTGATGAATAAGCCGCCCGCCTCGTCATAGCGTGCCAATGCAGCAGACACCTTGGCCATTTGCATCAATGAAAGAATGCCCTCGTGCATACGTGCTCCACCGCCGCTGGCACTGATGATAATCAATGGCAAATCCTGCTCGGTCGCCCATTCGATCAAGCGGGCCAGTCGTTCACCTACGACGGATCCCATACTGCCCATGATGAACGCACTATCAGTTACCGCGAGCGCGACGCGGCGAGCACGAACCATACCCGTTCCAGTTACCGCGGCATCCGTCAAACCGGTTCGTTTTTGCTCGCCAACCAAACGCTCTGCGTATTTACGGCGATCAGCAAATTCAAGTGGATCCGTCGGCCGAAGATGCTCGTTCATCGGCTCAAATGTGCCCTCGTCAAGCACTTGAGCAATTCGCTCACGAGCCGACACATAAAAGTGGAACTCACACTTCGGGCAAACATTCAGCCGTTGCTCAACTTCTTTTTTATAAACCGAGGCCCCACACCCCGGACACTTCAGCCACAACCCCTCTGGCACACCCCTTTTCTTGGGTGGACCAACGGGTGCTTTGTCTGAATCTGACTCGCTCGTTTTTGGATCGACAGTAGACATGCGTGGAAACTTCGGGTGCCAATGCTGACAACAATTATTTACTGGTGGAACTAGTGACAGCAATTTTGGGAACCGTGGTTCGCCAAGCCTCGCCGGCCCGCATCGCGCGAGCATTTCGTTCTGGAGTGACTCCTAATTTAGCCGCTCAACGGCTTTTTGACTCTAGCAAATCAGACGGCCTTCGCAAGAATCCCGTTCAGAACCGAGGACTTGGTGGAATTAACCAAAAGCAACGGCCAATTCAAGCGATCAAGTCCAAATTTCCACCGGAATCGATGGCGTCACATCGAAAAGACGGCGACAGCCCAGATCAGGCCTTCCTCGAATAGCACGTCCCGAACGGTTGCAAACCTTACATTCGACCAGAATCCACCTCCCACACTCGTCGGTACGCGGGACGGTGCATTGAGAATGCGATGCCGGCCTAGACGAGCGACCTAGAAAAGTCTACTCGATGCCTCGAGACAACGGCTCTCGCGACAAGGGTTCTCGCGACAAGGGTTCTCGCGACAAGGGTTCTGGCTCTCGCGACAAGGGTTCTGGCTCTCGCGACAAGGGTTCTAACGAATGCTGTTCGGAGACCTAAGCTCAAGCATCCGCGAAACGCCGGTCCTCGCCCTTTCACAGCCAGCTTGCTGAACGCCGCGTCGAGTCATGTTCAAAATCAAGTCGCCCTCGAGTGAAATCAGCTTTGATTTCACTGATCGCGTGCTGTGCACAGACCATTGGCAGACCGTGATAACGAGCACCAATCGCCCACCACGGGCAACTTATTTCACGGGCAGCACAGTTCACGGGCAGCACAGTTCACGGGCAGCACAGTTCACGGGCAGCACAGTTCACGGGCAGCACAGATAGAGCGACGAAAAAACGTCCCTCACGATCTCCCTGCCGTCAGATTTGGTTGGCTTCTCTAGGGCACAAATGCCCCAAACTGCTCACCAAAAATTAGTGAATTACTTCTTGCGATGCCGAATCTTGGCTCGCATGCGTCGTTTTTTACGTCCTACTTTACGTCGACCTTTGCCTGTTCTCTTGGTACCCACCTAGTTCATTCTCCAGTTTTCAAGGCCGAGAGCGGACAGCCGCTCAGCATCGAGGATATGTGTTGACGAAGTTTCGGACCCCGCGTTGGGGGCAAATAGAGTACCAAAACGGGAAGCATTCACAAGGTGAAATCGTACCGCTGGCGTTTGCTAGCCAGCAATTCGTTGCATTCTTCGCATTTGACCGCGGAATTTCCCGTCAATCAGGTCAATGTCAGGTGTTGAAACAGCTTCAGAGCGACGGATTTCTACAACTGCAGCAATTCGGGCGAGCACAGCAACCACTCCGATGGGATTTCCTCATTTCGATTTTGGTCCCAGCCAGCACGTGAAAGCCCATCATCATGCAATCGAAATCCACCTGCTCTCGCCAGCCATTCCACAGGTGAACCGCGGTGCCTCCCGGTTCTATCTCCCGAAGAGCGATTCGTGACGTCACGCCCAACTGGTCGAGAACGAGCAACGCTCCCCCAAACTCCTGCTCCCTCAACAGGTACTCAGTGGCTACCGATTTCGGATTCGCGGGCGTAAACGGCTAACGTTGACTCGAAGGTTTCGCCACCAATTTTGAAGGCGGGCTGAGCATCGGTGTGCCGATTGCAATGCTCAACCTGCACACGAAACAGAAACCGAAACAAATGACGCGGTACCCTCAACGATTGAAAGGCAGAGAGCATTCGCTCGTAGCTGACATCCTGAGAGAACAAATCCTTGGGCTCGGGACTTGCTCCCTCCGCAGCACATGCCAACATCCGGGCTCGAGCGAGATCATACAGCGACTCACCTGTCCATTGAAACGCAGAGATAACATTCTGCTTATCGAGTCTTGCCCGCTCATGAAACTCACGCGTTTCGCGATCAATGTCTCGTTGCAGCTCCTGCGGGAGCATGATTTTAAATCCGATCCCAGGGTGTTTCAAAAGTTTGTTATCCAGCAATGGCCAGGCAAAACGACGCATCAATTCGGACTTGCCGCCAGTCATGTGCGGCTCATCAACCCGATCCATGAGAACGATAATGCCACTGAATCCCAAACTTTCCAAGATCGCTTTGAATTTGTTCAACAACTCATAGCGATCATCCGTTCGGTCGAAACGTGGCAGGGGTTGATTGGCCAGTTCCTTACTTGGAAATTGCTGCAAAATTTTCCGAAGGGAGCCTGTCTCTCGCTTCCCAACTCGCATGTGTCGGCGGATGCCCAAAGCAGCCAGATGACACTTGAACGTGCGCCACAGCCATGGCGCAGACCCAATCAAAGTAATGATGGGAATCAGCCACAAAGTCATCCGAGACACGTTGCCTGTTTCCTCACCATCACCGTTCCCCCACGCTCCTGTGTACAGCAACACAACTAACAAGACGGAAAAAATGGCAGCGGCCATCGCAGCAATCAGACTGATTTTGGATGAAAAGTTGCGATACCCCAAGGCGTGGCGCAACTCGGTCCAACGGGCCATGAAGGTTGATGAAGTTGATTGGTCATAACTTGACGCCAACAACAGCAAATCACGAGCAGCAGCACGATCCAACCCGTGAACCTTCTGACCGCTGACTGACTCGGCTGCTGTTCCCTTATCCGCTTTCAGGATTCGGTCAATCAAGTCGGTCACGCCAAGGCAAAGAATCGCATCCATGTGATCCCATAGACGCCAAGCATCCAGGACTCTTTCAGGCTTGCGTGATGTTCTCCGTCCCAAACGCTCACAAAAGTGATCAAGGAATGGATTGAAGTCATCATATCGGATGACGAATAAACGCTCGTTGGGATGTTCTTCGTTGTACCGCCCCAGATGCCGATCAATCTGCAGACGCATTGCAGTTTTCCCGGAACCCTTGGGTCCAAAGATGATGGAGGTCGATGGTTCTTTTGGATCCCCATAAACCTTGTCCCAGATCGGGTGGTAAGCACTGCTGATGCAGTACTCTTTGAATACCTGATCTGTTTGCGCATCCTCTTCGGCAAATGGATTGCGAACAATCCCGTGATGTTCCAGAAAACTCTGAATATTCATCGTGCACCTTCTCTGAGTGGCAATTCCAAACGTGCCGCGTCTATTTATCGATACCTTTGGCCATACCAACAAACGCTTTGCGATTTGCTTTTACCACTTCAGCTGGCCCGATCATCTTTAGAAAGAACTTACGTCCGTTGGGATCTTCAAGAATGACCCCAACCATGGCATAGTTTTCCCGATTGACGACTTTACCGCCAGCAAAAGGTCCACCGACACGTTCCGCGTAATTGCCATTAACATCGACGACGTAGACCTTCCATTTGCCCACTTTCATTTCTTCCGTCTTGCGAGCATCCTGATCGCCTCCAGCAAACTGGCCTTGCCAACGTTGGATATTGGCTTTCACATCGCCACCCGCAGCCATCATGGTGACACGGGCAGTTTTCAGATCATCGCCCTCACCAGCTTTGGCTTGGAATTCGTGCTGGATGATTCGAGACTTGGGCTCAACCCGTTTAAAATCGGCAGGCACCGTGATTTTACCTTCACCGAATACGCTCACAGATTGCTTAGCGTCTTCTGCCTGCACACTGTTCAAACTGAACAGCCCCATCACGCCTGCAGCGATCCAAATGAGTGCAACTTTGCTGTTGATGGTCATGAAATACTTCTCCTGGAAACGAAAAGCCTCTCAGCGAGGCAGGATTTTGGGAATCTCAATTCTGACTGGCCGCCAGCGAAAATCAAATCGTCCAGCATTCCAGCACTCCACTGTAGTGGATCAAGCAACAGCTTGGTAAGGGAAGGCCCCTCCCTTGAACTCACTGGAAAGAGTGTCAGAAACGGCAAAACACGGCACACGGCCGAGCGTCCCGGGTTCCACAGCGACAGAGAGGAACAGTCGTGTCAAACGAAGATTTTCAGAGTACGAATTGAAGCTGCTTAGCGGTTGAGCGCATAAATCAGAACCCCAATCAACAAAGCGGCAATAGCAACCAGAATCGCAATCAAACTGATGCGACGCATGGTCCGCGACCTCCGTTCCGCTCCGATCCCCGTGTCTCCACTGAGCGAAATGCCTGACTTTTTTCCTTTGGCCTGCCGCGTCCCTGACCCAACTTGCACGTCTGACTTCTCGGGGAAAGTCGTCACGTTATCAGCAGTCCCCAGAGCATCCGGCAGCTGGCCAGACAATTCCGGCAATGCCTCACCGGCATCTCGCCACTGCGGCCATCCATCTCGCCACAGCAACGCGGAAGCCGCAACGCGTCCCTGACCGATCCATTCTCGCAATTCATCCGTTGATGCTGGCCCATACTGACCGCCACTGGGCGGACGAACGTACCAGGTTGCATTCGGTTCTTCCTCGAGAATCGACCCCCCAACAGCATGCAGGGTAGCCGCTTCCTGTGCAGCCTGCGTGCGCATCAACGTTTTGGCCTCGTCCTGCGGCACTGGCTTGGTAACACCCGGCGCGGAAAGGTCTGCCGGCAAAGCCACCTTATTCCCAGCCATGACGGCAGCACCGCCCGGCTCAACAGCACCGCCCGGCTCAACAGCACCGCCCGGCTCAACAGCACCGCCCGGCTCAACGGGGCTCGCCACCTCAGGTTGAGCACTCCGAACGGCGTCCACTGGGGTCGATTGTTCGGAGTCTTCCATCGGGATTCGAAAACGAGCTTGGCAGTGAGGACAAATGCCTCGCCGCCCCGCTAAGTCGCGTTTGATGTTCAGTTGCTTTTTGCAAACATGACACGCAAAACGAATGCCCATCGAGTGCCTGCTCGTGACAAGGGGAAAAGAGTTTAGCCAACCTATGAATCGGAATCCTTTCCAACAGCCCTCATCATAGCGAATGAACTGCTCATAAAAACTTATTACACGCCCGCCAACGTCATGAGATGTCCGTATTTTTTTGACGTGGTCGCCAAAACGTTACAACTTGATTCTTTCACCAAGCTTCGCTGATCGGACCTTGTGCCAGCAATTCTTTTCGCCGGAAATCATTGCTCATGAGAACTCTCTCAGAGATCACCATTCAACGCATGAGGAGACCACCAATCATCTAGAATCTTTGACAACGAAGTAATCACGCTGGCTAGGCTCGGATCATGAATCAAATTTTTCCTTTCATGCGGATCGCTTGCCAGATCAAATAATGCTGGACTGTCGACGTATTCATTCCACGGTGATTGTGTTCCGCGGGGCTTGGGAACAATCAACTTGTATCGCCCCTTGCGAACCCAACGGTAGGCAAGGTCTTTTTCGGGAACACCGAGCGTCGACGCGTCTCCCGGATAAATTGCTCCAAAAACGGCGCGTTCAGGAGACAGCGTTTTTTGCCCGATGGCGGATGGCCATAGACTGGTGCCGGGCAGGTCTTCCGGTCTATTCTTGACACCTGCTGCATCTAGCAGTGTGGGCATCAAGTCAATCGTACTGACCAGTGCAGAGTGTTTCCCTGCTTTGGTCCGTCCTATCCAACGAATCAAGATCGGTGTACGCAAACCAGGCTCGAACGGCGAACGCTTGCTGGTTCGAGTGTGGTCCCATTCTTTTTTGGACTTGCGAAATCGCATGGGATCGGGTGCCCAGCCATTATCTGAAACAAATACAAACAAAGTATTATCGCGGAGCCCACGTTGTTCGATCATCTGCATCAATTGACCTACAGTTTCATCAAATTGCATGATCGCCGCGAAATAGGGTATCTCGTGTGGCTTCACATCTGGATTTTCCGCGACCGCTTGTTTGTATCTTTCAGGTGAGTCGTGTGGCGTATGCGGCAAGAATGGGGCGTACCAAAGCAAGAAAGGATCCTGTTGCACATCATCGAGAAATGTGGCGATGGGCTCCATCGTCTCACGACCAATGGCAAGCCCATGATCCCCATTGCCGTGCGCCACCCAGTCGCCATTAGCGAGTTGCTTATCTCCATAAAGCCCACCTGATGGCTGCGTGATCGTCATGCCTTCGGTGAATCCGGCGTTCTTCCAATGCCCTTCCCAGTACTTCCCCGTTTGGAAACAGCGATACCCTCGGGCCGCAAGCAACCGCGGTAGCGTCGGGCGTTTGCGAACCAAAGTGATCGCCCGTTGCCGCAACTGATCGAATTCAGCCTTTCCAATCCCAGGCGACTTTGTCAGCCTCGCGAAACCAGGCGGCGGATGGTTGAAGTGGACTCCATGCTGATGCGGATAAAGCCCTGTCAGCAGCGTCACCAACGAAGGTCGGCAAACACTCGATGGAACATAGGCGTCAGTGTAGATCGCGGATCCACGAGCCAATTCATCCAAATTCGGAGTTTGGACCCTCAGATTACCCATGAAGCCAAAATCCGAGTACTGCTGATCATCAGCAATCAACATGACAATATTGGGCGATCGCTGAACACCTTCAACAGAGTCATCTGCCAACGTGATGCATGCGAAACAAAGGCAGAGAGCCAACATGCCAAGAGCGATCCAAGGATCAAGCATATTTTTGTTGGCACACGACTCTGTTGCATTGACATGAACAGGTGTATTGACATGAACAGGGACATCCAACATTACTTTGCCATTTTCAGAACGATATCGAATTCTTTCTTCTTGACTGGCTGTACACTCAAGCGACTGCCCTTCTGAAGCAGCACCATCTCTTTGAGACTCGCTTTTTCACGCAACGAAGCAAGCGTGACCGGAGCATCAAACTTCTTCTCCAACTTGACATCCACCATGTACCAGCGGGGATTATCAGGATCACTTTTTGCATCGTAATACTTACTCCGCTTATCGAACGCGTGGCTGTCAGGATACCCCGGCCGAGACACAACTGCTGTCCCCACTACCGCAGGTTCCTTGCAAGCGGAATGGTAAAACAGAACACGATCACCTTCCTGAATGTCATCACGCAACAGATTCCGAGCCTGGTAATTCCGCACACCTTCCCAGCAAGTGGTCTGATTCGATTCTCTCTCCAAATCATCAATGGAATAAGTGGTGGGCTCTGTCTTCATCAACCAATACTTCATAGTCATCTGGATTTGCCATCAAAACGTGTGGTGGGAAACTTTGAGGTTTAGCTGAATTATCAGCTCTTTAGAAATTCTTTGTAGATGGGGTGCATCTTTTGCCGATCGTCTCACTATACGCCGGGATAGGCGTACCTAGCTGTTGCATGCATCAATGATGCCCGCGACAGCGATTTGGGCCATGGAACGGGCCAAACGCTACCGTTCCCTCTCTTTGGAGGCCCCTATCATGAATGCTGATGCTATCCACGCCGCCCTTGGCCTTACTTTCACAGCTATTTGGCTGCTCGTCGGGCAGATCCTCGTCGGAAATCGTCAAGACTGTTGATCAGAACCAGCAGGCTGATCGAGCAGTTGCAAAAACGTATTCTGCAAGTACTGCAAATTGAACACGCAGAAAGGATGTTCTCGACTGGACAGAATGGCCTCCGAGGAGGCTTGCCGGCGGGCATTTGCCAACTCGGTCACGATTCGGCTGCGTTGTTCTTCCAGGCAATCCGATAGCGTTCGATTGATCTCAGTTATCTCTCGATGCCAATCGCCACGGGCACCGGGCGGAGGTTGATTTTCCAGCAGATATTGTTTTCTGGCAATCAAGCTCTGGTCCAAATCGGCACGCTTGGCATAACGCTCCGGCTGAAACTGGACATCACGCATTTCGCGTTTCAGCTGGCGAACGCGGGCTGGGTTGTCAGAAGTGTGAGCACTCGGCAATTTGACCGTCGCCGACATCACCATGAACTCGGGGGGATCCACCATAAAAAAAGAATGGATGATCCGATCACCCAGCTGATCATATTTGGCACCACCGATGCCATGCATGAATAGATCACTCAAGATCAAACGGGCGTACATCGTGGTAAGCAAAGCACGTGGTCGAAGTTTGAATTCCGGGGTGATCATACTGCTCAACTTTTCAGCAGCCAACTTTGGAAAACGGATATCAATCTCAATCTCCCTTTCAACACGATCGCTGATCACCAGTTGATCATTCCTAAGTCGCACCCAGACGGGCCGACGCGTAGGCGACTGATTTCCATAAATCCACAGCGGCGCCTCAAACCACCCATCTCGCTCATCAAGGTTGGGGACTGGATGAGCTGTACTTCGAATTCCATGATCCCTGCGATATTGGCTAGCAGCCCCGTTATAACAACGATGAAAACGGGGCAACTCGGAAAGAATGGACAGCACAAACTCGGCAAACGCTGTCGTGCGACACACCACACCTATCGGAAGTTCCAGGGTCTGTAGACCAATCTCCGCCTCAAGCCCGTGTCTCGCCTGGGCCATCGCACATCCGGCTACTCCACATCGTTCGATTGCAGCTCGGGCGTGGTACCAAAGTCGCTCGACGCAGGGTTGTTGCACAATAGGTGCAACTGTTTTTGTCACTCGCTCGGCAAACTGCGCAAAAACATCATGGTTCTGGATCGTGGTTTGCTCGTACGGCCCCCCCCCGCCCGCATCATCAAAAGGCACTGAAACATAAGACGCCTGCGACGTTTCGGAAGCCAAGGTGGGGATACGGACTGAACACCCTGATGCAACGTCATTGTCGATCACGAGGTTGACTGCGAGTGCACCTGTTTGTCTGGCGACATGACTGAGAGCAAAATTCTTAAACCACACGCCAGGATGAAACAAAGCAGGTTGATGGCCAGCCATGACAATGGGCCGCTCAAGCAGTTCATCAATAGAAAATCCTGCTAACCAATCTGGCGTACGATAGACCGAGGTATATCGCAGGGCATCTTCAATCAACTGCCGCCGGGCTTGATGGCGGATCACCTCAAAAACCGTCTGTTTCGCAAGCAGCCGTCGATTGGCCTGCACCATCGGCAAAGCCTGATCAAAGGCTGGCTCAACAAAAGCCTCGCCGTGCTCGCGTGGAGCGCGGTATTCACGAAATTCGCCGCCTTGGAAATCAAGCCCCGGATTGTCGACCGATTGACTATCGTCGGATCCATGCTCAGCTTGAGATTGTCGTGAGCCTTGCGTGTGACCAGCGCCACTCGTTTCAGATGCAGTGAAAGAATTCATCAATTGAAAGCGACTTCCTCGCGGGAGGGGAACGAAACCCCTGCGGCCATCACGGTCGCGAACGCATCATCAAGGACTTCACGATAGTGCTGCAAACGGGCCTCGGCCTGATCCAATGCCCCGCCAAAGGACCTCTCTAAATCAAGGTAAATCAGGGGCACTGGAATCTCCACCACTTTCAACTCAGCAGCCGCTGCCTCAACCCACAGTTGCAGTGGCATCGCATAACCATCATTTGTAAGGTTCAGTAGTTTCAAAGCAGACGTTTGATAAGCCTTGAACCCGCAGAATGCATCCGTGAGTGCATATCCCAAACGCTCGTTCAACTCGTGAGTGATCGTCCTGTTGATCTTCATCCGCTCCTCTGGAGGGGCGTCGTCACCGTCGTAACTTTTCAAGTAGCGACTTCCCGAAACAATTTCAGCGTTGTTGGCAGCCCGAATGAACTCGGGAATGCGACAAGGTTGATGCTGGCCGTCGCAATCTAGTGTGACGATCCCCTGAAATCCCTCATCGATTGCAAACTGAAATGCGGTATTAAGAGCTGCTCCGTAACCCCGGTTTTCGGGGTGGCGAATGAGAGATATGTCGCTGCGCTGCTGAAGACGTTCCTTCGTGCCATCAAGCGAGCCGTCATCGACCACAAGCACGGCAGATGCATGACGCGCAACCTCATCCAGAACGTCATCGACATAATCGACTTCGTTATAAACAGGAAGTGCAGCGAGCCATCCGGAAGAAATTGTCATGTAGTTTTAATCGTGCGGCAGCGGTTTCGACGTTCCATTGTAGCTGCAAGGAAACGCCAATTCGGGTGATTTGGGCGAATCGCCCCCCATGATTCTAGGTAGGGGGCCGGGTTGGTCAATCATTCCCAGCCGGAACAAAGGCACGGATTTTCCCTCAGGCCGACGGGAATTACACGCAACTGATGGAACAGTTCCAGCTTGCCGGGGACGTTTGACCCAAATTTCCTTTATAATCGGAACCGTTGGTGGAGTCTCCGCGTCCTGTCCCGTTCATTGGTTTACAAGCCAGTATCACCAATCGGGTCTCCGGATTAACGTGTTTGGAGGAAAGACCTTACAAGTCTTTGAAATCGTGCGGCTGGAGATTCCTGAGCCAAATCACTGCGGCTAGCTAACCCCGGCTGCTGGCGAACCCGACTTGCAATAACCTACTGACGGGCATGTCCCGTTCTACCACACACTCCAGGTATTCGCGAGTGAATCGCCATCCACCCGACCGTGACCCCGGCCAGCCTGAGTCCGGCACTCCGCCGCAGCTCGCTGGTTCCCCCAGCGAGCCAAGCGATGCCAGACCGACTGACAAGACGCGTGGAATCGATGAACCCACACTAGAAATCCCGGTGAATCAGGACGACTCAGATGCCGAATATTCCCCTGATTCGGCTGCCCCCCCAGTGCCCGGTCTTTCAAAAGAGACGGCGAGTAACCAAGGCGGCGACTCGGCTACGCCCATCCCCGATGCGACAATTGCTCAAGAACAGACCGAACATGGAAAGAGAAGCACTCATGCCGGCGTTCATGAGACGCCGGCCCACTTAGGCCGATATCAAATCGAGGATCTTCTAGGCCGTGGCGGCATGGGATCCGTCTACCGGGCTCACGACACGCAACTGGATCGCAAGGTCGCTCTCAAGGTTCCCAAGTTCGAAGCAAACACAAATTCAAGACTGATTGATCGCTTTTACCGCGAGGCACGATCGGCTGCGAATCTGGCACACCCGAACCTGTGTCCTGTCTTCGATGTAGGTGAATTCGATGGAATACACTACATCGCCATGGCCTTGATCAAAGGCGATACACTCTCGAGCCATATCCGCAACAACGCAGAATTGCCAGAACGATTTGCGGCGATGACCGTTCTGAAAATTGCGAGAGCGATGCAAGAGGCTCATGGTAGCGGCATCATTCATCGCGATATAAAACCTGCCAACATCATGATTGATCATCGCAAGGAACCAATCTTGATGGACTTTGGCTTGGCATGTCCCGAAGAACTTGGCGACGACTCGCGATTAACCCAAGAAGGTGCCTTGCTAGGATCGCCAGCTTACATGTCGCCGGAACAACTGCGAGGCGATAAAGATGCGATCGGACAAGGATCGGATGTTTATGCTTTAGGCGTTGTGCTATACGAAATTCTGTCGGGAAGATTGCCGTTCGCAGGCAATGGCTCGACAATTTCAATGATCGGACAGATCCTGACCGAAGATCCAACCGAGCTAAGATCATTGCGACCCACCATCAGCACCGCTTTGGCCCAGATTTGCGATAAAGCGATGGCAAAGAATAGTGCCGAACGCTACGCGTCCATGGAAAGCCTTGCAAATGCTTTGGAACGAAGCATTCGCTCCCATGCGTCTCGAAAAAACTCTCCGAACGGCGATACCAAGACGGTCCAGGCCAACATCACACAAATCCAGTTGAACGAGCAAAGCAAGCTCGTCAAAACGCTGTGTGAATCCAAACAATTCGCTGCAGCTGTGCCCATCCTGCAGCAGATGCTCGATAACCCACAAGCAAAGAATTCAAAAACCCATCAATGGGCTTCTGCCACGTTATCGAAAGTCCAGACGCGGATCGAGGAAAACCAACGAAAACAGGATTCTGCAAATTCAACTACACAAGTTGCTGCAACGACAGATACAAACAACGACCTGTTTGCAGATTTACCCGCCCCCACTTCCACCAGCGGACACCAACGCTCAACACTCAACTCATCCCCGCTCAAATCAGCAGTCACCAATTCGGCGAGTCGCAAAAACACCAACAAGTCAGCGGGCACTCATTCCCGCCATCTGATTCTTTCAGTTGCTGGTCTCGCTTTGATGTCCATCCTGCTGATCGCTGGACTCTGGTATTGGGCACAACAGCCCGCGGCAACTCCTAGCACCAATTCATCAGATATCGTGGGCGGGATCAAGCAACAAAATTTTGATCCACAACCCATGCCGGTCATGGGTGAACGTCAAAGATTACCTGATCGCATCATGCAATATTTCGATCGTGATCGAGATGGCTTCATCGCAATGACAGAAATGCCCCGGGCAGGAAAGTCGATCCTGATGCGGGCTGACACCAATGATGATGGTCGCGTGTCCCGGAATGAAGTACAGAACACGAACCCAAAACTTCTTCTTCAATTGCTAACCAGCCGCCCGGATTTAAAAAACTTAAACCGAGACCAGCGTCCGCTGGGTGGGCCGAACGGATTTGAAAACAGACGCACAGAATTCGGGGGCCCTGGCTTCGCAGCACCCGAGGGTTCTGGCTTCGATTCATCGAAGCCGCGCGGTGGTGCGGGACCAAATCGGCCAAGCAACGGTGAGGGCAGAGCAGGGCAAAATCTCAAAGACGATCCAACGAGTGGCCAAGGAGCCCGCCCCGCTGGCGGGCCACCCTTTGGCCGACAACGCAGCAACAACTAGTCTTTCCATCGAGCAAATTCTCTTCTGGCAATCGGCTCAAGACCCTCGCGGCACCATTTCAAATATTGAGTTCAAACAGCGGATCATGCTCGCTGTTACTGGCCCAAATCGACAACTTCGGGAACGCCGACTCTAAAGTTTGGGCCAAACCTTCCATGGCGAATCGCTCACTCCAATAATGGCCCAACAGTCCCAGACCGACTCCGCAAGCTTCTGCTTCCAAACAAGCATGAAACGTTGCTTCTCCTGTGATCAGAACATCACAACCTCTTCGCCTAGCAGCTGACAAGAAACTTCCACCGCTGCCACATGCAAGGCCGATCTTGCTGACCTTCCGATCGGGATCGCCTACGAGCCGTGGACTGGTGGCACCCACAGCAGATGCAGCACGGCAAACAAGTGAATGCAAGCTTTCGGGTTCTGCTAAACGCCCCCACCGCCCTGTTCCCTCGATGGACAAAGGCAAACTTTCACCATGCGAATCCGTCCTCTTCGTCGCTTCACCTGCTGTCGGAACCAAGGTTTCTACGGACTGCAAACTCAAAAGCTCTGACCAACGCTGATTGATGCCCTCGGCTGCCGAATCAAAAGCAGTGTGAGCGCTATACACAGCGACACCCGCACCTATAAGACGCAATAGCATCTCGCCGGCAACAGAGTCGGAAGTGATACGAGCCAAAGGTTTGAAGGGAAGGGGGTGGTGAGCAACAATCAGCCCGACTTGCTGTTCCACAGCTTCGGAAACCACATTTGGTGTCACGGTCAAACACGTCATTACCTTTGCAATCGAGGCCCGACGATTTCCGACTAGCAACCCGACATTGTCCCAGTCTTCGGCCAATCGAAGAGGCGCGATGGAGGCCAACGAACTACAAACTGCTTCTAAGCTTATCATGATAGGCTCTGTACTTCGGGAAGACGGCAAGCAAGATCCCAATCCAGGATCTGATTGCAAAGTTCGACATGCAACGACTTGAATGCATCGTTCTGCATTCAGTGGTTTGAATTCAGCATGTCACCGACGCATTAGCCACCATCATGGTACAAAGAGGCGGTCGGTGTGCCAAAGCCCGCGTGTTGAATCTCAACGCCACACCACATTTCGCCTGTTTATCAGCAACGTGGTGGAATTTGGCTGCTGACATCGCGAATTGGCAAACCTCACCAATGAGCCTTCAGGAAAGGCTCATGGCTGGCCCATCTGCTGAGTCATCAGGCATGCTGAAGTTGCACACGCTCACAGCGGAAAACTTATTTAGGCGAGATCATGCAAATGATGCGACGCCCATGCTGCTGTGGCCGCGTCTCCACTTTGCCAAACTCACTTAAAGTCTCGATCACCATTTCCATGACTTTGTGTCCCTCTTCGATGTGGGCCATTTCACGGCCACGGAAAAGAACACTCACTTGGACTTTGTCTTTGTGCTCAAGAAACTTTTCTGCTTGCCGAAGCTTGGTGCGAATATCTTCCTCACCCGTTTTCGGTCGAAGCCGAATCTCTTTCGTCTTGGTATGCGACTGCCCGGAGTTCTTTTTCTTGTTCTTGTCGTACTTGTATTTACCGTAATCCATGATTCGGCAAACAGGTGGCCTTTCATTGGGGGCCACTTCAACAAGATCCAAGCCGGCATCGCGAGCCCGCTCGAGGGCTTGTTCAGTGGGAATGATTCCCAACTGCTCGCCCAACTCACTCACGACCCGAATCGGCGTGATGCGAATGTTCTGATTGATACGTATAGAATCGCGATTTGCTTCCGGCTGATTATTTCGTCGAGGCAATGCCACTAAAAGCTGTCTTCTCCGGCCGAAGGGCGATTCGGCGCATACTAGGAATGGGCGGCCAACGCAAAAAGCGAGACCGTTCGAGGACCGTATCAGGCATTCTGGAAGTCTGCTCCAGATCCCGAACGGTGAGAACTCTACTCAATTACCGCAAAGTATCAGACGCCCGACTAGGGACCGTCAACAGTAATTTAGCGAAAAGGCAAGATTTGCGGTGCCTTTGGACCGAATGGATTGGCTTTCTGGGTACCTGAAGGTTCCTGCAGCGTATTAATTGCTGCGGACTTGACGGAACAGTCCTTGCCGCACAGACTAGCCAAAATGATCTTCATCGCGATTTCATGCGATTTTGAATCGGCACACAAGTACGGTTGAACCTGAGGCGAATGCTTCTGTAACGCCGGAATTCGGGCGGTTAGCTCAGTTGGTTAGAGCGCCACGTTGACATCGTGGAGGTCGGAGATTCGAGTTCTCTACCGCCCACTCCCAAAAACCCCGCAACACCTTGTGT
>NZHC01000011.1 GCA_002689655.1 Rhodopirellula sp. | reverse complement strand
CCGAGTTCTATGTCCGCTTTACGCAGCTTGGCAACGATCTGATCCACTGTGTGACGTTTCTGAGGCATTCTGAAAGTCCTTTCCGGGCGGTTCGCCCGAGCAAGATTCTCTCACTCACAATGGTGCAATTCTATGGGGGGGGCAGAAGCAGGACACGATAACTGACAAGCAACGTGGCAAAAGTCGTTAGGCGTAGACGACGAACGGAAGAGCTAACAGAAGACCGGTTCTGCTCCCTCACTCGCAGGACGCCAGATGAAACAGCACTGCCTGTTTTTTTATCGCCTGCCAAACAGAGCCTCCCTCGCGACAGCCCACCAACGGATGGATACGGTGGGGTGAGGCTGATTGGCAGCGGTAATTTTAGTGAGCACCGTTCCATTATGTTGCAGGACGATGTCCTGCCCGGTTTCCCAAGCCATCGTGACAGCGACAATTTTCAACCGACGCAAGTCCTGCCACGCTCTCTTAGGTAACACACCGGTGGAAGCGATAAAAATGGCATCGTCGCTGGACGTCGAGACGTTGATTTTCTGGACGCTTCTCGTATCTTCAACACGCTGAAGCTCCAAATCGAGATCAAGCACAACCCGAGGTGCTCGCGATACAGTCATCCTTGGCTCGAACCATCTTGGGTCCGGATCTTTACAACACCGTTGAGTTTCCACTGGGCGTGTTCGACCCCCTCACCCCCGGTCTTTGCCGGTACCGAGACTTCCATAATTTGAAAGTCATACGTGATCTCCGCGTTGCGTCCCGTCAGGGCATCGTAGAGTCCAATCGCCAACTCTGGCTAGGTGTTCGTTCCTTGGTCGCTGCTCATGATCATTCTCCGCTTGCTCCGATGGATTACTTCAAACAGTGAAAGTTTAGAAGGACGACAAGTCTGGAGACGATAACCGCTGATTCAAACCGGAGACACCTTGAAAAGGTGAGACAAGGGGAAAGGCATCGCTGCTGAATTTGCCAGTCGACTTATGGATAGTACTTTTCGCGGCGAAAACCGGACACGGAAAACGGAAAAGTTCTGGAATTGCTTTTCGGGGGTGACGTAACGCTCATACCGCGAACCCCCCTTTTCTTGCAGTTAGCATCCAGCCTAATACCGCATTACACGCCAATAGTTGCAAACACGTTTGCACATTGTTAGCCTGTGAACGCATAGAGGGACGGTGATTTCCGCGTAAAACTGCGACTTCGCTAGTGCACTTCCGGTCCCTTATCTTTTCCGCTTGCTGTTACCAGCAGCAATTGAGGATCTCTCTGCAAGACAACGCTATAGTTGCGGCTCGTGCCTACCGACCAACCGCGTCCGTAAAAACGACGACCAATGTCGCAAAGACTCTCGGTCGCCTCACCGTGGTCAGCGACGAGAGGTGAAACACATGTAGATTGATTCATGAGGAAGTTCCGCCGTGGGGGACAAGCCAGTCTCTGGGCAAGACTTTACCGTTTGCGAGAAAACGTTCACATGATACGGCAAAAAATTCAACCACAGGTTCACAAAATCTTCACAGATCCTGAGGTCAAAACGATTCTCCTGTAGCCTTTCCGCACATTGTCTCCAGATTGCCTGAGTGCGAAAGCCGCCAATTGAGGATTCGCGGTAGCTTGAGGTAAGCTGAAAGCATTGCGACAGCTTCTCCTTCACCCGAACAGGATCAACGTGTTGAGCGCCGCCGCCCCCACTGCCACGAAAAACCAATACTTGGTGCTGCGTCATGGACACAGTGTGGGAAATCTAAAACAGGTCATCGCCAGCGATCCGCAAACGGCGATCGAACAGTTTGGGCTCACCGAACGGGGACACCAAGAGGTATCTGAAACGATTTCGAGCCAGCGTGACCGCCTGAAAGAGGTCGCGCAGATCTATGCCTCTGACTTTTTGAGAACACGGCAGACGGCGGAACTGGTTGCCGATGAGTTGACGCTGCCTCTGACACTTTCCCCAAAACTGCGTGAACGATACTTCGGTGACTGGGAAGGTACGAGCACCAAGAATTATCCCCGCGTGTGGGAAGCGGACGCCAACGATTCCGATCACCAAATGCATCAGGTCGAAAGCGTTCAACAAGTGGCCAAACGAATGCTGAACTTTGTTGCCCAGCAAGAGCACAGCCATTCGGGCATGACCATCTTGCTAGTGTCTCACGGCGATCCCTTGCAAATCCTGCTGACTGCCATGCAGGGCAAACCGCTCACAAACCATCGCAGCGGCTCTCCAATGCGAACGGCCGAACTCCGCCAGTTTGATTCACGCACACTCACGCTGTGAGGGATGCGATTCGACATACGCTTCGATATCGGCCCCAGTCAACCAGGTTCGATAAAGAGGCCGTATCCGGCGCCACGCCGCGTCGTACTGATAGACGGTGACCTCAGGAAACCGAGCCACCACACACGTCGGACGCTTGCGATTGATGTGTCCGGCATTGGCAACCAACTGGACCTGCTTGGCCAGCTTGTCCGAAACACGGATTCGCGTCCGGCGAGCAAGCGGTTCATGAGTATGCCCAAAAATCGACGCCCAGCCACCACAACCAATCCCCAGCATCCCAGCAACTTTGACATTGTCATGCGTCCCAACCAACCCGGCGATCATTTTCCATGTCGCTTCATCGGCATCGTTGCTACTTCGGGAATAATGCAACAGTTGTTCTGCCAGCACGGCACGTGTTTGAAACATGCCCTCCCAAAGCGTACTCACCCCGTTCAAGCCCTTTTCCGCAAGCGTGGATTCAACCAGATTGGCGAAGTCATAAGCGATGACCGACGGTTTAAGATCTTCATCCAACAAGTCTTCCCGCAATTGTTCGATCAGTTCGTCAGGACTCCTTGCCGCCTGAATAATTTGAAGGGTTTTAGCAATTCCTAGAATATGACCATGCGTAACGGTTACGCCAGAACCGGCATGTTTGTAAACCAGCGATGATTGCACTTGGCAACCACCGACATACTCATAGATTTGTTCGTCGGTATAGCCGTAATCGTGATTTCCTCGAAGAAAAACAGGTTCTCCATCGATCCCAAGATCCTGGCGTGTCTTTCGGAATCCTTCAAAATCGGCTTCTAATCTTGGGACCCTTGAACCGTGATCACCAAAGTCACCCGCTAGGATCAAATCCAGTTGATCACGTTGTGCGAACTGCAAGAATTCTCGGACTGCGGCTTGCTTTTGCTTTCGCTGTGTTTCCGAAGCACAACGCTTACCAGCATGAAAATCACTAAGAATCATCACGCCTTGCTGCGGTACGTGTGACTCCAAATTCCGTGCGATCACAGGCACAAGCGGACGTTTCGACTTGCGTTTCTTTTTCGTCCGCCGCTGCATCGCCTCTCGATGCAGATTCCAGTAGCTATCGATCGTATCCTGAAAACTGAAACTACCGGCGACGCGCTGCCGTGCCTGTTCTCCCATCCTTTTCATAAGCGGGACGTCCGCGAATAAAGAGAGAATACACTGCGCCCACGCTTGCGGATCATGAGTCGGCAGAATGTGTCCAGTTTGTTCGTGAAGAACATACATTTGCGGACCGCCCTGATCCGAAACAATCACGGGCAGTCCGGAGGCACCGGCTTCGAGGCCTACCTGTCCGAGCGTTTCAGTAACCGACGGGAATAGTAGCAAATCGGAAGACGCATAGATTGTGGAAAGCAATTCTCCCTGCTGTGATCCGATCACGCAAACGTCCGGAACGGATTGGGCCGCTTGGATCTGCTCCGGCTCGCCGTGGCCCACGATCACCAATCGCAAGGGCAAATTTTTTTCTGCTCTCACGCGCTTCCACGTTTCTAGCAAAAAGCCAAAGTTCTTTTCTGCCGTCAAGCGACCAACGTAAAGACAAATACCGTCATCACCTGGGATGCCGAAACGATCCCAGACCGAGCGGTCTCGAAACCTGGGATGGAAGCGTTCAATGTCCGTTCCAGGTTGCAGGCAACCGACTCGCTCAGGAATTCGCTGCAGCGTTTCGGCTAACACGGCTTGTTGCGTCGTAGACCTTGCCAGGACGAGATCAAAGGGGGCGTAGAACTTGCGTAGAATTGATTCAGTGATCGCTTTGGCAGCGTCGGCTACGGTGGACTCCAGCGAATACCGTTCGTCCAGCAGACGATAGTTGCGACCGACGATCTCAAGCATCGTTTCCAGATCTTGCACAAGCTGTGGATTCGCGGTTTCCAAAACCTCCAATTGTTTGGTCAGCAGAGGCATGGCCTTCGAAATCAAGGGACTAAACACATGCTGCGGACTTGACTTCCGAAGTTTCCACTGGGCCAGCAAGATGTCGCGGAAATAACTCGGAAACTCCGTGTGGTAGATCCCTACTAACGGAATGCGGTATCGCTGAGCAAGCGACAATCCGAAACAACCGAAGGGCCCCGGTGTCGACACGTGAATGCAGTCGGGTCGGTGATGCTTAATGTGCCTTTCGATGATCTTTCGATGATGTCGCAACGGTGTAGCAAGGAAGAGCTTCCCGTATCCCGGCACAACGAACGAAGGAGCTCGAATTTGCATCAGCCCTGCAGCGGACGGTCCGCGTGAGGGAATCACAAACTCCAATGGCAATGACGCTCGCTGAGACCAATCATGCAGGTCATGGAGAAACCTCGCGACACCATTACCCGCGTCGCTGCCAAAGGTATCCGAAAAGGCAAGAATACGCGGCACATCGGAAGGGGGCAGTTCACTCATCGGTGGCGACTGGGGGTTTTGGGCGGGCATCCTGAATCCCGTTGGCTCCGTGAAATCCAGGCGAGGCAAGATGTTCCACGGATCGCAACTCATGGGGCTGAGCGTAAGTCTCATGGCCGAACTTCGACAAGCCCGAATGGAGGCTTGTATCGAGATTGTCTTTGGCAATCTCAGATTTCACATGGGCTTGATGATTCCTTTGCAAGATCATCATCGACCGACCGCCATCTTCTATTTTAAAAGCACTTCCAGCCCCATTGCTTGTTCACGCGCGAACTTCGGTCCGATGCGGTGACGCAACCGGCGAACGACTGGGTAGAGCATTCCCAAAATTCGAATCGTCAAAACCTGATCCACCATCCGATAGCGTCTCTTTTCCCTGACCATGAGCGCTGAGGCAAACCGCATTGGCAAGCGATGAACATGTTTCCCTTCGAAGTTGATCATCACTGAATAGTTACGTTTGAACCGCTTTTTGTATCGACTTTTCAAATCCAGCAACTGCTTCTTGATTTCATCATCGCCAGGGCCAAAGAAGTACTCGCAACTGGCGGCAATAATCTCGAAGGTTGCCGCCTGATGCTTCAAACCATGCCGCGTGATTCCATACCGTTTTGCCAGATCACTCATTTGGTGCATCTTTTCAATCGCCTCGCGTCCTTGCTGCAGAGCAACCTCTCGATCACGAACCAGCCAAGCCAAAACTCTCTTGACCGTGTTATCAATCATGATCCGATCCCAGAAAACGAAGATCTGCGGGGGCAAACGCAATCGCCGGAAATACAACTGACGTTCGGCAAGTTCTCGCACATACAACAGATCCTTGATCACTACATCCGAGAGCCGCAGGAACTCCTCCAGCACATCGGCAGGCACATGCGACCAATGCTGCTGTGCAAACTCAGCGATCGCCTGTTCACAGGTCATGCCTTGCCAGAGTTTTGCAATGGCATACGTATTCAGTTCTACCCAGGGCGAAGAATTACGCAGAAATGTGAGCTGCCGGCGTTTCCCCCAACCGCCCTTCTGGCACCAAACACTTGCCCGACTAGCCCCTCGGTTTGTTGCAGTTGCTGAAGATAGACAGCCGCATCCCAACGAACGATGGATAGGCTCCAAAACCTTCGTATTTCCCGACGCGCCTGAAACTCAACGATCTTCTTGTGATGACTGACAAAAAACAAATTGTTCAATGGCAGATAGCGAAAGAAGTCCGTCTCTCTATAATTCAGCGATATGATTAAGCTTGGACTATCCAGCGAATCAAATACCTGATGAAAACTCTTCTCATTCCAATTCAGGTCACCGATCTTGTAGGCTGCCACCGACCACGTACGAAAGACAAGCAGCCGACCATGCTTTGCAAACACCGGCAGCAACGCCTCAAGAAGTCGCCTGGCCTGAGCCGGCTTCTTGAGAAGCAAACGAGAACGAAAATCTCCTTTGACATCGAGTCCATCGGTTTCACCAAACCTCATGATCACACCAGAGATTGCGGGAAAATCGTTGAACAGATCCTCTAACCCCGCTTTTAACCAGGCAATCACCTTGCCGAGATCCTCCCCAAGCAATTCGTCCAGCACTGGATTAAAGAACATGACGTCCATCGTGAAGAAGACGCGCATCTGCCCCTGCGTGGCAATCTCCATCAATTTGCCGAAGAGCTCCCTATACTGCGTAATCTTGCGAGACAACGTTTCAGGATAATGATCGCACGGAATGAGATGAGCCACATCGTCGAGCGTGAGCGCGTTGTAGCCCATCTGGCTGGTCGCATTGACGAACGTACGAAAGTCTCCGGGGATATCATCGACGACCTGAGGAAGCAGTCCGTCTGAACCTTCCAGATTCGAAAAGGGGATCTTCGACCAATTGATTCGCTTCTCCTGGCAGTTGCGTAAAAACGGACCGATCGCATCGCTCAGCAGCAAGCGTTGGTCCGTGGCGTTGCCCCGCTCAGGCACTACGGCGACGTTCATGAATGTATCTCTCCACGGAGTACTTTCCCAGATGCTCCAGCGGACGGAATTTCTCAAACAAAGCGGCGCTAAGTTCTTTCATTTCTCTGGTGTTTGTGATCGTGACATCCAGCGACACCGTTCCATGAAACGGCGTATCCACGTCGGTCCCGTCACGGTTGTAGCGCACCAATAATTTATAAAGACGATAACGAGAGCGATCGCTTGTGATTTCGGACCAGAATGTGGAAAAGTCTTGCGGAGCGAAGAACCATTCATAGTTAATGAAGCAGCGCGAGACCGAAGACGTCAAATACGACGCCAATGCATTGCTCTGCAACAAGTTCCATTTGCGGCCAATCGCATCCGCCTTGATCTGTAAAAGATGCTCGCCATCCTTCGTGCTGCCGGAGTCCACTGGTTCATATGCGGTCAGTGTCGCGTTTTTTGAGAATGGCGTGTTGATTCGAATTTCGCAGTGCTGAGCTTGTTCTTCGATAAACGCATGCATGTCTTCAAATCGCAGCCTTGACACGGGCTGAACTTGTGAAGATGAACGATAGAACTCTCGATCGCAAATGGATAACTCCGCCGAAAGAACGACACATTCGGAAAAGCGACCGAGGTTAAAGATCAAGTTTTGGAAATCATCCTCATCGCGTGCAACCTGAACGACTTGATCGTTGCCTCGATCGTAGTAGCGTACCGACTGAACCAAATCAACAAGAAAAGGGTACTGCAGATTCGAGCCATGCACGGGAGTAGCAACGCAAGCGCCGACAGAGATGAAGTGATAGTTAGGATAGTTGGCAAGCCAAAGTTGTTCGCTTTCCAGGAGAGGCAAAACGTCACCGAAATGCGCACCGGCTTGAAGTTCCACTCGCTTCTGCTGCGAATCTAAACGCATCACGCGATTAAATCTCGTAAGACAGACGGTAGTGCATTCCGGCGGGTTGGGCCGCCCGAAGTAGATCCTTGCGTTATCATACCCGCGGATTTCGATGTTATGGTTCTCCGCGTGACACAATGCCAGTAACTCACGTTCATCCTCTGGCTCAAAACGCCGCACCACAAACCCGGCAAAGTAATCCGATACCGATCCGAGTATGATTGGAACTGCTTTCCACACCAGAAAGCCGAAACAGAGAGCGGCCAGCAATGCAAGCGTCAGGCTGACGTAGCCTCGAAGGATCAATACGGTGAAGGCAACCCCAGTGGTCACCGACAGGAGCAGGGGCAGGGCATCCCAAACCAATTCAGTTACGCGGCTCTGATGTCCACGTGCTTTCGAACGCAAAGAACTTCGCTGCCCCAGCTTCGTGATCACCTGAGCATCCGTCATGCCGTCGATCATCAGATCGAAGGTCCCCAAAAGGTCTTCGATTTCGACAAAGGACCTACTAAAGTTTCCCGGAATGAGCGGGTGGATCGGACTCAACTTACGCAGGAGTCTCGTCCAGGTAAGCCCGTCCCCAAGTACAACACTCGGTCGCAGAATCCTCAGACCTGATATTCCACTCTCCATCAAACGCCGCTCGCACGCACGCTTCATGCGGATGTAACTCGCCTTCAAAGGGCGCGCAGGGAAATGAACCACCCACGAACTGACATAGAGAAAATGGGGTACCTCATGCTCTCGCGCAAAGGCCTCCAAGTTCTCGATCATCCGCAAATCACTGTCGACATCATAGGAGGTCGCCAGATGAACCACCCAATCGATGCGAGGACGTACTTGAGTGGTGTCGCTTGAAAACCTGGGTACTTCCTTCGTCAGGTCACAGGGTTCCAAGACAGCTTGCTTGTGCGGCCTGCGACTGACGGAAATAACATCGTGTTGCCGGCCCAAATGTTCGGACAGATACCGCCCAATGCCGCCGGTCGCCCCGGTAATGAGAACCGTCGCCATACTGCTACTTCGCTCGTTTCAATACATCCGTGCGATTCAGAATGAGATCCAAAGCCGGCATTTTGGCAAAGTCTGTTTCGTCTCACAACCGCGATCGAGCAAATCAGCCCGGTTTCATTATTCATTAACAGAAGCGAAAAGCGAACGTGATGAGCGTTAGCAAGCGAGTAAATCCAACAGCCGCGGGTCCCCCAGTCCCTGAGCGACCAAATGGGCGCCATCAAAGCAGTGATCCACGCTATGTTGACCGGGAACGGCCACGGCACATGCGCCGGCGCGGACGGCCGCCAGGCAGTGCAGAATACTTCTCGTTTCAAAGGACGGTTGGTTGTTGTTCTGGTTGACGGGGTTATGGCCCGGGCCAATCCTCGTGTGGACTGGATTGTAGCCACGATGCTTTGGAAGCGGGAACATATGCAAGTCCCACGAAAACAACACCGCAAGCGACGCTTTCTTGGCGGAAGTGAGAACGGTTGCGTGCGTCACCGTGCCCGCTACAAGAATCATGTGTGGTCTTACGACTTTGTGACAGACCGGACCGAGGATGGTCGTCAACTTCGGTTGCTGGTAGTGATCGACGAGTTCACGCGAGAATGTCTGGCGATCGAGGTGGGCCGTTCGTTTACCGCTCAAGATGTGATGGGTGTGTTGCAGTACCTATTCGCCGTCCGCGGCAACCCCGAACACATTCGCAGTGACAACCTTGGCAATGACACCGGCCCAGAGTTCGTATCCAGGGTAATTTGCCGTTGGCTGAAACAAGCTGATGTCAAAACGCTGTTCATCGCCAAGGGTAGCCCTTGGGAGAATGGCTATGTCGAATCGTTCAATGGAACGCTTCGCGATGAGTTGCTAAACCGTGAAATCTTCCTGGGCTTCGAGGAAGCTTGTTGGGTGATTGATCGCTGGCGACTCGACTACAACCATCACCGCATCCACAGTTCATTGGATGATCAAACCCCTGCCGCATATGCGGCAGGCTGTGCTCTTCTGGCTTCGGCTACGCCTCAGCCTCCAGAACACAGCCGCTTTACCAACCCCAATCCTCTCACCCAGCCTGGTGCAAAGACTGGGGGGTAGTCAAGAAAACAATACCGGGGTCGCCTAATCGCCTGGTATATGTCGAGCGAGTGATGGAAACACTGGCGTAGGTAATCCCGACAGGGACTCGTGGTTTTTTCTGTTTAGCGACTTGATGGGAGGCTTGGTTGCGGCCTGGCTTGGGGGAATCTGGGACGCGGCCACGCTGCCCGCGAGCATTGACCGTCAGTCCGTAACGTTGACTCACCTCCAGCCACTGGTTTGGAGCAAACCAATAGCAAATGTCACACTGAGCGTGGGGCTTGGCGAAACCGCACCACGCAGCGATTCTTCATGAAAGTGTGGCAGACCAAAGGGGCACCGATACGCGGTGACCAAGAAGCTGCCAAGCTCGACGGGCAGCTTTCGGCTTGCCTACTGCTGGACGTGTCTGTCTCGCGTCACTTCACGAACTAAGCAGAGTTTCGGGTCAAAAGGCGTCGGGAATTCATTGGAAAACCGATTCAAAATTTGATTGTACCGCGGGCTGAGTGTGATCTTTAACCCTAGATCCATCGATTAACGAGCTTTCGTCTTCATGTTAATTCAGTTTTTTCTTCATCGATTCTGCTAGTTCGCAATCGAGTCTTCCACATTATGTTCTGTGGTTTGTGCGTCGCGTTTGACGTGGTTCGTTTTGTTCGTGCAGGAGAAAGGACGGCTCCGTGTTGATAGAATTACAAAAAATCTTTGTATTAGACACCAACGTGATTCTTCACGACTCACGCTGTATCGAGGATTTTGCGGAACATGACGTGATGATTCCAATCACTGTATTGGAAGAGCTGGATCGATTTAAGCGTGGCAATGAAGATATTCATTTCCAAGCGAGACGTTTTCTCCGGACACTCGATTCGATGGTCGGTTCGTTGGTAAGCGAGGATGGAGTTCCACGTGGCCCAGGCCTTGGGCAGTTGCGTGTCGTATGGACTCCGGATCTTGATGAACGAGTGAAGAATGCGTTTATTCATGATACACCTGATCATCGGATCCTCGGTACTGCATTAACGCTTCAGCGGAACTTTTCAGATCGGAAAGTGGTGTTGGTCTCCAAGGATATTAACCTGCGGATGAAAGCAAAGTCCGTAGGTTTGATCGCGGAGGATTACGAGGCAGACAAACTGTCGAGCGTAGACGGACTCTACAAAGGTAAGCGGGTGATTGACGGTGTTGAGTCGGATGAGATGAAGTGTTTTCTCGGGCATCGGCCCTCCGTCGCTTCGATGGAAGTGCCGAAAATCAATAATCCGGTTCCAAATGAGAATTTTATTTACCGAAATGGTTCGAGATCGTTATTGCTTCACTACAGCGGTGAAGAAGATGTTTATCGCGTTATCCCTAAGCGTGCTGCCTATGGAATTAAGCCACGAAATGCCGAGCAGCATTTTGCCTTAAACGCGTTGCTGGATGATGAAATCAAGTTGGTAACACTCTCTGGCCGTGCTGGTACAGGCAAGACGCTTCTTGCCCTCGCATCGGCGCTCGAGGCTCATCAGCGATACGAGCAAATTCTTTTGGCACGCCCCATCGTGCCGCTTAGTAACCGTGATCTGGGATACCTGCCAGGAGATATTGATGCCAAGCTTGAACCGTATATGCAACCACTTTTTGACAACCTGAAGGTGATACGTAATCAGTTTCGCGGTGCTGAAAAAAAACTAGAGGTCATTGATCGAATGTTGCACGATGAGAGTCTGCTTATCACACCTTTGTCTTATATTCGTGGACGAAGTCTGCAGAGCACCTATTTCATCATCGACGAGGCTCAAAACCTAACCCCGCTCGAAGTCAAAACGGTGATCACACGTGCTGCCGAGGGCACGAAAATCGTTTTAACGGGTGATATGAACCAAATTGACCAGCCGTATCTTGATTCTCTTTCCAACGGTTTAAGTTACTTGATTGACAGGATGGTGGGCCAATCCATCTACGCACATGTGACTCTCGAAAAGGGTGAACGATCCGCCTTGGCAGATCTAGCGAGTGATCTCCTGTAGTAAGATCGATAAGCGAAGCGAAAAGAGTTTGGCCTGCCTATAGATTGCACTGTTGTGAGCGAGAGCCTTCTGATCCGTGTCATGCCCGGAAAGGACTTGCACCATGCCGCAGGAGTGTCAAATTGCGGGGCATATTATTGCCAAACTACGTAAGTCCGAGGTGGAACCCTGTAAGGAGACAACAAAGTGTCCGTAATTCGGTGGCTGCTGCAGATGGATGCGAGAGCTCACCGGACAGACCTGCTGACCGCTGGCGGTAGAAGTATGGTGTCTTGAAAGCAGAGATGCCAAGCAGCTGAAGTTTTTGGAGAAAGTAAATGTACGGCTCACGAGAATGGTTGCAGAGTAAACTCTCGTGATGGAGATCCTCAAGTAGGCCGCCAAACGAAACTGTCAAGCCCCAGTGATATCAGTAGCGTCGGGTGAATGATGAACAAGACTTACTTCGCGAGATGCTTTTACTGGACCGTCAATGTCTTCGTTTCTGATCCGGATGTGTTCTCGACTGGTGACGCAACGAGGATGGGCCGCGAACGAGAAACGCTTCCATCGACTTTGGAACCACGAGCATGCGCAGATCCCACAAAGACAACATCGTAAATTACGATTTGACGGCTCAAGCGAGAGTGGTTGTATACGTCACCGTTTCCATCTCAAGAATCATGGTTGGTTGTATGACTTTGTGATGGATCGGACCAAGGACGGTCCTCCGTTACGGTTGCTGGTGGGGATTGATGAGTAGATGCGAGAATGCCTGACGGTTGAATGGAGGCGTTCTTTTACCCCTCAGTAAGTGATTGGTGTTTTGCCAATCACTATTCGTCGTCCGCAGCACGCCGGGGGACTTTCGCTGTCACAACATTGCCACAGGATTGCTGCTGGTTTCCCATCCAAAAGTAGTGTGTCGTTGGCTCAAAGAAGCTGCTGTCACAACTTTGTTTATCGCCGAGGGCAGAACTTGGGAAAACGCCTATGGCGAATCATTCAGTGGCAGGTTTCGCGACGAGTGCCAAACCGTGAAATCTCCCTGAGCTTTGAGGAAGATTGCTGGGTGATTGATCAAAGGCGAATCGACTACGACCATCAACCCATCCACACTTCCTTGGATTATCAAACTCCTGCCGCTTATGCGGCTGTGTTTTTTGGCTTCGTCTATGCCTCCGTCTCCAGAACACAACCGCATTATCAACCCCGACGCTGTCACTCAACGTGGTGCAAAGTCGAGGGGGAGTCAGCCGCCCTCGCGTGTTGTCGGGTAAGCATGGTTTCGTCCGACCTAACGAAGTAAAGGTGCATTCACTCCCTGTTTGGCGAGAATGTTCAAATACTTTTGGGGTTCAGCTGCGATTTTCTTTGCACATCCGGGGCAGCAAATGTAGATCGCTTTGCCGGCTGCGTTGACCTTGTACGGGCCACCCATTGCATCGAGTGGTTCATCCATGACCGGGCAACGCTTTTGTGCTTCGATAAATTGCGCGTCGGCAGCAGTTGCTTTAAATACTCCTGCGCGTACTTCCTGGCCACCTGCGGGCACAGCAGTTGCGGCCAGCTTTGATTGCAACACTGGCGCGTTGACTCCTTGTTTCGCAAGAATGTCCAAATATTTCTGTGGCTCAGCAGTGATCTTTTTCGCACATCCGGGACAGCAGATGTAGATTGCTCTACCGGCTGCGTTGACCTTGTACGGGCCACCCATTGCATCGAGTGGTTCATCCATGACCGGGCAACGCTTTTGTGCTTCGATAAATTGCGAGTCGGCAGCAGTTACTTTAAATACGTTCGCGCGAACCTCTTCACGACCTGCTGGCACGGACCACGCGGATTTCGTAGTGGCTTGCGCTGGAGGTGCGTCGCCGTAAACCATCGCCAAGTATTTCGCGGGCTCTGCCTGGATCTTTTTGATGCAGCCCTTGCAGCACAAGAAGATCGGTTTGTCACCAACTGTGACTTTGATCGGCTGCCCCATGCTGCCCAGTGACTCATCCATGACGGGGCATTTCGCTTGCCTTTTGATCAGTGCTGCGTCCGCTTCGGTGGCTGAGGTGACCGTGATTTCCGGGCGGCCGGCGGCGTACTTCGCAGGATCGGCTTTCACAACACCAGCACAGCCAGCACAGCACACATAGACTCTTCCCCCGCTCACATCGACGGCTACCGGTTGGCCCATGCTGCCAAGTGGCTTGCCACTCACAGGGCAGATCTTCTGTCGGGCAATCGCAGCCTCCGCAAGTTGTGATTCGCTAGGGGGGATGCTGGCGACTTCTTGGAAAGCAACACGACCGGTGACGCCGGAAATGCCAACTAATTGAACATCCAGTTCGATTTGTCGGCCCGCGATTTTGGATAGATTTACCGGTGCGGTGAGGCCGCCCTTTCCATCGGGCAATAAACCGTATCGGTAGCGTTTCGCGTTACCCGCAACTTGAAGTGAGGCAACTCCGCGACCCTGATCGGCCGCCACCGGTTGGCCGGCCCTGTCATAGATAAAAAGCTGGATGCCACCTTGAGTGACGACGGTCTCGAATTGAACGCCGTTGGCTTGACGGACTGAACCACCGTGGGGACCAGCGGTTGGTGACGGCACAGCAAGACTGTGTCCTTGATAATTCGTATCGTGTTGCCCTTGGTGGCCTGTTTGAGCCATGGCAGTGTACGAGGGAACGACGGCTGTCAGTACCGCGACACCTATCAGCTTCGCTAATGTCAGATTCATCCTTCTTCTCTTCGGTGGGGGGTGTGTCCCAAGAAGCCTCCGAGCCTCTTGGGTGCATGGAAAATGTATTTCTTCACAGTCGATCTTAAAAAAAATCATGTCGCCTTCATCAGTTCCTCCTCTGTCATTTCTTCTGTTTTGTTCCAAAGTGCGTCTTTGAATCCGAATCGCATCTTGAATTCCAAGTACGCGCAGTAGAGCGTGGGGACGATGAATGAAGTGAAGGGTTCGGCTAGCATTCCGCCAAATACGGGGATCGCCATCGCGCGGGCGACGTCGGCGCCTCGGCCGGTGGCCAGCAGCACTGGGAGCAATGCGGCAAGCGTCGTGATCGTTGTCATCATGCAGGGACGAATTCGCTTCAATCCCGCTTCATGAACCGTGTTGCGGATGTCTTCGATACTGGAAACCTTGCGCCGCTGCATCAGTTGGTGAATGTAAGTCGCCATCACGACACCGTCGTCCACGGCAAGTCCGAACAACGCGATGAACCCGACCCAAACGGCGGTGTTGAGCTCTACGTCCATCCAGCCGGCCAAAACCATCCCACCGGCAAACGCGACCGGAATGCCTGAGAACACGGCTAGTGAAATGGGAAGGTTTCGGAAACCGAAATAGATCAGTAGCAGGTTAATGAAGATTACTAAAGGGATGATCCACATCAAGCGACGGTTCGCTTCGATTTGATTACGAAAGCTACCAACGGCCTCCAGCGAGTAGCCTGGCGGTAATGAAAGATGTTTCGGATTCGATGGTGGCAACAGCTGAGCTTGACGGAGTTGGTCTTCAACCGCCGAGATTGATTCCAGATCGCCTGTTACGCCACTGGGCATGAAAGAAACATGAGCGACCAAACGGGCGTTTTCGCTGTTGATCGCTCCAGGTCCCCATGTCGTTTCGAGCGTTGCCAGTTCGCCGAGTGGGACGGCTGCTCCGCTGCCAGTAACCACGGGTAGTCGAGTAAGTTGGTCAATCTGCTCGCGTAAGTCGCGGTTGTAGCGTACACGCACGGGATATCGTTCGCGGCCCTCCACGGTGCTAATCAGGTTCATGCCACCGAGTGCCGTTTCGATGACCTGGTTGACGGTGGCTGCGTTCATGCCGTAACGCGACGCGGCTTCGCGGTCTACGGTGAACTCCACGTAAGGTTTGCCGAGCACGATGTCGGGATTCACTGTGCCGGTGTTTACAAACGGCGATTCCTTCAATTGTCGGGCCACCGCCATTGCGGCGTCGGCAAGGGTCTTCAGGTCGTCACCGTAGACGCGAATGGCCATCGGCGCTTTGATTCCGCTTTGCAGCATGACAACGCGGCCTTCGATTGGTTGTAACGCCGACGCAGGTGTCACTCCCGGCAAAGTGGCGACTTTGTTGATCTCATCCCAGACATCACGAGCGGTCACGCCCTCTCGCCACTCGCTTTTCGGCTTGAGCATCACGTACGTTTCGACCATTGCCGCTGGAGCGGGATCGAGTGCGGATTCGACACGACCGATTTTGCCCAGCACGTCTTTCACCTCGGGGATCTGACCGATCAAGACGTCTTGAGTCTGTAAGACTTGCATCGCCTGAGAGAAGCTTGCTGCCGGATACAGTGTGGGCATATAGAACCAACTGCCTTCGTCCAAGGCAATCCAATCGTCGCTACGTAAACCTGGGAATGTTTGCTTGGCATCGACGTAGCCCGGAAACGCATTCAGGTTCGCTCCCAAGACATTAGCGGTTTTTTCCAGTGGACGAAGGACCCTCGGTAGGCCAATCCAGGCCCCGACTCCTAGCACAAGCAACATTGCTGGAAACGACAAAGCAAAGATCTTGTGGTTCAGCGCCCAACGTAATCGAGCCCCATAGATCCAACGAACAAAGCGGCTAGACGGGATTTCTTCGATGGGGCGAATTCGTTCACGTAGGAGTTGCCAGCCAGCAATGAATGCAAGGACGCCAACAATCACGGTGACCAGCCAATGTGGGAGACCAAAGTGGTCAGCAAGTCGATCGCCCCACAGAAAATGTGCAGCTGTGGACAAGAGTGCGGCAAAGCTGATTCCTGTAGCCAGTGACGTCAGTTTCGAGTACCGCGAACTACGGAGTATGAGCCGGCTTAGCGCCGGGACGATCGTCACCGCGGCTATCATTGCAGCGGCGATCGCGAAGGTCTTCGTATAGGCAAGTGGCGAAAAGAGCCGATAGTCTCGACCGGTGAGAAAGAAAACCGGCAGGAAGCTGACGATTGTGGTCATCACCGCAGTGAAGACGGCTGGCGCTACTTCGATCGCCGCGTCATAGATGACTTGTGTGCGAGCCTTCGCACGTATTTCAACAGTTCCCTCAAGCTCATCTGCCTCTAGGCGTAACTCCCAGTCAGCCAAATGGCCGTAGATGTTTTCCGAGACAATGATCGCCATATCGACCATCGTGCCAATGGCGATTGCGATTCCTGCCAGCGACATGATGTTCGCACCAACGCCCATCACTTGCATCCCGATGAACGACATCAACACTGCCGCAGGCAAGCAAATGGCTACAACAAAGCTACTTCGCACATGCAGCAGAAAGAGCAAGATGATGACGGCCGTAATCAGGATTTCGTCACGAAGTGCTGTTGTCAGGGTAGCAATTGTCTCGTCGATCAAGCCACTGCGGTCGTAGACGCCATGGATGGTGACGCCTTTTAGTGCCGGCTCGAGCTGCGCGATCTTTGCCTTCACACGGTCGATGACGACGCGTGGGTTCTCGCCATACCGCATCACGACTACACCACCGACAGCCTCGGCACCCTTGTAATCGAGTGCACCACGGCGGAAATCGGGGCCGAGTTGTACATTGGCAACGTCACCAACGCGAACCGGTACCCCGTCACGTTGCATGATGACGGTCTCTTCAATGTCGGAGATCGCCTTTTCCGTATCGCCGTCGCTTCCCAAGAATCCTTTGCTGCGAACGATGTACTCCATCCCAGTGGTTTCGACGGTTTTTGCACCGACATCCAGGTTGGAGCCCTTGATCGATTTCACGAGGGATTCGAGCGAAATGTTGTGGTAGCGCAGTTTGTCGGGGTCGACTTCGATCTGATATTGCCGCACGTATCCGCCAATCGAAGCAACTTCACTCACGCCATCGACGGCTTGCAGTTCGTACTTTACGACGAAGTCCTGCAGGCTTCGCAGCTCCGCCAGCCCCATGCCGTTGGCGGGAGGTTGGAGCGTGTAGTAGTAGATTTGGCCCAGAGCGGTGGCGTCTGGACCGAGCTGCGGTAACACTCCATCGGGCAACTGCGACGCCGCCGTTCCAAGGTGCTCGGAAACACGGCTGCGTGCCCAGTAGAAGTCGATGTCGTCTTTGAACGTGACTTGAACAAAGCTGTAGCCAAACATGCTTTTGCCACGCACCGATTCCGCACCGGGAACGGCAAGCAGTGAAATGCTCAATGGATACGTCACCTGGTCCTCGATATCCTTTGGGGACCGGCCTGGCCAAGGTGTCAGGACAATGACTTGGTTTTCGCCAACGTTCGGGATCGCGTCGATCGGGATGGCTTGGTAGCTGAACCAACCAGCAACACTGACCCCAATCGCCAGCAGAATGACGAGCCAAGGTTCTTTGACGCAGAAACCAATGATAATTCGGAGCATTACAAAGCCCCCTGCTGTGGCAGTGCAGCGTTGGATGGCATCTCTGGCTTGACTGCGAGGTCGGCAACAACCTCACCGCAGGTCAGCATCTCAGCGCCCCAATACGGATTCGCCAGGTCACCGTTGGGCTGGATCCAGTCGCCGCCGTTGCCTGGGACCATCGGGCAGTAATAATGCGTTAACGCTTCGGCTGTCTTTGGACCACGTGCCACAACTGCGGCTCTTAGCAGTGCTTGGCTGACGGTGCGAAAAGCGGCACGAGCCGGATCCAATGGGCCATCCATGCGAGCTGCAGCGCGTCGTGCACGACCAAACTGCTTTTGAGCTTTGTCGGGAACGTCCCCCAACAGCTCTAAGCGTGCGAGACCATCCAGGAGCGTGTTCAGGGCGACAGGCGGTGGCGTCGTATCCGCCGCCATCGCCGTTTGAATATCAAAATAGGCTGCGTACGCGCGATCGAACTGCGTCCCAGCATCTCCGGCCAACATCACAGGGTCGTTTTCGGGTAGCTCCAGCGGACCCGGCGCGAAACTTGGCGCCCGACTTGGATCCATCAATGATGGATTGCCGGCCAGTTGCATTTGCGAATCGATCAGGAAGTTACCGCCCGTTGCGATCGTCTCACCCGGTGACAGCCCTTCGATGATGACCGCTTCTTTCTCCGTCATCGGTCCAACCGAAACCCGGCGAATCTCAAACCGCCCGGGTTCAGTTTCGACGTAGATGACACCATTGTCGCCAGCCATCAAAACCGCATCGCGAGGAACGGTCACGACGCGTTGTTCGGGCAATGGCTCTGGTGAGAAGCCAAGTTGTGATGTTGGCACGAGATCCATGCCGCAGAGTGGGCACATTCCTGGCTCTTCACGGATGACTTGCGGGTGCATCGGGCTGATGTACTTTCCTGCCAGTGCGGTATCGTAGACCAAGTCCGCCGGAATCGCTGGGACGGTGATTCGTGCGGTCGCATAGTCTCCTGGTCTCAGCTTCCCGTCAAAGTTCATTACTTCGACGCGAACTCGAACCGTGCGTGTCTTTGGATTCACGGTCGGGTCGATGAAGGCGACGCGGCCGGTGAACACTTCACCCTGCATTGACTGGATCTCGGCTTCGACCTCCTGGCCGAATCGAACCGCAGACGCGTCATCGGGAAAGAGATTTAGCATCAACCAGACTGATGTAAGGTCGGCGATACGGTAAAGCTTTTGCCCTGTCTTGACGTAGTCACCCTCGACCGCTGTTTTTTCAATGACCGTGCCACTCTGTGGTGACTTGATTCGGATTCGAGATTGAGGCTTGCGCGTTTCGCGAAGCTCCATGATCTGCTCCGTCGTCATTCCAAGCTCGCTCAGATTCTCCTGCGCCATCGCACCGAGATCGCTTTGCCCAATGTCGAATCTCCCAACACTTCCTCCATCCAAGCTGGTAACGAACTCGGTCTGCGCAGAATAAAGCTGCGGACTGTAGATCAGGGCTAGGTTGTCGCCCTCGGATACGCGAACACCAACGTAGTCCGCATACATTTCTTCGAGGCGACCATCGGTGTACGCCGAGATCGTAGACAGTCGACTTTCGTCAAAATCAATCGACCCGATCGTGCGTATTGTGCGAGACACATGTTCCATCTTGGACACGGCCGTTTGAATACCAACCAAGCGTCTCGCTGCGGCTTCAATTGTGACGGACTTGCCGTCACCGCCGCCACTGCTCGTTGCTTCGACTAACTCCATCGCGCAGACTGGGCAACGACCAGGCTCCGTGGATGGCGGTGTGCACATCATGGGACAGATGTACCGCTTCGGTTCGCTGGATGCGGTACTTACTTGTTCTTGACCACCACCAAAACCATCGGCAGTGACCCAACCGGTTCGTTGAGCGAGACCAATCAAAAACAGAATCAAAGCTGCAATGGCAACGCTTGAGGCTGAATTGATCGCGACTCGAACGAGCCAGCCCATGCCAGTGATATTTGATACGGAAGCCGAAAATTTCGGACTTGATTTTCCCTTCACCTCTGGGCTGATGTCGCTTTCGTCAAGCGGTTTGTCTGTTTTTTGGTCAGCCGACACTTCCTTTTCCTTCGCGTTCGATAGCTCATTTACGTTCGCATCTTCGGTGCCGATTTCCGTATCAGCACCGGGCACAACGTGCTTCGGCTTGTTTGGGTTTTCTTTCGATGTCATAGCGGGCTCATCATGAGTGCTCGGCGCGCATCAGCACGCAGTCGTGCACGAAACTGAACTAAAGGGGGAGCGGACCTGCTGATATCCGTAGATCAATACTCGGTAAGCCAGGACACTTCCTTGGCTACGGGGCTACGGAGAGCGCAAAGGCACGCAGCTCGAGAGAGAGAAAGCGTTAGAGACGCCAGACGCAAAGCACGACTTGCGTAAGACGGGACTGCGGTGCAGACGCGGATTTCGCCTGTCCTTTCGCCGTCAGATGTTGAGAGTTCCAGCCCGATCCATTGCGACCAGGCGATTCGAGTGAAACCAGGTCTCGATTCTTGCCGGTGATGCGTCGAGTTGATGAATCACTCAGCGGCTGCGACTCTTCATCACACAAGCAAATCGATCGCAGTTCGGTATCGATTGGAGCGATCGAAGGCCGAAGTTTCTGTCCTGTCGACGCCTTGCTTTCGGCTGCAGCATGATGATTTCCACTGCAGCAACCTGGCTCGACCTCTTCTTTTGCCCCGGATTCAGCCGTACCGCTACAACAGCAGCAATGTTTGTTTGCATCCCTAACATCGCAGCATCCGCATCCCTGGCCCGTAACGGTGCCGGTCTCCAACCACCCAGATCCGCCGCCTACGTTTGCCAGACACAACGCCACCGGCTGAATCGCCAGAGTTACGATCAGTGAAAGCTTGACGGCAATATGAGTTAGGTGGAAGTTCCGCATTGGATGATTCCGAAAACGATAACCTGCAGTAACATGCCAACTGTATCGGCAATTCTCCTGAATGGTTCAACCCGAATATTCTGATCACGCAAGGTTTGCGACTCAATAAAGCCAACGGAGTGGCTCCGCAATGCGACCGAATGAATCCAAAATGAGCGTTCACCGAAGAAAATGCAAGTTTTTTTTACTCGCTTTGCTGGCAATTTCCATTGGTGGCTGTGCATTTTCAGAGAAACGGCGGTCTAGCTCTGCGAAGAGCAACCGACCCCAGCAAATGCCCCTAGGCACAACCGATTCGGTCGCCTCGGATGAGGTGCTTGAAACCCCATCTAGCCCCACCCTGATTCAACCAGTGGGATTCAGCGACGGGCTAATCCACGTCGAAGTCGAGATTCCCAAGGTCGCGGAATCCGAGCAAATTGGAGCCAAAAATACATCTGCAGCAGACGATGTTGTGCGTGCTGAGGCCATCGCCAAGAACGAATCGGTTGACTATTTCATTGAGTTAGCTCTCACTAGCCACCCCAGCATTCGAGCGGCTCAGCAACGCGTGTCCGCTGAAGCCAACCGGATGCCGCAAGTGCGAGCGTTACCCGATCCCAAGTTCAATAACACGTTCTGGCCGATCCACGATCAGTCACTGCAAACAGCAGCTGGGCGGGTAGGGAATCAGATGTCCGTGTCGCAGGTGGTCCCTTGGCCGGAGAAGCTGCGAACCAAAGCCGCGATCGTCAGTCAAGAAATACGCGTTGCGCAGGCGGAAGTCGACCGCATCAAGCGTGAGATCACGGAGTCAGTTCGCCTCGCTTACTATGAGGTCTGGTTCGCTACGCGCGCGATTGCGATCATTGAAGAGACACAAGAACTGATCAATGACTTGACGAAGGTCGCGGAAGCTCGTTATCGAAGCGGCGGTACTCAGCAAGATGTGTTGCGTGCTCGGCTCGAGTCCGATCGCCTGGCAGATCAGTTAGTCAGTCTTGCCAAGCAAAAGCAAGTCGCCCAAGCCGACTTGGCCGCGCTCGTCCAGCAACCGGTGACGTTACTGGCCGAAGCGAGCGATGAACTGAGTCTGGCCAACGTGCCGCAGCAGCTTGATGAACTGATTTCCTTGGCTGAACAGTGTAATCCCAAGTTGGCCGGGTTGGCGTGGGAGATACAGCGCGACCGCCAAAAGCATCGACTAGCCTGTTTGCAAAAGTACCCCGACCTTCAGTTCGGCTTGAATTGGGGCTTGGTCAGCGACGACAGCAATGTCATCAGCCCGGTCGCCAACGGACACGATCAGGTGAACTTTAACGTAGGTACGACGCTTCCGATCTGGCGTAACAAGATCAATGCAGGTATTCGCGAAGCCGCGAATCGAACCAGCAGCACGGCAAAACGTCTCGACGCCGAACGAGATGCGTTGTACGGAAAGCTGCGGCGACTGTTGGTCCAAGCCGATGCCTTCACCGAGCAACGCGATATTTACGAGAAGCGGATCATTCCGCGAACCGAAGATACGCTCAAGCTTTCGATCGCCGACTATCGCGGTAAGCGAACCGATTTCTTCAGCCTGATCGAGACGTATCGCGAACTGCTCATGTTCGAGACCCAACTCGCCAGGATCGACGCATCGTTAGCTGGGACGATCGCTCAGGTCGAACGAGCGGTGGGCTGTCCACGGTGAGCAGTCGAACCCGTGGCCCCAAAATGCTCAGGCGAGAATTTGATCATGCAAAAAACAGATTTTCAAGCGTGCTTTGAGTGCGGATCTCGGTCCCGATTATCGGCGTCGTGGCGATCGCAATCTGCCCGCTACCGTTCCTACTAGAGCAGAGACCTATTTCAATCGCTTACCACGGTGACGCACGCAACCATTCTCACGTCCGCCAAGAAAGCGTCGCTTGCGATGTTGTTTTCGTGGGACTTGCATATGCTCTCGCTTCCAAAGTCGATGGACACGTTTCTCGTTCGCCGTCCAGCCTCGCTGCATCAGGAATCGATAAATGCGTCCCGATCCAAAGCGAGGACTTTGACGAGCCAGGAAACGCATCTCGGGCAGTAGGCCCCGCTCATCGTCCGCTCGACGCGATTGATATCGCTGGGTGTTGCGTGGTTGACCCAGAACTCGGCAGGCACAACGCTCCGAAACTTTTTCTGGCCCCAAACGGCTACGCACGGTAGAGACTGCGCGCCGACGACGTTCAGGGCTTGCCAGTTTCCCTTGGCCGCCTCCTGGAGGGTCTCTATATCAAGAGCTTGCTCGGTAAACATCTTCTTCAGTCGTGCATTCTCTTTCTCAAGAGTGCTCAGTTCCTTGGCCATCTCCGGCTTCATACCACCGTACTTCTGCCGCCAGTACTAATAAGTATGTTCAGGGACTTTGAGTAACGACTTCTAGCAACGTGCAAATTTCGGGCACCGTCTTCCCCTTACCGAGTTCAACATCGGCTTTACGAACTTTGGCAACAATCTGATCGACTGCGTGACGTTTCTGAGGCATTCTGAAATTCCTTTCCGAGCGGTTCGCCCGAGCAAGATTCTCTCACTCACAATGGTGCATTTCCATCGGGGGAGGTCACCGTGGGCCGTCAGTCAGTGCGAGTTCTTTCGAACTTTCACCCATATCAAACTACGGTCGATTTCAGATTT
>NZHC01000010.1 GCA_002689655.1 Rhodopirellula sp. | reverse complement strand
CGTAGGCATGTTCCATCGTAGGCATGTTCCATGGTCTAGGAGTTTTCGGTCTAGGAGTTTTTAGTTAATCTGTGGAGCACGGGCCCCCCGTTCGCTGCGGGCTGCTTTTCGCCCTGACTCGACTGATTTTGATTGAAAGCTGGAAGTCGTTTTCATGCCCATGATCCGGCCAGTTAGCTTGGTGTTTGAGCGGTTGAGCAGTGAATCAGCCTATGGCAACTTGTAGGCCAACAACGCTGCCGATCACTGGGAATTCCTCGTTCTCGGCAACAGGTTTTCTTGCTCGGTCCTGTCGGTTTGAGTTGGGTTGGGTCGTGTAAACTCTGCATGCTTCAGGCTAGTGTGAGGGGGAATTAATTCATGTGTTGCGTGTGTTTGACGGTCGTCTGTTGGTTGACACCTGCCCGATTGATAGATAAGGTCAGGCTCAATGTCGTGCAATCGCTTGCCCGGGCCCCTCAAGGTTCGGGCAGTTTTTTTGTTCGTATTCAGCGGCCTCTCCTTTCAAATCACGAATGTCGTTATGAATCCACAAGATATCCTTCGATACGTAGACTCTCTGCACCGTGAGAAGAACATTGATAAGGAGTTGGTATTCATTGCAATTGAATCAGCTCTTCAGACCGCTGCGAAGCGGCAATATGGAGAGGAGGCCGATATCACTGTTCAGCTGGATCGTGAAAATGGTCGGATTCACGCGGTGCTCGCAGGTGAGCAGTTAGGTGAAGACCAAATCGGCAGAATCGGGGCGCAAACTGCCAAACAAGTGATTATCCAGAAAGTAAAAGAGGCCGAACGTGACTCGTTGATGTTGGAGTATCGTGAGCAGATAGGGGATATTGTCAGCGGAATTATCGGGCGAGCAGACGGTGGCGTCGCAACGGTGAACCTAGGTAATGTCGAAGCAATTTTGCCACGAAGCGAGCAGATTCCTGGAGAGACATTGCATGCCGGAGAGCGTGTTAGGGCTGTTGTTTTCGAGGTTCGAGCGACGGGAAATCGTGTTCGTGTGGTCCTGAGTCGAACTCGGCCCCAGTTGGTGCAAAGGCTTTTCGATCAGGAAATACCAGAGATTGGCGAGGAAATCATCTCCATCCAATCCATCAGTCGCGAGCCTGGTTACCGCAGTAAAGTTGCGGTCAGCAGCGTCGATAGCCAGATCGATCCAATTGCGGTTTGTGTTGGCTATCGAGGTAGTCGAATCAAAGCAGTTCGTGAAGAACTTGCCGGTGAACACATTGATGTCGTTCGCTACAGCGATGACCCCGAAGTGCTAATCCCCAATGCGTTGCAGCCAGCAGAGGTCGAGCAAGTTCTGCTGTGCGATATGATTGGACGAGCCATTGTTCTGGTTCAGGAGGATCAACTGTCACTGGCCATCGGGCGTCGAGGTCAAAATGTCCGGTTGGGTAGCAAGCTATGTGGCTGGGATATCGAGATCATGACCGGCTCGGAGCTTGAGGACCAGATCGAGCGAGCAGTGACTGGGTTCAGCCAAATTGCTGGGGTGACTGAGGAAATCGCACAGAGTTTGGTTGAGCAGGGATACCTGTCCTACGACGATCTGTCGGTGATTGAGCCCGATCAGTTTATGGAAATGAGCGGTTTGTCCGCAGAGGATGTGGATCGGATTGTTGAGGTTGCTGAGACCATGGCGGAAGAAGCTGAGCAAGCGGCCGCAGAAGAACGCAGGGTCAGGCGGGATCGCGACCAGACCCAAAAAGAGTCTGGTGCAGCAGGCGGTGCCACCGCTACATCAACCCCACCCGCGAGCGAAAATTCCGAGGCAGCTGCCGAAGAGGTGGCCGAAGAGGTGGTTCCCGAGGGATCAGCAGAGTCCTCAGGCCCTTCCGCGGAAGACGCCTCAGGTGATGAGTCTGCGGAGTCAGCGACCGAGAAGGACTGATTCGCTGGGTGAATAGCCCGTTAATCTCCGATTTACACGAAAACTTGCCGGGTTTCCGCGGGAAAGTGCCTTGGCAGACCTCTGCGCCACGCTCGTTTTTCGCTATCGTATGCACAAGTTGGCCCAGGCAATACTCTGGGGAATCGTTGGATGATCCCCGACGCGGGAGGTTTTTCGACCTGCCGCGGCGATGGAGGAATACCAGTATGTGATCATAATTAGACCATTGAACCCGCCCGCGAATCGGGCATTTTCCCGTACGAATATCAACGAATTACAACGTTCGCTCGGCGGGTTCCAAAAACGAATCGACAGGATTTCCGCACGTGCCCGCACGCATTTACGCGCTCGCTAAAGAACTAAAAGTTGACAGCAAAGATCTAGTGGATCTTGTCAAGAAGGTCGGTATTACCGGCAAAGGCTCGGCGCTGGCTAGCCTCTCCGATGAGGAGGCCCAGAAAGTTCGAGACCACTTGTCTGGGGCTGGTAAGCCTGAACCCGCTGCTGCGCCAGCAGTTGCGACCGCTCCGACAGCAGTGCGTGATGGGGTTCAGTCCGAACGAAAACACGTCGCCATCAAAGTGGGGCGAAGCTCGAGTCGTAGTTCCACACCGGAGAAGCCCGCCAAGCCTGCGACTCCCGCACCGAAGGCTCCGGAGCCAGTGGAGCCTGTAGCTGAAGCGACGCCAGCCCCCGCCACCCCTGCACCGAAAGAAGAGGCTGCCGATACCGGGACTCCCGTGCCTTCGCCGCCGAAACCAGCTTCCTTGGGAAGTCGTATCAAGAGTCGAATGGGAGTTCGGAAAGGTGGTGCGGCCGGGAACGATCCTGTTGCACCCGTCAGACGCGATTCGACGATTTCAGGTGGAAAGATGCGATCCTTGGATCGGCCAGCGCCCGCGGCTGAGAAACGCGCTGAGTCCGGCAAAGGAAAAAGGCGAGAGCCAAGAATTAATGTAAAAATGGCGTCTCTGCCAGAGGTCGCCGAGCCAAAGCCGAGCAAGCAGGCGAGCGGGGAGCCCAAGGCTCAGAAGCCGGACGTCAAGCTCAGTAAAGATGTCATCGCAGGACACCGACAAGGGATGCGAGCACCGCTGGAGGAGCTAGCCAAAGAGGACAAAGATAGCAAGCGGTCCGCCGCTGCAAAGCGTGGTTCGGGCCTGACCGGCTTTACGGGTGAGAAAAAGCGTGAGGCCGGGGAAGAAGACAAACCACGACGCAAATTGGCCGGTATGGCCAGCCCTCGTGCAGAACGCGTTCGAGGTAAAGGACGTGGGCGAGCTGCTATCGAGCAAGGTGGTGGCTATGGTTCTCGCCAAGGACGCTCTCGTCATGGGCACAAGCGTCGTAAGGGAGTCAATACAGCGGCGCCAAGGAAAGATGCCGTGGTGCTGGAACTGCCCTGCACCATCCGTTCATTTTCCGAGGCCGCGGGTGCTCCTGTTGGCAAGGTGCTTGCAACCTTGATGGGCATGGGGTTACAGGTAGGATTGAATATCAATTCGGAACTGGATCTCGAGACGGCTGAAATGATTGCCGCCGAAATGGAGCTCCAAATTGAATTGAAGGCCTCGGAAACCCTTGAAGATTCTCTGATCACTGGGTTGGAGGAGCAGGAAGATCATCCTGATACATTGTTGCCAAGGGCTCCAATCGTGACGTTCCTCGGGCACGTCGACCACGGAAAAACCAGTCTGCTCGACTACCTGATCGGGATCGATGTCGTCAGTGGAGAAGCGGGGGGTATCACTCAGCACATCCGAGCCTACGAAGTTGAAAAAGATGGCCGGAGCGTGACCTTTGTCGACACGCCCGGTCACGAAGCCTTCACCGAAATGCGTGCTCGAGGTGCGAACGTCACTGATATTGCAGTCCTTGTTGTGGCTGCTGATGACGGAATCATGCCGCAGACTGAAGAAGCGATCAGCCACGCGAAGGCAGCAGAGGTGCCGATCGTCGTTGCGATGAATAAGATCGATCTCGAAGGTGTCGATTCAAATCGAGTCATGACGCAACTGACAGAGCATCAACTCACGCCCAGCGAATGGGGCGGAGACGTTGAAGTTGTTCCCACCAGTGCAATCAAAGGCACTGGTATGGATGAGTTGCTGGAAACGCTTCTAACCATTGCTGAACTTAATGAGTATCAGGCAAACCCAGATCGCACGGCTCTCGGTGTGTGTCTCGAGTCCGAGCAGCAAGGCGATCGCGGTGTTGTCGCGAAATTAATTGTGCAGAATGGAACATTGAGCGTCGGTGACGTGCTGGTTTGTGGTGCATCACATGGTCGTGTTCGGGCAATGTCTGACACGCTCACCGGGGAATCTCTGGAAACTGCCGGGCCAAGTACTCCTGTGAATGTAATGGGCTTCGATCAAGCACCTGGAGCCGGTGAACGATTCCATGTGCTCGATGACATCAGTAAGGCTCGTGAAATTGCTGGCAGCCGTGCTCACGCAAGCAGCCAGGAAAATCTGTCGGGCGTGACCACGAAAGTTTCCTTCGAAAATTTCCAGGAAATGTTGCAGGACGGTCGCCTCGGTCAGCAGGAAGAAAAGGTCAAGTTGAACTTGATTGTGCGAGCAGATGTGAAGGGCTCGCTTGAGGCGATCGATAAAGAACTGAGCAAGCTCGATAACCCGGAAGTTGAGGTCCGCATACTGCAGCGAAGCGTTGGTGGTGTCACCTTGGCTGATGTTACTTTGGCTTCAGCTTCTGATGCGGTGATTGCGGCCTTCAATGTAATCCCGGATGAGCAGGCCCGATCGCTTGCCGATGAACGTGATGTTGAAGTGCGGCGATACGACGTGATTTATAAGTTGACTGATGATATTAAGGCGATGATCGAAGGTCGATTGAAGCCTGAAGAACGCATCGTGGAATTGGGTCGTGCTCTCGTCAAACAGGTGTTCTCGATTAGTCGTGTAGGAAGTATCGCAGGGTGCTATGTTGCACAAGGATCCATTCAGCGTGGGTGTCGAATCCGCGTGAACCGCGATGGTCGAACCATCGGAGACTATCCGCTGGACTCTCTCAAACGAATCAAGGAAGACGTGAAGGAAGTACCTCGCGGTATGGAGTGCGGTATCCGCCTGTCAGGTTTCAATGATGTGAAGCAGGATGATGTTCTTGAAGCATATCGAATCGAAGAGGTTGCACGAACGCTCGATTGACATACGCCCCAGTAACAGTCGGCGTGCAGCGGCATGCGTCTGGCGGGGGCTGAATTGAGAAACTGAAAAGAATGGCGCTACTGCCAATGAACGCAGTAAGCAACAAACTCTGTGATAAAACGCTTGGGTTTTGATGTTCGAGAAGAACAGAAATTGACAGCCCAGCAGGGTGAGTGCGGGTTGTTGCGGTAGAGAATCAATGACAACGAATTTGACTCGCCTGCTCAGACGCTTAATGCACTCTTTGACTGTTCATACCATCGGACTTCCATTACTCGACTGTCACTCTTCGACCGTGCATTCGTAATCCCCGTTCATCCCCAACCCACTAATCCGCTGTGACCAGTAGACGTTTGTTAAAAGCAGCCGAAGCCATTCGAGAGGTGGTGGCTGCTTCGATTTTGACTGAATTGCGAGATCCACGCGTGCAGGATGTGACCGTGGTCGGTGTCAAAGTCAGCCCCGACATGCGAGAAGCACAGGTTGCAGTCAGTGTCATGGGAGATGAATCACAGCAGCAACTATCCTTGAGAGGATTGCAGAATGCTGCGGGATTTTTGCAGAGTCGAATTGCTTCGCGGATTGAGGCAAGGTACACCCCTCGTCTGCAATTTGTGATTGACAAAGGGATTCAGCATTCTCTCTTGGTCGGTGAGATTCTAGAGAAAATCAAGCGAGAGAATGATGAGCCCGAGCAGAACGCAAGTGATGCTCAGGACGCACGCGGGCTAGATGGTTCAGAAGGAGACAACTCAACTGCTGCTGATCAAAATGGCTTATCTGCGAGTAAGATATCGAGGACCGACACTAATGAAGGCCAGGCAGAACGAAGCGACCCACCGGCCCAATAGCCCGAATTTCGAAAATAATCGTGATCGCGATGCGATCCTACCCATCAGTACCCTCTGATCTGACAAAACAAGATGTCTGCAAGTAAGCGTGCAACCCTGATCGGCAAACTCAATACTGCCCTCAAGAAACACTACAAACCATTGCCAACCCAGCCTGCTCGTCCTCTGCTCGAGCATGTTCTGTATGCGTCACTCTTGGAAGATGCGCCAGCTGAATTAGCTGATGAGGGCATGGCTAAGTGTGAGCAGGAGTTTTATGACTGGAACGAAGTGCGTGTCACCACCGTCACTGAGTTGGCTCAGGTTCTTTCGAGGATGCCCGAGCCTTTGATCGCCGCTCGTCGGTTGAAGAGTAACTTACAGGCTATCTTCGAAGAGTTTTACACCTTTGACTTGGATCATCTCAAGAAAGACAATCTTGGCAAGGCGGTGAATAAATTTGAGAAGATGCCAGGAATGACTCCCTTCGTACTTAGCTATACGGTGCAGCATGGCTTGGGAGGGCATTCGATTCCTGTTGATTACTCTGCCATGGTGATCATGTTGAGTACGGAAATCGCATCGCAACCGGAGGCTTCGAGCGGCAAGGTACCAGGATTGGAAAGGGCGATTCCCAAAAGCCAAGGAATTGATTTTTCAGGCTTGCTGCACCAAGCGGCAGTTGCATTGAACAAAAATTTGAAAGACAAAGCCGCGCGTGCTTTTATCGATGCGGTTAGTAAGGGTTCGAGCCAACGGCTCGATAAGTGGCTTGCGAGTAAAAAAGCGGCCAAGAAGCGGGTTCTTGAGCGTAAGGTTGAGGAGAAGGCGGCCGCAAAGGCAGCAGCGGAAGCAGCAGCACTTGCTGCAATCGAAGCTGCGAAAAATCCACCCAAAAAGAAGAAGGCAAAAGAACCGGCTAGGAAAGAGGTACCAGCCGCTGAGGCTGCTGCTAAAGAGACAGCCAAGGCAGCTGCAAAGAAAGCTGCTGCGGATAAGGCTGCCAAGAAAAATACTCCTGCTCCTGTAAAGAAGGCCGTCCCGGCAAAGAAAGCGGCAGCCAAGAGTGCGTCTGCGAAAAAGCCTGTTAAGACGACCAAACCAGCGAAGAAGGCTGCGTCGGTCAAGAAAGCTACTTCGAGCAAAAAGGCTGCGAAGAAAACTTCGAAGAAGAAGTCGGTTCCTGCAAAAAAAACCACCAAAAAGAGTGTGCCTGCCAAGAAGGTGAGCAAGAAGCCCGCCCCAGCCAAGAAAGCTTCCAAGAAAGTTTCCAAGAAAGCTTCCAAGAAAGCTTCCAAGAAAGTTTCCAAGAAAGTTTCCAAGAAAGTTTCCAAGAAAGTTTCCAAGAAAGCTTCCAAGAAAGTTTCCAAGAAAGTTTCCAAGAAAGTTTCCAAGAAAGTTTCCAAGAAAGTTTCCAAGAAAGCTTCTAAAAAGACGTCAAAGAAAGTAGCGGCCACCAAAAAGGCTTCTCCAGCCAAGAAGAAAGCAGCTGCAAAAAAGACGGCATCGAAAGCGAAGCCCGCTAAGAAAACCAGTTCCAAGAAATCAACGAACCGGAAATTGACCAAGCGTAAGCCACGTTGAGTCCCGGACCGGTACTCGTGTTATTCTTTTGTAGTGACGACTTCGGTGGGCACTGCCCCGGAGTCATCGAGTGATTCAAGTCTCCAGTAATTGATAAGATCTGATATGGCAGGACATTCAAAGTGGGCCAATATCCAGCACCGCAAAGGACGCGTGGATGCCCAGCGAGGAAAACTTTGGAGCAAGTTAAGTAAGGGCATCATTGTCGCTGCAAAAAGTGGCGGCGGAGATCCGAATTCGAATTTTCGATTGCGGAAGGCGATTGATGATGCCAAGGCTGTCAGTATGCCGAAAGACAATATTGCTCGCGCCATCAAGCGGGGCACGGGTGAGTTGGCCGGTGGAGATCTCGAGGAAATTCTTTACGAAGGTTACGGGCCTGGTGGTGTCGCAGTGATGTGTGAAACACTGACTGATAATCGGAATCGAACCGGCCCAGAGTTGCGATCCATTTTCTCCAAGTTGGGCGGTGAGATCGGAAAGTCGGGATGTGTTGCCTACCTCTTCGAACGAAAAGGTCTGTTCGTTTTTGACGCTGAAGCCGTTGATGAAGAAACGGTGATGGAGGTCGCGCTCGAGAACGGCGGTGACGATGTCGAAAGCACTGGTGACGGTAAATTACAGGTGACGTGTTCGCCTGACCAGTTTCAGAGCTTGGAGGATGCCTTGCAGAAGGCAGAACTGACGATGGAGGTCAAGGAAGTCACACGCCTGCCACAAACCACGGTCGATGTGGAGTCAAAAATTGCCAAAAAAGTAATTCGATTACTTGAAGCGATTGATGAGCATGATGACGTGCAAACCGTTAGCACGAATTTGAATATTCCTGACGATGTGATGGACGAAGATTGACGGTCGATTCACCGCCAAGGCTGCCGTGTTCGTAGAATCGAAGGTCATTCGTTTGCTCTTTTAAGCAGGTGTGCTTTCTCTCCGCTGTAGGTTCTTAGGCATCGTCGGATGAATATCTTGTACGCCTCGCGAAAATCTCGGCCGAGTGTAACGGACCCATGCGTCCGAGTGACGCTGTTTGGGACTCGATTGCACCGAATCGGTAGGTTCTTCACCGCGGCCACCCATCGCGAGTCTCCTGGACCATGCTGAATCTCTGGGCCTCTGAATCTCTGGGCCTCTGAATCGCTGGGCCTCTGAATCGCTGGGCCTCTGAATCGCTGGGCCTCTGAATCGCTGGGCCTCTGAATCTCTG
>NZHC01000009.1 GCA_002689655.1 Rhodopirellula sp. | reverse complement strand
GCTGTCCCTGTTGCTGTTCGCCATTGGGCTGTCCCTGTTGCTGATCGCCATTGGGCTGTCCCTGTTGCTGATCGCCATTGGGCTGGCCCTGTTGCTGTTCGCCATTGGGCTGGCCCTGTTGCGAAGCCTCGCTTTGCTGTTGGCTGTCGGCTTCGCCATTCTGCTGGGGGCTCTCTTGCTCACTTGGCTGACTACCTTCTTGCCCACTCGGTGGTTGACCTTGTTCGGTGTCTTGAAGGCTGGTTTGCTGACTGTTTTGATCTGACTTGGGAGGATTTCCTTCTGCGAGCATTTCAGCAAGTTGCTGAGCTGCTTCGCTGATCTGTTTGGAGGCGTTGGCTACATCGCGATTGGCCTGAGGAGTTTTTTCGGATGATTCGGCAGCCTGTTGCAGGCTGTCCAAAGCGTTTTCTGTTGCCTCCGAAGCTGACTGTTCAATGGCATCTGCGGCGTTGGCAAGTTGTTCAGCCAAATCCTGCTGCCCCAGTCTTTCTTCATGTCGTGCGGCTCGACGCAGTTGCTCGGTGGCATTGTCGACTTGCTCTTTGATGTTGTCTTGCTGGCGGGCTAAGCGTTCGGCGGTTTCCTGAGGCACTCGGAGCTGTTCTTCGCTGGCCATTCCTTCGCTGAGTTTCCGCAAGGACTCCTCAATTTCGTTCAGTTCGTTCTTCGTCTGTTCTGCAAGACGTGACGCCAACTCGGCAGCGGGGTTCGGCTCATTCAATGGTGGCAGGCTTTGGTTTCTCGCGTCTTGCTCCCGTTTGCCAGCGGTCTTCTCACGTTCTTCAGCAAATGATTTTGTTTCACGCGCTGCTTGCTCAGCGGTTGCTGCGTTTTCAATTTTTTGTTGGAGCTCTTGGATATCCTCGGTCAATCGATCCGTATTACCTTTTTCGCGACTGCGTTGCTGCTCCAATTGGCGTTTTCGATTTTCTGCATTGCGTTTCTCGTTCCGTGCGTCATTGACGCGGCGCTCGGCTTCGCGTTTGGCACCGGACCATTGCTGACGCTCAGCGGTTGCATTGCGCACTTGTTGGGATCTCGCGTCACGGGCTGCAGCTTCCTGCTGTTGTTGTGAGCGTTTTCGACTCGCATCATCTTCGTGAACTTCCTGCTGCACGGCATTCTCAGTCGGTGCTTTTGCCTTTGCGATGGCTTCTTGGGCATTCTTGATTGCGTCGGTCATCGCATTGGCTGTTTTCTGCATCTCGGAGAGCAGCGAGGTCTCACCATCAAGTTTGGCAGCTTCTTTGACAGCATCACGTAATGCTTCTCGTGCTTCGCTCAGATTTTCTTGTGCTTTTGGCACGTTGCCCTGCTCTTTTGAAAGGGCGGATGCAGCTTTTTCGACCAGTGCCCGCTCCAAGGAATCGGTACGAGCAGCCAATGTTTCAAGTTGCTCAGCGGTACGTTGTTTTTGTTCGCTGAGGGTGGGATCAGCCTTCTCCAGATCTCGATTCAATTTTTGTTCTTGCGAGGCTGCGTCCTCTAATTCGCGTTGTGCAGACTCGGCAGCTTGCTGGGCTATTTCCGACAGTTCTTGTCGCATCGGTTCGTTGGTCTGAAGTTCCCGCTCGAGTTGCTCCATCAACTCCTCTGGCGTGCTTTGGGCAGAGTCAGCCATCCGTTCCGCTTCATCAAAGCGTTGGTCGATCTCGTTCTGCATGTCCAGCGCTGCTTCGGCTTGCCGAAGATTATCACGGGACTGTTCTAATTCTTCGCCATTTTCGGCCGCTTCAAAGTGAGCTGCGGTTTGCTCAAGTGCCTCGGCAAGCTGGTCCAACGCCTCGGCAGTTTGTTCAAGGGCTTGTTGCCGCTGTTGGGCACCGGACGCTTGTTGCGCCTCCTGCATGGACTCCTCAGCCCGCTGGGCCGCATCTTGAATCTGTGCTGCTGCAGCATCGGCGTCTCTGGCCAGTTCGCGTTCAGCTTCGTCAGTGATGGAAGCCGTGTTCGCAAAATCAACAAGAGCCTCCATCGTTTCTTTCGTCGCCTCGGCGGCATCCTGTTGCTTGTCCGCTAACTTCTCTGCCGTTTCAGATGTAGTGTCCTGTCTTGTCTCGATGCGTTCTTCTGCCTGTTTGACTTTTTCAGCCGCTTCACGTGCTTGTTCTGGCAAGGTCAGGACATACTGTCGGATTGTCTCACGAGCGTTTTCAACTCCATCGCTAAGCGCAGCGATCGCTGAATCATATTCACGTTCCATGTCCGAAAGATCAGCATCTGCAGCGATCATTTGCTCATCTCGCCAACGGCGAGATGATACGCGTCCTCTGGCGGCGTTGAATTCTTTGCCGTATCGCAGACGATCCAGTTTTCTAAGTTCCGCGTCAGGTTCGAGTCTTGCGTTGATCATGGTGTGGACGGGCCATTCCATCCCAACGCCCACACGATCAAGCCTGTGAGCGTGATCAATCTTGGAATTGGCGTTTGTTTCCAGTTGTCTTTCAGCCAACAGCAGTTCACGCAGTTCTGTCAGATACCGCTTTGCCACGTGATAAGCTTCGAGCGTTTGAAATGCGTAGCCAAGCTTCTGGTGCATCGGGGTGGGGTTTTCGTCACGATAGGCGGTGAACCCATTTTCAGTGACGTTGTCGATTGCTCGATGCATCAAATTCAAGTCAGCGGCAAACTGGGGGTCCAGGTTCATTCGACTGCGGTGCAACGCTTCGTCCTGCGATAAACGCTTCAGAATCGAATCGCGAGCCAAACTGAATTGCAATTCCCCGAGAGCCAATGATCGTGCGGCTTGCGCGGCGTTGTCGGAATTGTCCTCCGATTCTTCCTGGTTCTGCTTTTCGCGATTGATGGCTTCGCCTGACAGAAGTAACTGACGAACGTTGTCGCCGGAACTGCTGACCTGGATCTGCAGTTCTCGAAGCATGTCTGACAGAGTGGCGGTGAGTCTGGCGTCAAAAATGCCGGAGCGATGTTGATTCTGCAATTCTCTCTGAAAACTGGTGATGAGGGCTTGTGCAGATGCTTCACTTGGCGGTTCATCAATCGATGCCTGTAATCGCGATGCCCATGAGTCGATCCAGTTGGTCCATGTGTCCAAGTGAGTCGAGGTCGAGTCGGGCAATGCATCGATATGTTCTTGGATCAACAATTCAATTGCTTCCAAACGGCCGATGGCGACTTTGAGGTGTCGGGGTAATCGTTTTGCTGCGTTTGGGTCCTCGGAGTTTGTCAAAGGTGTGACACTCTCTTGGAGAGCCATGACATCGTCGATGATGCCGATTGAAAGTGTCTTGCCGAAAATAGCTTGGGTGTATCGTTTGATGCGGGATGCGTCCTGAACCATTCTCTTTGCGCGGTTTATTAAATTCCGTGTTGCTTGCTCACGATCAGATTTCCATGCATCGCTTTCTTGCAAATGTACCCAATTTGACTCAGAAATCCAGTTTCTCAGCTCACGGTCGACCTTGGCAATGCTTCGCCCGACAAGCTCCCATTCACTGGACTGAATGGACTTTCCTGAGGATTGGATCTGCTGTTTCAAAAGCTGCATCAATGGTTCGCGTTGTGCGTTCAGTTGAGTGGCTTTTTCAATGGTTTCGTTAAACTTATCTTGCTTGTTTTCGCTGGCGGTTTGCATCAAGTCGGACACTTCTTTCGCCCATTTGGCGATTGCTTCCGTGATTATTCGCATCGAGTTGAGATGGTCATGTCGGTTGCGGTCAAATCCAGGTTCAGCGATTAGTACTTCGAGGAAGCGCGACACGCCCGCTTGCCCCTTTCGATCGATTGCCACCACACGAGTCTGAATGATGTCACCCCCGGAGAGTTGCAGGGTTTCTTGAGACGCGTTGTTCTGACCTTTCATTTTGTTGCCAAGGGTCAGTAGGTCCCAGTTCCAGCTGATATTCAAATCACGACTTGGGATCTCAATTGGCAGCGGGACACGAACCAAAGGGCCACCATTGATCCGATATTCCTGTACGACATCATCGATTGGTAGATCGTCTGTGGCTATCACCCGCATTGGTAGCACGTCGATGGGTGAGACGAGCACGGTGTTGGGAAGTGATGTATCCCACTGAACTGCAGGTGATGCATCTGGGACCGGGGTGACGGAATACTGTGGGCTAAAGGGATTGTTCAAACCTGATCGCCGACTTGTCGCGTCAATTTGGTAATTAGCAGCCGAACTGATTGGGAAAGTCGCAGTGAACTCGTGTTCGTTGCCCTCGACTGGCTTCAATTGCCAAGGAGTGACGCCACGATCACCAAAGCTAATGTGTGCATTTTCGACGGGCTCATCAAAACGTACGGTAAGCAACACCTTCGATCCGGTCATCGCCTTAAGGTCGCCATGCTCGGCGGTTTCAATTCGGTCCGGTAACTTGGCGTAAGAGGGAAACTCATAACGCTTTTCAAACACGTTGACACTGGGACGTGGAAGGGGCGTCAATTCATGCCAAAGCGTAATGCCATCGCCTGCGATGATTCGATACCTCAGTGGCGTGGTGCCGATCGAGAGGTTCGCGGCATAGGTGTCTTGGTGATCCAGCGTGCCCGTTTGGGTGGTCTTAGGTGAACTGATTCGGGGAGTCATGACGGTTTCGCCTTCAAGGCCATCCGTTGTGATCCATTGTAAATAGACCTCCTCCGCGGGCTCACCGCTGACGTGAACGACTACGCCAACGGCATCACCTTCAGCAACAAAGCCCGTCGGTGGCGTGGGTTTCAGGATCTCAATGTCGGTGGAGGATGCTCGCTCAATTGCCACCATGGGAAGCATGGCACGGGCGATGCGTCGCGCGAATTGCAGCTGCGGGATCGCGAAAAGTGTGAGAAAAGCAAAAGTGATCAAAGCCGACGTGAGCAACCAGCGTTTGATAAGTTTGACCGGGAGTACTTTGCTGAAGTCGAGTCCGGCTGATCGGCGTCCTACGTCTTGCTGCAGCTCATTTCGGAAACCGATTGAACCATTGGCTTCGTTGGGGTCGGCCAGTTCAACAGCCGATAGCAGATCCTCGCGCAAAAGAGGGTCCGCAGATTCAAGCTTGCGGGCAATGGATCGGGGATCATGCTTCCTAATATGTCGTAAACCCAGAAACCAGAACGCAAACAAAGCGGCAGCGTAACTCGTCAGACTCAATGTCCAGCGGACGCCATCTGAAAGCAGAAACAGGTAATCACAGACGGCAACAAACGCCATTACCAATATCAAAAATGCGAGGCCACCGGCCACACTGCGTAGCAGCAGAAGCATGCGTCGGCGCTGAGCAAAATGACTCAGCGCATGGGTGGTCTGGGGGTCGAGTTTTAGCCCACGTGAAAAATTAGTATCTAACGACATTGTTTACACCAATCCTGCCCGTTTGCGCAACCACCACTCTGCCGCAAGCATCGCGACGATTGCCCAGAACCAATAAAAAGACTGCCAAATCAGAATGTCACTTTCAATGATGGAGCCACTGGAGAGTGGTTTCAACGTTTCCAGTATGTCGTCTCCAGACGATTCGTGGAAATAGGTTCCACCGCCTGATTCAGCTATTTGTTGCAACGTGCCGGCACTCAAGCTGACACGATCTAATTCGACCATGTCTGGTGTCCCGACCCAAATGGGGGCACTTGCTTGCAATGCATTGGAGTCAAATCCGCTGGCACGAATGCGGATATCATAAGTCCCGGCTTCCAGAGGCGGGGTTTGTCCGCGGTAGGTACCGCGAGCCGGGTCATCGACGGACAACGGTACGATGGCAACGATCTGGTCGTTTTCCATGAGTAATGCATCAACAGTAGCATCGCCTACCGGTTTTCCTTCGGGGTCTTGGATTCGTACTCGAATCATCGCGGTTTCTCCCGCGTCGTATTCGACTTGATCTGTCCCCAACGCCAGGTATTCATCTGCCGCAGAGTAGGGTGGCTGCATCACAGCGTTGAGCAGTTGATTCCAGAAGCGGGCATGGAATCTGTCGGCGACTTTGTATCGCCACCGCCAGGTTTGGTCGCTGGCGAGGTAAAAAACCCGCCCTGCTCCATACATTCGGGTGACCAGCCATGGTGAGGTCACGCCATCTTCGGAAAACGAGTTCGCCCAAACCTCGACACCCTCTTGTGGTTCCAGCCGAATCGCGGCTGAAGGCGTTGGCAGGTTCTCCCAGAATTCAGCAAGCGTGTTTTTGTCGCTCCACAGATTTAGAGCGGGGCGCTGCATGCCAATCCGAGTGGGGCGAACGTATTTGACGCCCATGCGGTTTTCATCGAGATAGTTGACGGGGACAAGTTCGGGTAATTCCGTTTTAGCGATTTCACGTAAGCGTTTGTAATGGCCGTCAATCAGAATCAAACCACCGCCGCGGGTGACAAAGTCGCGTAACAGGTTGGCGTCCGTTTCGCGGAACTGATCTGGTGGTACTTCGCCCATGATGATGGCGTCGTACTTGCCCATTGCTTCACGTGTGTTGGGGAACTCGCCGCTCTCCTCACCTCTCTTGACTCGAGGTTGGTCTGTTCCCGGCCCGTACAACACTGTGTCGACAATCCAAGCAGGATCTCGCTCAAACAGGTTCCGCAGATAGCGTGTTTCCCATCGACTGGAGCCATCAAGAATCAATAGGCGTCGGTCGCGTGTGGACGCTGAAACACGGAACGGCAAGGCATTGTTTTTGGCGTTTGTATCGCCTTTCGGTGGATCGATCGCTGCTCGCAAATCCATGACCACCGAGTTGCGACGCACGCCACGTGGGTTTTCCCCGCCGATTTCTGCAAGTACATCGGCAACATCAAGATCAAAGGCAATCTTCTGAAGAGGTCCGTCTGCAGCACTTACTGTTTTCTGCCATACAATTTTTCCGTTTGACTCGATTCTTAGCACACGCTCGGTCGTGTCCTGATTGGAAGGCTCTCCCAAGTTTCGCAAAATGATTTCGCCTGCCAAACGCCCGTCTGATGCGACATTCTCGGGGCGAATGACATTGACGATACCCAGGTCACTCGGTTCATCTTCCGAGCCCAATCCGAAGCCATGGACAGCAACCCCTGTCGTTTCGAGGCGTTCGGCCAATTCAAGCGGAGCATTGCCGGCGTTGTCACGACCGTCTGATAGGACAACCAAGGCAGCGCGGCTGATCGATGCGTTCGGGGCGCGTTCGATTTCGTCGCTTGCCATTGACGCAATTGTTGCAAGTGTGGTGGCCATCCCAGTGGCCAAATCAGTTCGTTGTCCGTCTGGTTCCATTTCAAAGCCAGCGGGTAGAGGTTCGTCGTCACTGCTTGACCACACGAGCGATGGATCGCCTGATGAGAACGCGATAACATCAACCTCGTGCGTTTCCTTTAACAACTCCAGCCAACCGGGACTGGTGTCGTCACCGGTGAGCATTCGCAGAGCACGGCTGAGTCTGGATGAGCCCGCATCGGATTCAAAAGTGTCCGTCATCGACATGCTTTCCGACGTATCAACGGCGAACACGACGCGTCCAAGTGTGCCCACAACCTGACGGCGATGCCAAACGGGACCCGCGAGAATCAAAATGGCAAACGCGACAGCGGCAGCTCGCAAAGTGGGCAACAGGTATTTGTACGGAGAGGCTACTTTGCGGCTCTCCCGAAAGTACAGCCAGAATACAACGGCACCAGTGGTTGCAGAAAGCAACAGTACCACCGCAGGGTGCATCTCTCCTGCAAAGCGGATGGATGAAATCATGCTGCCCCCACTTTCGATACCCGTTGCTGCAGCAGCAATTCACCAATCATCAGGATTAGCAACCCGATCAGCAGCCAACGCCACATCTCTCGGCCAAATCTGCGGGTTCGGTCGTCGCTTTCTAGTTCCTGCCGATCGGTGTAGATGTTGGCATCGATCAATTCGGCCGCAGTGGCTAATCTGTCTGCCTCTACATCGCGAAGCTTTGATTCTTCCGACGGCACTTCGACGACTCGCAGTGTTGAACTGATCTCCGGGCTACCCTCTTTTTTCGGAAGCGTTTTTCGGAATACATAAGTTCCACCGACCTGAGTTGATGGAATCAATAGTTCGCTATCACCTTTCTCAATGCTCTCGATGAGTTGTTCCGGTTCCCCTGCATATTCGACGCTGTACGTGACACTTGCATCGTTTTCTTCGTCTTGCGTTGGGGGGCTGGCATCTGCTTGTTTTTGCTGAGCAGAGGGTACTGTCGTTACAAATTCATTCAGGGCGACGGAAAATCCGTTGCCGACATCCACCGTCGTCTGCTTACGCGATCCCGCCAAGTCGAGGACCAGTTGTTGTACCATTGGCAGATAGACCAGACGCATGGGAAGCGAAGACCACGCAGTGTTGCAGGGAATCGCAAATTGCAGTACCCGTCCTTTCCCACGTCGTCCTGATACAGCGATGGGATCACCGTTTGCCATTGTCAATAAGTTGGTGACGGTGTTTATCTCTGATTCCAAGGCATCTGCTGATGTCGTGTCCAGCTCGGAATTGCCCTCAGCATCGCTGTCAAATTTCGAATTGGCTACTCGATTGGGGGTCAGCTTTCGGTAGCGGTAAATCTCGACGTCGGCAAAGGGTCGCTGATCCTCTGAGCCGAGAAGATTCCATGGCGTGTAAAGCGGATTGGCATTTCCAATGGGAAGTGGTGGTGGTTCCTCACTCACGAGTTGACCGCTGTCATCGGTGGGTTCGCCAGCTATTTCTCCAAGTTGTGCTGGTAAGTTCCATGACGTGTTGGTGGATTCCCAAGGTGCGTTGTACGAGCCTGCATTGACCTGATCACCATCAAACAGGATCAGGCTGCCGCCCTCATTGACAAATTCTGAAATCCGCCGCCGCGACGCCCCTTCAATGCTTTCGACGTTCGCCATGATGATCACATCGGGAGCTTGCTCGTCTAATTTTTTTAACAGCTCTTGGGGTTCAATGACTGAAGTGCGGACTGCATCGGGTTGATCCTGTCCACCGAAAGCAAAGGGGCTGAGTGCGATCGCAAGATAATCGGTTTCACCTTCCAGTGGGTTGCTGCTTGGCATTCCATCGACCAGTAGCACTGAGACTTCGCGAATCACGTCAACGGCAATGGAGCGTCGATTGTCGGGCAGTAACGCATCGCTGTGTTCGACTAGCAGGCTAATCTCGTGCACTCCAACCTGTTCAATATTTCTCGTCAGTTGGGATGTAATACTGGACCGTGGGGGAATGGTGATCGTGCGGGGCTCTAACGCTTGGCCATCGACGGACCAGACGAGCCGCAAGTCGCGAGCCGGGGTGTCGAAGGAGCTGCGAATGCGTGCGACGTAGCGGGCATTGCGTCCCGCTACAACGGCGGGCGATTGAATATCAATCGAGTCAACCGAAACGTTTGCCAGTTGTTCGGAGTTCTGTCCAAAATTCAAAAAACTGATCACAGGACGAATGGCCATGGCCGAAAGTGAAGTGGCCATTCGCTGCAGCGATTCAAGCACGCCGCTGTGTACCATTTGACTCTGGAAGTCGGAGGCAATGATCACGCGGCGTTGTGGGTGTGAACTGTCGTTCGAGGCCTCGACAGCGGCACGGACGAGCCGATCCAGGTCGACGGGGCCATACTCGGTTTCTAGGGTTTTGATCTGCCGCAAAGCTTCTTGCACGCCCATGGAAGCGGGCGGTGACTCAACATCACTGGATCGTATGAGAATGACCTCGTCTCGCCTCGATAAGCCGCCAACAATGTCGGCCAATGCCTGCTGCAAACGTCCCATTCGTGACATGCCTGTCTCGCCGCCGTCCCGGGCTGACATGCTGCGGCTGTCATCAATGGCAATGATCAAAGATTGGGGAGCATCCCCTGGCAGGGTTTGGAATCCTGTCAAAATCGGGCGTGCAAGACACAGTGCCAGTAAGACTGGCAATAAGCATCGCAGCAAAAGTAATAGCAAATGTAGCAGTTGAATGCGACGACGATTGACCCGGACTACGGTATCCAGCAAGTGCATGGCACCCCAGTCGACTGTCTTGAATCGACTACGGAACAATAAGTGAATCGCAAGCGGTATGGTGAACGCAAGAGCACCGAAGGCAAGGAGGCCGTTGAGCAACGTCATCTCAATCTCCTCCGTAATGCCAGGTATTCGTGCAACGCATCGGCAAAGGGGCGATCCGTCGTCATACGAATTAAGTCAACCTTGTTCGTGCGGCAGGCAGTACGAAGCTTCTTGTCGTGCTCGCGAAGACGCTTCAGGTAGGCTTCTCGAATCGAGACTGCTTCGACGGTATGCTCGTTGTCAGTCTGTTCAAGGTCACGGAATTGAATCCGCCCCGAAAACGGGAAATCGATCTCGTCAGGATCCATGATTTGGAAAAATAGCACTTCGTGCTTCGAGCTTCGGATGTGTGCCAGCGATCGCGAGATTGAACTCGTGTCACCCATCGCATCAGAAATGATGATGACCAGTCCACGTCGTCCAAGCTTTGAGGCAATTTTTCGAAATACGCCTCCGAGGTCCGTTTCACGCTTGCTGCTATCCATTGCTAAAGCTGAAAGCAACGCCTGCAGGTGTGATGGTCGACTGCGTGGAGGTAACTGGTCCCGTAAATCATCGTCGAACGTAATGAGGCCGACCGTATCTTGCTGGCCGAGCATCAGGTAGGCAAGCGAGGCCGCAAGTTGTTGTGCATATTGGTACTTGCTACGACCTTCCGAGCGTTCGCCTCGGTATCGCATGGATCCACTGCGATCGACCACTAAGGTGCAGCGAAGATTGGTATCTTCTTCAAATTCTCGGATGTACAGTCGGTCGCTCTTTGCGAACACCTTCCAGTCAATGTCACTCAGTTCGTCACCACGAACGTAGGGTCGGTGCTCTTTGAATTCGACACTGAAGCCCTTATGTGGGGATCGGTGCCGGCCGGAGCAAAGGCCCTCGACAACCTGCCGGGCAAGTATTTGCAGTTTTGCTACCCGAGAAAGATCCTTCGGTGTGATGAGATCCAGAATGCGCATTTGATGAGGGATCTTCTGGTGAACTGGACGCCGGACGGTGGTATGACGGAACGCTTTGATTAGGTGGGAGGCGAGCTAAACTGATTATATCCGGTTTATTCAGCCATGAGGCCTCTCGCAGGTGTTTTAAGGGAGCGCTACGGCCCTGTTTTTAAGATATTTTTGGACTGTTCGTTTTTTAACGGTACTCCATGGCAAAAATTGACAGCTGAAAAATCATCCGAATCTGCGTTCGCAATGAGTTAGCGAGTAAGTCTGATGCCGCGTAGGAGCCTCGCGGTAGTCTCGCAACAGTCGTGCCACTCTTCTTTCAGCGTCACGGTTTTTCTCCCTGATGACTGCTTTTGCAGCTGAACTCAAGGTACGGTGGGCAGGTGCGGGGGTAGGTACGGGGGGGCTTGAAGAAGGAGTTGGCGGACATGTCGTTTGCTTTGTCGGTGGTCGAGTTCCCCTGCATGATTTTGTCTCGGTAAGCCAGGTTGGTGCTTTTCCGATGCACGGTTTCCTGAGAAGATGCAAGCCACGGGCTCTCTTTTCGTTGCTTTTGGATTGTCTTAAGGCGGTAGTGCCCGAGCTTTGCTGCAGGAGTTGCATGTCAATGCAATCCAATGATTGGGCATGGTTGCCGACCCCGCGTGTAGAGATTCTTCCCACGGCCCGCGAGGCGTTGGCGGATAAGTTTGTTTACAGTCGGGAGGTGGCTGATCTGATTTCGGCAGCCTTCTATGAACCTTGCAACTTATTGCTGTGGGGGCCGGGGGGGCATGGCAAGTCTGATATGGTGCTTACGGCTCTCAAATCCCTAGGGCTCAAGGACGACGAGATTTTTATTCAGTCCTTCGGGGAAGGCATGAGTGAGGATCGTCTTTGGGGTGGTCCTGACATGGCTTCCCTTGATACCTGTCTTCGATACGACACGGACAGGTCTTTTCTGTCACCACAATACAAGGCCGTTGTCTTTGAAGAAATTTTTGACGCGCCGGCGCAGTCGTTGTTGCCGTTGAAAGATGTGTTGACCCGACGCATTTTCATGAACGGGCCTGACCGGGTTCCGCTTTCCGCCAAAGTTGTCATTGCATGCACGAATAAGGACCCTCGTGAGTTTGGTGATGGGAACGATGCTGTGCAGGCCTTGATGGAGCGGTTCCTACTTCAGAAGGAGGTGCGTTGGCCCAGTTATGAACAGAAGAACTATGCTGAGCTGTTTGCCAAGGTGAGGCCAAGTGCGACGCGCGGGGGCAGGGAGCTGCATCGCCTTCTTTCCACTGTGATTGCTGGCTTAAATGAAACCAAGACTTTCGTCATGTCGCCGAGGATGGCATTGCAAGCGTTGGAAGTAGTCTCGAACACAGCAAAGGTCAGAGGCGATCATTGTATTGTTCCTGAGGCATTTCAGAGTATCCGTTTTGTTCAGGGCATGCAGTCTTACACCGCCGACTTGTCACGGAAAATTGAACGGCGTTTGCCCAATGAGGAAAACTTTGTCATCCAGCTCGGTCGCGGAGATTTTAGTAGTCAGGATGACGGTCCGCTGAAGGCACCAAGATCTGTCATTCCTGATTTGATTGCGACGACGCTCAAGTCCCGATTCATTCACTGTGACGAAATTGTGCAGGTTTTGACGCACAGTTTCTTTCAGCCTTGCAATGTGCTGCTATGGGGGCCCGGCGGGCACGGTAAATCTGAGATGGTGATGACCGCGTTGCGAAGTATGGGCTATGCCGACGAGCAAATTTTCCTGCAGTCGTTTGGTGAAGGCATGAGTGAAGACCGACTGTGGGGAGGCCCGAATATTGCCAAGTTGGATGTTTGTCTTGAGTACGATACCGCACGCTCGTTTCTTCCCTATGAAGTGGTGGTGTTGGAAGAGATCCTTGATGCGTCCTCGCAGGCACTGCTGCCGTTGAAGGACGTGTTGACTCGACGGACTTTCATGAATGGTAGTACCCCTGTCGACATGAAGTCGAAAGTGATTGTTGCTTGTACGAATAAAGACCCACGGCAGTTTGCGAAAGACAGCGATGCCGTCAAAGCATTGCTGGAACGCTTCCCATTACAACTGGAAGTTCGATGGCCCTCGTATGAACAGGCCGATTACGAGGAATTGTTTCGGATCGCTAATCCAAACGCCAGTTCGCATAAACGCAAGTTGCATCGTATCTACGCGCATGTGATCGCAAATCTGAATGATGATCGGGAGAGTGGGTTTCAGGTTTCACCGAGGATTGCTTTGGGCGGTTTGCGACTTGCAGGAAACAGTGTCGGGCGGCATGGTCGTAAGAAAATGATTGTGGAGGATATTCTCACCATTCGAAATGTCCAAGGAATGGAGTCCTACAAACGCGATGTCGAAGGGTTGATCAGATCCGCGCTGCTGGAGGGGGGCGTGGAGGTCCTGCTGAGCGATATTGATGAGCGAACCGAGCGTTTGCATGGAAAAATGCTGGATATCAATAAGATTTTCAAGGAAGCAAGTGGTCTGGAAGAAGACGCACGATTGGAAATGAATGACCGGGCAATTGCTGAAATGCTGGAGCTGATGAGCAGTATCGATGCTCTCAAGCATGAACTTGAGTATTTGCAAGTGTCTGATCCCAAGTTGCAGCAGTGGCAACGGTTGTCAGAGGAACGCGTCGATGAGCTTGCCAGTGAAATTGAAGCGGGGAGATGAAACCAGTGGAACGCATTCGTGTTGATCGGCGTTATCGGGATTTTGTTCGGTTTCATACCCATGTGACCTACCCGGAAATGAGCGAGCGTCGAGAGCAAATTAATTCGCTTGAGGTGGTGAAGAAACTTGATGCCATCGGGATGCAGCATCTGCCGCTGCCTATCATTTGGGATGGAGTCCACTTGGTTGATGAGGGCAAGCTTGCGGGGAAAACTGAGATCGAACGTCGTATTCGTCTGACATATCGAATGCGGATGTGGAAAGTCGCGCGTTTTCTGGATGATTACTTGCAGGGATCCACGCGTGATGCTGAATTGTACTATCGGCTGTCACTTGTGTTGGGTGCGATCGACTTTGAACAGATCCATGGACGGACTGACATTGATCGAGCCATCGCCAATGTGGCCGTGATTGCGACAGCCAAGCGGTCGCTCGCGGTCGGTATTCCTGCTGAGAAGATTACTGAACAGATAAACTGGGCTCTTCAGGAAGTGGGTGGGCTTGAGTCTGATGAAGTTGAGTTGCTGGAGTGTTTGCCTGACGAAAGCAAGTTGAAGCCTGCGGAAAAAATTGATCACTCGCAAATGTCGGTCGACCGGGGCGTGACCGCGATTCAGTTGGTCGAGAACATTGACACGCGGGGGAAGATTGCTTCGTTGTTTTCGGAGTGTTTTGGTGGCAAGAGTGAGGTTTCAGCGGAAAAGGAAATCCATCCGCTTTCCGTAAGACGCTTGAATGTCGCATCTCGCTTGCTGGCAGAGCCCAGTATGGAGGCTTTGCTGCGTATATCGCGAGTCGCAAATGAGTATGTGGCGTTTCAGCCAAGATTCGAAAAGAAAATGCTGCCCGCCGCAGATGGAGATCAAACTCGGATGAGGATGATGGCGTCCTACGATGAGTTGCCGCGAATGGCACCCGCTGCATGGGCGGTGAAGGTTGCCTCTGCAAAGTATTTTCGATACCGGCTTGCAACGAAAAGCTTCATGGTGCGTGAGAAAGTCAAACGGAGCGACAAGAAACAGCTGTTCTACGCCATGCTGGATCGTAGCAAGTCCATGCAGCAGGGTGAACGGATTTACAAACTACTGGCAATCCTGATGAATCGCTTGAGAGCCGTGATGCGGCGAGAGGCTGTTCTCGGTTACAGCTTCTTTGATTCCTCCGTGCACGAGCAGGTGATGGTGCAGGACATCGCTGAGGTTCAAAATGAAATTCGTCGCCTTGAATACGATTTTTTCATGGGGGATGACACGGATATCAATCTTGCCTTGCGAGAGGGAATCAAGAGAATTCGCAGTGTGGTTGATGACGTGGACGCTGAACGCCCAGAGCTAATCATTGTCACAGATGGCGATCATGGGATTAACGTGAAACCAAAAGAGCTCAAGGGAATCATGTTGCACGTTTTTATCGTCGAAGAGAATAACGATGACTTGATCCAGTTGGCCAAGAAGACGGGGGGGGTGGCACTGCAAGGTTTGTAAGGGGGTTGCCTTTGATGCGTTCGCCATTGACGTCTCCGTTCCTTTCCTGTCACGGGCACGAATCACAAGGGAGCTTGTTCAGCTTTGACTGCTTCAGTTTTGAATGGAACGTTTGATCTTCTTCTTGCGATACTTATTCGGGTTGTCAGCCTTTCCAGTGATCTCATACAGGAATCGGCTTGGGGTGGTTGGCCTTGCCTGCCCCCATTTGCGGCGAGTCAACGCCAACGACAGGGTTAGGTTTTCCTGCGCCCGCGTGATGCCGACGTAGCAAAGACGCCGTTCCTCGGCGATGTCCTCTTCTTCTCCTGTTTTGACACTGCGGCTGTGTGGCAGGATGCCATCTTCCATGCCCACCATATAGACCACAGGAAATTCGAGACCTTTGGCGGCATGAAGCGTCAATAGCCAGACCGCATTTTGGGCTGCTAGTTTATCTTTCTCATTGCCCATTTCGCGTCCCGATAACGCGATCTCGGATAGAAAACCCGTTAGGTCCGGTTCTTTCTTGTTGGTGTTTTCCTCGTAGGCATTAATGGCGTTGGTGAGTTCTTCCAGTGAAGCTTGTCTCGCTTGACGTTCTTCAGGTTTCTCATACAAGCGGGTGATTTCTTCGTAATAGGCGGTGCGTTCCAGCAGGGTCCGCATGGCGTCCGTCAGTGATTCATTGGTGGCTCTTTGCTGTACGTCTTTTGCTAGTGCGGCCAGTTCACCAATTCCTCGCTGTGCGGCAGAAGTCAGGTCGCTCGTGGCGGCGCGATCCTGCATCACATCCCAGACAGGGACGCCTCGCTCGACGGCTCGCTGCACCAGCAGCTTCACGGTCTTGTTTCCCAAGCCTCGGGCAGGTGTGTTGATCACACGCAGTAACGCGACTTCGTCATTTGGCTGCTCAATCCATTTCAAATAAGCGAGGATATCTTTGACTTCCCGCCGATCAAAGAATGACTGGCTTCCAAGCATCACATAAGGGATATTGGCTTTGCGCAATTCCGTTTCAAAAAGTCGGGGCTGTTCATTGGTTCGGAACAGGATTGCTATATCACGCGGTTGGACATGGTCATTGTCGATGCGATTTTTGATTTCGCGGACGACGGTTTCGGATTCAGTGAGTTCGTCTTTGTGTTGTTCAATCCGTGGACGTGGTCCTTTGGGGCGACTGGCAATCAGAACCTTGTCGTGACGTTCTGTGTTGAAGGCGATCAGTCGGTTTGCCATCGCCAGAATTTCAGCGGTGCTGCGATAGTTGTTTTCAAGGCAGACAACCTTGGCATCAGGCCAGTCGTCTTTGAAACTGAGTATGTGGGTTACATCTGCACCGCGCCATGCATAGATCGATTGGTCGTCGTCTCCCACAACGCAGAGGTTGCGATGCCGCAGCGTCAGGTGTTTGGTGATTCGGTATTGGCTGCCATTGGTATCCTGATATTCGTCGACAAGAACATGATCGTACTTGGCGGCTTCCTCGTCCCGGATTGCGGGGTGTTCGTCGAACAGGGTTTCTGTGTGCAGCAGCAGGTCATCGAAGTCCATTGCCCCTCGTGCTTGCAACGCATCCTGGTAGCGTCGATAGCCGGCAGCCGCGAAGTGTTCACGATCGGTTGAGGCGAGAAAAGCTGCTTTGTTCGGTTTAACCGATTCGTTTTTCCAGCCACCGATGATCGAAAGCATGTCGCCGGGACGTAAAGCCGTGCCTGGTAATCGCAGTTCACGGAGAATGCCTCGGGCCAGTGATTCCTGATCTCCACGATCATAAATCGAAAATTTGGCTGGGAAGCCCAACGCTTTTGCATGTCGCCTTAGAATTTGGACGCATTGAGCATGAAAAGTACTGATGACAGGCTGAGGCGGTTTGGTCTTCTTCTTCGCTATTCGCCGTTTACCACTGGGGCGGCGATTCTGTCGCTGGGATTTTGCGATCAGTTCACTGACTCGCTCCTGCATCTCGCCAGCGGCTTTGTTGGTGAAGGTCACCGCCAAAATCCGCTCTGGCGCGATGCCATTGCGAATCAGATTTGCGATCCGAAACGTAACCACTCGGGTCTTTCCTGTTCCCGCTCCGGCCAGCACCAACATTGGACCACGCAGGGTGGCAACTGCTTCGGCCTGCGGCCCGTTCAATCCGTTGTTTTCTGCGTTCAATCCGTTATGCGCTTGTTCGTTGGGGCAGGTCTGGTTTGTAATGAATCATCAAACGCTGAGCCAAGCCGCAAATGCTTGGGGCAGCGGGAACCTTCAGGGCCGAGTAAGCCCAGCCACTAACGAAGGTTATCGCGGTCAATGACAGGGTTGGCGGTGCCGGTCGTTAACAGACGCATTGCACCCTGCTGCGGCCGATTCGCGTTGGCGACTACCCTGTCATAAGGAATGCCGAAACAAGCGTAATTTCCACTCGCGGTATCCATCACGTAAACCACGGTCGATGCAGCGGGGTTATTGCTGGCTCTCGGGAATTGAGCACGGCCGGTCAGCATCATGTACTTGCCACCTTTGGCACCTGTCCCAACAGCCTCGGCCACGTTGGTGGTGAAACGCGCCATGAATTGTCCTCCACGTCGAGGGTAAATCACATTGCATTGCAGCAGGCCAGAGTTGTGGTCCAAAACGAAGAATCCGTCAGCCTCTTCGCTGATGATGCCGGTTGCGATTGAGTATTTCTCGTCAGAAACGGCTGCAGCTGCATTCAGCAGCGGCAGTTCCGACAGTTCCTGATTCAACGGCGATTGATGACGGCCGGCAAAGTAGCCCGCGATACCAACCGAAATCAACGTTAACACGGCAAAGAAAGCTATTCCAACACGCGGAAGTTCGCAGCACCGGCGGTGGGGCTCCATTCCCGGGACGGGGGTTTTTTCGAGTGTCGGCAGGGCCTGAGGGGCAGTTGACTGAGACATCGTTGGTGACTCCATGCGATAACGGGAGGGATTTGACGAGTGTGACGGGTGGCAAACTTTGGTCGTTATTACCATTTTGTCGAGCAAAAGGGCAGCAGATCCCGGCCTCCGTGGACCTTGTTTACCTACTGGTAATTGTACGCGCTTCGAATGATCTTTACGATTGCCTTCTTAGAAAGACATTCGACATCTTGTCCTCCTGTCCCAAAACTTACGTTTTTCCCCCTCGAGAGCATCAAAACACCATGGGTATCAACGCACCACTGAATCGAAAATTTCGCATGGCACTCGTAGGCGGGGGAAGCGGATCCTTTATCGGACGAGTTCACTCGATCGGCGCCTGCCTTGATAATCGGGCTGTGGTGACGGCTGGAGCCCTGTCCAGCAATCCGGAACGAGCAAAAGCATCGGCACCGGAATACGGGATCGAGGAAGACCGAGCTTACGGTAGCTACGAAGCGATGCTGGATGCCGAGAGTAAGTTGCCTGAAGATGACAGGATCGATTTCGTCAGCGTTGCGACCCCGAATCATACTCACTATGAAGTCGCCAGAGCTGCTGTTGAAGCTGGCTTCAACGTGGTTTGTGATAAACCATTGACTTTTGATTTGGCACAGGCGGAAGCGTTGCTTCAGACTGTTACGGGAAGCGACGTTGTTTTTGCTGTCACTCATAACTATACGGGCTACCCACTTGTGCGGCAGGCACGGGAAATGATCCTCGGTGGCGAGCTGGGCGAAATCAACGCGATACGCTCGCAATACATCCAAGGATGGCTGCGAACTTCTCTGGAAGCTGAGGATCAAAAGCAAGCTGCTTGGCGGACTGATCCAACGAAGAGTGGTGCTGCTGGAGCTTTTGGCGACATCGCTACGCACGCTTATAACCTGGGCCGATTCATGACCGGAGAAATGCCTGAGTCAGTCAGTTGCAGTCTCAAGACATTTGTTGAAGGTCGACGGCTTGATGATTATGGGACTGCCGTCATCCGTTACGCCAATGGTGGACTGGGAACCGTCACTGCTTCGCAAATCAGTCATGGTCGCGAGAACGATGTTGAAATCGAAATTGATGGAACAAAAGGGTCTTTAAAGTGGCGACAGGAAAATCCCAACGAATTGATTTTCCGACAAAATGGAAAGCCGCACCAGATTTACACGCGCGACCCCAATGCTCCGTTCACCAATGAATTAGGCGCTGGTGCGTGCCGCTTGCCAGCTGGCCATCCAGAAGCGTTCTTTGAAGCCTTTGCGAATGTCTATACGGCAGCCTTTGATGACATGGCAAAGCGGGCATCGGGAGAAGAGTTTGAAAGACGTGATACGCTTTATCCCAACATCTACGATGGGGTAGAGGGGATGTATTTCATTCAGCAATGTGTTGCCAGCAGTCAAGAAAATGCTGCGTGGCTTCCGTTGAAGCACGAAGTTGCGCGTCGCTAAGAGGGTGTTTTGAGGCCCTTTGGATCGCAGTCCTGTCTGTCCATGTGACGATGGGCAGAGATGTGCGGTATCGCCTGTTTTTTACGTGAGCTCGTATCGATGGGGACGCGTCACACCGTCGCTTGAACGGGCCATGGTTATGCCTCCTTGGAAAGATTTGCCCGACAATGGTTGGGCTGCTCTGGTGGGTCACTCGCGAACGCTCCCAATGCGTTTGGTGACCCTGAGTTCCAAACCAATTCGAGCCAGGGTGTGCAGTTGGGGCACATGGTGTGTCGTGTTCTGCAGCATGCAATGTTATTGAAGCAAGCACGCGTGTGCAAAGCCTCAATCAGGACGGTGGATGATCGGAGTAAGCAGGCAGTGCTGCTGGTAACGGCTGTGAAAGTGTCGTCCGGTTGCCGCAGACAGGCGGGGTGGTTTTTGGAGCCCCGATGGGCCAATCATGCTATGGATTGGCGTTTCGTTTCTCCGTGTCTCCCTTGGTTCGTTCATCGAGGGCCGCAGGTTTCGGTTTTTGCTGGATTTGTGGAACAATTCAGTTGCAGCGATTTCCGTACCCCACGCCGCCTGCAGTGTCTCCGGTTGGTGCGGTGCCTGTCGGTGTTTAGTGGGAAATCATGAGTTTTCGCGGTAGTAAAATGACTTGTTTCCCCGCCAAACGGTTTATGATTGGAGTGACGATGGTTTGGCTGATTCAATGCTCACGGCGGGCCCGGCTCGATTTACAAAGTTATGGCAAACGCAGAGATCAACAAGGGATTGGGGTACGATGGCCCGCAACTTCCCGATGCGATCCTGAAAGAGGTTCGCGAAATTTCGTGGACCGCCAATCCCGATGGCTCGCTCCAGTGGATTCACCCTGCAGCAAGAAATCTGTATGGGCGGCCGGCGGAAGAGCTGCTGGCGGACTCAACATTGTGGTCTGGAGCTATACATCCTGAGGACCGACCGTGGGTGCAGCAGCAGTTTGCGGAATTTCTGCTACATCATGAAGAGAACGGCTGTCTGGACCGTGAATTTCGTGTGATTGACACGCAACACAAGACACATCGGGTGCGCGAGCAAGTGCATTGCAGACGCTCAGAAGAAGGCAGCTTGGCTGTCGTCGGCCTGACACATATGCAGAAAACCCAGACGCAGAAAACCCAGACGCAGAAAACCCAGACGCAGAAAACCCAGGCGCAGAAAACCCAGGCGCAGAAAACCCAGACGCAGACAACTCAGCGTGGGTCTGATGCGTCGTCTGAAAATGCGCTTCGTGATGCTGAGGCGGTATACCATTCGCTTGTCGAGAGTTTGCCGTTAAGTGTTCTGAGAAAAGATGCACGTGGACGAATCCAGTACGCTAACGCACAGGCATGTGATCAACTCGGGGTCACAGTTGCTGACTTGATCGGCAAGACTGATTTCGACCTGTTTCCGGCTGACTTGGCAAAGAAGTACATGACTGATGATCGCCGGGTCATGCAATCTGGCGAACTGTACCACAATGTTGAACGGCATCAGGTTGGCAATGATAAGACCATCCATGCTGAGGTCTGGAAAGCTCCCGTTCATAGCGCTGTGGGAGATGTGGTTGGGATTCAAGTCATGTTCTGGGATGTCAGTGACCAGAAAGACGCGGAACATCAAATTGAGTTCGAAAAGTTTCTATTGGCGACCCTGCTCGAAACGGTACCTGATTCTGTCTACTTCAAAGATTGTGACAGTCGGTTCATTCGCTTGAGTCAAAGTTGTGCAACCAAATTTGGACTTGCCGAACCACGCGAAGCCGTCGGTAAGTCAGATGCAGACTTCTTCTCGCTGGAGCATTCCCGGAAAGCTTTGGCGGATGAACGTGGAATCATGAAGACGGGGCAAGCAATCCTTTCTGACATCGAGCATGAGACCTTTGGTGATGGTTCAGAAACGTGGTGTAGTACGACCAAGGTTCCCCTGAAAGACAAAAAAGGTAACGTGATTGGGACCTTCGGTATTTCAAGGGATGTGACGAGGCAAAAGCAGGCTGAGCAGGAACTTGCCCGAGAGAGGGATCTTCTCAAAACGATCATCGATAACGTGCCTGACCTGATTTATGTCAAGGATCGTGCTGGAAGATTTGTGACTGCAAATGCTGCCTTACTGCGGTTGCTGAAATTGGATCACCCGTCAGAGCTGGTCGGCAAGAACGATTACGATTTCTCCCCACCAGAATTAGCATGCAACTACGTTGCGGATGATCAGATCGTGATGCGCACACGTGAGTCTTTGCTAGATCGGGAAGAATCGCATAAGGCAAAGTCGGGGGATGATATCTGGTTACTGACCACCAAAGTGCCTCTTGTTGATGAAAAGGGTGTCGTCAATGGAGTTGTAGGAATCGGGCACGACATCACGGCGCGCAAACGAGCCGAGCGGGAGATCCTGAATGCCAAAGAGTTGGCTGATCGTGCTAATCGAGCGAAAAGTGATTTCTTGGCGAATATGAGTCATGAGATTCGTACGCCGATGAACGCCATCATTGGGATGACTGAATTGGTCCTTGATACCAAATTAGATGACTATCAACGCAAGTACCTGTCCATGGTGGAGGAGTCCGGAGATGCTCTGCTTGGCGTGATCAATGATGTGCTTGATTTCTCTAAAATCGAAGCAGGGAAACTCGAGTTGGAAGAACGTGTGTTCGACCTTCGCGAGAGTCTTGGTGACACAATCGGTTCGTTTGCGCCACGAGCGCACGGGAAAAAGATTGAATTAGCGTTCAGGGTTGATCCGCATGTGCCTCGCTTTGTCGTGGGTGACGCCGGGCGGTTGCGTCAGGTGATGAACAATCTGATCGGTAACGCGGTGAAGTTCACGCACGCCGGAGAGGTGTTGGTCCATGTCTCCGATTTGCCCGCCACTCAGGGTGAGGTGCTCTTGGAAATATCAGTCAGGGATACCGGGATTGGTATTCCGGAAGAGAAGCATGGCGCGATTTTCGGGGAGTTCGAGCAGGCAGATACATCCACCACACGCCGTTACGGCGGCACAGGATTGGGATTGTCCATTTCTTCCAGGCTGGTGAACCTGATGGGCGGAAAAATCGAGCTGTCCAGCCAGCTGGATCAAGGAAGTAATTTCCACTTCCAGTTGTCGCTAAAACGGGCTCCTGAAGGAATCGAGACGCAACAGGAACGTGGCGTCGTTGTCGTTGGTGGAACCCGGGTGCTGGTGGTTGATGACAATGAAACAAATCTGATGATTCTCGATGAGATGCTGTCTAACTGGGGTATGGTGCCATATCTTGCCAACTCTGCTGAAATGGCACTCAACGAGTTGCAAAGCGCGGATGCTCGGGAAGAGCCAATCTCGCTTGTCGTCACCGATGTGAATATGCCAGTCATGAATGGTTATAGCCTCATTGCGGAAATGCGACGGCAAGTTGGATTTACGGACACACAGGTCATTGTGCTCACAAGTGGCGGCCGCGATGGAGATAGTGATGTTCGCACTCGGTTGGGGATTACTGAGCGGCTGATGAAGCCAGTCAAGCAATCTGATCTGTTTGATTCAATCGTGCGGTGCCTTGGCGTTGCTGAGCCAGATGATTTTGTACCTGATGCTGATCCAGCTTCAGGCTCAGAGTTGAGGGAACTGAAAATTCTGCTTGCCGAAGACAATGAGATCAATCAGCGACTTGCTGTTGGCGTCCTTGAAAAGCATGGGCACCATGTCACGACGGCTAAGGATGGTCGAGAAGCACTCGAGTTATCGACGCGGCAGGAGTTTGACGTCGTGTTGATGGACATTCAGATGCCGATCGTGGATGGGATTGAGGCGACCAAGGAAATCCGGAGTCGTGAAGCGAGAAGCGGACGACACTTGCCGATCATTGCGATGACGGCTCATGCCATGAAAGGTGATCGTGAGAAGTGTCTCTCGGTCGGAATGGACGAATACGTGGCAAAACCAATTCGAGTCAGGACGGTGCTTGAAAAACTTTCGGTCGTCTTGGGGTTGGCGGCAGATAAAGCCTCCGGCAGTGATCCGGCACGCACTGAGCTGGCACGCACTGAGCTGGCACGCACTGAGCTGGCACGCACTGAGCTGGTCGAGCTCCCACATCCTACAAGCCCGTTGAATGATGGTCGCGAGCACACCGTCGAGCACACCGTCGAGCACACCGTCGAGCACACCGTCGAGCACACCGTCGAGGCAGCTGGCGAGGTCGGTTCAGCCTTCAAAGGTGGCACCGCTGTCGGCCTGACAGACAAATCAATCTTGTCTCAACCGGAGGACGGTGAAGCGATTTGCTGGAGTCAGGCCCGACAAGCGGTGGGTGGCGATGAGGAATTGCTGCGCGATTTGCTTCGCGTCTACTTGGGAGAGTCCAAGTGTCTGCTGGAGTCTGTGCAGCGTGCTATTCAGCAGAACGACCGTGACGAAATTCTCCGAGCTGTTCATACCTACAAAGGGGCGTCACTGTCCGTGGGGGCGATTCATGCACATCAGTTGGCACGCGAAATGGAAGATTCCCTCTTGGCGGAAGATGTTCAGGATCCTCAACAGATATATGAGCGTTTGCGGTTCGCCTCGGATCATGTGGTTGCCGATGCTGAAGTCTATTTGGCGACGGAACACTAGTTTTGCTGCTGCTACTTGCCCTGCAGGCAGATTTACTTTCGAGGTGTCGTCCGCCTTCTGATCAAGGGGCTACATCTACAACGATGAAGCTTCTGCTATAATAGGGTTGGTTCGCAGAAAAATTTGCCTGCGATCCCCTTCCCGCCTGATTTTTGGAGAGATGAATGCCACGCCTGTTTTGCTCCTTGACCCTCGCCTTATTGTTGCCATCACTTTTGCTCGCTCAACAGGAGAAAAAGTCACGCTTCAAGCCGATTCCAGATCAGGCACGTGAGGCAATCGCTGCGGCAGTGCCCAAGCAGGCGACAGCGGAGCCAGCTAAAGAACGCCGTGTTCTCGTTTTTTACCGTTGCGGTGGCTTTGTTCACCAGTCGATTCCCTTCGGGAACTTTGCCGTACAGACATTGGGGGAAAAAACGGGGGCGTTTCAGGTGGATCTTGCTGAAGACTACGAGGCATTCACGCCAGATAATCTTGCAAAGTACGATTGCATTCTCTTGAACAACACAACGCACATGCAGTTTCCGGAAGCTTCGCAATTGAATGCGTTTCTTGACTTCATTTCGAAAGGCAAGGGGTTGGCTGGTTTTCATGCCGCCAGTGATAACTTCGGACGGCATCCAGAAGCTCTGGCCTTGGTTGGTGGCATTTTTAATGGCCACCCGTGGGGAGCCGGCGGTACCTGGGCGTTTAAACTTGACGACCCAGCAAACAAATTGAATCAAGCGTTTAGTGGAAAAGGGTTTTGGCACCAAGATGAGATCTATCAGTACAAACCAGAATCTTATGCGGGGCCTGAGACGCTGCGGGTGCTGGTGAGCTTGGATATGTCCAAGAACACGGTTTCAGATCGAATCAAAGATGGGCCACGAGAAGTGCCCGTGTCATGGGTTCGCAAAGCTGGTGAGGGACGCGTGTTTTATACTAACTTTGGGCATCGTCCAGAGACGTTCCAGAACCCTGTGATCCTTCAGCATATGATCGACGGGATTCAGTATGCGATTGGCGACCTTGCTATCGACGATGCACCGACTGGAAAGAGTTCGCAAGGCGATGTGGCACTTGCTCCGGAAAAAAAGTAGCGGCGACAAGCAGATAATTTGATTTACCGCCTCGTTGCTGCTGTCAACTCTGGTGAGGACGTTTTGGGGCTTCCGAAGGGCTGTCCCTGAATCACCCCTTGGTGGGTCTCCCGCGGTGTTGGTTCGCACTGGTGCGGTAGACGCACATGAGTTGAGTATTGCACTGTGCACTATGAGTGCAGGGTTTGAAGTGACACCTTGGGAATCCACTTGGTTTGCAACGCTGACAAGAGACGCGAAGATTGTTGACAGAATATATAGATTCCGCAGAGAGAGCGGCCGAAATCATTCGCGAGGGTGGTTTGGTTGCGTTTCCCACGGAAACCGTGTTTGGAATCGGGGTGGATGCCACAAATGGTGATGCTGTGGCGAAGCTGTTTGAAGCTAAGGGCAGGCCAAGTAACAACCCTTTGATTGTGCATTTGGATGACGGCAGTCATTGGGCCCGTGCGGCAGCGGAATTGCCAACGGTTGCTCGGGTGTTGCTGGATGCTTTCTGTCCCGGACCTTTAACACTGGTGCTTCCCAAGCTGCCAATCATCAGTCACGAAGTGACCGCGGGCTTGGCGACGGTTGGTGTACGTATTCCAGATCATCCCATTGCCAGAGCGATTCTGCGTACCGCTGCTGTTCCGGTTGCCGCGCCTTCGGCAAACCGGTCGGGTCGGCCCAGTGGAACCACTTGGCAGGCGGTGTCGGAGGATTTGGACGGACGTATCGATGCAATATTTACCGCAGATTCAACTACGATCGGAATCGAATCGACGGTTGTGGATTGCAGCGGGTTGGATCCTGTGGTGCTTCGGCCTGGCGCGATAACGCTGGATCAGTTGCAGCAAGTTGTCCCTCAAACAAAAGAGTTCGAAGCTGGTGAAAAGCGGCGGATCGTTGTTTCTGGAGAACCGGTCAATTCACCAGGAATCCTGCATCCCCATTATCAACCTCATGCCGAAGTGTGCATTGTGGAAGTGCCGCCAGTCGGTATCTCGGTTGAGGTATCAGCAGTTTCCGCGTTCTGCGGGACCGAAGGTTTTGAGGGACTTGATGGGTTCGCTCTATCCAAGGTTTTTGGATCCTTGGAAGACTACGCCGCCGGCTTTTACGAATTTCTGCGTGAAGTGGATCGCCAATCTTTCGAAAGGGTTTTCATTCAAACTGCGTCTCAGGAAGGTATCGGTCGGGCATTACGGGATCGGCAACGTAGAGCTGCCGGTGGTTAACAAATCGAGAGAAAGTCGTACCTGTTAATTCGCAGGGTGTGTTCCGATGGCCGATTAAGAAACACCGGAAAAACTTGAATCCATTGCCATCATTGCACACGTTTTTGACGCTGTCTTTTGCCAAGCGTCATTTTGCGTGTCTGCGTCTTGGCGTGTCTGACCCTGCTGAGTCAACCAAATTGGGTTATCTTTATTTGCATGGCAATGAAGGCTGCTCCGCCACCCAGGAATTGACCAATGAGACCACCAGCAAAACCACCAATGATGCAGAGCAAGAACGCTAACAAGCCCCAGAGCACTGGTGATTCTTCTTGATTGTTTGCTGCAATCGCTACACTGGCCACGATCCCGGCGATGAAGAGGAGTCCGATGGTATAAATCCTAATGCAGGGTTCTGTTTAGTGATTCTGGGGTGATTGAACGTCAGCATGCAGTCCAGACGCCCTGACGTCCACTTGCTTCAAGGCAATGTAAGTGATTAAGGCTTCGTGATGTTGGGCTGCCGACCATTGTCTTAATTGACTCAGCTTGAATACGTGCGAAGACAACTTAATGGGGGGTTGGGCTTCGCAATTGGACTGGTTTTGTTCAGCAGAGATGGCAAGCCTGTATGTCCTAGGACATGGGTGTTTGAGGTGATACTTTGGCGAGAGACGGTTGAGTGCTTGTGTTTGACGGGGCTTTGTTGTTCTGGTTTTGATGCGGGAAGTAAGGTAGAGGAAAATTTCATGACGCAGCGATTGTTTCCTAGTTGGGTGGCATTGCGGATATTCTCCGTTTCGATAATGGTGATTTTTGTCTGTTCGACGACTTCTGGTAGTGAGGGCTTGGTTGATGTCGTCATCCGTGGCGGGACGGTGATTGATGGCACAGGCAAACCAGGGTACATCGCTGATGTTGCGGTGAACGACGGTCGGGTCTCTTTCATTGGAACTATCAAGGAGAAGCGTGCCCGATCGGTGATTGATGCTACGGGGTTGGTGGTAGCTCCTGGATTCATCGACATGATGGGGCAGACTGCGAGCCCTATGCTTGAGTCTGAAGCTTCGGCGTACAACTTGCTTACTCAGGGTATTACGACCATCAATGCTGGTGAGGGAGTGTCTGCTGTTCCGCTGTCTGCTGAGCGTGCTAGACGCGTTGGCTACGCAACCATGCGTGAGTACTTCGCATTATTGGAAATGAAGGGGTTGCCAGTGAATTTGGTTCAAACCGTTGGACACACGCAGGTTCGGCGTCTGGTGCTGGGGGATGTTAAGCGACGACCGAATTTGGCCGAGTTGGAAAAGATGAAGCAATTGATACGTGAGGCAATGCAGGCGGGGGCGATCGGTGTTTCCACTGCGTTGATCTACCCGCCGGCGGTGTATGCACCGTCGCGGGAAATCAGTGCCTTGGCTGAGGTTGCTGGTGAATTTGGTGGTGGCTACTTCACTCACATACGAAATGAAGGCGATAGCTTGTTGGAGGCAGTCGAGGAGGCGTTGCAGATTGGACGCGATGCACACACACCTGTGCACATTTTCCATTTGAAGGCAGCAGGCAAAGCGAACTGGGGGAAATTGCCGCGCGCAATTGAACTGATCAGGAAGGCCAGAGCGTCGGGCCAGCAAGTCACGGCAGATATTTATCCCTACGTCAATAATGGAGTGGGTATTGCAGGTTTGATTCATCCAAGGCACTTCACTGCCGGCCGTGCCGCCTTGATTCAAAAAATTGCTGATCCAAAGTTTCGAAAACAAGTTCGTGAAGAAATGGAATCGACCGTGGGGTGGGACAACTGGTACAGTCATGCCGGCCATGATTGGAACCGTATTGTGATTGGTAAAAGCAATCATCCGAGATACAGACAGTGGGATGGGTTACCACTGGCCAAGATTGCGGAGGCCAGCGGAGAAGATCCCTGGGATGTGTTTTTTAATCTGGTCGTCAGTGGTGCCTTTGCATTGCCGGAAACGATGTCCGAGGCCAATAAGATCATGGCCATACAGCAGGATTTTATCTCGTTTTGCACGGATGTGGGTCCCGCAAGTGGTGGTAGAACCACTTCGCACCCGCGAGCTTTTGGTGCGTTTCCACGCATCATCGCACGCTACGTCAAAGACCAGCGCGTGATCTCACTGGAACGCATGGTGTCGCAGGCAAGCTCTGCTGCAGCGAAGGTTGTTTACGAGTTTGATCGCGGGAGAATTGAACTCGGCGCACCTGCTGACTTGATTGTTTTTGACCATGAGCAGATCGTAGATAAGGCCAGTTTTCGGCAGCCAGATGCGGTGTCGCATGGCATGAAGTTTGTATTGGTTAACGGGCAAATCGTGCTGCAAGGTGGCAAGTTGACCGGGAGGCGGTCGGGACGTGTTCTGCGAGGTCCCGGCTATCAACCTGCATTGGCCGCACACCATGTGAAATCGTCCGAGGCCAAGCCGCCATTTGAGAATTATGATCGTTCCATGGCTGTGTTCCTCAAAAAACACAGGTTGCCAGGAGCCTCTGTTGCGGTCACGAATGGTGGTAAGGTGGTTTTTGCCAAGGGGTTTGGGTACGCCGATGTGGCTCTTGATAAAAAGGTTCATCGCGATAGCCTCTTTCGAATCGCAAGCATCTCCAAGCCGATCACGGCGGTTGCTGTGCTGCAATTGCATGAGCGTGGAATACTTGATCTTGATGATTCGGTATTCAAGCTGCTGGAGATCAATGAGGTATTGAATGCTGCAGAAGGAACGGAAAAACGATTGCGTGATATTACTATCCGGCATTTATTGCAGCATCGTGGAGGGTGGGATCGCAATGTATCGTTCGATGCAATGTTCAGGTCAGTGACGTTTGCTGAAAAATCAGGCACGGAACCACCAGCGGATCAGCAGGCTGTGATCGCTGCGATGTTGGAACAACCGCTGGACTTTGTGCCGGGTGAGCGGTATGCCTACTCAAATTTTGGATATTGCCTGCTTGGACGAGTGATTGAAAAGCTGAGTGGGCAGTCATACGAGTCGTATGTAAAGCAGAATGTGCTTGACCCAATTGGGGCAAATCAAATGCGTTTGGGGGCGACTCGCTTAGAGCGTCGAGCTGTGAATGAGGTGCGTTACTATCATCCTGGCACGGGAACGTCGGTCTTTCAGAGTGACTTGAAACAGCAGGTGCCCCATCCCTATGGTGCGTGGAATTTGGAAGCGATGGATTCACATGGCGGTTGGTTGGCTTCGGCTACAGATTTGGCAAAGTTTGCCGCTGCATTCGATAATCCTGCGTCTTGTCCCATTCTGTCTGAGGAAAGCATCGAATTGATGCACCAACGCCCACCCGGTGCAGCAGGTTATGAGCAGAACGGAACAGAAAAAAGCGTCTACTATTCGTTTGGATGGAGCAATCGTGTGGTGCGTCAGGGAAAACTGAATCACTGGCACGCAGGTTCGTTGCCTGGCACCGCGAGTATTCTGATCCGCAGAAACGATGGCAAGAACTTTATTGCTCTCATGAATGCAAGGGTCAGTCCGGTTTCCGAGTACCTCGGACGCGAAATGGATCAATTGCTGCATCAGATGGCGAATCAGGTCAAGACGTGGCCCAAGTAGGGGAGCGAAGGTTTGCTCGGCTGAGCTCTTTTTCCTTGAGGGATGCTCGTGATTAGGTTGATGCACGATCTGCATTTCCATGTCATAATACCACCTCGATTGATTAGCTTACCCCTCCCCCCCTTGCACCTGAGACCTGCCCCCATGCCAAGACTGAATCGTCGCCAATTTTCAGCCGCCGCTGCTGCCACTGTTGCTGCCGCTTCCATTCCCCGCACATCCGCGCAAAGCCCCAACGAGCAATTGGGTGTTTGTGTAGCTGGAGTGAATAGTCGTGGGGGCGAGCATATCCGTGGATTCAATAAAGACCCAAGGACAGTGATCCGAGCCATCGTTGATATTGACGAGGAGGTCGGGCGTAAGCGTGCTGACCAAGTGGCCAAAATGCAGGGTAAGGCACCTGAAGTATTCAAAGACGTTCGGCAAGCGCTCGATATGGATGGTATCGATATCTTGACTTGTGCGACTCCGAATCACTGGCACGCTTTGATGGGCGTGTGGGCGATGCAGGCAGGGAAAGATGTTTACGTAGAAAAACCGGTCAGTCACAACATTCATGAAGGTCGGGCTTTGGTCGCGGCAGCAAAGAGATATGGTCGAATGTTCCAGACCGGAACGCAGTCCCGCAGCAGCGGTGCATGTCAAGATGCAGTTAAATTCATTGCAGATGGCGGGATTGGGGATGTGAACTTTGCCCGTGGCCTGTGTTACAAACGGCGTAAATCGATCGGGTCACTGGGTGACTACAAAATTCCAGAGAACGTCGACTTCAATATGTGGAGCGGACCGGCTGCGTATACTGACCCGAAGTTGACACGTCAGCGTTTTCACTATGACTGGCATTGGCAGCGTCATTACGGGAACGGTGACCTTGGGAATCAGGGGCCTCACCAAACAGATATTGCTCGTTGGGGTTTGGGATTGAATCGTCATCCCGAATCGGTCATCAGTTATGGTGGTCGTTTAGGTTACCCCGCTGAGCGTAAGGACGAAAACTATGTCGATGCCGGTGACACCGCTAATACCGAAGTCAGTATTTATGACTACGGTGACAAGTGTATCGTGTTTGAAACTCGGGGCCTGGATGTTTCTGAGTCGGCTGGTCGAGAAGTCGAAGGTATGTTTGGCGAAGGGAAAGGCAACAAAATTGGTGTCATTTTCTACGGTACTGATGGCTATGTTGCTCAAACTCGATATGACTTATGCAAAGTCTTTGATAAGGACATGAAACTTGTCAAGGAGTTCAAGGTCAGCAACGTCGGTGATGCACACTTTGCAAACTTCATAGATGCATGTGTTTCTCGTGATTACGATTCCTTGAACGCTGATGCGATGACTGGCCATCTGTCTGCAGGTGTCAGTCACCTTGGAAATATCTCGTATTATCTGGGAGAGAAGAATCGAGCTTCCCTTGGTGATATCAAACAGGCTCTGGCTTCGATCAAAAGTCTTGATGACAATGCGGCGACTCTGCAACGCACTGTGGAGCATCTGGAGAAGAGCAATGTCGACTTGGCAAAAACACCTCTGTCGCTTGGCCCTCTGTTGGAATTTGATAACGCGACGGAGCGTTTCACGAATAACGAAGACGCCAATGCCATGCTGACGCGTGATTACCGAAGTGGATTCGAGGTGCCAGCGGCCGACAAAGTTTGAGCCACATTGAAGAATGAAAAAACCGGGTGTCGGCAAGTGCCGGCACCCGGTTTTTTATTTACTCATTCCCGAGGAATAACAAGCAAGGGTCTGCCTCAGCGTTTGGGTTGGCAGACTGTCATGGTGCTTGTAGGACACCCCCGGGAAAATTTCTTGTGCTTGACCATTAAGCGAGAATTTCGGATCAAACTTTCGGATCGAAGTCACGCGATTTACGTGTCATCAGTGCATTCGCCTCGTCATCATCGATGAACTGTTCGCCCTTCGGGTCCCATCGCAATTCACGTCCAAGCATCAGTGCAATGTTGCAGAGGTGGCAGGAGGTCATCGTCCGGTGGTGCGACCAAACGTCAGAAATTGGCTTGCTTCCGTCGCTAATACAATCGAAGAAGTTCTGCATATGATTGCCAGGTTGCTTTCCTTTGCAAATCTTGACGATCAGTTCGTCTAATTCTGCACGGTCACTATCGGTCAAAGCCTGATAGGGTTTGCCCTCGATTTTGCCGCGATTGACAAAGATTCGCCCCTTCTCACCTTCGAACAGGATCCCGTTTCCAAAGTCAACATTATCACCTTCGCGTTTGTAGTGATTGTTGACGCTCATTACTGAGCCATTGCCATAGGTCAGGTCGATGTTAAAGCGAGTTGCAGTATTGAAAGCGTTGGGTAGGGAAGCTTCTCCGTTGAGGAACTTGCCCCAGTTGAAATCACTCGGCACGACCTTTGGAAATTCACCCTTGCCAGAAACTTTGACTGGCCCGTCTTCACCTGGTGCAAGTGCCCACTGCGCGATGTCGATGTGGTGGGCGCCCCAATCCGTCATCTTTCCGCCGGAATACTGGAAGTACCAGCGGAACATTCGGCGCCGCTCGTTGGAGTAGTCCGCCATGGGGGCTGGGCCTACCCACATGTTCCAGTCAATGTTTTCAGGCGCCTCGGTGTTTTCAAATGGCCCACCTGCTGGTGCTCCACCAATGGCTACGTAAGCATTGACGTTCTTACCTAAACGTCCACTTTGTACCATCGCAATGGCTGTCAGGAATTTGTCTTTGGAGCTGCGTTGCTGGGTGCCCACCTGAAAGACTCGACCTGTTTCCTCGACCACTTTGCGAATTTGTTTGCCTTCATCGATGGTCAAGGTGAGTGGCTTTTCGCAGTAAACGTCCGCACCGGCTCGAAGAGCTGCAATGGCGATCGGCACGTGCCAGTGATCGGGAGTCCCGATCGTTACCACATCCGGTTTTTCTTCTTTGAGCATCACGCGGTAGTCGCGGTAGGTATTCAGTTTGCCCCCAAAGGCTTTATTGAATTCAGCGGCGTGTACATCATCGACATCGCAGACGGCTACCATCGTGGCATGTTTCGCAGCGTCGCGTGCGATATGACCACCTCGATTGTATCGGCCACGGCTGCCACCAACGCCAATGGATGCCAAACGAAGATTTTTCGATTCATCCTGGGCAATGGCATCGGTTGAGACGGCTAACGCAGATCCGGCTGCGGTTGCCTTGAGAAATCCACGGCGTGATGATTCCATGAGAGAGAGGTCCTGAGGTGGGAGGTGGGGATTACTTAATGAAGCGACATTCTAACTGAAAGAATCCGTCATTGTGTAAAGTGAATGGATGGAAAATCCATGATGTGCAAACTTGAACGGCTTTGATATCAGACGCTTTATATCTTATTGAGTCCGTGGGAAAGGCTATGCGAAGCACCCGGCTTCTTTCACTGGGGGCCTGATCACCGACCTCTGGGGGTGAGTCTGGAATTCACTTCGGAGTACTCATGCACAAAATCGGACATCAGTGAATCAGGAGACCATTCTCGGGCCTATGGCAGCAAACCCTTCGTCGTGACGTGACGCGACACCGCTTGTGTACGAGGAGTTGTGCCGCAGCAAGGACAAGGGGGTGGGAATCGTTCGGTCAGAAGGCCAACGGAAGAGGGCGATCAGCCAGACGCTGCGAGATCGCGTGCAGCTCCGAGTCTGAAGGCTCGTTCGCCACCGGACGAATCAGTATCCAAGGACGTGCTTTACGGATAACGCCCTTCTCCAGAAACTCTCCAAAGAGCCTCAGGCGTAACGATTCGGGGGTCGACAGATCAGTTGTGAACGGGCTGTCATGTGGTCCCAGTAAGATGGCGACGCAGTTTGTGTCCGAGTTCGCGACGGTGACACCGGCTGAACCAGCTTGACTCGCGGGATGTCGGGCAGCACCGGGGATGCTCAGCCTCCTGGTTAATTCGCCATCAAACCGGATGTCGATCTTCGGATGAGAATCCAGTAGGTCCGTTTGGATCGAAATGGTCGCTTCAAGCAGCATGCTGTTCGGTACCACCTCGATCGGCTCGAACGCGATCCGCAAAGCATGTCGGTGTTCTGCTTGCGGGTAGTTAATGTTCCAGCAGCAGCCTCGCACAAACTGCTCGTCGGCTGCTGGAAGCGTGCTGTCCTCCACCGGTCTCAATTGCACCGCTGCCTCATCGCCCGGTCCGATGCTGATCGCTTGTCCGCCTCGAGCGTCAACTTCCCATTCAGTAACGTCGTCGCTCCAAGTTGCCACGCCGAGTTGGTTGGTGATCCACATGGTCCGTCCGGTAACGTCTGGGAAGCTCGAATTGAATTGTAGCGATCCACCTGCCATCGCTTTGCAACAAATGCAAATTTTGCAAAGCGATTGAGAGCATCGACAACGCGTCAGATCAGTCGCTGTATTCAGCCGAAAAGAACTCTTTGCTTTGGTCTACATCGGGTTTAATTGTGCGGCTGCCCTCGTTCCAGTTTGCAGGGCATACTTCACCATTTTTTTCGAAGTATTGCAGGGCTTGCACCATGCGGAAAGCTTCATCAACGCTTCTTCCCAAGGGCAAGTCGTTAACAACCTGATGTCGAACAACGCCAGCTTTGTCAATCAAGAACAGACCTCGCAGTGCAACGCCGCCATCGAGTAGGACGTCGTAGTCGCGCGAAATCTGTTTGTTAAGATCAGCAATCAAGGGGTAATCAGTCTTGCCGATTCCACCTTGATCACGAGCGGTGTTTGTCCACGCCAGGTGCGTGAAATGGCTGTCGATCGAAACACCCAGAATCTGGACACCAAGATCTGCAAAATCTTTGGCGCGATCGCTAAAAGCGATGATTTCCGTGGGACAGACGAACGTAAAATCCAATGGCCAGAAAAACAACAGGACGTATTGGTCTTTGTAATCGCTAAGGGAGACTTCTTTGAACTGGCCGTCAGGCATAACGGCTTGTGCAGTGAAATCAGGAGCTTGTTGGGTTACCAAAACACTCATCGCGAACTCTTTACTTCTAAAGATGGTATGGGCGGGACGAAAATCTTGTACATCGGGCCGGAAACACCAATCCGATGGCCGGATACTATCGAAGGATTTTTGCGATTCGGCAACCCGCCTGAATCTGTCCATGGGTTGCCGATGCCTGAGTTTGTTGCCAGATAGACAAGCGTTTGGCGTCGCTGACCGCAGTCTTGCAGGATGAGAACCCGCGGGAAAAACAGGTAAACCGCTGTGCTGGGCGTGCTTCTACTGCGTGAAGGGGCTCAATCAACGAGATCTTCGGGCACTATTTTCTTCTCCTGCCAGTAAAAACCATCAGCTCGCTTTTCAAGAATCCGAGCTCTGCTCCCCGGTGCCAAGGGAAGTTCTTGTTCAGGTAAATACCCCAGCAATCGATCCGCCGCCTTATGTGCCTCTGGAGAGAGAGCGTCTTGGTCTTTGTAAAATGGATCGTCCTTCAGCAGGTTCTTGTGCTCCCAAGGATCACTTTTGCGGTCGTAAAGCTCCGATTGCCCATCGGCATAGCGGATCAATCGCCAGCGTTGATCGCAGATTGAGTGATTGCCCGCGTTGTGAGTGCACATCGCAGGCCTTTGACGTTTTGAGCCGGGGGCGTCGATCTGAGGTTCCAGGCTAATTCCCTCTGTCTGGATATTGCCTGGCAGGCCGGCAAGGCCACTGAGCGTCGGATACAGATCCAATAGTTCTGCTGGTTGATCGCAGCTTTTTCCCGTTGGAATGCCAGGGCCCGCGAAAATCAGGGGAACGCGAGTTGAGTGACGCCACAGTGAGTTCTTTCCTGAAATGGCCTTTTCGCCAAGGTGGTAACCGTGGTCGCTCCAGAGAACGACGATCGTGTTGTCAGCCTGAGGTGATCTTTCGATCGCGTCGAGAACTCTACCGACTTGGCTATCCACGAAACTGACGCAAGCCAAGTAAGAACGCACCAAAGGACGAAGTTGCTGGTTCTGCTCGAGCCAACTCGTCCGTGGTTCTGGTAGATCCCAGTGGATGTACCAGGAACTGTTGGGGGTATCGTCTCGGTCACCCTTCAACATCGGTGGCATCGTCAGCGTTTCATCTGGATACAGGTCGAACCATTTTTGCGTTGCGTAGCAGGGAACGTGCGGTAGGAAAAAGCCAACCGATAAAAAGTAGGGTTTATCGGTTGGCATCTTGTCGATTTGTTCCACTGCCCAAGAGGCGACTTTCCAATCCCCTTTGTCTTCGTCTCGGTGGGGAAACGTGCCCCAGTCCATCAGCCCATGATTGCCGCCAGGAGTTGGTGGAATTAACTTGGCGTTCGGTCTCGCCCCGACTGACGCATTCGGGCCCCAGACATCGCATTCCATATTCTTTCGTTGCCCCTTCATCTTTTTCCGACCGTTGCCACCGTGGTAAATTTTCCCACCAATCAAGGTGTGGTAGCCATGCTCGGAAAAGTGCTGCGGGAGCGTTACCAAGTCTTTGAATTCGGGGACGTTGCGGATCCACGGACTCAACCCGTAGATTCCCGTGGACGTAGGGCGTTTGCCCGTCATCAACGAGGTACGACTTGGGTTGCACAGGGGTGCTTGGCAATGAGCGTTCGTGAAGGTCAGTCCACGCTCTGCCAAGCGTTTCATGGCCGGAGTCTTGACGTCCGGGTGGCCGCCCAATGGCTCGACCCAATCATTCAAGTCATCAATCGCAATCATCACGATGTTCGGACGTGACTTTGTGCTCGCCTGAGCACCGGTGGCTGGTGACTGAAGAGGTGTTGCCAAGGCAAAGATCGCCAAAGTCACGGTTAGTACACAAAGCCGATTCCGGATCATCCTGCAATTTATTCGCACTGGTAGATGACGTCGGTTGGTGAAGCGAATCTGAAGCATCGGAGTAGGGTTTCCGTGGGCGGGCTCATGGTCAAAATCAAGGTGCAGAGCGCAAAATCACAACTTCAGCGAGAGTGATGTTACATCCGCGCAGTATAGCCGCTCCGGCACTGGTTTGCTTGTCATCGACTTGTTCAGTGTCTTCAGGCTTCGTCGGTTCCAAGTTAAATATTGGCCCCACGGATCCAAAATGCCACGAGAAGGACCTGAAGTTAGCAAGGCCTTGCCGCGGCCGATTGAGATGTTTGAGTCTCTTTAGCAGCACTGAAGCTCGGGGCGAAAAGACTTGGGTACCAGTCCCTCGGATTTGTGCATGGCGATTTGCTTTTTGGTTTGCCTGAGAAAACGCTTGTTGAGAAGTGGAGGGAATTTGTTCTCATTCTCACCTTGCGAAGTTTTGTTTTGTGCCTCACGGATTCGCAAGCAGAGTGCGTTCACAGTCAGACAGGAATGCGTCGATCTCAGTGCTGGTGGTTTTCCATGAACACATCAGACGAGGTGTTCCGATGCCATCGAATTCATAGAAAATCCAGCCCAGTTTTCGAATGGCAGTTGTTTGTTCTGCCGTCAGGTCGGCGAAAACAGCGTTGGACTCAACAGGGGCGGCGATGCGGACACCAAGTTGTTCCAGTCCCTTAGCCAGTTTTTGGGCCATTGTGTTGGCGTGCTGTGCGTTGCGTAGCCAGATATTGTCTGTCAATAATCCTACCCAAGGCGCAGACAGAAAACGCATTTTTGATGCAAGTTGACCGGCTTGCTTGCAGCGGTATTCGAACTCCTGGCCGAGTTCACGATTGAAGAACACCACGCAGTCACCAACAGCCATCCCATTTTTGGTGCCGCCGAGACAGAGGACATCGACTCCACGCTTCCAGGTCATTTCGCTGGGGGCAACATCGAGCGTCGCAATCGCGTTCGCAAATCGGGCTCCGTCCATGTGGAAACTTAATTTGCTTCGCCGAACGCTCTCTTCAATCCTTTGGAGCGCATCGAGGTCGTAGACTGTGCCGACCTCGGTGGACTGGGTAATGCTCAGGGCTTTTGCCTTTGGGAAGTGTACGTCGGTACGACTTCCAGCAACCTCGGTGACTTGGTCACCATCTACACGCCCATTTGCGCCGGGTACGAGCAATATTTTGCTGCCGTTACAGAAAAATTCAGGAGCGCCACACTCATCGGTTTCTACGTGTGACCATCGGTGCGCTAAGACGCCATGGTGCGATTGGCACATGGCTGACAAGGCAAGTGCATTGGCTGCGGTGCCATTGAAGGTAAAGAAAACATCGCAATCGACTTCGAAGACTTCTCGAATCAGTGAGGTTGCACGCTTGGTCCAAGGATCTTCTCCATAGGGTTTCGCGGCGTCCTGGTTCGCCTCTGTCATCGCGGACATTGCTTCAGGACAGATGCCAGCAGTATTGTCGCTGGCGAACTGACAGCCGGGTTGGATCGACATGGTGTGTGCGTTTTGCAGGACGGGTGTTAGTTCTTTGAAGAAGGTGACGGATTAGCCGGCAGGTTGTCTAGGATGTATCTCGTCATCAAGTCCCGCAGGTGTCGGGTCGTATTTTTGCCTTCCCGGATGGAGTGTGTTCGGTTCGGATACGACATCATACTGAATTGCTTGTTCTGCTTGATAAGCTCGTTGATGAGTAGTTCCAGTGTCTGGTAGTGGCAGTTGTCATCACCGGTTCCGTGAATCAGCAGCAGATTGCCTTCCAGTTGTTTTGCGAAATTGATGGGGGATCCTTCCGTGAAGCCTTCTACGTTTGTGTCGGGCAGCCCCATGTACCGTTCTTGATAGATCGTGTCGTAGTATCGCTGGTTAGGAACAGGGGCAACCGCGACGGCTGTCGAGTACAGATCTGGATGTTTGAAGATGGCATGCAAGCTTGAGGAACCGCCACCGCTCCAACCCCAAATTCCGACGCGTTCCGGATCAAGGTAGGTGCGATCTTTCAAGACGGCTCTTGCTGCTGCTGCCTGGTCGGCTGGTGGAATGATGCCGATTTTGCGGTAGATGCTCTTTCGCCATGCGCGTCCCCGTGGTGATTTCGTGCCACGGTTGTCAAAACTCATCACCACGTAACCCTTCTGTGCCATCAGTTGATGCCACAGGTAGGACTTGCTGCTCCAGCGGTTAACCACGGTCGTACCTGCAGGCTCTCCATAAACATAAATCAGGAGTGGATACTTCTTGGTCCTGTCAAAGTTGGGCGGAAGCATGCACCATGCCTCCAGTTCCAGCGGTTTCGTCTCCGGCTTGTCGACGGATTTGTCAGCTGGCAGGGTGACTCGAAAGAACTCGGTTGGCGTTCGGGACAACTCGCCTATGGCTTCTCTTAAAGCCTGATTCGACTCAAGTGAACGCAACAGTTTGTGGTCCGGTAGAGTCACCAAGTCCCAAACTGGCGGCTCATCAAAACGGGAAACTTGGTGGATCGCCCAGTGAGAATCAGGCGAAATTTTGTAGCTGTGTGTAGCGGCCACACCCTCAGGCGTAACCCGTTTCAAGTTGGTTCCATCAAGATTCACGCGATAAAGGTACCGCTCAGATGCCTCGTCCGGTGAAGCGATGAAGTATGCGATCCCCTCGGCCTCACTCACTTTTAACAACTCAATGACATCAAAATCTCCACGGGTGATCTGTTTCGTGGCTCCATCGTCGAGAGACACCACGTAAAGATGACGCCAGCCATCCCGTTCGCTCATCCACGTGAAGGCTGATGCATTTTCGAGCCAGTTCAGTTCATCATGCACGTCAATCCAGGCTGCGTCACGCTCTACCATGACTTCTGAAACCGTGCTGCTTCGAAAGTCCGCAAGAAACAACCGGTTGGTGTTTTGAAGACGGTTGAGTTGTTGGATCAGTAACCTTGGTTGCTCATTCAGGTCACGATCTTGAGGTAGAAATTCCATTCGCGGAATGTAGTGTTCACTCGGGTTGCCAGGCAATTCGATCAGCTTTGTTTCACCTGTTTCGATTTCCACCATTCCGACACGACATTCGGCATTGTTCTGGCCAACTTTGGGGTAACCAAACCACGTCACTTCCGGATAGAGCGAGTCGGTGTGGTTGACTAAGGGGAATTGAGGAACGGCACTCGTGTCCAGTTGCCAGAAGGCAATTCGCTTTCCATTGGGACTCCACATGAACGCATCACGTAATCCCAATTCTTCTTCATAGACCCAGTCCGTTGTCCCATTGATGATCGCATCGCTGGCACGTTTGGTTAGCTTCTGTATTGTGTTGTTCAGGAGGTCTTCCACGTACACGTCATTGTCGTGCACATAGGCGACCTGCTTACTTGAGGGCGAAAATTTCGCGAACATCATGCTGGACGGTGGAATGTTGCCACCAAGCTGTTTCAGTTGACCTGCTGCACGGTCGAGTACCCAGTAGTCGCCACGAGTGTTGTTCCGCCAAACACGCTTGCTATTGGTGTAGATTAGCAGCAGGCTTTGATCAGGTGAGAATGTGTACCCTTCGATCTTGAGTGGACTTGATGCCTGCGCCGGTGTTAAGTCATCCGCGCTGACCAGAATCACTGATGAATCGGACTTGGCATCGTGCCCCACGATTTGGTGGGTTCCCGCTGCGGTTGAGTCGAGGGTCGTGTAACTGTTCTTATCTGAAAGCCACTTTCCAGTGAATGACTTGCCACTGAATTCGGATCCGTCGTAGATGCGGTCGATAGTAAGAGTTGCAGGATCGGAGACTTGTGGGCCGCTATCAGATTGTTCATCTGCTGTCGTAACGGTAAGGGGCGTGAAAAATTGACTAAGAGTCAACAAAAAAAGAGAAAGAACAGTGTTGTTGCAGTTGCAGGTCATGGTGGATTCCACGGCAATGTTGAATGAGAAGACAACAATCTAATCTTCAAGAGCGTTGCACGCACCTTCAAATGTTCCCGGATGACAGGTAATTTCGACGTTGTATTTGGCGTGGGGCTCAGAAACGACGAGCACAGGTCTGGTGTCATCCGCAAATGATTTATTTTGCGACCGTTGGTTTTGAACCGGGGCCGGTGGATTCCGGAGTGCTTTCTGGATCGTTTGTTCAATGGGGTGGCAACATTGGCGAAACGTTTGTCTGTTTAATTATCCGTCAGTTGGGATGTTGTTTTGCTGATCCGGGCAGTGTGGGGAAAATGAGTGCAATTCTGGTTGGGGTTCACCGAGTCGGTCGTGTTCATGTCAGTGGAGCTGTCTGCAACCACCCCGGGTGAAGGTCAAGAATCCTAAGGTCAAGAAAACGGGGTAAAGCTCAAAATTACAGGTTCAGGGATAATGAAAAAATCGCAGCCACCGGGCTGCGTTGGTTGCGAGCGTTAACGAAGTTGGCGAGTCAATCACTTCTGAGTTTGTTCAGGCTTGTTTTCGTTCCCACGCATTTTTTTGACGGCACGTTCCTCGGCGAATTTCATTGACGCGCTGTTCATGCAGTAACGTTTTCCTGAAGGTTCTGGTCCATCATCGAAAACGTGCCCGAGATGTGCTTCGCACCTTGAGCAGTGCACTTCGATGCGTGTGTAAAAAAATTTGTTGTCCTTCCGGTACGCTACGTTGTCGGACTTGTAAGGTGTGTAAAAGCTGGGCCAACCTGTTCCCGACTTGTACTTGGTATTGCTTGTGAACAGGGTTTGGTCGCACACAATGCACTTGTAGACACCCTTCTTTTTGTTGTTCCAGTAGCGATTCTTGAATGCAGGTTCGGTGCCTTCGTTTTGCGTGACTTGGAATTGCAGGGGCGTGAGTTGTCGCTGCAGTTCTCTTTTGGTTTTTGGTTTGTAGGGTGGCTCGGTCGCGGCAGGCTTAGCTGGTGTTTCATCCTGTGCAAGCGTTGGCCATGCACCTGGTGCCGCCGCGATCGCAATGGTCGTAATGCCGCAGAGTAGCCATTCAAATCTATTTTTCATCGTCATCAGGAAACTCCTGTGTGGAAATGTCGTTGACTCATTATCGCTCAACTTGACGATAAGTGGCAAGTTTATTCGGTCTGTTCTGAACTCTGGGTTTTCTGGGTCAGTCATTGCGGTTTCATGCGTCAGTAATCTGGACCTTCTGGGTCAGTGGATCTTTTTGCAATGGGATTTGTGGATTCCGGCACGTTTGTCCGTTCATTTTCCGGTAAGCCTTTTTGTGATGTGACATCTTAATTGAGGTGACAACCGGTTCCCCGGGCGATGCGTTCCCTGGTCATTGCGTGCACTGGTCACTGGGTGCACTGGTCACTGGGTGCACTGGTCACTGGGTGCACTGGTCACTGGGAAGGGGACGGTCAACTTTGTCTGTTGCGGAGCGATCGTTGACTAGGGCCTCTCGCTGGCGGGTCGCATTGACTCGCCAGTATCCTTGATTCCCAAGTGGCCGTTCGGCGTGGGGTTTTTTCAGGAGATGCCAACCTTTGTTCTCCCGACGTATCACTTCTTTACTGCTTAGGTATCATGGGGAATGTTACGCCGATGCGTGGAAGTCTCGTGTGCTGCGGTTTGCGTTACTGATTGGTCGCAGCGGCCTATCCTTGCACTTTCTTCGAAACGTTTAAATTGTATGACAAGCGTCCAACTTTGTGGTTTGACCAAGAGTTTTGGTGACCAAGTGGTGATCGAAAATCTCAGTTTGAAAATCGATGCCGGCAGCTATGTTGTTTTGCTGGGACCGAGTGGGAGCGGCAAGACAACGACGCTGCGGATGATTGCAGGGCTAGAAAACCCGGCCACGGGTAAGATCGTCATGAACGGAAACGACGTGACTAGGGTTACCCCGCGGAAACGCAATGTGTCCATGGTGTTCCAAAATGACGGCCTGTATCCGCATTTGACCGTCGAGCAAACCATCCGTCTTGCCTTGCGGGGGCGTTTTTCAAAGAGCGAGTTGGAGTCGCATTTTTCTGATGCGGTCCGCATGACGGGAGTTGGCCCATTGCTGGGCAGGTTGCCGCGGCAACTGAGCGGGGGTGAAATGCGACGCGCAGCACTTGCGACTGCCGTCGCAAAGAAGGCGGCCGTTCGATTGCTGGATGAACCTTTGTCGGGGTTGGACATTGCAGTGCGTCAGCGGTTGCAGAGAGATATTCTGCGGTGGCATCAAAGCGTGCCCGGAACAACGGTGCACGTTACGCATGATGGAAGTGAAGCAATGCGGATGGCAGATCAAATTGCTGTCATGGATGGTGGCAGAGTTATCCAAGTTGGCACGCCCGCACGAGTCTATGATCAACCGCAAACCATCGCCGTCGCCAAGTCAATTGGGACACCTACCATGAATTGGCTGCAAGCCGAATTGGTGGATGGCGTCATTCAACCCGGCGAGCAATCAGACGTGATTGCAGGCGATGATCTGCGGGTCGATGCTGCCGACGGGCCCATTTTAGTTGGGCTGCGGCCAAACGCGTTCCGTGAGTGTAGAGGGCTTGACGCAGATACCCGTGGGCAAGGCTTGAGTTTTCGGGCAGTGATGCAGGATGGCAGGGTCGTTGAAGGAGTGAATGAAGTTGCCCTGTCGGCGAATGGTTGGCGTTTTGTTGCTGTATTTGATCGCTCTGACCAGGCTTTGACAGAAAGCATTGGCTCGTCAGACGGCAAAATTTTCTCTTTGTGGGTTCCCGCAGGTAATTTACATGTGTTTTCGCGTTTGACCGAGCAGCGACTGAAGTTGCGTGACGTAGCCTGACGATTTGACCGCCATTCGGCTACGATGCAAGCATGGATGTTGAGATGATTCTTTCGCTCTTCCCGTTTGCTGCGATATTATGCGTCGGGATTTTTGTTCAAGCCGCCGCCGGGTTTGCGGCCGGGCTTGTTATCGTTCCTGCTCTGCTGTGGTTTGGTTACAGCATCCCTGCAGCGCAATGTTCATTGCTCGTTGCGACGATTCCACAAAATATTTGGGGAGTCTGGAGTTTGCGTGAGTCGATCGAGCCGAAATCGATTGTTTGGCCGGGTTTAGGGCGTGTGCTGTTTCTTCCAACGGGAATCATCGTTCTTCAGTGGATGGATTCGGTTAATGAAGAGACGATTAGGCAATTGGTGGGTGTGATTGTTTTACTGGTGACACTCGCAATTATTTTCATCCGGCCCACACCACGCAAGCATCTTCCCCCGGTTTGGGCTATGGTCGCTTTTCCGTTGTCCGGTTTCTTTCAAGGGCTTGTTGGCATGGGCGGCCCGCCCATGGTGTTTTGGGTGCAGGCACACGACTGGAGCACTGAGAAGACAAGAAGTTTTCTTTTTATGATGTATCTGGTCAGCATTTTTCCTGCGCTGGCCTTTCTTTACATTGCGTTTGGGAACGAAGTCATCGAGCCGGGTTTGTTAGCGTTGGCAATGATTCCAGTGCTGTGGGTCGTGACGTATTTTGGGCTGAAGTTCGGGAGCATGCTTGGGCGTCAGCGGTTGCGACGAGTTACGCTCGGGTTGCTGTTGCTGATGGGGGCCGCAGGAGTCATTGGCCCAATGCTGAATTGACTGGGCCGAAGGTTGTGAAAGCGCCCTGCTAAATCGGGTCAGCGCCACTTGCACCCTTCAGGGCTACTCTCTGAGACCAATCCGGACAAAAATTGTCCAACGTTCAGTTTCCATTGTTCACAGAAGGCCAGCGTTGTTCACAGAAGGCCAGCTGTGTTCCGCTTGGTCAAACTTGATCGTTCGTGATCGTGGGGTATCTGCGTTATGGATCGAGCCCATCTTTTCCAAGGATCGTCGCCTTGCCGTGCTGGTTCAATTATTGTGATCAGCCATGAGCGGCACTCTTTGAATGCCGCTGACGTAGTTGCATGCGGCTCGTGATGTCCAGCGGGCCAAGTGAGGTAGCAGATTTTTCAGCAGGGGATACTGCAGAATTTTAAGCGGCGGAGGAATTGACGCTGGGCTGGGGCTTGCTGGGTTCTGAACCGGGGACGGGGGATTCAGCATCAGGTGAATTCGTACCGCCGGAGCCCTCGTCCGCTTCGTCTGCAGCTTTTTGTTTGCTGTTCGCCTTGTCTTCCTCCGCTTGTTCTAGCGACTCTTGATCAGCATCGGAAAGTGCGTCCGTATCACCGACTTCCGTATTCGATTCACGATCGGCACGGGCATAGTCATCCAAGTCTTCTTTGGTTGGTATGATCAGGGTGGTCTCTTGGCTCATGTTAGCACTCGCCTTGAGGATCTCTTCGTAGTTCCCGGTGCCACCCTCTCGAAATATCAGACTGTCGCCTTTGGGTTGGTAGATAGCGAATAAGTCGTGGGTTCGAATGGGCAGGCCAGCTCGCCACTGATAAATCTCTACTGTGTTGCCGTCAGCGTCTGTCAGTGTTTTGGCTGGGGTCTTGCCAATCAGTTTCTGCACATCTTTGTTCGTAAACGTTTTGCCCTTGGTCCTGTAGACTTTGCCGTTTTCGGCGAGGATGGCGGCGTAGGCTGCTTCGACTGCCGGTTTCGCAACGTATCGATCGTAGCCCATGGCTGCGAGGCTGACAGCAAGGACGGAGAGCAGAATGACCAATCGCTTTGAACTGCCCTTGGATGGTTCGGTGGGAGTGGTGGGGGTAGATGGTTCAGGAGTCGTTTGCGAATCTGACATGGGGGATACTTTGGGTTGGAGAATGTGAATGATCGTGCGAGCGTGGCCGCCACGTGCTGACGTGTTCAGCGAGGCATAGGAATCGGGTTTGAGCCTAGGGTGGGGTTCGGGGTTGTGCGGTCTGAAATGATATCAAGCTTTCGCGTTTCGTTCATGTGGCATTGGCAGTGACCGTGGATTCAGTTGATTGAATGGACAGAGTGGTGGGTGTCGCCTGTGTCTGAAGTGCTCGATTTGGGGGCACCCGGCCAGGTACACCTTATTCAAAAGGTGTAATACTGGCGTAAGCGTTAATCTAACGATTTTGAATGCTCACGTTGGGCGTAGCAAATTCATCAAGTAGCTTCTGGTTTGGAAACTTTTCGATGTTTACAGTAACGATCATGAATGTTGGGGACTTCTCGCGGGGGCTTGCCGCACGTTAAGATCTAACGGTTCAGGACCGTTCAGGTCACTGTATTTTGTTCGTTCTGCTTTTCTTCTTGGCGGATCACTGCGGCTGGGGTCGACGTGGCGAACAGGAAATGTCGCCGACGTTGGCAGGCTGTTCGTTGTGAGTTTTGGCCGGGGAACTGGCTGGCTGAATTGCAATGTTGTTCCAAACTGAACTTTTGCAGCGGTACTCAAAGGCAGCACAAGCGAGGAAGATTAAGTCATTTGGTTGGTGATTAGATTGATCGTCGTGATTTTGGCTCCATTTTGAGCGGTGTGCGGGAGTTAAACATTTAAATTGGTTGCAGTACTTTGAGCACTCCATCTGTCGAACCTCTGTTGAAAAGTCGCTTGTTGCCGCGATTCTCGTTCCGTTTTCTGTTTGGGGTAACGTTTGTTTTCGCGTTGCTTGGTGCGATGGTACAAGCTGCATACGCAGGCTACATCATCGCGATCAGCCTGTTGATGATGTTGGGATCTGTGTTGTCATTTTTTTTGGTCGGTTATCTTTTCTTTCTCGTGCAGTGGATCATGGCAGGCTTGCGACCACGCCGTGATTTGGCGGAGCCTGGTAGCCCATTCGCCGATGGGCAGTTACCACCCCAGATTTTGCCACCTACGGATCCATCGAATTGAAAATTTCGAATGTTTGTAAAATGCAAATCGACAGGGTTTTGTCCATGGTCAGCAACGTAAAAATAAACAACGATGCATTGGCTGCAAAACGGTGGGCAGGATACAAGCTGAACGCTTTCGCGTTGGTCAATTGTTTTGTTGTGGTTGCGGTGGGTTGCTTCTGCAATGTGGATCACATCGCTCGTGCTGAGTTGCCTGATGGTGCGTCGCACGTGGGGCGTTTCTCTTTTACAAACCGCGGTGTTGGTGGTGTCAAACCGAGAGTTGGTTTTAGTACTTCGGTTGGGTTTACTGATTTCTCTGGTGTGGGCTATCAGCCAGTTGAAATTGTGTTTACATCGCAGATTGCTACGACAGCAGACTTGCGTTTGGGCTATCAGATTATCAATCACCGAGCAACACAAACGCCTGATGACAATCGTCTTTCAGTTGATATCCCGATTTTCGTGCCGCAGGGCACCAAAAACAAGAAATGGATCCGCTACCTTCCCAAGTGGATGATGGGCAATGGGTATGAAGTATTGGTTAGTCAGGATGGTGCCGTGTTACCGGGATTTCGGGGCGTGGTTGGAACCACATCTGAATATCAAAATCTGGGTGGTTATCTGCGTTGGGAGCAGCAGGCGGTCGGTGAGCTGGCACTTGACCTGCTGTTGATTACACGGACTGACTTGAGTGCTGCTGACTCTACCGCCTTGAACTCTATGCGTCTGCCTTGGTCTTTTGATTCAAATCGCCCGTGGCGCACCAACCATAACATGGGGAAGTTTGGGGCGTTTCCTGCTGCAGCCATGTGCTGCGGGGCTGGAACTTTGCCGAAGGATTGGCGCGGCTATCAGCGTTGGGATTTTATTGTCTTAACCAAAGCAGCAATGATGGACATTAAAGCTCGCCAAGCTGAGTGGGATGCCCTGCTAGGGTGGACGCTCTGTGGTGGTACTCTTGGTCTTTTGGATGTTGAGTCACAAGCGGATCTGGAGTCTCTGTTCGACCGAGCTGTGACGAGGAAATCCGACTTCACCTTGGAACATTTGGGGTTTTCCCGGGAAGACTTTTTGCGCGCCGGAATACCGGTTTCGGTTTCTTGGAAACTTCAGCCACTGAGTGCTGGCAAAAGCGTCAATGACGCTGAGGGTGACGTCGCATCGCCTGCTGTCACTCTCGGCTTTCATGGAGTTGCATTGGGGGCAGGCAAAGCCATTGCGGTGAGTGGTGTCAAGGCAGATGGTTCTGGCCCTGCGGTGACCGCCAATGACGCACTGTCAGAGGTCACGGATGCTGGCTTGCTGAATCGTGTGAAGTGGGATTGCTACGCAAAGTTGATGGCAAAGGACGTGTCTCCAGTTTTGCGACGCGGTGTAGAGCCGATACTTGGCAATGCTGAATACAAAAAGTGGCTGGTGCCAGGTGTTGCTCAGCCACCTATTTATGTGTTGGTGACCTTTTTGGCGATCTTTGTGGTTCTTGTCGGCCCTGTTGCTTATCGCCGAACGACAAAAAGTGGCCGCGGGTATCTAATGTTCGTGATCGCTCCGGTTCTCGCCATGGTAACCACAGTGAGTATGTTCGCTTACGGTCTTGCCGCGGATGGATTTTCTACCCTTGGTCGAATACGGCAAATAACTTGGGTCGATGGGGCGACGGGAGCTGCTGGCGAGCGTGTGCGTGAAACGTACTTTGCACCGATCAGTCCCCGTGCTGGGTTAACGTTTCCGGCTGATGCGGCGGTGTTTCCTGTACGACGTCCGGATTTTAAAGCGTGGGAGTCGCGTCATAACATGACGACAACACCGCTGGGGGCGGTGACGGTTACCGAAAAGAATCAACGTTTTGGCTCCAGCCTGCTTCCCTCTCGTGAGCAGAAGCAGTTCGTGTCGCATCGACCTCGGTTTGATGTAGGAAGATTGACGGTAACACGAACCGATGTAAAAGAGCCGAAGTGTAAAGTCGCGAATGAATTTAAGTTTCGAATTAACGATGCCGTGGTGCGCGATCGTGAGGGATCCTACTGGCAGGTTAGGAATCTTGAGCCTGGTCAGTCGCAAGTTGCGGAGGCATTAACCGAAGCAGCAGCAAGAACGGTGTTGGGTAATTACTACCTCGACCACAACCCTGTGGCTGCGAACGGTTCTCGGGGAGGTCGTGGAAGTGGATGGGGTGGGGGGCTCAAAGATCTTGCGGCCGAGCTGAGTCGAAAATTGCATGGTGGGAGCAGCTTGACTGGAGGAAGGTTCGAGGATTGGCTTCGTCAATCCCTTCAGATCCAAAACGAATTACCTCTTGGCTTTTTTGTTGCAGTGTGTGATGTGATGCCTGATGTCACCGCAATTGAAGGGTGCGAAATTGAGAGTAGTGTGCACTATGTAATCGGGACGCTGCCATGATGCATGAACAAGGAAAGAAAATTCTTGATGCTAATGCCAAGGTTGAACTTGCGATTGGCGACTCTTCAGCCGCGGTAAATGAAGCAGGCGCCGCGCAGATTAGCATCGGAAATAAGACGCATTCCCACGCCACACGTGAATTGGGTTCGGCGAGTCTGCCAGCGGTCCACGTGCGGTCAGAAGATTGCATCGAAATACGGCGGCTGTATCGGTTTTTTGGCGAAACCAAGGCGGTTGAGGACGTTTCCTTCACCGTAAAACGGGGGCACGTTTTCGGTTATATCGGCCCAAACGGTGCAGGCAAAACGACGTCGATGCGTATTCTGGCTACTTTGGATTTGCCGAGCTACGGTGACTCGTTTATCGATGGTTTATCGTGCGTGAATGATCCGGAGTTGGTACGGCGGCGTCTTGGGTTCATGCCAGACTCATTTGGTACTTATCGTGATGTAAATTGCCGTGAATATCTGGATTTTTTTGCCAGAGCGTATGGGGTTACGGGAGCCGAGCGAAACAGAAGGCTTAGCTGGGTGCTAGGGTTTACTGGAACAGAGGGGATGGCGAGCAAACCGATTCGGGGTTTGAGTAAGGGGATGAAACAGCGACTGTGTCTTGGCCGAGCCTTGATTCATGATCCCTCTGTACTGATCCTGGATGAACCTGCGGCTGGGTTGGATCCGCGAGCTCGTATCGACCTGCGGCGCATGATCAGGGATTTGGCTGATCAGGGAAAGACGATTTTGATTAGTAGTCACATCCTGACCGAATTAGCTGAAATGTGTGACTCGGTTGGTATCATCGAACAAGGAAAACTGCTTGCGACTGGAAGCGTTGAGGAAATTCAAGATCAGCAGGTAGAAAAGAGAGAGCTCGCGATTCGCGTTTTGGAGCGTTCCAATGAGGCGGCAGCTGTGCTTCAGGCCTTGGAACATGTCGGTGAAATTATCATCGATGGAGAGTTGTTGCGTTTCGAGTTTGCTGGCGACATGAGAGAGCAGGCTGAGTTGTTGGCGTTGCTGTTTGCGCGTGGATTTCCTGTTGCTGAATGTACCTCGCATCGTCAAAGTCTCGAAGACGTGTTCCTGCAAGTCACCGAAGGGTTGGTCCAATGAGTGAAATACCGAAACAAGGGTGCTGGGGTGATCAAGAATGCGTGCAGTGCTATCGGTTGAAACTAGAGAGTGGTGAAGGCTGTACCAAATACAAAGCAAATGAGTGTAGGGAAATGTCGTGGTGGTTGCTGGGTTACCAGAATCATTTTTCAGACAAAGTGATGATTGGTAAAGCATTGCAGAGGAGCGTTTGATGGCTGCCGTTGCACCGCCGGGAAACTCGGCCCAACAACAAGAGACCGTTGACTCTGTAATCGGGGTCGCGCGGAGCATGGAACGACTGGATGCCTGGTGTGAGAAGTGGGGAGATTGGTGCAATCCGATACTCGTCAAGGAAACGCGCCAAGCATTGAAAAGTCGACAGTTCGTCATCACTTTTTCTCTTCTTTTATTCGCGGCGCTTTCTTGGACCATCATCGGCACCTTTTCATTGATGCCGGCGATTTATGACACACCATCTGCTCCGAGAATGATGCTCGGATACTATTTTGTCCTCGCTTTGCCCATGTTGTTGGTAGTGCCTCTTGCCGCTTACCGCTCGCTTGAGGGTGAAATTGATGACGGAACTTTGGAATTACTTTCGATTACCGCTCTGTCACCCAAGCAGATTGTTTTGGGGAAGCTTGCCAGCGCGATGCTGCAAATGTTGCTCTACTTTGTTGTGCTTTTTCCTTGTGTTTCATATGCCTATACGCTGCGCGGTGTCGATTTTCCGACCACGGTCATCCTGCTTGGAATGTTGGTGATCGCAGGGGTCATGATGACGATCGTGGCGCTGTTTTTTGCGCCCCTTTCACGGTCGCGTTCAGGGCGTGTGATGATGTTGCTTGTCGTTATCATGCTGCTTGTTGGTGCCGAGTGGTTGTTAGGGTTAGCTGCGTTTGAAATGATCACTAATGAGCGTAGTTTGCTGGGCTGGGAAGATCTTGTGCTGGTTTTATTCGGCGTCGTCTTGTTGGTCGTCCCCGCGTTGGGCTATCTGTTATTGACATTGGCGGCAGCACAACTGACCCCGGTGATTGAAAATCGGTCCACGAAGATTCGCGTTTCACTGATGGTTGTCAACGCGACGGTGGTTGCATGCGTCACACTCGGAAGTACGGATCCCTTTGATGGGATGGAGCTCTTACTCGTGGGTGGCACGGGCTTGATGTTGCTGTGGGTTCTGGCCAGCAGCATGCTGGTTGCTGAATCAGCAGTTTTGACACCCAGGGTACAGCGCGATCTCCCCCAAAGTTTCATGGCCCGCGCGACATTCACCTGGTTGGCTCCCGGCCCAGCAACAGGCTTGGTGTTCTCGACAATCAACGTCTGGTTACTCGCCGGTATCGCGGTCGGAGCGGCGTTCTATTATGGCCGTGATGGAAATGCATTCGCCCTTCGCGATCAGAAAATGATGATTCAGTTTGTGTTTGCGATCTCGTCCTACTTGACGTGTTTTCTGCTGCTCGTTTACGGGTTGATGCGTGTGCTGCGTCGTAAGAATAACCCCCGTGTTGAAGTTGGCTTCGCTGCTTTGGTGGTAGTGGCTGTTTTCGCCGCACTTGGGCCGTACGGGATTGAACTCTATCTGAATGATTTTCTCGACTTTCCGTATTCCGCGTGGCAGGCGACCAATTGGGTGTGGACTCTCTACAACATTGGCGATGGAGTTGATTGTTACGCTGTCATAGAGGCTATGGGAACCGTTGGTGTTGTTGGAGTGCTGGGCATCATGTTCTGGAATCCGGCACTGGTGAGGCCTCGCCGAACAGCCACTCCAGAACGCGTGCGAGAGGAGCGGGAAAAAATGGATCGTGACAAAATGGATCGTGACAAAATGGATCGTGACAAAATGGATCGGGACAAAATGGATCGGGTGCCGAGTTCGAGTGCTTAAGTAGCTGGCCTGTTCTCTGGAGAGGGTCAGTTTCAGGCGAGTTTGCATTCGAAATAGGCTGGAACAGGGTAGCTTTGGTAACGTGCTAGGTCCGCTCAGTTGTCATTGGCTGATTTTGGCTAGGTGTAACGTTTGGGTAGTGTTGGATTTATTACCTACCCAAGGCGGTGGAAAAATAAGCTGATTGGGGCATTTGAGCCTTGGGGGTGGGCGATTTGGTTGAGATGTTTAGAATTGGGGGCCCGAGGGGTGCTCAGCAGTTTGTATGCAGAGGGCATCTCCAATCACGGTTCCAAGTTCTTTTCAGGTCACAGATTCTTTTCACGTCACACTGGGTGCGAAACGCATGTCCTCGGATTCTCCATCGCCGGCTGACCGCCCTGACCCCAATGAGGGTAATCCTGCACTCAGAGCACGTGTTCCGGATCATGTTGCTGACGGTTGCTTCAGCACGGGAGCGATTGTGATGACCGGCCCCAGCGAGTATGTCGTTGATTTTCTGCAGACGATCGGTAGGCCTCACCGTGTCGCTCGTCGAGTTATCGTGCCTCACCCCGTCATGCCGCAGTTCATCGACGCGTTGAATACTAACTTGGACCTTTACAAATCGCGTTTCGGAGAGCCGCCGCCCCCGCCGCAGAATCAAAATCAAGATCGACGCCCGACTCCGCAGGAAATCTACGATGATCTCAAGCTTCCCGATGAGGTGCTAAGCGGGGTTTATGCCAATGGTGTGATGATCGGTCACGGTGCAAGCGAATTCGGGCTTGATTTTCTGACCAGTTTTTTCCCGCAGTCTGCGGTCAGTGCGCGAGTTTTCGTTTCTGCTGGCCAGGTACCCCGTTTACTGGAATCCCTCAAAAGTGCAGTTCGCCAGTTGGAACAGCGACAACGGTCCACTGCGACGGCCAGCGTAGAGCCCGCAGGGGATCCGCCTGCTGGCATTGAGCCGGCTTCGGATCCCACTCCACCCAAGAATGAGCCACCACCGACCGAGACTCCGCCGTCTAAGGACGCCGAGCCCCCCAATGCACAAGATGATGAACCGCGAGAGCCTGAGGAGCCAACTCAGTGATTCAGCTTCTTGATTTGTTTCATTCCGTTGCGTGGGCAAGCCGCTGATGAGCGAGCCAAGTGAAACTCCGCTGATGCATGGGTTGCCCGCGGCTGCCCTGCCCTCGAGTGAACCTTTGATTCTGGCCAGCGGCTCGCCGAGACGCGCTGAGTTGCTGACCGCTGCAGGATATGACTTCACGGTGATGGTCGCCGGTGAAGATGCGGAATGCGGAATGTGCAGTCGTGAGACAGCCCCCGAAATGGTCGCCCGCTATGCCTATCGAAAGGCTGCAGATGTGGTTTCGCGGATTGATGCTGGCTTCGTTCTGGCGGCGGACACGGTTGCATCTTGCGTTGGACAAATTCTCGGCAAGCCACGCAACCAGGAACACGCCGAGGAAATTTTACGTCTGCTGAGTGGCCGCCAGCACGATGTCTACACGGGCGTATGCCTCTGGTCTGCCCAGCAAAATCGCTGCCTGGTTGATGTCGTGCGTACCGAACTTGAAATGTTGCCACTTTCCGAAGAAATGCTCGAGGAGTACCTTCATTCCATGAAATGGGAGGGAAAAGCAGGGGCCTTCGGATATCAGGATGGCCATGACTGGTTGCGGGTGAGGTCAGGGAGCGAGAGTAACGTCGTTGGATTACCGATGGAGCGATTGGCGGAATTACTGGAAAATTTCGACTCGACAGCCGAAACCATTAAGACAGGTAGTATCAGTTAACCCAATAATTCTGCGTCTTGATGCGGTTTTTCTGGCGGGTTTGGTTAATTCAGCATCGGTGAAGCACAATGTTCAGTTTCGAACGTCGAGGTCTTTTTTTGATCTTGCTTGCATTCGGGTTCCTTTTGCCAGCATTTTCGCGGCAGCTCTCGGCCCAGAATTGGGCTGAGAACATGTTCAAAGGTAGGAGTCACGATTTTCGAAGTGTGGGACGCGGCACCAAAAGTGTATTCCACTTCGATTTCAGTAATCTTTACGAAGAAGACGTGCACGTTGCCGCAGTTCGGACAAGCTGTGGTTGTACGACGCCGACCATCAGCCAGAAAACGCTGAAAACTCACGAAACGGCATCCGTCAAAGCAACATTCAATACCAATAGCTTCGTAGGTCAGAAGTCAGCCACGATCACCGTCGTTTTTGACCGTCCCGCGTATGCGGAAGTGCAGCTGAAAGTGAGTGGCTACATTCGGACAGACATCACCTTTGATCCACCTGAAATCAATTACGGAGAACTTGCAGCGGGGACCACTCGCGAGCAGACAGTCACCATCACTCATCGCGGCAATAGCGACTGGGAAATCACGGACGTTCGAAGTCATTGTCGCCACCTTGAGGTCCGGCTTGATCCGCCGCAGAGGTCACAGGGGCAGGTGCAGTACCGCATGTCGGTCAAGCTTGATCAGTCGATGGATGAAGGGGATATTCGGGAACGTTTGACCTTGATCAGTAACGACGCGCAGTTTCCGACGACCGAGATGGCGATCGCGGGTCGGGTTCGTCCCTCCGTGAGTGTCTCGCCCGCCTCGGTAAGCTTGGGAAATACGTCTCCTGATAGTGAGATGTCGCGAAGGCTTGTCGTGCGGGGAGATGAACCTTTCGAGATCATGGATGTGCAATGTGCAGATCAGCGTTTTCAGTTCAAAGTTCCGACTGGGCAGAAGAAAGTTCATTTGATGTCCGTCGAGTTCAAGGGAGATGGAACTGATGAGCGAATTTCGCAGCAGATCCGCATCGTGACCAGTCTACCCGGGGAAAAGTCAGCGTCTTGCATCGTAACTGGCACGGTTTCTGGCGGATAAAACTAGCCGCACGCCCGCCTGTCATGGGGGGACGCGCGATGCATCGCAGCGTGACTTCTTCCGTATTGAATCGTCTCTGGGGGAGTAGCCTGCCGCGGGTCCATGGTCGCGCAGGGCGATATGATTCTGCCGCACAGCGATACGTTGTGCAGGGCGGTATAAGCCGCAGTTTGAAGCCTGAATGGGGTCGTCATGAAGTGGCCCATGCGCTAGACTTTTAACGCCGGGCTGATCCTTCGCCGGGTGTCCGAAACTGCCTACGTGTTCATGCTGTTGTGCCAGCATTGAACCTCTCAAAAACCTACAGTGAGTCTGCGTCATGAGTGTCAACCCGATCGATTTGTCATGTTATGGTTTGGATGTTGAAGACATCATTCATAACGCAACGCCGGCGCGGCTGTATGAGTTCGCAATTGTGGATCATCACGCAGTGATTTCAGCTTCCGGTGCTTTGGCAACCAGAAGCGGCGACAAGACAGGGCGGAGTCCCAAGGACAAACGCATTGTTGACGACCCTGCGTCTTCGGATGATATCTGGTGGGGGGACGTCAATATGCGAATGACGGAACGGTCCTTTTTGATCAACCGCCAACGTGCGCTTGATTATCTGAATACTCGGCCGCGAATCTTTGTTTTTGATGGTTACGCCGGTTGGGATCCTACTTATCAAATCAAGGTGCGCGTCATCGCTGAGAGCGCTTACCACGCTCTCTTCATGCACAACATGTTGATTCGACCGACTGAGGAGCAATTGAAAGATTTTGGTGAGCCGGATGTCGTCATTTTCAATGCAGGATCGTTCCCGGCGAATCCATACACCGCCCAAATGACCAGCACGACGAGCATTGATTTGTCGATCGAGAACGGTGAATTGATCATTTTGGGAACCCAGTACGCTGGTGAAATGAAGAAGGGTGTCTTCACCGTCATGAACTATCTGATGCCCAAACAGGATGTGCTCAGCATGCATTGCAGTGCCAATACATCGACAGAGGGTGATGTTTCGTTGTTCTTTGGGCTTTCGGGTACTGGCAAAACGACTCTATCCGCCGATCCACGACGACAGTTGATTGGAGATGACGAGCATTGCTGGACTGACAATGGTGTGTTCAATATTGAGGGTGGTTGTTACGCCAAGGTGATCAACTTGAGTAAAGAGAGTGAACCGGAGATCTTCGAAGCCATTCGCTACGGTGCCGTACTTGAAAACGTAGTGTTCGATGAAGCAACGCACGAAGTCAATTACGATGACGCATCGATCACTGAGAATACCCGCGTGGCTTATCCCATTGAGTTCATTGATAATGCAAAGATTCCCTGCGTTGGGCCACAGCCAAAAAACATCATCTTTCTGACCTGTGATGCCTTTGGGGTGCTGCCTCCGGTTTCCAGATTGACTCCCGAACAGGCGATGTATCACTTTATCAGCGGGTACACGGCGAAAGTCGCCGGCACCGAGATGAATGTCACCGAACCCACCGCGACATTTAGCGCCTGTTTTGGTGCCGCATTTTTAGTGTGGCATCCCGCCAAGTATGCTGAGTTGTTGGCAGACCGGATCCGCAAGCAGGGGAGTCAGGTTTGGCTCGTCAATACTGGCTGGGCGGGAGGGGGATACGGCGTCGGGTCACGCATGAGTTTGAAGCATACGCGTGCGATCATCGACGCGATTCATGATGGTTCGTTGGCAACACGCAAAGGTCGAAACGATCCACTGTTCGGGTTTGACGTGCCAGTTGAGTGTAATGGAGTGCCATCAGAACTGCTGTGGCCCAGTGATGTGTGGGGAGACTCGGAGGCGTACGAAAGTAGCGCAAGACGTCTCGCGGATTTGTTTCAGCAAAACTTTCTAAAGTTCGAAGCTGGTGCCAGCGAAGCCATTCGAGCCGCAGGTCCCTCGCTGAATGGCAAGGGCTAGAACATGAGGAGAGAGGCAGCCGTGCAAAGACGGCTGTCTGCGTGCGGAGAGATTGAATGTTGTTGGTGACTGTACTATTCGTGTACGACGTGTCCCACGGTACTGCTCTCAGGCAACAGTGAATAGGCTGCAGGGAATACGCGGCAGGGCAGCTTTTTTTTCCGTCTGGGGAAGGACGACTCTTCTGTGTGTTCTGTTTTCTGGATGCAACTCGCATGCAATGAATTGGGAGGCCGCTGTTGGGGCCGGGCCATGCTGAAGCCAATGTAAAAACAAGACACGCTTTGGGGCTGCAATGAGTTAAGAATCACGTGTGTTTGTAGTTCGTGCTGCTTGGCGAAGAAAGTTACCCGCTGGCTTTTCCACTGCAAACGTAAATAAGGCCGCTACCATGATTGATGTAAGCACCGCGGCAGCGATGAGTAGGTCGACCTGCAGATGTTGCTGTAGGTGATTTAGCATGGTGTAGCCGCATGGCCCGTGAACCAAATAAAGGGCATAGGAAATCGTACCTAAGGAAACGAGCAGTCGGTTCTCGAGGAAAGTCAGTTTTTGCTCACATGCGGCCCAGAAAACTAAAAAAATGGCGAGTACTGCCAAGGGATTGTAAGACGGTCGAATGAAAAGGAACACGCAGGAGAGGACGAGCGCTGCTAGTGCGTGCTTTTTACTCAACTCCGATTTCTGTAAAGTTCTTACCCAGATTCCCAACGCAAAATAGTTAAGAAAAACCACCAGTGGGAACGCTGACTTGATTCGCCAGATGCCTGGGATCCAATCCCAGCAGCGGAACGCTGTCGCGATGGCATACGCAGATGTCAATCCGAGGACTTGTAGTGGGAACTGTTTGATTCGCCGTGTCGCAAGTGCGAGTGCAACGAATGAATAGAACTGTAGTTCAATGTAGAGGGTCCAATAAGCTTCGTTGACGTTTCGCACATTAACGCTTGTTTGCAACATCGAGAAGTTGATTGCGATGGTAAGCCATTCAGGATCGTAAGTGACAGTTCGGCCGTTGGACGGGAGATAACACATTACCGCAAAGATGATTGAGCACCAGTAAAGTGGGTAAAGCCTGGTGAATCGACTGTAAACAAATGATGTGATCTTTTTCCGGTGCTCGCTGCTTTCAGTGATCACGTATCCGCTGATCATGAAAAAAAGAGGAACACCGAGATCCCCGAAATAGAATAGGAAGTGTGGCGTATGAACGAAGTTGTCCAGCTGGAGAATGCCATCAACAGGTGATTTGGCGTACCATGCCGTGAAGTGAAAGAGCATGACAGACAAGGCAGCGACTCCGCGCAACGCATCTATTTGTAAATTGCGTGGACGCAGAGGCGAGCTGGTTGCTGTAGCTGTGTTAGGTTTCATTAACGAATTAGCCAGGCATCGTGGGAAACGCTAAACAGCTTTGGTTTTGGCCTCCGAAACGCTTACTACGTAGCCTAGTCGTGGTATGAGGAAATGCAACAAAGTTGCATTCGCGTGGGCAGACGCCTTGATGGGGTATCTGAGGTGTACGCCGTTTTGTACCAATCTACGACTTTTCGTACGCATCACTTGTAGGTGGTCGGAATTGCGGGGCATCTATGCTTTCAAATAAGCACGGTATTGTTGCCGCGTTGCTTGTGTCTGGCTGGCGGTTGAAGATAACCCCGTGATGTTTGTCGAAGCGGGTAAGTGTTATCGGCCAACGCACCGATTTCATCATCATGGAACCAAGTAGGTGCGCGAGCCATGACTGACCTGACGCTAATTCGTTGCCGCAAGCTTCGTTTGACGATGGGATTTCTCGGTCGATTCGCATTCGGATTTGTGTGTGGTTGATCATCTTGTCTGATTGGGGTGTGGCATGCTGCGGTGCTGCCGGATTGAGACTGGTTAGTTGATCTCTGGTATACTTTCAGCAGTAGCCTGATCACTGGGCCACGACTGGATAGTCCAGTTCTGTTTTGCGTTTTTTGCTTAGCTTAATGTCCGTGAGTTGATGCGACTAAAATCATTTTCTAGACGAACACTTGGTCTGGGAGTGTTTGCTGCTGCCACTTCGCCAGCAGCCTCTACCCTCTCGTGGTCACCCGTTTCGTTGGGGCAGGAGCCAGACGCTCCGACAGATCGGGTGAATGCGCCGACTGCTCGCGTTCATTCAACACGGGTGATCAGCCGCGACGATGGTTATTATTGCGGTTGGCCGACTGTGACTCGGCGATCCAATGGTCAGCTGATTCTCGTTTGGTCCGGAGGAAGAGAGCAGCATGTCTGTCCGTTCGGGCGGGTTGATACGATGAAATCCGACGACGAAGGAAAGACATGGTCTTGGCCTCGGACATTGCTCGACGGAGCAATCGATGATCGAGATGCGGGAGTGCTGGAAACCGCAAATGGCTCTCTGTTGGTGACTACCTTCACTTCATTGGCCTATGTTGATTATGAATTGAAGAAAGCGATTCGTGAACAGGGTACCGAGCAAGGGTGGTCAGATAGTCGATTGTCCAACTGGCTGGCGGTTCATGAACGTTTGAGCGAGAAGCAGAGGCAGGGCGAGTTGGGGCAGTGGATGATTCGCTCCACCGATGGTGGCACCACTTGGTCAGAACGGTATCCAAGTATTGTGAATAGTCCGCACGGGCCGATCCAGTTGTCAGATGGAAGGCTGCTCTATGCGGGTGTCAAGTTGTGGGACCCTGACCGTAAGGTTGGGGTTTGTCAATCGATTGACGATGGTCAAAATTGGACATGGCTCGCAGAAATTCCGACACGACCGGGAGATGATTCGAAAAACTATCACGAGTTGCACGCGGTCGAAGCGGCCGATGGCACGATTGTTGTGCAAATTCGAAACCACAATCGTATGAACCATAGCGAAACATTGCAGTGTGAATCAAAAGATGGTGGAAAGACATGGACACAACCGCATTCAATCAACATCTGGGGCTTGCCGTCTCATCTGTTGCGTTTGAGTGATGGTCGTCTTCTGATGAGTTATGGATATCGTAGAAGTCCGTTTGGAATTCAGGTCCGCCTTAGTGAGGATTTCGGTGAATCGTGGAGCAAGTCGCTGACCATCGCTTCTGATGGTGTGGGGGGAGACCTGGGTTATCCCAGCACCGTTGAGCTTTCAGGTGGGAGGTTGCTGACCGTCTGGTACGAACGTATGAAGCTGTCTCCCAAGGCTGTTTTGCGACAAGCAGAATGGAGTATTGAATATTGATGACGTATCCACAGCAGCAGACTTATGTCGATGCGGTGAGTTCTCAACAACAGGGGCGATGTTCTGACGTGGTTGCGGATCACAAGGTTGCTGCACAGCGGTGTTGCCTGTTTTTCCTCGCTGGTTGCGGGCAGGAGGTGTCTTTCAGATCGCTGCTGGTGTTGCTTTCTGTGTTCTGTTTGTTGGGGACCGCTCGTAAGCCTGTCGTAGCCGAGGAGCCCGCGCTGGAGTTTTTGAATGGACTCCGTAGCCGTGGCTACCACGATACGGCACTCGACTATTTAAAGAGTCTGGAAACCAGTGCTTTATTGCCGGCAGACATGCGTGATTTGCTGGGGTATGAGACAGCCTTGACCCTGGTGATTGCGTCACGGAGTTCAGGTGAACTCGAAGAACGCTATAAGATGCTTGGGGAGGCCCAGACGCTACTGCGTGAGTTCATTGTCGATAATAGCCAACACCCGAAGCTCTACGCGGCGAGGAGTCAATTGGGTAACCTGATTGTTGAACGTGCACGTATCAAGGTTGGGGAATCAAGATCGGGTAACGCGCAGGAATTGAAAGCCGAGGCCAGGGAGCTATACGATCAGGCGTTCAAAGAGTGTGGCGTGTTGGAAGCCGCGGTCAGCAAAGAGTTGGATCTTATCCCGAAGGTCCTTGATATGCGTGATCGTGAGGAAGCGAAACTGGCAGCGCGACGAAAGCAACTTCGCGCGGACAATCTGCAAACCGAATTATTGGCTGCAGCGATTCGAGAGGAGGCCGCCGATACCGTGCCCGCTGGATCAGAAGCGTGGACCACCTACCTTGTTGAAGCAGCCGGCCTTTATGATGCAATCTATAAAAAATATCGTAGTCGCTTGGCGGGGCTTTATGCCAGAATGTATCAAGGCCGCTGCAATTATCGACTTGGGAGAACGAAAGATGCTTTAGGGCATTACGGTGAACTTCTTGATCAGCCCAGTTCCCCCGAAGCTTTCTGGAACTTGAAAACGAAAACCTTGCGTTTGGCGATGGACTCATGGTTGGACCCACAGGAACGCAAGTATGTGGAAGCCATCAAACAAGCTTCGGGATGGGTTGAAGCTGCACCACGAAGTGCCCAGCGGTCTTCTGACATGTTGGCAATTCGGTTGAGTCTGGCGTTCGCGCTACAGATGCAGGCCAAAGATTACGAAAAAAGAAATTCGCCGGATGTGGCGACCATCCGAAATTCGTATGAAGATGCATTGAAAAATGCAAGGTTCGTTGCTGCCGAAGAAGGAAATCTTCAGGAGGAAGCGGCGGAACTAGTCGTTTCATTGGGCGGCCGAACACTGCGCGATCCTGATGCCTTGCCAGAAACGTTTGCAGAGGCACAGAAAGAAGGTAAGAAATTTCTTGACGAGATCGCTCCTGCTGCGCAGGAAGTTGCAAATCTTGAAGCTCTCTCAGTGAGATCCAATTCAGCAGCTAGTGACGATGTTCGGCAGCAAGTGGAGATAGCGAAAGCGAATCTCGCCTTTGTACAGAAAAGTGCATTGAACGCTTATCGGCTGGCAATGCGCATGGCGGATGTTGACACTCCACCAAGCGAACTGAACCTTGTGCGGTATTTCATTTGTTATCTGTATTTCACACGAGGGCAGTATCACGATGCGGCGGTGATGGGTGACTTCGTTGCCAGAAGATTTCCTCAGAGCGCTGGTGGGAAGCAGTGTGCAAAAATTTCACTCGCCTGCTATCTGAAATTGCTCGAGTCGGCAGGTGGCAACTCTAACGCGTTTGAAATTGAGAACGTTGCGAAAGCCACAAGGTTGATCGCAGATCAGTGGCAAGATACGCCCGAAGCGATTGAATCGTTGTCGACTGTCGTGCCGATCATGGTGAACGCGAATGCATTGGAATTGGCATCAGAATTCGCGCAAAGTTTGCCTGAGGCGTCGCGTCAACGAGCGATGGCGGAATTGGTAACGGGGCAAGCATTATGGGCGGCTCAGTTGCGAGACCAGCAACTCAATGCTAATCCAGGTATTACTCTCGGGGGGACGACGCCCCAAGCTAAGGGCAAGGATGACTACCCAGATGCGTTGGCTTTATTGCTTTCCGGTTATGAACATCTTCCCAAAGACACTGGCGTTGATGCATCCGTGGCGACGGCAGTTTTGTCACTGGCTCAGGCATTGATGGCACGCGATCGATCCGATGCTGCATCGACCGAAAACGCTGAGGGGAATGCGAGCAAGGTGGTGGGAATTCTAGAGGATGAAACGTTTGGTCCGTTGACCTTGATTGATCGTGATGATGAGGCGGCACAGAATCCTCTTTTTGTACAGGAATCGTTGCGAACAGCGCTCCAGGCGTACGTTTCATCCTTGGGCAGCGACCCAGTGGGCATGATGGCGAAGGCTCAGGAAATGATGGCTAGGTTACGCGAGGTCGTGGGCGCCGACGATGTCGGCAAACAACGCATGTTGGCAATCTACGTGACGCTGGCGCAAACCATGGAGTCCAATATCGCAAAAGCCCCTCCACAGTCGCGAAAACAAATGTCAGGTGTTTTCGAATCATTCCTTGCTGCTTTGAGTGTTGATGCATCTGATCCTGGTACCCTCAACTGGGTGGCTGAAACCTTTGCCAGCTTGGGGGCCGGTTTTGATGGTGGTGGGAGCGTCTTGGATGCGAACGCAGCTGTCTACTACCAAAAATCCATCGATGCTTTTAATAATTTGCTTGGGCAGATCAATTTGCAGCCAGCGTTGCAAATGCAAGTTCGGGCAAGAATGGCAGAGGTAAAAGCCAAAATTCGGGATTACCAAGGGGCGATGGATGACTTGCAGCAGTTGCTCAAACGGAATCCCGCAGCAGTGAACCTTCAAGTCGAGGCAGCAAAAGTGCTGCAGCGTTGGGGAAGCGTTGATTCTGCGAAGTACTCAGAGGCCATCAGGGGCGTGCGTAGTAGCGAGAAAGGTGGGGTCTGGGGCTGGGGTAAAATTGCCAATGCGACCATGCCGCATGCACAGTTTCGAGACATTTTTTATGAGGCACGATACGAAATTGCTGCTTGTCAGTTTGCTCTTGCGATGACGCTCAGCGGTTCGGAACGAACAAAACAGTTGGCTGCAGCTGAAAAGACGCTGGCGGTAACAGAAAAGCTTTATCCCAAGCTTGATGGTGAGATGTGGAGTTCAAAATTCAAGGAACTTCATGAGAAGATTAAACGAGTTGGTGGTCCATCCAAATGAATCCCATGTTTCCAGTTGTTAATCGGTTAAAGCGTATGACGATTCGTTCTCTATTTTTGGTTGGCTTTGGGCTTCTTGCAAATATCGCCACCGCGGTTGCTGAGGAAGATCAGGTGTATGTGAAAGGTGGCGGTAGCGTGCGGGGGAAAGTGGGGGAGGTTTCTCCTATTCAGATCTCGGTGGATGTGGGCGGACAGAACAAAAGTGTAAGCACAAATGAGATCCGTGTTATCAACTTTGGGGACGAGCCGTCTGATTTACGACAGGGGCGGGCTCGTGCCGTTGCAGGTAAGTACGAGGATGCTTTGGGGGATTTGAAGAAAGTTGATGTAACATCAATCAGTCGTCCTAGGGTGAAGTTGGATTTACAGTTCTACCTTGCTCTTTGCCAAGGACGACAAGCTCTTAGATCGGGGGTGGGTAAAACACAGGCGACCGAGGCGATGTTGGCGTTTGTGAGGTCGGCCGCAAACAGTAACCATTTTTTCCACGCTGCTGATCTGTTGGGCGATCTGGCCGTTTCTCAGGGTGATTATGAGAATGCGGTGAAGTATTACGGTGGTATTTCGACAAAAGCACCCTGGCTTGAGGATCGAATGCTCGCGCAGTTGGCGGAGGGAGATGCACGGGTCATGCAGGGACGCTTTGACGATGCACGGAAGAGATACGACAACATTCTGACGCAGGAAGCAGATACACCCGAGCAAAAGCGTTTGAAGCTGATGGCTGAAGTTGGACGAGGAAGATGCTTGGCAGAGACCGCTACCGTCGAGGAAGCGATCAAAGTCATTGAAAAATTAATTGCCGAGAATGATGCCGCGGATACAGCGTTGTTTGGGCGAGCATACAATGCCTTGGGAGATTGCTTGCGGCTTTCAGAAAAACCCCAGGACGCTTTGATGGCCTATCTGCACGTTGATATCCTGTTCTATGGAGATTCTGAAACTCATGCAGAAGCGCTCTATCACCTCAGTAAGCTCTGGCAGGTTGCCAAGAATCAGGATCGAGCTGCGGCGGCCGGTAATTTATTGAAGCAGCGTTACGCAGGGAGCATTTGGGCCGACAAGCCGTAAACTTACTGGTGAATTCGCGTTGGATAGTGATCGCAGGCCGGTTTTTTCATCGAGGTTTGTTTATCATGGCCTGCGGCATCAATCTTCACACGGCACTGATCTTCTCGGGGCAATGGTGTGTTGTTGGTGTGACAACTGTTCTACTGATTCTCAAATCAGGGGTAAAAGGACGTAGGGTTCTACAACGAAATCATTGTGTGATACGCGTTGTGGTTTTGAGTGGTTTCATTTTGGGCTGTCTGTCATGTTGAGTCGTTCGTTGTTGTTGTCGATTATCGTGTCTTGGTGGATCGCTGCTGTCGGGGTTTGTGCAGATGAGAAGCCAGTTGCAGGCAAAGGCAAAGGCAAAGGAAAACCACACACCAGTGTCGTTCTGATTCTGATTGACGATTTGGGATGGAGTGATTTGGGGTGTTACGGCAGCGAGTATTATCGAACGCCCAATATTGATGCTTTGGCCAGGGGTGGCGTCAAGTTCACTGATGGTTACGCAGCCTGCAATGTTTGCTCGCCGACCCGCGCGGCAATTCTAAGTGGTAAGTATCCGGCGAGGTTGTTGCTGACACAGTGGCTGCCATCTGGACGTTGGGATGCGACCAAGAATCGGATGCGGGAGGCTCGATATCTGTCGAACTTGCCGCTTGAAGAGATTACCGTGGCCGAGGCGATGCGCGAGGCAGGTTATCGCACCGCGTTCATGGGGAAATGGCATCTGGGAACAGAGACTTACTATTATCCGGAACACCAAGGTTTTGATCTGAATGTTGCTGGACGGGATTATGGTGCCCCAGGTAGTTACTTCTATCCCTTCGAAGGCAAGTGGCGGATTCCGACGACCGGAAAGGTCTTGGAGAAAAAGAGCCCTCTGGATGGGAAAGCGGGGGATTATCTTGTTGATCGCTTGGCCGAAGAGGCGGAAAAATTTATCGTTTCAAGCAAGGATGCACCGTTCTTCCTGATGTTGTCACACTATGCAGTGCATTCGCCCTTGCAAGGCAAGCCGGGTAAGGTCACTGAATATGAAGCAGTGCCTGCCGAGCAACAGCAGGGTAAACCTCATTACGCTGCGATGGTTGAGAGCGTTGACGAGAGTGTGGGGAGAGTCATGCGAACGCTGCAGCGGTTGAATTTGGACAAGGATACCTTGGTGATTTTTACCAGTGACAACGGTGGGTTCGCGAAAGCTACCGATAACTCGCCACTACGCGCGAATAAGGGCTCGAATTATGAGGGCGGAATCAGAGTTCCAGTGTTGATGCACTGGCCCGGACGCATCGCAGCGGGGACGATTTGTAAGGAGCCTGTGATCAGTAATGATTTCTATCCAACGATTCTTGATGCGACAGGCGTTGAATCAAAACCATTTCAACATTTGGACGGGATGAGTTTGATGCCACTGTTGAGCGGTGATGGTGAGTTTGCGCGGGATGCGCTTTACTGGCATTATCCTCATTACAACCAGCATCCACAGAGTTTTCCTTCCGGCGTCATTCGTGATGGTGATTGGAAGCTGATTGAAAACTTTGAAACCGGAGAGTTGCAGCTGTTCAATCTC
>NZHC01000008.1 GCA_002689655.1 Rhodopirellula sp. | reverse complement strand
TGTTACTTCCTGTTGTCTCCGCTCTTAAGTGCCTTTGCTGGTTCGGACATTGCTGGCGCGATTTCTCCTGAGGATGCAGTGGTTCAGGGACTTGTGGAAGACCCGGATAGGTGGGAGCTAGGTACGAGTCTTGTGGACGTGCCCGGAGCTATGCGAGCGAAGATCTACAAGCCGTTGGGCATTGGGATGCTCGTGGGCGCGGCGATTGGTGGAATTGTTGCTGCGTTCCCGTTGATCCTCAGTGCGATGAAGTCGATGCACTCAGCAAGTAAGCAGGTTGGCGGTGACATCAAGAATGACGAGATGCCTATCCGCCTACTTTACGGAGCAATTGGGCTGGGGGCGCTGATGATGATTTGGATCGCCTACACGTCCGTCGACAATTTGTCGCTTGGGCGTGCAGCCGCCATGGCCTTACTGGGTACGTTGTGGGTTTGGATTGCAGGAGTGATCGTTGCCGAATGTGTGGGGCGTACCAACTGGTCTCCCTTGTCTGGGATGACGCTGATCGCTGTCACGATTTTGATCCTGATCGCCAAAGGCGGGGTCGACAATCCCGAGACCATTGTGTGCTCCATGCTGATGGGAGCTGCAATCTGTTTGGCGATCTCGCAAGCCAGTGACATGATGTTGGATCTGAAGTCAGGGTATCTCGTTGGGGCCATCCCCCGTCGACAGCAGCTGGCGCAATTTGCTGGAGTATGGTTGGGGCCTGTGATCGTGATCGGACTGATGGTTGTATTGAACGAGCAATACGAGATTGGGTCTGACAAGTTGCCAGCGCCGCAAGCGCAGGCGTTGGCTGACGTCACTCAGGGAATTCTCGACGACAATGTGCCGGCGTATCGATATACAGCCGGCGCCGGGTTGGGCTTGTTGTTGGCTGTCAGTGGCTTAGGAGGGATCGGTGTCTTGATAGCACTTGGGTTCTATATGCCGTTTGCGATTGCGTTGACCTACACCATCGGAAACTGCCTGCGAATCGCCGCCGACAAGCTCAAAGGCGATAAGTGGAGTCATGAGGTGGGGATTCCTATCGCGGCAGGAATGATTGTTGGTGAGGCACTGGTGGGGGTCGGGAATGCATTTTGGAACGTTCTGTTTGCTGCGCCCGAAACCGCTGAGACTGCCATGCAGCAGGGTGCCGTGGTCGTCCAAACCATCTCTATGGGATTGTAAAAAATCATGAAAATCATTGGTCAAATATTGATGTGGTCGGGCTTCCTCGGAGGAGCGTTTTGTGCCGTGCTTCGGACTGGGCCGCCTGAGGGTGCAGCCAGTGAATCCGGTTGGTCAACCATCCCTTGGGGTTGGTATCTGTTTTCTGTCAGTGTGGGAGTCGTCGGCGTCATTCTGCTTCGGCTTGCCGCGGCGAAAGACAAACAGGATGACGGCATGACCGAGTTCGAGTATTCCACCGTTCAGCGGAGTCTCGAGGAGGTGTCCACGGTGGTTGCCAGACTGTGCAGCCAGGCGGTGAGCGACCCACGGACGATCGTTACTGCTATCGACGATGAGTGCGTTGAGCCACTTGCCGACTTCGCGAATGCAAGACAAGCATTGGTCAAGCGTTTCGGGATGACCATTTATGCCGATGTGATGACGGAGTTTGCGTCCGCCGAGCGTTTTCTTAATCGTGCCTGGTCAGCGGCAGCAGATGGCTACGTTGATGAGGTTGAGGACTGCTTGGATCGGGCCAATTCGCATCTTACCAGCACCCGTGAAATCATTGGTGCTGCAGACTTGCAGGCAGGCTGATCGTTGCTGCCGCGGCGATTCGTCTTATCATGCCCCGTGACTATCAAATCATGCCCCGTGACTATCAAAGCTCTGTGATGATCGAAGCTCTGTGACTATCAAAGCTCTGTGATGATCGAAGCTCTGTGACTATCGAAGCTCTGTGATGATCGAAGCTCTGTTAGCACAACAGGCAACGCTGGCATTCTATTCAGTATCCGTGTTGTTTGTTAAATCGTAGCATCGCAGTTCGACATCGTTCCGTAAATAAACGCGTCGATTCGCGAAGGCCGGGTGGGACCAAACCAATTTTCGGCCACCCACCTGATGGGTTGGAGTGATGACTTTGGCCCTATCCTGTTCGCTGTAGCCCGTGGGATCCATGGTTGCGAGGATGATTTCGCCATGGTCATTGATCAGGATATAGCGGTTTTTGTAGGCGGTGAGACGCACGGTAAAGACGTTGCCCCATGAGATGGGGCGTTTCGAGGATGCAGGTTGGAACGTGTCCCACATTCGTTTTCCATCAGTCAGGCGAGCGCAGATGTATCGTCCACCGTTGCCGCAGCCATAGGCATAGCCATCTACGAGTTGAGCGGTGTTGTGTACCCCATCGATTCCGCTCCGCCGGTCTCCCTCCCATTCGATCCTTGCGTCTCGGCCATCTGCGTTCACCTTGATGAGGCAAGACTTGCCATTGAAACACATGATGAAAACTGAGTCATCAAAGACTTGCGGTGTCGCCACTGACATGGCATAGGTGGAGGGGAATTGGACTGACCAAAATGGCTTGCCAGTGGCAGGGTCCAGCCCATGTATGGCGTCACTGTCCCAAATCAAAAGTTGTCGGTGTCCGGCGACCCTGCGAATTACCGGCGCGCTGTACCCCGGTTCTGAAGCCGTAAGCGAACGCCATAATTCCTGCCCTGTACGTTTATCAAAGGCGACGCATCCTGACGATTCGCCACCTACGATGCAGATCAAGCGATCTTGATCGATAAGTGGTGGGGAGGCGAAGCCCCAGTTGGGAGTGGGGACGTTGTAATCCTGCTTAAAATCCTTTGCCCAGATCAAACTTCCGTCATTGATTCGAAGGCAACGAAGATCGCCTTCTGCTCCCACGGTATACACGCGGTCTTCGTCAATCGTGGGGGTTGCTCGAGGCCCAATCGCATAGGTGGTTACCGTTGAGTAAGGGCAGTCATATTCGTGTTGCCAGAGAGGTTGGCCGTCCGCTTCGCGGAAGCAAAGAACACGTTCTTTACCCGGTAGCCGTTGGCGAACGAAGTTTTTGTTGCGAGGGATTTCTCCATCATGCAAGAATTTTTCTTTGCCCAATTTGGGGGCTACTACCTTATCCATCAAGACCACATAGCCCGACGCGACTGCCGGACCACTGTATCCACCGCCAATGGATTGTTTCCAAACCAGTTCTGGGCCGTTGGTGGGAAACTTGGGAGGGATCCTGTCTGCTGCCCATGTCCCATCTCGGTCTGGTCCAAGCCACTGCTGCCAATCGTCGGCCTGAATCACGGATGGCTGAAGAATCGAACTGATCAACAATAGTGCTAGGGTACATATATGTGCATGACGGGGGAGCGATGAACAACGTGTGCGGCGTGACACGTTGGCGATCCCAGAACAGACCGGGGGCATTCCCACTGTCTGACCGAGTGCAGTACTGCAGAATCCAAGACTGTCGCGTTTTTTCTTGAATCCAGTTTTCGTGGCGTTGATTTTCATGCTCAGATTTTTCATCTCTTGAGTTTAGCTTGTAGCTATCGGCTCGTGCACCTCGCAACTGTTTCCACCTGTTGGGTGGAGCAATGCTTCTAAGATGGTACCGGTGGGAAAGCTCGGTGGAGTTGGGGATGCGGCTTGATGCACGCGTGAAGGAACATGACAATGGTGCAGTTGAGCTCGCGTTGTGCCCATGTATTCTGGTTTGACGCAAGCCGCACTTGCTCGCCTTTGAATCGTTTATCCTACCCCCCACTCTGAGTGTTGTTGATGTCTCGTTGTTCCAGTTTGATGCTTGCGGTGGTTTTGCTGACGCCTTTTTGCTCGCGAGGGAATGCCGAAAACTGGCCGGGTTGGCGTGGGCTGCGCGGTGATGGGACCAGCCTCGAGACGAATGTGCCCACTGAGTGGGACGGAGACAGTGGCAAAAACATTCGCTGGAAAGTAGCGGTTCCTGGATCAGGTTACTCCTCTCCTGTCATTCATGGGGACCGGATTTTCCTGACCTCCTGTGACGAGAGTGAGCAAACGCGATTGTTACACTGCGTGAATCGTGAGTCGGGAGAATTGCTTTGGACTCGCAAGGTGTTGGAGTCGCCCCTGGAAGGGGTGCACAAACTTAATGGTCGCGCCTCGGGTACGCCTGCAACGGATGGCGAATGGGTGTTTGTGACGTTCTTTCGCACTGATGCGACCAGTGGTGAACGCGGTGAGCCGGGTGAAATGTTGGTGGGGGCATTTGATTATGAGGGCAATCAGAAGTGGTTGGTGACGGTGGGGGCTTTCTCAAGTATTCACGGATATTGCACCAGCCCTGTGTTGTATCGTGATCTGGTTCTGGTCAATGGTGATCACGATGGCGAATCGTATCTGGCTGCCTTGAATAAGAAGTCAGGCGAAGTGGTTTGGAAGACGCCACGAGTTCATCAGACACGAAGCTATGTGACACCCTTGTTGCGTGAGGTGCAGGGGGAAATGCAAGCCGTCATGGCGGGTAGCAAGTGTGTGGCCGGATTTGATCCGATCAGTGGAAAGCGGTTGTGGTGGGTTGAGGGGCCAACAGAGCAGTTCGTGGCTTCGATGGTGCACGACAGCAGTCATTTTTATCTTACCGCTGGTTTTCCTACCTACCACGTGATGGCCATTCGCCATGGCGGTCAGCAGGATGTGACAGAATCACATGTGTCTTGGCATGTGAACGATGCCAAGAGCTATGTGCCATCACCGGTGCTGGCAAACGAACTGCTCTTTGTCGCAGATGATCGCGGGATTGCTCATTGCTTTGATCCTGCCGATGGTGAGCACCTGTGGCGCGAGCGTTTGGGGCCGCATTTCAGTGCGTCTTTGATCACAGCGGAGGGTTTGGTGTATTTCACTGCGGATGATGGCGCAACCACCATCATGCGGGCTGCACGTGAACCCATCGTGTTCCAGGTCAACGAACTGGGTGAGCGGGTCTACGCGTCTGCTGCCATTTCACAAGGAGAGTTGTTCTTGCGAGGAACGGATCACCTTTTTTGCATCAGCGAAAAGTGAGAATGGTTGAATGTCAGCCAGCTTCCCCGGTTGACGTCATTTGATCTTGGTTTGGCGATTCAGACGCTTCGACTCAAGATCCCAGATCTTCGTCAGTTCAGTCAGTTTGTCTGGTTGTTGCTTGGCCAGGTCGTTGAGTTCCAGTGGGTCCGCTTTCAGGTTGTAGAGTTCCCATGGCTTTTTCCGTTCTCGCACAATTTTCCAATGGCCGTGCCGTAATGCTGAGCCACGCGCGTGATCAAAGAACAGAGTTCGGTCGTGTTCCAGTTTGCCAGTGAATGCCGCTGCAAGTGATGTTCCGTCTCGTGGGATTTCGGCTGCTTTCAATGTCCTGCCCTGATCCTTCTTTCCGCGAGTGACTTCAAGAATCGTGGGCACGATATCGACAAGGTGGGAGACGGCAGGAACCAACCTTCCTGAAGATTGAATCCCGGCAGGCCAGTGAGCGATCATCGGCGTTCGGATTCCACCCTCGTGATCAAACTGCTTGAACATTCGAAACGGGGTGTTGGAAGCATTAGCCCATCCGTATCCATAACTTTGGTAGGTGTCTTCTGGACCCGGCATGATGTGCGGAAGATTACCAGGTCGCATGGGACGACCATCTCGCGTCGTTTCAGGCAAGTAGTCACCTTTGCGATTTGCTCCATATTCCACGTGGCAACCGCCATTGTCGATTGTGAACAGAATCAGAGTGTTTTCAAGTTTTCCCGTGTCTTTGAGTGTCTGGATGATTTGCCCAATGCCACGATCCATCGCTGTCACTTGAGCAGCGTAGACTTCCATTCGCCGTTGTTGCCATGATTGGTTCTCTTCATTTTTCCAACTGGAAACCTCAGGATGACGAGGTGATAGCTCAGCGTCTGGTTTCAGGATGCCAAGTTCTTTCATTCTTTGCAGGCGTTCTTTTCGCAGTTGGTCCCAGCCCATGGAATACTTACCGTGATACTGCTCGATATCTGCAGGTTTCGCATGCAGTGGCCAGTGCGCGGCAGTGTAGGCGACGTAGAGAAACAATGGTTTGTCAGCTGGAGTGGCACGAATCATTCGCGTGGCTTCAGAACTGATGGCATCAGTGATGTAATAGTCTGGGTCGTTGACAGCTTCGTTCTCTACGTTCTTGCGATTGCGGTGCAGGTGAGCCGGTGCATAGAAACTCGCAGCACCACCGAGGATGCCGTAAAAGTCATTGAATCCCCGGTCATTCGGGAAGACACGGTAGGACTTTCCACCCAAGTGCCATTTACCAGACATGGCCGTTTGGTAACCCGATGGATGCAAGCGTTCCGGCAGGGTCGGGCACTGTTTGTGAAGGGTACCATTGACCATGGACGTTTTGTGATACACCCCCGTCAGCATGGCTGCTCGGGAAACCCAGCACATGTTCTCGCTGTAGAAATTGGTGAAGCGGAGACCACCGTACGCCAGCTGATCGAGATGGGGGGTTTTGATTTCACCGCCAAAGCAGCCGAGGTCCGAATACCCCATATCGTCCGACATGATGATCAGGATATTTGGGGGCTGGGCATCTTTGTTCCCGATCGTATTTTCGGTTGCATGACATTTTTCGCCCTGCTCGCTGCCCGACAACACAGCAATGAAAATGCTGGTTAGCACAGCAACGAAAAGCAGGTTGGAAGTCAGGGGTGATGGCAGTTTCATGACGCGAACTGGGGGCTTGCGGTGTTGGCTGGTGGTCTGCTGCTTGATGCCTTGCCACTCTCGGTGCGAAGCCGGTAATCTGCACTCCGTGAACAGGTTTTCTGCCGGGCAGAATTGGCATGCACCAGCGCTCATGGTAGCGGATCAAGTCATGGCTGGCTCAGATCCGCTGGGAATGTGGGAGTGGCACCTGATTGTGAGCAAACGTAGGCTGAAACCTGGCAGGCCCATTGATGCAAATCCGTCAACCGCATCTTGCCAAGCATGCCGAGAACAATTGCTGCAGTAAAGCAGTCTCCGGCGCCAACCGTGTCGACCACCTCAGCTGGGATGGCAGGCAGTTGGCTTATTTCCAGATCTCTGGTTTGCTCATCTTCTTGCAGCAGCATTGAGTCGCGACCACCACGGGTCAGGGCAACCAGTTTCAGTCCAAAGCGTTGTTTCAACTGCAACAGGACACTGCGATCATCGCCGTCGATTTCAAAAACCTGAGACAAGACGGGTAACTCGTCTTCGTTGCACTTCAGGACGTTGGCCATTGGCAGTGATTCTTTTAGAACGGACTGGTTCCAGAATGGAGACCTCAGGTTGATGTCCAACACACGCAGGCAATCCGGAGGCGTAGCAGCTACAAATTTCTGAATGACATCCTGTGAGGGTTGGCAACGTTGCCCGAGTGTGCCCCAGCAAACAGCGTCAGCTTTTGCGGCCAGATCGGCGAGACTATCGGACCATGAAAAATTGTCCCACGCCGCATCAGCTGCGAATTCATAGCTCGCACTGCCATGTTCATCGAGGGTCACATTGACTTGGCCAGTCGCTTTGGCGTTTTGCTGGATTGCATCCGTGCGGACGTCATGATCACTGAGTGCTTGAATCGCTTGCTGTCCGAGCGAGTCTTTGCCGACAGCACTGAGCATGTACGCTTCGGCCGGAATCGTTTTCAAGCCAGCCACCGAGCAAGCAAAATTGGCGGGCGCGCCTCCGAATTTTGCTGAATCAGGGAAAATGTCCCAGAGTATTTCGCCCAAACCGATGATGGTTTTGATGGCAGTGCCGTCTTGTGTCATCTGCACCAGGGTCGTTTGAGGATGGTCGTTTGAGGATGGATGCTTGGAATGCTGCAAGGAGTCGTTTGGCAAGCGATTCACAGAGAAGACAGCGTACCCGTCATCCAGGTCGCTGGCTACAGACTGGTCGCTGGCTACAGACTTCCGCTGGTCGACGTGGTCTGTACTGCGTGTTGGTTGCGGATTGCTGTGCTGATCAGGCAGGCCGGTAACGTTGGCGACCCAGTCAAGCGAAGTGGAAAGTGGTGTAGAATCAGGGACAGTCTGACAGGTGTTTGTTCGTTTCCGGTGGAATAGTGAAATCTCAGTGAAGTATCGAAATTGTTGCCCGACGACCATTGCCCCGATTCTTTCGAGCGGTGTTTGGCCATTCGTGTTGCTGGCGTTATTGTTCGTCTTGCCAGTAGGCTTGGCAAACGCCCAATCTGATCAGGCAATGCAGTGGTCGCGATTTCGTGGACCCAATGGTAGCGGAGTAACGACTGAAACAGGCATCCCTTCGCAGTGGTCCGAAAATGATTATGCATGGATCGCTGATCTTCCCGGCGTTGGTAATTCATCCCCCGTTGCATGGGGCGATCGAGTTTTTGTGACCGTTGCTGATGAACAGAACGAAACCAGGTCTCTGGTTTGCCTTGACCTGGACAGTGGCAGGGAAGTTTGGCGTGCAGAGGACGGCTTCAAATCCTACAAGAAACATAAAAACAACAGTTTTGCATCGGCAACACCCGCAGTTGATGCTGATCATGTTTATCAGCTTTGGCACTCAAAAAAAGCGACCACGCTGATCGCTTATGATCATGGTGGTAGCGAGCAGTGGCGTGCCGAGTTGGGGGCCTATCTGCACGGGCAGGGTGGGGCGACCAGTCCCATTGTGGTGGAGGATTATGTCGTGGTTGCACACGATCATAAATCAAATAGCTTCTTGCTTGCGATGGACCGAAACACCGGAAAGCAGCATTGGAAGATTCCCCGCGATGGCAAACGGGCCTGTTATTCGACTCCGTGTGTGCGTGATGTAGATGGCAGGTCGGAAATTGTTTTTGTTCATTGCTTCGAAGGCGTGACGGGCATTGATCTGGAAACGGGACAACTGAACTGGATGGTTGATCCTTTCGGTCGTGAATCGCAGAGAGCATTGGCGTCGCCAGTGGTGAGTGGAAATCTGGTGATTGCCGGTAGCGGCGCGATTGCGGGTGATCGTCAAGTCGTGGCGATCGGACTCGGTAAGAATGCTGCTGAGCCGACTGCTGAACTCTATCGTATTGTCCGTCAGGCACCGCATGTCCCGACGCCACTGATTCTCGGTAACCGCGTCTATTTGTGGAATGATGGCGGTATCTGTACGTGCTGTGACTTGTCCACTGGCGCCGTCGTTTGGCAGAAGCGGGTCGGTGGTTCCTATTTTGCGTCGCCCATTGCGATTGGGGACCGCATCTTTTCGATTGACACCACCGGTGAGGTTGTCGTGCTTGCAGCAGGTGATACGTTTCGCGTGATCGCACGCAATCCCATGGGACAGGGGAGTCGCGCAACACTCGCGGTTGCAGGCAAGACTTTATTGATACGCACTGAGGGGAAGCTGTTTGCCGTTCGCGGTAAATAGAGTGATTCCCGAAATGAAAATATGCTGTGATTTTCAATCACATCAAGCCTTGATGTTTTACCTTTGTTTACGAGCTCTACTTCGACACAACGATATGAAAAATCTCTCTCGGTCCTTGATCATTCTACTTTTTCTGGGCTGCTTTCCTTACGCAGTCAGCCGCGTCAACGCTGATTCGGACAGGCCCAATGTCCTGTTCATTGCTGCCGATGACATGAATTGTGATTTAGGTGTGTATGGTGACCCAATGGTCAAGACACCGAATCTCGACCGACTAGCCAAGATGGGCGTGCGGTTCGATAACGCGTATTGCCAACAGCCGCTGTGTGGCCCCAGTCGTGCCAGCCTGATGACAGGCTTGCGGCCCGACACACTGGATATGCACACCTTGAAGCATGAACTGCGTCAGAAGAACCCAGATGTTGTCACACTGGGGCAGCTGTTTCG
>NZHC01000007.1 GCA_002689655.1 Rhodopirellula sp. | reverse complement strand
CACTCTTCTTTCAGGCTCAAAGCTGCCCCACAGCTGCCCCACAGCTGCCCCACAGCTGCCCCACAGCTGCCCCACAGCTGCCCCACAGCTGCCCCACCTTGGCCGAAAGACATCAAAGACCCAAGTGACTACCAGCATTTTTGATCGACTTTGCGCTGAAATGCTAGCATCTGCATCTTTTACGCTTCAATCTTCTTTTGCTGTTCACGACAGGGGGCGATGTCTCTATACATGGTCGACCGATGGTGTGCGTAATGTCTCGGCCTCTGGATACTGCTGGAATGAACAAACTGACTCCCTGGCTGGCTGGGTTATTTGTATTAACACTTCGGCTAACCTGCCGGTTTCGCTACAACAACGATCCGCGACAATTACTGAATCATGACGGCGTCAATCATTTGGTCGCGGGCTATCACGCGGTCCAAATTGCAGGCGTTTTAGGAGCAGAACCTGGCGTTGGAACGATGGTCTCACGATCCAAGGATGGTGAACTGGTCGTACCTGGCTTGAAATTAATTGGCCATGTGCCCTTACGAGGCAGCAGTGGAACATCGGAGAAGGGTGGTTTGGCGGCTCTGCAGACTTTGGTTGAATACGTTCGCGGAGGGAACCCTGTGATGCTGACCGTCGATGGTCCACGCGGACCACGTGGCAAGGCCCACAAAGGCATCAGCCTGCTGGCTCGCAAAACGAAAACGCCGGTGGTAGGCGTGCTGGCCATCCCAACACAGCGATGGATTCTTTCCAAAACGTGGGATCGTTTGCAGATTCCTAAGCCGTTTTGCACGATTGATTATTACTTCAGCGATTTGATTTATCCCCAACGCGGCGAGTCGCTCAGTGGACTGACCCACCGCATCGAGATTGCTCTGGATGAACTTGAGAAAAAGCATGATCCAGCAGAGGGATATCGCGAACGCCCCAAGCGTCGTTCCCGGCGACAAAATGTTCCGGATCAGAAGGCTGCCTGAGTGCCCCTTAACAGGCTGCGACATCAGAAAAGACAGATGCGAATCGAAAGATACGACCATAGATTTAAGATGGCAGCAACACAGTGCGTCCACCGTGCTTCGTCTTCAGTGCCCGATCATCTTGTCTGGGATGAATCAGTCTTATCCAGTTTTCTACCCGGCATCACAAAGGTCAAATCTTTGATATTATCCGCGTTATGAACGCCCAAAAACCAAACCCCACCGCTCAAGCAGATCCCGCCACCACCATGCTTGAGTCTGCGGTTGGGCAGATCAAATTCGCCCGACAATATTGCCTAGAGCTGCTGGATCACACACCAACCGAGCTGTGGTTCGATATGCCTGCCGGTCTGCCGACACATATTGCGTGGCAGGTGGGGCATCTGACAGTCAGTCAGTATGGGCTCTTAATGTTTCGCATTCGGGGACGCAGCCCAGATGATCTGGAATTGATTCCAAGTCGGTTTCGCAAGACCTACAGTCGCAGTTCTAAACCCTCCTCGGATACATCGCGGCAGCCATCGGCAAGCGAATTGCGTGAGCGGATGGGACTGGTTTTTGAACGTTCATTGACCGAATTAGAAAAGGTCACCTCGGAAACCCTACTGGAACCGGTAGACATGCCATATGCGGCATATCCCAACAAGTTGGGAGCGATCCTGTTTTGCCCCATCCATGAGCACACTCATATCGGTCAAATTGGATTATTGAGGCGGGCGCTCGGGCTGGAGCCTGTTCGTTAGAACAATCTCGATGGAACGAACTCCACAATTTGGGAAGCGAGCATGCTCACGGCAGGCGACTTCCTACAGCATGCACCCTCCGTCCAGAAAGAGATCCGCAAGTTGAATTCAAAATCAGAGACTTATTCAATCGAAACCATCAACGAATCGATCTACGATCACCCGAAGTACTATGACTTGGTGTTTGGGGCTGATTGTGCTGCTGAAATCAAGTTCATTCTTGGCTGTGGTAAGGAGTACATGCAGCGTCCTGCCAAGAATTTTTTCGAACCGGCCTGTGGCACAGGTCGTCTGTTGTACTCACTGGCAAAGCGTGGCCATGAGGTCGGGGGTTTAGACTTGAACCCCAAAGCTGTCGACTTCTGCAATGCACGTTTCGAGCGTCATGGGATCGATGCGGAGGCGTTTATCGCAGACATGTCGGACTTTCGGGTTCCCCACCGATATGACATTGCATTCAACACCATCAATAGCTTTCGACACCTGCAAACGGAAAAGGCAGCTCGAGCACATCTGGCCTGCATGGGACAAGCGATTCGCGTAGGTGGCCTTTATCTTTTAGGTGTCCACCTCACACCGACCGAAGTAGCTCCGAGCGAAACCGAGTCCTGGTCAGCCCGCAGGGGACACCTGTCGATCAACACTCATATGTGGACTAAAGAGCGGAAGAAGGGCAGCCGGATTGAGCGATTTGGGATCCAATTTGATATCCACAATCCGACTCGAAGCTTTCGAATTCTGGACGAACTGGTGCTAAGAAGCTACCGGCCCAAACAGATGGATCGCCTGATCGCATCGTCGGGCTGCTGGGAAAGCGTTGCCACCTACAACTTTTCCTATGACTTGGATGACCCGATTGAAGTCGACGCAGCAACCGAAGATGTCGTTTATGTCTTGCGGCGAACCCGAGCCTGACCCAAGTGTCCCAGGTCCAAGTGCCTACTGTCCGCCGCTGGCCGACCTGCGACTAACTGCCGCAAACCCGAGAGCGGCGACTACCGCCAGCAAGCCTGTGGCGACTGAAATGCCAGCAATTTGACCCCATCGCTGCTTTTCGTCACCAATTCGCTTGTAAGTGAAGGGTAAACCCAGTTCGATTCCGTCGCCTACCATTTGCTCATATTCTCTGATCAACTCAGCGGAGGGCCTCTCTTCGTAGTCTGCCCGAAGGTCAGCGACATGCTCGTCGGTGGTCTTCAGATTTGGGATCAAACTCCAACGAATACCGGAAAATGCGGCCACCATGAAGCCTGCGATGGCGACCATGCCCAAGGCGACAAACACGACGGAAACCCCGCTATCTCGCTGCTTTTGCGTCGCAGATTTACCCTCATCTGCCGTCTCAGCGAGCGGCAATTGCCGAAGGACTCCCAGTTTCGGTATCGATACTTCTGCTTGACATTTCGAACATGTGATGCTGTCACCCGCCTGTGAGGGGGTGACAGACAGAGGATGCTGGCAATGTGTGCAGGGCAAAAGATGCATAATTGGTGAAGATTTGAAGGAGACCCGACTAGACCGGGCGTTCTCGGTGACTAGAATTCGAAGCAGCAAAAGGCAGCATCCACCACATCAGCCCGAACGCTCTGCAGCGATACGAGGCAATATAACAACGAACTGTTTTGTTCGTCCCCGTGACCGAATGATTCGAGTCACAAAACACGTGGTCAACTTTGCCGATTGTGGCCAGGAAGGCAGAGCCGAAAGGTTTGGTTTGAAACGAATGGTACGGGGAGAATCTGTCGGTACGTCTGCATTTCAGCGATAGTTCGCGGGAATACGCAAAGGCGTTCGAAAACACGGGTGATAACGACTGCGGGTGATCCGTAGGGGTACTCATCTCGTTCTCGTCATCGGTTCGATTTGATCCTTTTACTTGGGGAGGGATGATCTGAAGCGACTTGGATTGATCTGAAGCGACATTGTCTGGCAGACAGACCGTCAATCTCACAACCGATCCGAGGTGCAAGGGCACCCCAATCCTAAAGTTTTTCCATTTATTAAGGGGGCAGGAACTCCAGGGGCATCGAGTGCTAGAGTTGTTTGGTTCTCATTTCACCGATGCACAGCGTCAGTGAAGTGGGAGGTTTTGATTTTCGCCTTCTAATTGGGCAAACTTCTACCGCACAGGTCACTCGCTTTGGAATTCTGGCAAGCATCCTTAAAAATGGGATTAATGAACGGCGCAAGTCGTTCACCCGTAAGTAGTCTAGTACAGAGAAACATCAAAACTCATTCACTTTCCTCCTGACCTGTTCCACCCATCCACTGACCTGTTCCACCCATCCACTGATCAGGGACAACAACCTGACTCATTGATAACCGATTCGGGGCTAACAGCCCGCCAACCATCTACATCCGCTATTGGAAAACACGCGTTTTATCAAACGAGAACATCGCTGATTCATCGACTTCAACTCCATGCCGATCTTGTGTCTCCTGGGAAAGGAACACACCAAACGGCCATGACTCACAGCAAACACGATCAAAATCAGCAAGTCGCGTGACCTTTAGCTCCATACCCGACAACTACCGCTTCCGCGCGAGGAGTTCCTCCCTTGTTCGATACCCTAATTGATGAATTTGAAGCCGTCACAGCACAAAGTACGGAGGCCATGACCAGTGGCTTCCGCAAGTTGCCTATCGACGACAACGAAGACAACAACGTTGCCGTCGCCATAGCAGAGCAAGCCGATGGTCAAGTGCAACTCGACAGTCCCGATGAGTTGCTTGCTGTTGATGAGAGCGAGTCATGGTCGGACGACCCGGTGCGAATGTACCTGACTCAGATGGGTGAGATCCCTCTGCTCACACGCCGACAGGAAATCGAACTGGCAAAACGGATCGAGGAAACTCGCCGCCGGTTCCGAACGAAACTTCTTGAAAATCATTTCGTTCTTGTCGAAGCGTACAAAACCCTGAAGAAGGTTTACCGTAGCCAGCTTCCGTTTGATCGTACTGTCCAAGTATCGGTCACCGATCGTCTTGAGAAAGAACAAATCATTGGTCGGCTTCCGCACAACCTCCGAACGTTGCAAACCCTGTTGCGTCGCAATCGGCATGACTGGAAGGTCTCTCTCAGCAAGAGTGCTTCTGCGCGTCGACGCGCAGAAGCATGGCGTTCGCTGGCCCGTCGTCGCCGTCGTGCCGTTCGTCTGATTGAAGAGTTAGGCCTGCGAACTCAGCGAATTGAGACGCGTATTGATCTGCTGGAGAAGTTTTCAGTACGGCTTGGCGAGATTGATCGTGAAATTTCTGCTCAGAAACGCACCAAGCATGGCCGCGAAATCCGAGAGGAATTATTGCATGAGCGACGTCAGATATTGACCGCTTGCCAAGAAACTCCTACATCGCTTCGCAACCGTGTGAAGATGCTGAACACAGTTTACGCTGAATACCAGCAAGCTAAGCGTGAACTGAGCGAAGGTAACCTGCGATTAGTTGTCTCGATTGCCAAGAAGTACAGAAACCGAGGACTCTCGTTCCTCGATCTTATTCAGGAAGGTAATGCGGGGCTGATGCGTGCGGTGGACAAGTTCGAGTACCGTCGTGGCTTCAAGTTTTGCACTTACGCCACTTGGTGGATTCGTCAGGCGATCACACGCGCTGTGGCTGATCAAAGCCGCACCATTCGTATCCCTGTGCACATGGTCGAAACCATGAGTCGTGTTCGAAATGTTGCTCGACAGCTGCTACAGGAATTGGGACGCGAACCAACGATTGAAGAGACCGCTCGTCGCGCTGATGTGACTGTCGAAGAGGCCCGTCGCGTGCTGACGATGAGCCGCTTCCCGATCTCTTTGGACCGCCCCGTCGGCAACAGTGAAGACAGCCAGTTTGGCGACCTACTGCCGGACGGAACTGCAGAAAGCCCGCAGATTGGGGCTACTCAGGAAATGTTGCGTGACCGCATCAGCAATGTGCTGAAGTCTCTCTCGTATCGTGAACGGGAAATCATCAAACTTCGCTATGGTCTCGGTGACGGATACAGTTACACGCTCGAGGAGGTAGGACACATCTTTAAAGTGACTCGTGAGCGAATTCGACAGATTGAAGCCAAAGCTGTTCGCAAACTGCAGCAGCCAAGCCGAAGTCAAGACCTTGTGGGCTTCCTGGACTAATCTCGAACTTTGCTGTGAACCACAGCACTCTTCAGCTGACACTCGAAAGCGACACGGATATCCAACGTGTCGCTTTTTTTATCCAAAGTAGAAGTGTGGCAGATGCCCAATCGACAACTGCTGTTGCATAAGAAATGGCAACATCACCAAGCGGATGATCACGATCAGGTTGAGTGGATCCATCAGCAACTCATCAACTCCCACCACCGGGATGCCGATGTCTGAATGGCTCTGAAACCCAGCAGTTCCATCGAACACTATTCGAGTTAATGTTGGAGCCTTACGGCAATGCATTGAGCATCAGAAATAATGATCCAACTACAACAAACAATCTTGGCAATGCACTCCGCATGATGGGAAGCGTTGACACGGCAGAGTAGTTCTTCATCGCGTCACTATCACAGTCGCCACATTGTCTATGCACATCCTAGAATCGAGGAGCTTCTTGAACGTGGGCTGTTGAAAAAGAGCCGAGCGGATTGAAATGGTATCAGGAAGGCCTGGAACATCAGGCCGATGTTTCCGAGCAAGCCACTGAAGATTTCTTCCCCGCTCACAAGAACCGACGGCATGGAAGACTTCAACCTGCAATTTGATTTCCGCAGTGATCAGTTGACTTAAATCCATTGCCGTAAAGCCATCACAACGTTGCCAAATCACATTGATACTAGTGGCGGCGGCTTCGCTGATAATGCAGTGAGTCTTAGGAATCTGGACATGATCGTAAATAAGCGACACCCCTTTGGCTCATCTTGCAGAGGTGGTCGGTCCTAAGACGAGTTGGCTGCAGATTGGCTCAAGTACACTTTGATATTCCGGCATAAACTTGTACCGTCAAAGGAAACTTGGGACGTGGTGCGATCCTTCCGCAAAGATTGGAACATAGCCGCGAAACAGAACGCCGATGAGTTGGGAAAAGCTGGCTCCTGGGCTCATCAAAACATGAATTTGGCACCGGAATTTGGCACTGCAGCAACTGCGTACTCACAAGAAACACAGCATACTGTCTACCATCCAGTAACGATCAGTCTCACTCTGTTTCGGCCATATCACGAGCGTGGTAACTGCTGCGAACAAAAGGTCCACTAGCAACTTTCCTGAAGCCCATTTTCTTGGCTATCTCCCCCAGTTCGTCGAACTCTTCCGGCGGTACAAAACGAACCACCGGCAAATATTTTTCACCGGGCTGAAGATACTGCCCGAGTGTGAGAAAGTCGACATCGTGATCACGCAGATCAGCCAATGCATCCAGCAATTCCCCGCGTTCTTCACCCAATCCCAACATCAAACCACTCTTGGTTTTAACTGCCGGGTTGTAGGCCTTGACCTGCTTCATCATAGCGAGAGTCCACGAGTAATCACTTTTGGGACCACGAACGCGGCGATAAAGCCGAGGCACGGTTTCCATGTTGTGATTAAAAACATCGGGGCGAGCTTCCACCACGCGTTCCAGTGCCGGCTTGCAATGGACAAAGTCAGGCGTAAGCACCTCCGTGGTAGCACCGGTTTTTTCACGAACAGCGATCACACAGCGATAAAAGTGATCAGCACCGCCATCAGCCAAGTCATCCCGGGTGACACTGGTAATCACAACGTGCTTGAGACCCAAACGATGCGCTGCCTCTGCCACACGTTCAGGCTCATCCGACTCCGGTAGTTCAGGAGGTCGGCCACGGTGAACAGCGCAAAATCCACAAGGTCGTGTGCAGACATTCCCCAAGATCATGAATGTCGCAGTCTGTTGGCTGTAGCACTCCATTCGGTTAGGGCACTTCGCGTTATCGCAGACGGTTTCCAACCGCAACTCATCCAATAAACCCTGCGTCATATGGTTTGCGTTTCCGGAGGGTATTGGCCGTTTCAGCCAACGGGGAAGCCTGCCGGAGGCCGAAACCTCTGCTCCATCAGGAATTTCAGGATCTGCTACTACAGGAAGTCGAAAAGCCATTCAACAAAAAACCACGGTGAAAAGGACGAACCAAAGCTCACGTCGCAGCTTATTGTAGTGGGAAGTTCAGCCCCGACCATGGCTGAACGCCAGCAACGCCCGCCAAACAACACCACAGAAGCCCACTCCGGAGCTTTCGGGTGATTGGTGAGAAAAGAGCGGCAGCGACCGAAAAAATCAGCTTACATCAACGATAAAGGTCGAAAATCTGCGTTTGGAAGTCAGAGTCTGACTACGTTGAACGGCTTTCGCCGCTTACAATCCGCAGCGTTATGGGAAAGAAGAAAAACAAATCGAAAGCTTCCAGTGGGAAGAAGAAGGCAGGTGCCAAGAAAACCGAGCCAACGGTAACGATGGTTGCCGAGAACCGGAAAGCCCGTCACCGTTATGAAATACTCGATTCAGTCGAGTGCGGCATGATGATGATGGGGAGCGAAGTCAAATCGATGCGGGATAATAAGCTTTCGCTCGATGAGGCTTACATTCGCGTCAAAGGACAGGAATTGTGGCTGATCGGTGCTGACATCGCACATTACAGGAACGCTGGTATGTGGAATCATGATCCCCGGCGACCGCGCAAGTTACTGGTTCATGCACGAGAATTCGAAAAATTTGCTGGGCGAGCTCATGAGCGAAGCTTGACGCTGGTTCCACTGCGTGTCTATTTCAACGAACGTGGGATTGCAAAGTGCGTGATGGGGCTGGTCAAAGGCAAGAAATTGCACGACAAACGTGAAACACTGAAAAAACGGGACACTGACCGTGGGCTACAACGGGCTATGAGACGAAGATGACAGCACTTGTAAACATTCATGACCTAAAAAAAAGTTTCACTCAGCCCGAAGGCGGCAAACTGCTCGTTCTGGATATCTCTGAATTCCAGATCGCCAAGGGTGAACAAGTCGCGATGATTGGTCAAAGTGGAGGTGGTAAAACAACGCTTTTGCACCTGATTGCCGGCCTACTGTCGCCTGATCAAGGATCGATTCAAATTGACGGAATCGAAACCAATGGCCTTAGCGAAGAGGGGCGTGATCGCTTTCGCGCCGAAACCATTGGTTACGTCTTCCAAACTTTCAATCTTCTTCCCGCTTTCACCGCCATCGAGAATGTTCGCCTCGGCATGGCATTTGGCTCTGGAAAGCACCAGCATGCGCGAGCGGGTGACCTGCTGGCCCGCGTCGGGCTACAAGATCGCTTCAACTATCGCCCCGGACAGTTGTCCGTCGGGCAACAGCAGCGGGTTGCGATCGCTCGCTCACTGGCAGGCCGTCCGAAATTACTTTTGGCTGATGAGCCAACAGCCAATGTGGATCCCAGCAGTGCAGACAGCGTGTTGGAACTGATACGCGACACATGCCATGAAGAAGAAGTTTCGCTACTCACGGTCACCCATGACATGCAGATCGCATCCCGTTTTGATCGGATCGAGAAACTGGACGAGATCAATCAAGTAGACCACACCACCGCGTCATCATGAAGCTCGGAACATGTACATGATCTCAAATCGTTCACCTAACCGGCACTGAAGTAAATACCCCACCATGTCTCTTATTCATATCGCCTGGCGAAACTTTTGCCATCGAGCACTATCGAGCTTCTTAACGACATTTTCTCTAGCTTTGGGTGTCGGGTTGGTTGTGCTCGTATTGTCCATCTATGGAGTGATCAGCGAGGCGTTCACGCGAAATGCTTCCGTTGGTTACAACCTCGTGGTCGGTCCCAAGGGCAGCCCTCTGCAGCTCACCTTGAATAGCGTTTTCTACCTCAGCCAACCGATCGAAAACCTGCCTTACACAGAGTACATGGAATTTCTTCCACAAGACGAGCGTGCCTCCATGGTGAGCCGATTTGGTGGTGATCCCAAGCTTGCAGAGCGTGACGGACGATATGCACCTTACATCGCAGGTGGATTTGCCATTCCGTTGGCACTTGGTGATTACTTCGGTGAATTCAGGGTTGTCGGAACAACGCCTGACTTCTTCACCAAACTAAAACATGGACCGAATGTAGATGAAGATTTTACATTCAGTCAGGGTCGAGCTTTCAGCAATTTTTCGCGGGAAAGCAGTTACTTCGAAGCCGTTCTAGGAGCACGAGTCGCGAAAGAGATGAACGTCGTGCTTGGGGAAAAGTTTTATCCAACCCACGGTGACCCGTCCGGCCAGGGGCACGAACAGGGCTTCACAATTGTGGGAATCTTGGACCCAACTGGAACACCCAACGACCGTGCCGCTTTCGTCAATCTTGAAGGATTCTATCTAATGGAAGGGCACGCCAAGCCCATCGAGCGTGACCCGGAAGAGAACGGAGAAGACTTGCTGGACGAGGCCGTTAATGCCGAAGAGTCGAACGAAGAACAATCTGACACCGACGCACAAAACGACTCCCCAACAGCTGACGCCATTGCCACGGGAAGTAAAAGTAATGGTGTGCCTCTGGTTCAAAATGAGGCAGAAAACAGCGGTTCGGTTGCGGATTCAACTCCTGATACCATTGAGAGTCAAAGCAGCGTCGAAGAGCATCGCGTGCTTTCCATTCCGGAACGCGAAGTCACATCGATCCTCATTCGAAATGGGAACATCATGTTCGCCCCCGGAATGCAAAACGCCATTAATGAAGGGATTCGTGCACAAGCCGCTGCACCTATAGGAGAGATCAACAAGCTCATGAACTTGGTCGTTGGTCCTCTTCTCACTGCATTGTTGGCGATCACGGGCATTACCTGCGCCGTCGCAGCAGTGGGCATCCTCGTTTCCATCTACAACTCGATGAACGATCGCCGCCGTGATATCGCGATCATGCGTGCCTTGGGTGCCCGCCGCACAACCGTCACGAGCATCATCATTTTTGAAAGCTTTCAAGTGGCCTTGATAGGAACCATTGCTGGCTGGTTGCTCGCGCATACCGCAATCGTTTTGTACTCCGGAAAAATCGAAGATCAAACAGGAGTCCAAGTTGGCTTCTTCACCACCAGTAATTATGAAATCCTGGTTTTGCCATTAGTCTTGGGCTTGGCGCTCATCGCTGCGTTGCTTCCAGCATGGGCAGCCTACCGCACTGATGTTGGCTCTAACCTTTCAGCTTAACCGTTCATTGCCCAGCCATTGTTCCAGCTCGTCATTTCGAATCGGTTGATCACAGGAGAAGTTTTCGCAACGGTACAAAGTGGGCTCACCATCCATGGCAACCCGTCCTCGATTGAGAGCCACTGCAGGGCCGGACTCTGGCGCCTGACCCACAACCCACGAAAGAGCCGCACGAGGACGGTAGACGGCGAAGAACTGAGGTCGTATTCGAGCCAATTCTGTATTGTCAGTTACGGCGAGCGCCAATTGCTGATTACCATGATGAAAGTGATCCAGCACCGCGAGCAACGCTGCACAAGCAGCAGACTGTTTTTGCATCACCACCATCCCTGCAAGTAAAGTACGCTCCGCGATGTCTCGGAAATCCTGTCGATCACATACGAGTGACAACTTCAACAACCCACTCGCAGCCGATGCGTTCCCACTTACAAGACTACCATCATGCCAATCCTTGTTACGTGCAATCAAAGATTCAGCATCATCTGCTATGTAGAAAAAGCCGCCTGAGTCACGATCCTCAAAGTGCTTGATCATACTATCCGCCAAATTGGCCGCACGTTTGATCCATCGAGCGCGTCCCGTAGCCTCAAACAGAGCAATGAAAGCTTCGATTGTAAAAGCATAGTCATCAACGTAGGCATCCAGATGTGCTTTACCATCCCGATACGCATGCAACAGTCGCCCATCATCACGGGTCATGTGCTTCAATAGAAACTCAGCGGCGTCTTCGGCCGCCCCAAGATACGTGGGCTGGTTCAAGACTGCTCCGGCAACTGACAGCGACTTGATCATCAGAGCATTCCAAGCAGTGACAACCTTGTCATCACGGCCCGGATGCACACGATGATCACGGGCAACCCTTAATTGCTCACGATAACCAGCCAGAACCTCGGCGAGCTCTCCCTCATCCACCGACATTTCCTCGGCCCATGCCGAAATACTTTGTGGCAAATTGGGGATACTCTTCCCTTCAAAGTTACCCTTCACACTGATGTCATAAACAGTACAGAAGTCCCTTGCAGATTCTGCCCCCAACACCTGCTCAACTTGCTCAGGATTCCATACGTAATACTTTCCTTCGATACCTTCACTGTCAGCATCCTCACTGCAGTGAAATCCCCCGGCAGGATCAATCAGCTCACGACACACATAATCAAGTGTCTCGCGTGCAACTTCCGCGTGTCGAGCATGTCCAGTGACTTGAAATGCCCGAACATAAACTTCCGCCATTAACGCATTGTCGTACAACATTTTCTCGAAGTGTGGGACAAGCCACTGCCCATCCACACTGTAACGGGCAAAGCCGCCTCCGATATGATCACGGATGCCCCCAGCTGCCATGCGGTCAAGGGTCAACTCGGCTGCGGCTACCAACGATTGATTGTCAGTAGCTTGTCCCATTCGTAGCAAAAGGCTGAGATCTGTGGCATGAGGAAACTTGGGAGCCCCACCAAAACCGCCCCATTTACGATCCAGAACCTCCAGCAAGCCTGTGCAGGCTGCCGAAACCAGCTCACTGCCTGGAACCTCCACTGCAGATGCGATATCTGATTGTCCTTCAGTTCCATCTGCCAATTGCTGGAGAGCAGCTGTGATTTGATTTGAGTGACTCAGCACCTCGGCACGGCGGTTTACCCACGCTTCCGAAAGCGACTCCAACACCTGAGAAAATCCAGGCATACCAAACTTCTGCTTTGGGGGCCAATAAGTGCCAGCAAAGAATGGCTGCTTTTGGTGATCGAGAAAAACGCTCATGGGCCAGCCACCGCGACCCGTCATCACTTGGACTGCGTTCATGTAAACCTGATCAATATCAGGCCGCTCCTCACGGTCGACTTTGATTGAAACAAAGTTCTGATTTAGAAGAGCAGCGATGGAAGCATCTTCGAAACTCTCATGCTCCATCACATGGCACCAATGGCAGGCTGCATAACCCACCGAAAGAAAAACGGGTTTATCTTCCCGTACCGCCAGCTCAAACGCTTCTTCACCCCAAGGATACCAATCCACTGGGTTGTTCTTGTGCTGAAGCAGATAGGGACTGAGTGAGGTGGCGAGTCGATTCAATTTCTACGCTTTCGACGAAAGATTAGATGTCCAGATTGCGAACGTCCAATGCATGCTTTTCGATAAACTCACGCCGAGGTTCGACCTTATCCCCCATGAGCAACCGGAACATTTCGTCGGCCGCACCAGCATCAGTCAAATTGACTTTCAAAAGCGTACGATTCGCAGGATCAAGCGTGGTCTCGCGGAGTTCCTCCGCGTTCATCTCGCCCAATCCTTTGAAACGAGTGACTTGAAGGCCTTTCTCACCAGCAGCTCTCACCTCAGGCAATAAGTCCCGCAGATCGTTCAGAGCACGACGAACATCCTCGCCGCGCACCAACTCGAATCTGGCTGTGGTTGACCCAGTCCGCTCTGCGGGAATCAAGTCATCCACACTGAAGCCCAGCGGTACCAATTCCTTCAAGCCACTGTTGATGGTCCGGACTTCATGCAGTTCCGTAAGATGAGCCATCGGTACAGGAGCCTCTACGACTGCCTCATCGGTTGCGTTCTCTCCCGAAGCACTCGCTACCTCGCCAGAAGCGTCTTCAGCGTAATCTTCTGGCTCCAACGACTCTGCTTCATCATCCTGCTCTGTATCGAGTGTCAGGTTATTTTCATTGAGGTATACCTCGACTTCGTCCTGGCTGTGGAACCAGTGTTCTTCATTCCCATGTGTGATCAGCAATGAAGGCAATTTATTAGTAGTTGGATCAAGACGCATGGCATGCGATCGCAAGCTGTAGCCGTGCTGCTCGAGAGCCAAGATCGATTCTTCCATCGCCGCCAGAGTCGTGCAGAGAACCCGCATCGATTCTCCCTCAACACGCCTACCGTCCTCTGCTTCAAAGATCGTGTCACTGAGGCCACGCTCCAGCAACTGCGACTTCATCTCACCATCAGATTGAATGTAGTACCGCTTCTTTCCCTGCTGAACGCGGAACAAAGGTGGTTGAGCAACGTAGACATGACCTCGGGCAACCAATTCGTACATTTGACGATAGAAAAAGCAAAGCAGCAGCGTTCGAATGTGACTGCCATCAACATCGGCGTCAGTCATGATGACGATTTTTTCGTATCGCCGTTTGGTCAGATCCTGATCCGCACCGATCCCAGTACCGATTGCCTGAATCATTGACTGGACTTCCTGATTCTCAAGAACCTTGGCTTCACGACTCTTGTAAGCATTGATGATTTTACCCCGCAGTGGCAGGATCGCCTGGAAGTCACGCATCCTCCCACCTTCAGCCGAACCACCCGCCGAATCACCCTCGACCAGGTAGAGTTCACACTCCTCACGATTCTTGCTGATGCAGTCCCGCAATTTACCGGGCAGACCACCGCCACCCAACGCATCTTTACGTTTCCTCAGTAAGTCTTTTGCTTTGCGAGCTGCTTCACGAGCTTCGGCGGCCAAAAGACCTTTACGGACAATGGTCTGTGCAACCCTCGGATTCTCTTCAAAGTACTTATTCAGTTGTTCCGAGACGCCACCGCTGATGATTCCATCGACCTCGCTATTTCCAAGTTTGGTTTTGGTTTGACCCTCAAACTGTGGATGCGGAACTCGAACACTGATAACCGCAGTGATGCCTTCACGAAAATCATCACCGCCCGGCGTTACACCTTTGAAGAGATTCTCTTTTTTACCGTAGTTATTTAACGTACGCGTTAAAGCACTTCGAAAACCTGAAACATGCGTTCCACCTTCGATCGTGTGAATGTTGTTCACGTACGACTGAACGTTTTCGGTGAACTCCGTGCTGTACTGCATTGCAATGTCGTATTGCGTACCGTCTTTTTCACCAGAAATTTGAATCACATCGCCGTGCAACGTATCACTTGCCCGGTTGAGATGCTCTACAAATTCGATCAGCCCACGCTCGTACTGAAAGTCACCGCCTTCGCCGTTGCGTTCGTCATGGAACTTGATGTGGACGCCGCTATTAAGGAAAGCGAGTTCCTGCAAACGCTTATACAAAGTGTCAAAGTTGTACTTCATGACACTGAAGATTTTATTGTCAGCCTTGAAGGTCGTCTTGGTACCCGTCTTCTTGGTCGCTCGGCCCTTGCGTACCGGACCGGTAGGAACTCCACGCTCATATTCTTGAGTCCATGTGAATCCATCACGACTCACTTCCGTCTCGGCCCACTGACTCAAAAAGTTGACCACGGTAACACCGACGCCGTGTAAACCACCTGATGTCTGGTAAGCACCCTTTTCGAACTTGCCACCAAACTTGAGGACAGTCATCACACCTTCCAAGGTGCTGACCTCACGATCGAGTTCTTCCGATAACTGCTCATGCCTGGTGACAGGAATCCCCCTTCCGTCATCCTCAACCGTCACGCTGCCATCGGTGTGCACAGTGACAGAGACCATCTTGGCGAAATCAGCCATCGCTTCATCGATCGAATTGTCGACCACCTCATACACCAAATGATGCAGTCCACGCGTGGCGGTGTCACCGATGTACATACCCGGCCTCTCGCGCACATGCTCGAGGTCAGACAGGTGCTGTAAGTCCGCATCGGTGTAATTCGAATTGGCTGCGGGAACGGTAGAAGCGGGAGTTTCGTTGGAGGGAGAACTCGACTCAGGAGCGTCGCTCATGAAGACCTGCAGAAAAGAGGTTGAATGAGGGTGTCCGCACACCGTCGTGCGAGGCTCAAAGTCTAGCGTTTCTCACCGCTTACCGCGATTGGGGATCAGGCCAAACACGGTCACAAAGCATGGATAAAACCGGCTATTTAACGCTTTTCCAGATACTTCTGGTAAGCAGCCACCGCCAACTCATCACAACGCTCGTTCTCAAGGTGCCCAGCATGACCTTTGACGTGCTGGTAATGAACCGTGTGCTGCCCCATCAACACGTCTAACTGTTGCCATAATTCGACGTTTTTGACTGGCACAAGCTTGGAACCCTCTTTGCGCTTCCAGCCACGCTTTTTCCAGCCGGACATCCAACTACTCATCCCCTGCAGCACATAACTGCTATCCGCGTACAAGGTAACCTCACACGGCTCAGTCAATGCCTGCAAACCTCGGATCACTGCCGTCAACTCCATTTTGTTGTTCGTAGATTCCGGTTCACCATCGCTACGCTCAAGTTCCTTTTCCGTCTTGTTGCATCGCAAAATGAAAGCCCACCCCCCCGGGCCCGGATTACCACTGCAGGCACCATCGGTGTAGAGACTGACTTGCTTCATGAGATGTATCTTCGTGACAATGAGTGAATCTGTGATGGTAATTTTGAGGTTTCACTTGCAAGTGTAAATTGGGCGGGGCACTTGCTTCCCGTCGGACGTGCAACTTAGTCCTTCGTGAACGATCAGAACACCGCCATCCCGTCCGCTTCGCGATACACGGGGCGCTACCAGACATTCAGAAATGCTGGATTTCATTGGCCTGCCGGATCACGAATCGATACAATACCCAGACTCGTTTCAGGAGAAAGCTACTATGTCCCGGATTGCCTTCTATCTGATCGTTGCCCTGATTTGCTCATCGGCAGCGAACAAGTGCTACGGGCAAATGGTGGCGACATCTGTTCCGCACCACACCAGTGGTAGCAGTTTCTTCGAAAACAATAGCATCAACTGGTCGTTACGCGGAAAGAACTGGTTCGCAAATTCTGGCGGATCACCCTTACCACCCTTCCGCGGGATGGCCGGTGGAGGAGCAGTTGCCGGTGGACTCTGGGGCGGAATTGGATTTGCCGGTGGTGGTGTTCGGGGTAGCCTTGGCTTCAACTTTTCGCACGGAAGCACAAGATCATTCAGTAGCACAACCCCCTCGCTGACCACCATGAATGGCTACCCAGGAAGCATTTCATCGGGTGTACTACAGCCATTTGTGACTGGCATCAGCCCGGTTGTTGGAAACTACACGGCGGCCACGTCTCCGTTAGCACAGTCGCGAAAAGCATTGACAGAAACCGGCCATCAGCAACTCTCCATTCTCCGGCAATCTCAAGCCAAGCGATACCAAGGTAAACTTGCTCAATATCTTCAGCGAGCGGAGCAGGGAGAAGCTGCGGGGAATAAACGGATGGCACGAGCAAATTATCGCCTCGCAATTTCGATCGCAGCCGAACCACTCCGAAGCGAATTGCAGCAACGTCTTACGCAGATGATCCATCGACCTGAATAACCCATTCAAGACAGAAGAGCCCGGGAAAGGCTGACGGAACACCTGCAGTCATGAACCTGCAGCATGGAATCCACGACACACCGGCTCCCAAGATCAGCAGCTCCCAAGATCAGCAGCTCTCCAAAGTCAGGAGCATGCTTGGTACCGCATCAGACGGTGAATATGGCAAACGCATGCTAGCTGAAAAGCCACGACTGCCAACTTCGCGAAGCACGAGCAGCCGACCACGGCCTCGCAGCGGTTTCTTATAAACCCGACTTACCGCAAAAATCAGGACAGTTGACGCGTGCAGATAATCAGCTGATACCCCCTGAGCTTCTGACACCAGTGAGCCCGAACAGATGCCCGAAGGACACAAAACACATTTTTTGGCCCGTGAGCATTACGATTTGCTAGGCGGAGAAGTTGTGAAAGTAACGAGCCCGCAAGGACGGTTCCGCGCGGATGCTCGGCAGGTCAGCGGACGATACCTTGATTCCGTCCGAGCGTCGGGAAAGCATCTCTTTTATGAGTTCGATGGTAACGTGATCGTCCACGTTCATCTGGGGCGTTACGGCAAATTTCGTCAACGTGCGTCACCGCCCCCCAAACCTGTCGGACAAGTTCGGATGCGGATGGTCGGATCCAACGCCAGCCTCGACCTCACTGGCCCAACGACGTGTCGAGTGATTGACTCCGAATTACAGCGGGAAGTGATGGGGAGGCTTGGCCCTGATCCGCTAGCAGGAGGCAAAAAATCTGATGTTTGGAAGAACATCAGTAGAAGTGGGAAGCCCATTGGTGCGTTGTTACTCGACCAATCAGTCGTTGCCGGCGTTGGCAACATCTTCCGAGCCGAAATTCTGTTTGAAGCAGGTCTAGATCCTCACATTCCGGGATCGGATCTCTCGCAGGATTCGTTTGACCTGCTCTGGAAGTCACTCAAGCGGATGATGACCGTCGGTTTGAAGCACGGAAAAATAATCGCTGTGACGGCACGGGAAGCAGGCATGCCGCTGCCGAAGATCCCAGAGGACAAGCGTTTCAGGGTCTATGGTCAAACAGAATGCCCACAATGTGATCATCCGATCTCCACCGTCGAGGTCGCAGCGCGACGACTGTATTTTTGCAAGCATTGCCAGTCCTGCAGGTGCTAGATCGGGGTAGAGTTGCTTCGAATGAGTCCATCCGCCCAGGTCCCGAGCACTTCTGAAAAGAGGCAATTTCCGGACAGGGATTGTTGAATTCGCATCAACGCGCTAGCCTTGTTGACTCGAACAGCATCGAATTCGTCCAACCAAGTGCTTGAAGGCCTTTGATGTCCGCACTGTGTCTGCACTCATTCCTTGGGTCTCTACCCTTGCTCGCTTCCAGTGTTGACGGGGCCTCAATCACCCCGTCTTCGCCATGGATCATGGTGCTCTTTGCAGCGATCATGCTTGCCACCTATGTGGGGGTAGCGATTGAACCGATGCACAAGACGGTGGCTGCGTTGTGCGGAGCGGTCGTTCTGATCAGCCTGTCACTCGCCCTGGGATTATTTGAATACGAAAAGATCTACGAGATGCTTGAGGAGGACCTCAACATCTTCGGTGTCATCATTGGCACCGGTATCCTGGTGGATGTCATCGGGAAAAGTGGCTTATTTCATTTCCTCAGCATGTGGATCGTCCGATTCACGGGCGGCAGAGCATCAACTTTATTTCTAACTCTTTGCGGCGTCACGTTCCTATTTGTGGCAGTCCTGACCATTGTTCCTGCCATGCTGATCCTCAGTTCGTTGGTCTTAGTGATCTGTCGTTCACTGAACTACAAACCGGTGCCATTCCTGCTGAGCGTCGCGATCTGCGCTAACAGTGGTGCGATTGCGACCTTTGCCAGCGGCCTGCCCAACATCATGATTGGCACCGCCGCAGGTATCCCTTACTCCCAATTCATACAAATTTCCCTTCCTTATGCTTTGGTCAGTTTGATCATTGCAGTCGTCGGTCTGCGATTTTTCTTTCGCAAAGATCTGCCTTGGAAACAAACTGCAGAAGAACAATCGCTGCTCCGCGAACAAATTGAGACCTTCGACCCATGGGCGATGGTGGAAAATCGAAAGGTCCTATTACGTAGTGCAATCATCCTGATGGCAACGGTGTTAGGTTTTGTATTCGCACAACAATTAGGCGTCGGGATGGACTTCATCGCCATGGTTGGTGCAACAGCAGCGTTATTGTTTGCTGGAAAAGGAGTGGAAGATGCAATCCAAAAAGTAAACTGGACTGTCATCATGTTCTTCATGGGCCTCTTCATCATCATTGGATGCGTGAAACAAACCGGCGCGTTGGCATGGGTTGCCCAGCAAGTGATCGCGTTATCCGACAATGAAATGTCACTCCTGCTTCCCTTGTTAGGAATATTTTCTGCTGTAGCCAGCTCCATTGTCGACAATATTCCTGTGGCAGCGACCCTGATCCCAATTGTCCGTGACATATCAGGCAACGGTGTTCCTGCCGAACCGCTGTGGTGGACCTTGATCATCTGCTGCAACCTTGGCGGCAATGGAACACCCATCGGATCCATTTCATGTGTCATTGCAATTTACGCACTGAAACGCGAAGCCAACGAGACAGTGGGCTGGGGAATGTTCTTAAAACTTGGTGGCATGATCATGTTATTCCAAGTGCTCGGGGCCATCCTTTATGTCGGCTTCGTGTATCACGAAGGCTGGATTCCAGCTCTTACTGCGCACTGAAGTCTCGATTGAATAAGACCAAAAAAAACGCGAATCCTGGACTAGAGCCTTGCAACAGCGTGACACACAGACCGTGTCATTTCAGCGTACTCAGACGACTGTTATTGAGTTAAAATCAGATTTGCCACCATTTATCCTGCCTGATGCGGGAAAGTTGAAAGCGGAAAAAATGAGCACAGGTTCAGAAGCTAATGAACTGGATCGCGAAGTCGATGCATCGATGCGGATGTTCGAAAAGGCACAAGTTGGGCCTGCAGCCTCACTAACCCCGATCAAACCTTCACGCATTCTCGTCGTGCTTGACGGTTCATCACAGGATGACAACACACTCGCCTCAGCAACTTTTCTCAGAGAAAAATTCAACACAGAAACGTTGGTGCTGGACGCACGAGATGGCAAAACGGAGCAAGACGAAGACCTCGCAGTGACACGTGCGACCGAAGTATCCGGAGCACGTCCGATCCAACGCCAGGAAGGTGATTCCTATGATGCGATCCTTGCCGCACTCAAGGAACTTTCTGTCGACCTGCTGATTCTCCCCAGTCCTTTTGGTCGCTCGTTCGAAAACATTGGTACGGACAGCGCTGGGACTGTCATGGACGTCATGTTATCACGTTGCCCGACACCAATGATTGTGATGCGGCGTAATGACCAGCAACTTCGCGATTGTGTTCAGCAAATCGAAATGGTGGTTGGTAGTGAGTGCGAAGTTGAAGCTAGAGCAGCAGCATGGAGTTTTGGCTTGGCAGCAGAATCTGCCAATGTCACTCTGAACCTTGTGCTGGAAAAAGAACAGTTCGAAAATATTCGCTCCATCATCGAAGCAATTCAACCCGAAGCTCAAATCGATGCGGAACAATTCAGTGCGGCATTAACCAAAACGCATCATTCACTTCATGGTGCAATGGCAAAGACAGCCACAACACTTGGCATGAACTACGCGTTGCATCCAATTGCGGGCGAAGTCGCGCCACCTAATTCTCTGGACGACACCAAAAAGCTGTTAATGGTGCTACCTCTGGAAGTCGACGATCGATTTGGGCAAGGATTTGTTCAGGATCGCATTCGCAGAAGCCCCCATCCCATTCTGATCGTCACGGGACACGTCCCCGAAACCAGCTGAATAAGTCCCTACCAAGCACGACTGGCCGGACCTGATCGGCGGAATTTCCTGATGACCTCCTTTGCTTTCGAACCGATTTACGGATCACTACTGCTAACCATGGCAGTTGGGGCGGTTACCGTTGGAGTGATTCTTGCCGTTACCCCGCCAACCGAGAATCCGACCCGGCGGCGCTGGCTGATCTCACTGCGCCTGTTGGCAGCTTTCGCCCTACTGCTTGCCGCCTTTCGGCCGGCACTGTTCCGCACCGACAACCAGCTAACGGAAGCTGCTTTGGTCATCGCAGTCGATACATCTCGCAGCATGACGCTACCAGATGGCGACGGAAGTTCACGCTGGGAAACACAATTAGAAATCTGGAAACGCCTTGCTGACAGCATTCTTGGGTTAGACCGTGAATTGGATGTTCGGCTGCTGGCCTATGACTCCCAAACAAGAACAATCGCGGCGCCTGCTGTGAATTCGCTAAAGGCAGAACTGCCTTCTGGCCAAACCACCGACATCTCAGCAGCCGCGTTAGGTGCCATGCAAGCAGCTCAAGGCCAGCCACTGGCTGGAATCGTTTTGGTTGGTGATGGCACCCAGACCGCTGACCAACAGGGCACGGGAGCACAGCGAGTTGCCGAGACCCTCAACTCACTTGGCGTTCCATTATGGACGGTCCCTATCGGACCTGCTGGCGGCGCATCAGCGTCACGCGATGCTGCCATCGAAGCACTTCCAGAAAGCTACCAGCTCTTTGCGGGCAACGAACTTGATGTCAAGTTTCAGTTGTCCACGCGAGGAATGGCAGGCATCGATGTCCCGGTTCGACTGACTTGGATCGACTCGAATGGAAAAACTACTGAAATTGCTAATCGGCAAATCGTCCCTGCAAATGCAACAGATGTCACGTCGGTCAGTATCCCAATCCTGACTCCTCAACCGGGAACCTACCGGCTAAAAGCAGAGGCGGTGGCCATCGAAAAAGAACTGGTTACGACGAACAATGCCCAAGTCGCATTTGTCGAGGTACGTGCGGGTGGAGGACGGATCCTCTACTTGGAAGGAAATCCAAGACTTGAACAAACATTCTTACGACGCTCACTGAGACGATTTCCAGACCTCGCTCTTGATTATCAATGGATTCCAAATGACACAGTTGACCGTTGGCCAGTCGATCTGGACGGGGCTTTTGACCAAGGTCGTTACGACATTTACATCATCGGTGATCTACACGCTGATGCGTTGGGCAATGAACAGTTGCAGCAGCTTGCAGATACGATCGGAAAAGGTGCTGGACTGGTAACGCTGGGTGGCTCTTACGCCTATGGCGGCGGTGGTTACGCTGATTCTCCTTTGGCTACCGTGATGCCCATCCGCATGAATTCGGGTCGCGTTCGTTCCCCGGGTGGCCCCAATAACCCGGCTGCTGGGAGCCAAATCGATACACAACTGAAACCCAGACTTTCGCGTTCTCATCCCATCACCGACTTTGGTGGTGATTCGCCCTCGAAGATATGGAACGACCTGCCTTCCTTGCTGGGAGCTAACCGACTTTTGGGGCCTAAAATTGCCCCCGGAATCCAGGTTTTGCTGGAATCAGAAATGGGTGATCCCCTGATGGTGATCGGAGAGTATGGCAGCGGAAGAACAGCATCGCTTGCATTTGATTCGACCTGGCGATGGTGGAGGTATGGTCGCGACGAAGTACACCGCCGCTTCTGGCGACAATTGGTTTTGTGGTTACTATCGCGGGAAAACAACGCAGATAGCCAACTCGTAATCACCATGGACGCACGCAGGTTTGCAACGGACAAGCCACCTGAATTTCGTGCTGAAGTACAAGCAGTAGGCGAACAGAGTGATCCAACTCCGCTAATCGCGGAAATCGTAGATTCCAATGGCGATGTGTCGTCACTGAATATCAATACCGAAAGCAGCAGTTCCCAATCGAGCCGCATGACTCAAGCGATCCGAGGTCGCATTCCTGAACTTGCGGTTGGATTTTATCGACTGCGAGTGCGAGCGGAATCGCTCGATACAACTTTGCCACAAGAAGAACTGGCCTTTCAGGTGGTGGATGAAAGCCGAGAATTGGCTCAACCGCTCGCCGATCCAGTTTACTTAAGTCAGCTGGCGGATTTGACCGCCGACCACGGCGGTGCATCTTTTCTACCGGAGAACATTGATGAGCTGATCACAACCATCCAAGACCGTCGAAGCTTGGCGGAAACACCTGTGATTGAAAAGTTTCGGCTGGGAGACGGACCGTTCACAGGCTGGCTGCTGTTCGGCATCTTTGCGGGAGCCATGTCAACTGAGTGGTTCCTGCGACGACAATGGGGCCTGGCCTGAAAGGCTCGGAAAGTCAAAAAGCTGATGCATCACCGCTGCGGTGCGATTTGGATTTTGAATGCCGGTAATCAGAAACGAGCCGGTGCATGTAATTCCCGCAACTCTTCAGCTGTCATCTTCTGAACCTCGCGGTCATAGGTCATCAATCCGTTGACCTCACCTTCAACATCAGTCGTCTGCGTATAAACACCTGCCGCCACACCTCGGCGACGAAGTTTCATGAGTTCTTCAAACGACCGGCGATAGCGTTTTTTGTATTCGTTCTTTGTGGCCGGCAGGTCTCCATATCCCCAATTTCGCATTTCCGAATTCCATTGGTGACCGGGGACCACCAGGCCATGGCCACCAAACTCGCCCACCACCTTCACATAGTCATTGAACCTTTGATCCTCGAACGGAAACATCGGCTCTGGGTAATTGTGTCGGTCCACAACATCGCCAACTGGAAAGAAGTTACCACCGCTGGCAATGTTGACCAAACGCGTGACATCAAGATTCTCCATCAACTGACCAACTCGAATGGTCTCGTGCTGCCCCCATCGTTCATTGAAGGGAATCCACATCACAATTGATGGATGATTACGAAGGCTTCCCACCATCGACTTCAATTCATTGACAAACTGCTCATGCTGATCTGCAGGCCATTCGTCTTCCACTGGATTGGGAGCAAGCTTACTCCAAAATGGTCTTCCGCCTGTGCTAGGCATGTCTTGCCAAATCATCATTCCAATTCGATCACAATGAGCATAATAACGCCGTGACTCAACCTTGATGTGCTTTCGGATCATGTTGAATCCGGACTTCTTCAAGTAATCAATATCAAAACGCATCGCTGCATCACTGGGCGGTGTCAACAACCCATCGGGCCACCAACCCTGATCTAACGGACCGTAATGGAACACCACTTTGCCATTTAATGTCATGCGAATCTGCCCCGCTGGTCCGCGAACTGTTCCTATCTCTCGCATGGCTGCATACGACTCGACACGATCAACCAGATCTTCACCATCAAACAGCTCCATCGTGATTTCATAGAGACTGGGATTTCCCGGCGACCACAACTTTGGATCCGGTATACGAACACTTAAGGCGGCATCCGCAACACCAACTACACGGTCACCATCACGGACGGTGATCACGATACGCTCTGCCTTCAACGGTTCCCCTTCCAGCGTTGGCAGCACACGCAACGTACCCTCGGTAATCCTTGGCTTCATTTTTACCATGCGGAAATGCCGCTCAGGAACATCCTCCAACCAGACGGTCTGCCAAATCCCTGAAACGCGAGTGTAATAAATTCCTTTCGGCTTCAGCGATTGCTTTCCCAACGTCTGAGAAGGTGCAGTCTTATCAATTACTCTCACAATCAACTCGTTATCACCCGGATGTAACGCATCTGTGATGTCAAACTTGAATGGATCGCTACTGCCTTTGTGCGAACCGATTTTCATTCCATTGAGGTAAACGGTGCATTCATAATCCACCGCCTCAAAATGCAAATGAGTGCGATGTCCCTTGGGAGTCTGATGTTGGAACATGCGGCGATACCACAACGTCTCATCCGGGGCGAGCAGTCGCTGCACCCCACTGAGCGCTGATTCCACAGGAAAGGGTACAAGGATATCTCCCTGATAGACTTTTGGAACCTGCTCGCTCTTGCGAACTCCATACTGCCACAAGCCATTCAGGTTCTTCCAATTGTCTTCGCGTCGAAACTGGGGTCGCGGATACTCCTGCCAAGCATTTTCTGGTTTGACCTGTTTGCCCCAACGCGTCAAAATTGCATCAGAAGATACCTTCCATTCACCACTGGCAGCTGATGCCAGAGTTAAGAGAATGAAGCAACAGTACAACCTCATAGCCTTCTTACCTTTTTAAAGATCAAAACTTGACCCAGCAAACGCAAGAGCGTCGGCTGACTGACATGCATGCATCACATGTTTGGGTTACTTTTCTATGCCAACGTTCGATTGATGTTCACTTCAAAGCAACGCTAGCTTGAATGACAGCAAGTTGGCCTTGAAACAAACACGGTGAATCATCGAGGAGGGCTAACGGCGTGAACGGAGGTTGGGTCTGTCGTTGCTCCCCGGTTACGACGCAACTGCCCACAGGCAGCATCGATATCATCCCCCTTACGCTGACGGAATTTTACATTCACGCCTCCCCCTTCCAACACCTGTCGGAATTCGGCAATGGATGCTTTGCTAGGAGTCACGTAGGGCAACCCTTCAACGGGGTTGTATGGAATCACATTGAGCAGCACTGTGCGATGTCGCAATAACTTCGCGAGTTGTCGCCCCTGGTCTGTCGAATCGTTGACCCCACCAAGCAAAACATATTCAAAGGTCAAACGTCGCCCGGACTTATCAAAATAGCGATCAGCAGCATCCAGAACCTGATCAATGCCAATCTTCTGGTTGACCGGAACGAGTTCATTTCTCAACTGGTCATTGGGTGCATGCAGACTGACAGCCAAATTGTAGGGCGTACCATTATTGGCGAGTCGATCAATCGCAGGGGGCAAACCAACGGTACTGATCGTGATGCGTCTGGGACTGATCCCCAACCCATCTGAACTGCGAGCTACATTCAACGCGCCCAGCACCCGATCCAAATTGGCAAGTGGCTCGCCCATACCCATCATGACGATGTGACTCAGACGCTCCGTATCCTCGAGTCTGGCCTGGAGCAATAACATCTGCTCAAGAATTTCCCCGGTGGTGAGATTTCGATCCACACCATCAAGGCCGCTCGCACAAAAAACGCAGCCCATCGCGCAACCGACCTGACTGCTAACACAAATGCTCCGTCGCGACCCATCTCGCAGCAGCACACACTCAACTTCACCACCATCGGGTAATCCCACCAAAACCTTATCAGTTCCATCAGTGGATTGAACGACGGCAGACTGAGTCGTCACTAAGACACGAAATGATTCAGCCAACTGTGTTCGCAACGCTTTGGGCAAGTCACTCATTTCCTGAAAATCAGAAACGCGACGTTGAAAGACCCAGTGAATAATCTGTTTGGCTCGAAAACCAGGTTGCCCGTGATCAATCAGCCACTGCTTCAGATCCTCGTCGCTGAGGTCCAGCAAATGTCTACGATGATCCACCGACGTAGCCGGTGACGATGGATTTCCGGAATCAATAACGGGTAGATTCACAGTAAGTTGACACGTTTAAAAAGTATAGAAATGTTAGGTTTTCCGGGCTCTGGACCCATTCCCGGGCCCGCTCGCCGATCAGGTGACTCGGCAACAACCAACGGATGCCCTAATTTGTGTGTGAGTTCGTCACCGTTCCCTCTGCCGCTGAGTGTAACCTGCCCATGACAAATAACGAAATCAACACCGACCACGCCCTCGACCGATATCTGACCATTACCGCCATTCCGGGCCGCAGCGGTGACGAAGCTGCGGTGGCAGCCAAGATCATCGACCTGCTTCGTGAAGCCGGCGTCACCGACTCACAAATTCAATTTGATGGTGCCGAAACACGCACAAGACTCGATGGAAACTGCGGCAACCTGATCGTTTCCCTACCCGGGAACGGAAATGGGCCACGCACGCTGCTCTCCGCACACATGGACACCGTCCCAATCTGTATTGGCAGCCAGCCGGTGATAGAAGGTGACGAGGTCCATAGCAGTGCTCCGACGGGTCTGGGCGCTGATGACAGAGCCGGCTGTGGCGCCATCCTGACCGCGATCATTGAACGGCTTAAACAGGGCGATAAAAAATTCCCCCCAGCGGTGGTCAGCTTCCTTGTTCAGGAAGAGATCGGACTTGAGGGTGCCCGAAATCTGGACATTACCAAAGTAGGACAGGTCGACCGCGCCTTCAACTTTGATGGTGGGACGGTCGAAAAACTGACAATCGGTGCCATCGGTGGCGAACGCATGAGTATCAAAGTCACTGGCATTCCAGCTCATGCCGGTGTTGCACCTCAAGAAGGTGCCAGCGCCATTGTGATGGCGTCTCGAGCCATCGCCGATCTGCACACGCGAGGGTGGCTCGGAAAAGTACAACAAGGAGATCAAGCTGGAACTTCGAACGTCGGTATCTTTCAGGGTGGAGAAGCAACCAACGTCATCACACCTGAAGTCATTCTGCGTGCCGAAGCACGAAGCCATAGCGCTGAGATGAGAACTCGTATTGTCAGTGAAATCAGACAGGCCTTTGAGCGAGCTGCTGCCGAAGTCACGAACCACGAAGGTGCTGCTGGATCAGTTGAATTCTCCTCCAATGTTGACTACGAATCCTTTGCTCTTGCAGAGGATCACCCCTCCATCGCTGCAGCAAGTGATGCGGTTCGCGTGGTGGGACGCGAACCGTTTCCCGAAATTTCAGATGGTGGGCTGGATGCCAACTGGTTATTCCGACTCGGAATCGAAGCCGTCACACTTGGATGCGGACAACGGAATATTCATACAGCCGATGAAAGGCTGGTCATCGCTGATTATCTGGATGCCTGCAAAATTGCGACATGGCTAATCACCGAAGGCGCCGGTCATGAAGGATGATGATGAGCTTTGCCTCTGCTTTCATGTCACAAAACGGAAAGTGATCCAGTATATCCGTGTCAATCAACCAACCGTACCGAGCCAGTTATCCGAGTGCTTTGGGGCTGGCACTGGCTGTGGATGGTGCAGACCATTTTTAAAACGCTTGATGGAGCAACCCGACACGAATTCAGAACAACTTCCAGACTCAGATACCTATGCGACCAGCCGACGAGAATATCGCGAAAACAAGAAATAATCGGATAAACTGCCAAGTAAAGTCCCCGCGAACAACTGACCGTTTTTTCCATTACCACGCTAGTTGTGAAGGAAAAAACTCTGCGATCAAGTCCAAGTAAAACGGCTTCAACTGTTCAATGTCTGGCCGCTCATCACTTTTGGAATACAGGTCATAAGGATTGAACTTGCGAACCCATTCAAAGAGTTGATGGTCGCGTGCGCTAAAAAGATGCTGGTAAGCGTTTTCTCGATGCCCAGGATAAAACGAGTGATAGCGAATCATGTACTGGGCTTCGATTGGTAAATAGGATTTTGTCACATGATAAAGATATTCATCGTGGCCCCAGGACATCATGATATTTTCCAATCCTTCATGACGTTGATAGATCCCACACTCGGTTGAATAGACAGGATGCTCCCAATCGGCATTCAAGCGGAAAAACTCGTGGTAGACGATGCTGTCTGAATAAGCACAACCCACTGGAAAAGTGTCGCCCACGACCGCCCACTGTGGCTCGCCAAACAAACACAAAATCTTTCCCAGATCGTGAATCAGTCCCGTCAGAATGAACCAGCGCGGATGCCCATCCGCTCGAATCGCTTCTGCTGCCTGAAGCAAATGTTCAATCTGCGACAAGTCAGTATCGGGATCGCTATCATCAACCAAGGTGTTGAGAAACTCCAACGCTTCCCAAATACCCATACTTTGACGCTCCAGTGATAAGAACTGTTTGCGCTTTTGCTTGACAAACTCAAACGTCTGGTGCTGGTGGTTCAAACGGTAAAAGGCTTTGACCGTAGGTCTTACTTCAGCCTGATAGTTCCTGAACTCCGAAACAGCTTGCTCACCCTGTTCCACCGGCGGATACCGTCGCTCAAGATCAGCTTCCCATTGATCGGGGTCAGACATGGGATTATTGTCATCCACGATGGTCCGCCTTCCTACTCCTGAATAAAATCCCGCCGGTGCCCGTAGCAACTATTCAGTTGCCCTCGCATGCTGCTGACACACTCGCGACTCAAACTCCTGCGACCTCCGCCGCCTTGAAAACAACTTTGGCACGTTTGAAACCGAGCCGTTCATAGAGGCGTATGGCAGCCGTGTTGTCGGTCGTCACCTCCAGGTGCATACGCTGCAAGCCAGCCGCGCGAAAGCCATTCGCTGCCCGTTCCAACAGAACGGAACCCAATCCAAGACTTCGGTGGCCTGGATCAATCCCCAAGTTTTGAACAGCCCCCCAGCCCTCAAATTGCAAACCCTGGATCGTACCGATTGGCTGCATCGTCCCCGAGTCAGAATCACGATAGCGGCACAACCAAGTCGCCTGAGGGACAAAACCGGCCCGAGAAGTAATTTCCCGCATCAATCTCAGGCAACCGTCACGTCGACCTAGGCAGGGAAATACGTTGGCATCCAACTCGCAACGAAAACTGTGAAATTTGGCAGTTGCGTGGTCTCGAATCAAATCCACTGAGAATGGCACCAAATCATAGCCAGGTGGTACAGGAACGGACGCTGGCACACCATTTCTCAGGTCGTACTCCATCCGAAAACGTTTGAAATAAGTCAGTCCCATGCCATCTCACCAGAGCGTCGTTGTTCTTCACTAGTCTAGCACACGACTGGAATTCTCCTCGATTTACTTGCTGTTCCTTCGACAATGGTTTTGCCATGACCCTCAATCTGCTCCTGCCAAGACCTCTGCTAAGCCTCAATCACACCCCAAGTGACACAAAACAAACGGACAAAGCTAGCAGCTTTCCCACGCCACAAACTGACCACCGAAGCTCATTCTCCGCAGCAACGCAACCAACAGCACGACGAAGAGAAGGCGTAGGATGCTGAAAGTTGGCTTAAGTACCACCGAACAGCTTCTTTGTCACGTTTTTGGGTATCCAAACAATTGTATTTGGGTATCCTTAAATAATGCATTTTACACTGAAACCAAGCCGCGAAAGGACCCCTTCTTTGAAACCAATCAGTGACGTCAATCCCGGCTATCAACTGATGGCGGTCATTACCCCGATCATGTTGCTACTTTGGTTGGCTGTAACAGCCGGCTGCAGCAACTCCTCGGAGGGACAGAACGACTCCGTTTCCGCTATCGATGCAAAGCCACAAATCGTGACAACCACTGGGATGGTCCGAGACATGGTGCAAACACTGGTTGACTCTGACGCGGATGTCACAGCGATCATGGGGCCAGGCGTTGATCCGCATCTGTATCAACCATCACGAGGCGACTCGATCAAGCTCTTGGAAGCCGACATCGTGATCTACAATGGCCTTCATCTCGAGGGTCGATTGGGTGAGGTATTGGAAGCACGTTCAGTGGCCAACAATGCCACCATCGCTGTTGCAGAAACATTAGACGACAGCGAACTCCTGGATGCGGATGCGGGTCTTCACGATCCACATATCTGGATGAACGTTGCGCTTTGGAAGGAGGCAGCGGTCAACGTTGCAAGTGCGTTGGCAGACCGCATGCCGGAGCATGCCGATTCAATTTTCGAGAGAGCCGCGAAGCTGGAACAGGAACTGGACCAACTTGATAAGTGGGGCGAGGCGACGATCGCATCCATCCCAGAATCGCAGCGCGTACTGGTAACCGCGCATGATGCTTTTCAATATTTTGGTCAGAGGTACGGTGTCGAAGTTCACGGAGTCCAAGGCGTCTCAACCATCAGCGACGCAGCGATCAGCGATGTGAATCGCCTCGTTGACTTGATCGTTGAACGCAATGTGCCCGCCGTCTTTTTTGAGTCAAGTGTTTCACCAAGGCAAGTCAAAGCGATCGTGGAAGGTGCGCAACAACGTGGTCTCGATGTCTCCAGTGATTCGACGCTGCTAAGCGACAGCATGGGTGCCGATGGAACTCCCGAAGGCACCTATATCGGAATGATGCAGCACAATTTTGGAACGATCGCAACAGCCTTGGGTGGTCGAGTGGCCGAGTTTATCACTACAGAGTCTGATGCCCATGTAGCTAGCGAAGAAGAGCAAGATGATGCGGCTGCCACAACGGTCGCGGATTCGGCCAATTTGGAATCTTCCGGCGACGCAGTCGACGGAGACAAAAATTGAAATCGAACAGATCAGCTGGAGATTCTGCCCTTGCCGCTTTCGAGGTAACGGTTGCCTATCGCAATACGCCCGTGCTGACTGATTTGAGTTTCCAAGCCCCTGCGGGCACATTGACTGCGATTGTAGGGCCCAACGGAGCTGGAAAGAGCACGCTGATCAAGACAGCTTTGGGGCTGGTCCAACCCCTCACAGGTCATTTTGAATTCTTTGGAAAAGAATTCCGAGAGGTGGATGGACGGGTCAGTTATGTTCCACAGCGAACAAGTGTGGATTGGGATTTTCCGGTCACTTCCTTGGATGTGGTCTGCATGGGCCTGTACCGCAAAATCGGTTGGTTCCGACCTGTACGGGCAAGGCACCGAAAGCGAGCAATGGAGGCTTTGGCCGAAGTTGGGATGCAGGACTTCGCCAAGCGGCAAATCAGCCAGCTCTCAGGAGGCCAGCAGCAGCGTGTATTTTTGGCCCGCGCTTTGGTGCAGGACGCCGAACTTTTCTTGATGGACGAACCGCTGGCAGGAGTCGACGTGGCGACCGAAAAGACTATCATCAGCACCCTTCATCGCTTACGCGATCAGGGAAGAACGGCCATGGTGGTGCACCATGACCTGGACACGGTGAGCGAATACTTTGACCGGGTGCTGTTACTCAATCGAAAGTTGATTGCCGAAGGAGCAGTTGAGGATGTCATGACCCCGGACTATCTGAAGCAGGCCTATAGCGGCAAACTGCTGATCCTGAGCTGAAACCTTTCCGTTTAAGAACGTCGTGAATAAGCTTGAAGTTATCTTTGCGTACAACACGCTCATCGTGCTGGCTGGAACGATGCTGCTGGGCATTGCAGCAGGAATCACGGGTACCTTTCTGATGTTACGGCGACGGGCATTAGCGGGCGACGTGATTGGACACGCTGCTTTACCAGGCGTTGCGATTGCATTTTTAATTTATGCTTCCATCGCTCCTGAAGCTGGCAAAAGTCTGCCCGTGATGTTGCTTGGTGGAAGTGTCGCCAGTGCGTGTGGGATGCTGGCAGCACTCTGGCTGCGCAATGTGGGCCGACTTCCCGAAGATGCCGTGATGGCGATCATCCTAAGCACTTTTTTTGGTGCCGGTGTGGTTCTGCTATCGATCGTCCAAGCATCACCCACAGGTGCGCAGGCAGGGCTACGTGACTTCATTTTCGGGCAGGCTGCAGCCATTAGAATCAGCGATGTGACCTTGTTGGCGTCCATCACCATCGGGACCATTTTGATCAGCAACCTGCTGATCAAAGAATGGGCATTGATGTGTTTCGATGAAGGCTTGGCTCGAGTGTTGGGCTATCCCATTCGAACACTCGACTTTCTACTGATGGCATTGGTTGTGGCCGTTTGTGTAGCGGGCATGCAGGCTGTTGGTCTGCTATTGATCGTCGCGCTTTTGATCATCCCACCCACAGCATCCCGATTCTGGAGCGATTCTATTGGTCCAAACCTTTGCCTGTCTGCCGTTTTTGGTGCGGTGTCTGCGACAGCAGGTGGAATCGCGAGCGCATTGGTGCCGAAGCTCAGCACAGGTGCGATCATCGTGGTGGCAGCAGCCGTTGTCTTGATCTTCAGCATCTTGTTGGGATCGAAACACGGGTTGTTACTGCGTTGGCGGGCCCGTCGCACGATGCGCGACGCAGCGAGAAATCCGCCAACTGCGTGATTATTTTCCCACCAACAACGACGGTTTCACCCCAATTTTCGGGTCGGATGATTGAAAGCGCAAACGAACAGATTTGGCGGTCTAGTCCTACACGCCAAATTAAGTAGAATCTGGACGCAAACAACGCGCATCCGTAGCTCAACTGGATAGAGCATCGGTCTTCGGAACCGAGGGTTGGGGGTTCGAATCCCTCCGGGTGTACTTAGCATCTTCTTCAAGGTCTGCTGGATCACTCTGTTTCAATGCTTTCTCAAGCATTTCCAGCAATTCACGACCTTTCACCGATTTGCTCAACTGCTGGATGAGTTGATTTGGGTCAGTCTGGGTGTTCTCCGCATACACTATGCCTACACTTTTTGCCGAATCGCCTACACTTTTTTCTTCACCTGCAATTCCCAGTGCTTTCTGACGGTCTGCTTTAGTAACCGATGTAGCAGAATAGTGCTTGTCTCGGACCGCTTCTGTGTTCCCGATCCAAGCGTCAATCTCCTGTTTCCTGAATCCAAAACGCTCCAACTCATTGATCCTGACATCGCGTAACGCTTTGTGAGGTTGTGGATAAACAGGAATCCCAGAACGCTTGACCATCTTCCTCATACTCGTATCAAACTTCGTCTCGTAACGACCTTCCCGAATCCGTTCGCAAGTCTCAGGATTGGTAAGTTCAAACTCTGGTTTATGTCTTAGATTGAATATGTCATTAAAAATAAATGTCTCATCAGGATGTAGATCACGCCATTTCTTCAATAGATCGTAAATCTCATTCCATAATGGACTTGTACGAGTTGGCATATTCTCACGATCTCTTCCAGTGTGTTCTGTATCTTTGGATCGGAATGTGGCCGTTGGGTCTTCTGGATTAAAATCAACGTCAGACCATCGCATAATCGCGAGTTCAGCAGGACGACAACCAAGATAGTAAATCACGGTCTTCCACAACTGACGCTCGTAGTCTGCTTCCTGATGGTTAAGGAATTGCTGAACGTTCTCAGGAGTTAGGATTCTTGCTTGTTCTTTCTGCTTTTTTGGTTGGACCTTCTGCTGATACTTCTTAGCGTCAAACTCAATGGGATTCTTGCTCAACCACTGTTGTTCTATCGCGAAAGCAAATGCTTGACGTACTCGCTTCAACTTCAAACCAATCGTGGATTTTGCGTAAGACGTTTTCTTACACTTACAGTCAAGTGTCTTACATTCTGTATCACGGCATTTCACCTTGAGACAGTCTTGCTCAAATCGTGCGACTGTTCCGCTATTGATGTTCCGAACCAGTTCGTTTGATCCGACGAATCTCTCAAATACTCGTTGGTCATCTCTGTAACTGCGAACTGAACGATCTTTTAGGACTCCACGATTGAATTCAAAGTAAGCGTCAAACAACTCTTTGATTGTCCTCGCAGACTTACTCTCACCAAGTAATCCTTTATCCATTAAACGTTGAAAGAACTTGGGATCAGTCTCTTGAACGCTATCAAGCTCCTCTTTGTGATGTTGTGTAAGTATTCCTTTACCTTCAACACGCACATTTTCCAATAGCGTCACAATGTCTTCATACTTCAAATCACGTTTCTGATCTTTTTTGGTAACGCTATAACCAACAGTAATGTTCTCTTGTACTCCGTCAATATCCGCGATGATCTTGCAGTACTTACAGGGTTTACCTTTTCTTGTCCGATTTTCGTAACTCACATATGCCATTATTCTAAACCTCCCAATTACGACCTTGTTTATCCAACCCACTGTTGCGTAAATCCCAAGTCCACTGCTGAACATCTCTGCTGTGGAACCTACGACTTCCGCCATCTTTGAACGAAACCAACTCGTCGTTCTTAATCGCTCTCTCAATCTTCCCTTGTCCGTATCCTGTGAGTT
>NZHC01000006.1 GCA_002689655.1 Rhodopirellula sp. | reverse complement strand
GTGTTTCTGTGGGAACTGTGTTTCTGTGGGAACTGTGTTTCTGTGGGAACTGTGTTTCTGTGGGAACTGTGTTTCTGTGGGAACTGTGTTTCTGATGTGAGGTCATCGCTGCCGCTAAGGCAAACGCAGGCTTTCGTCTGAAGCGTTCGGATATGGCACGCAAGCCCGCAATCTTAACTGCGATCGCATCAATTCTTGCGGTTCATACGCAGCGGTGTTGGGTTCTCAATCTTCCCCGGTTGCCGCTGCCCAGTCCCGGCACGCCCACGGTCCCCCAAATCATCACGTGCGGCCTCTGCTAGTTGCGAGAGCCTCGCTACAATTCCAGGATGAGCCGCAGCAACGTCATCGCTGCAGTTAATATCCGTCACCACATTGAACAGCAGGGGTTTCGTACCGTTCTTGCCTGATTCCACCCCACGTGTGAAATGCGGATGCTTGGTAAATTCTTTTAACGGCACAAACAATTTCCAAGGTCCGCTTCGGACCGCCTGAAGTTGATCACGTTCGTAGTAATAGAATGCTTCGTAAGGGCTTGTTGCATGTCGATCGCCAACCAGCAGAGAGCAGATATCATGCCCATCGACCTTCCGAACAAGCGGAAGTGCGGCGCCGCCTAACTTTGCAAACGTGGGTAACAGATCCATGGTGGTTGCCAGTTCGTGGCAGACCGTTCCCGGCGCGATCTGCGTGGGCCACCACATGAGGGTTGGAACTCGGAATGCACCTTCGCTGGTGGTGTACCCGCGTCCATGCAGAGGGCGGTTAGTTCCTCTTGATAAACTGTCCTGCGTGCGTGCCATGGGTGCCCCATTATCCGAGGTCCAAATCACTAGTGTTCGATCGTCAATCCCGAGCGTCACCAGCTTGTCCATAATTTTTCCAATGGACCAATCAAGTTCTTCAATGGAGTCACCCCAAGGACCATTTTTGCTTCGCCCTCGAAAGTGCTCGCTGGCAAAGGGTGCTGCAGTACTGCCAGGCATTGCTTGCGGCATATACAAAAAGAAAGGCGTTTGGCGATTTTCCTCGATGAACTCCATCGCCCGCAGTGTGTAATCCTTGGTCAGTTGATTTCGATCAACCGGCGCTTCGATGACGGTAGTATTCTCTAGCAATGGCAGTGGTGGCCATGCACCACCTTCAAACCGGGCCCCCACCCGTCGGCCGACTTCCTCGGTCATGTCATCGCTATAGGGAATGCCATAAAACCAGTCAAACCCCTGATGCGTAGGTAAAAACTCCTTTTGATCACCCAAATGCCATTTACCGATCATGCCCGTGCGATACCCCGCGTCACTCAACACCTCGGCAATCGTTACCTCTTGAGGATTCAAGCCGTAGGGAGAGATTGGGCGTAAGACCTGACCATCACGCGGATTGGTGTGCATTCCAACGCGTTGTGAGTAACAACCGGTCAGCAGACTGCTACGGGATGGCGTGCAAACTCCTGCAGTGACGCAAAAATGCGTGAACTTTCTTCCTTGTACCGCCATTCGATTCAAGGCAGGTGTGTTGTGGACAGTTGACCCAAACGGCTCGATGTCGCCATATCCCAAATTATCGCAGAACACGACAATGAAATTCGGCTGTTGAACCGTCGCTTCAGCGGAGGCCGAACCTGAAGATAAATCAGCATGGCTTTCCTGGCCGTCCGCGTTCATGACACCAACGACGAAGACCAGCCCGAAAAACGTGACAGCACGTCTTTTAATCGCAAACAACACGCGGTTTTGTTCGTAGAAAGCGAACCGTGATCGCACGCAGCAAACCTTGATACGACCCATCAGACGACCTCCGAACAAGTGTTTTATTTGTATTTCCCTCGGTCATCCTAACCAGATGCTTCTCCGTTCGCTCAGCTCACATCTCGTGCCTACGGAAAAACGGTCAAAACACACCAATCAATCAAAATCGCAAATCCAACGCATTTTCTTTGCTCGCTGCACGGACGGCCCCAGAACCTTGACCGCCTTGCCCAAGCTTGAATACGCTCCACGAATCAGAAAAAAACGGTAGTTCAGGCTGCGTATAGTGGCAGCACTCATTATCATGTGGGGGGCGTGAACAACGCTGACTCACCCATACGCCGGTGACACCAGCCCTGCCTGAGTTCAATCATCTGCCATGAATGAAGAATTCAGGTTTTTCATCGCCCTGCCCTCATTCACCCCCTCACGTCAACCAGCATTTTCCGAGACTTGCCCATGTCCAATCCCGTTGACCCTCAAGAACCAACGCCCGCAGCGAAGACACTCACAAAAAAGCCGTCGAACACAGCTCGTCGCAGTTTTCTCAAAGCGGGTACCGCAGCGTCCGCGAGTCTCGTTGCAGGTCTAACCACTGTTCGTCCAGTGCGTGGTGCGGAACCCCAGAATGCTTCTGAGGAGCCGGTTCGTATCGGTTTGGTCGGTGCCGGCGGCCGCGGAGCCGGAGCCATCAATGACTCATTGACGATCAACGAGAACGTGACTCTTTCAGCCATTGCTGACGTAGAAGAAGGCAAACTGGAAAGTGTGCGTAAAGGGACAGCCAAACGTCACGAGGAAAAAGTTGACGTTGCTGAGCACAAAATGCACAGTGGCATCGATGCCTATCGCCGCATTCTCGACGACCCCGACATCGATGTCGTCCTGTTTGCCACTCCTCCTGGGTTCCGTCCGCAATACGTTGCAGAAGCGGTGGATGCAGGCAAGCATGTCTTCGCAGAGAAGCCCACCTGTGTTGACCCAGCTGGATACAAGATCTGCTTGTCTGCTCACGAGCAAGCTGAAAAGAATGGAACGGCAATTGTTACGGGAACACAGTATCGTCGCCAAACAAATTATGTCGAAGCGATTAAACAACTGCACGACGGAGTCATAGGGGACATCATCGCCGCAACGATGCGTTATTGCTCCAGTGGCATCTGGTTCCGTAATCGCCGACCCGAGATGTCCGATACGCAGTACCAAATATTTAATTGGATGCACAACATTTGGTTATCAGGCGACCAAATTGCGGAACAGGCAGTACACAACATCGACACCATGAATTGGATCATGGGTGGACCACCTGAATCGGCATACGGATCGGGGGGACGATTCACACGCCCCGAAGGGAGTGAGATGTGGGACAACGTGGAAGTTGATTATGTATACCCCGGAAATCGTCTTGTCTCGTTCATGTGCCGTCAAATCCCCGGTACACAAGGCGACAACTCCAACGTCATCTATTGCACAGGCGGTCGCTGCACGATCCGAGGTGGTAACAGTGGTGCGTCAATCGTGGATCGAGACGGTAAAGAAATCTGGTCCATGAAAGGAGACATTGGTGCAGCTTACAAGCAAGAGCACAAGGATCTGATTGACTCGATTCGCAACGGTAAACCGATTGTCGAGCTGAAGAATACAGCCGACAGTTCCATGACCGCCGCGCTCGGCCGCATGGCCGCTTACACCGGCAAAAACGTGACGTGGGATTTCGCCATCAACGAATCTAAACTTGATCTGTTCCCCGAGGACTTTGACATCGACGGGGCACGCCCAGAACCTGAGTTTGCAATCCCGGGTAAGACTCCTTTGATCTAAATCAAAGCGGTGCGACAAAGGCATGGCATGGTGCTTGCACCATGCCATGGGGAGGCCGCGACAAAGGTTGCGATCGCTTGGCAATCTACTGCTGCCCGCCAATCTCCCGTAAACCCGTCAGACTGAAGTGCGACGTTTCAGTCTTTCCCGTCCCTTGCATTGTGGTACTCAGTCGCGGTAACGACATGTGAGTGCCCAACATTGCCGAATCTCAGCGGACCACAACCGGCATGGCCTGTGCGTAGCTTCACGTGGTTCTTGGGCTTCACGTGGTTCTTGGGCTTCAGGTGGTTCTTGGGCTTCAGGTGGTTCTTGGGCTTCAGGTGGTTCTCGGGATTGCAGGTCTGCCTTGCAAACCTTTGACTTCATTTGGAAGGGTCTTGCAGCCAGTGCATTTCGGGCGACGCGATATCTTTTCCTGCTGTTCTGTGATCTAAGTCTCGCTCGTCAGCTGCACTGCCACACGTGTCCACGTCCTCCGCTCTGAGGACAACTGAGGGAGGAATTCATCCGGATTGCGGAGCCCCTACTGCAACGGGCCTGAAGCGATCCCGAAGCTTTGCAGCCGGGGAGTCACCTGATTGATTTCAAACGCTAGAACAAATTTTGGCACGTAAGCTTCTTGTGTTTACCGCACAAATGCCGCAGTTTGTCACCGCATCTGTGGCCCTCACACCGGTTCATAGCGTTAAACTCAGCCACATTGCGACCTCAAGGTAGGGCGGGCAGAAGCCACAAAGAAAATCTTTTTCTGGCAACTCCTAATAATTTCGTTGCGAGCTCGTAGACGCTGCAGAACCGCATCTTTTCTCTACAAACAAAAAACCGATGACCGAATCAGGATCTACCTGGCCGGCTGAAGCGATTAACGCTCTCGTTGATCGCTACGAGAGGCCACTGCTGGCATACGCGGGCCGTATGCTGGGGGGTGATTGGCAGGGAGCCCAGGATGCGGTGCAGGAAACTTTCCTGCGGTTGTGCCGCGAAGATCCAGCAAAAATTGAATCTCGCGTTGCGGCATGGCTATTTTCTGTTTGCCGAACCCGAGTCATAGATATGCAGCGGACGAATCACTCAACACCTTTTGACTCTTCCCAAATCTCCGTGGCGGATAAGTCACCTGACGTCTCAGACTCAGTCATCAATGCTGAGGATCGTGATCAGTTGTACGGTCTGGTAGAAAAACTCACCAACCGCCAACAGGAAGTACTTCGGCTCCGCCTACAAGCGGGTCTCAGTTATCGCGAGATAGCCGAGGTGACAGGACTGACGATCGGAAATGTCGGCTTTCATCTTCATGCTGCGGTCCGAAATCTTCGCGACTCCCTGGCAGTTAACTGACTCTTCCCCAACACTCCCGCCTCCCCTACCCGAACACAACACCTGAAGACCAGAGATCGAAAATGTCTGACTCAATTTGGGACGACCCAACCGTTACCGCCTTTATCCTCGGCGAACTTTCAACCGCGGAAGCTGAAGCGTTCGAGGAAAAAATCAAAGAAGACTTGAGTTTGGCCGAAGTGGTCGCTGAAGCTCGCAGCGTAACCAACCAGTTACAGATCATGTATACCGAGGATGCGAGCACAACGCTCGAGCCCACGAGACGTGATGCCATTACCGAGGGAAATCTGCGCAGCTCATCAGTAGCGAAGCGAAGCCACCAATGGCGAACACCAATGGTCCTACTGGCGACAGCCGCCGCATTGTTACTGCTGCTGGGCAGTCCCTACCTATTCACGCCAGACAGCACCGTGTCGAGCGAATCCACAGATCCGTTCTCACAAGAGACCCGCGACTCAGAGCAAGACTACCGTAGCACAACCTCACTTGCGGAGATGGCTCCCGAAGATGCGGACAACCAGCGAAGGGCACCACTGGTTAAAAACGATAATTCCAACAACGGACAACTGCTTTCTCCGCAAATAAAACGGTTCGCCGATTCTGGTGGGCAGCGAGAGACTGACGACTCAATGGGCAAAAGCATGGCAGTGGATATGGACATGGATATGGGTATGGATATGGATATGGAGATGGGCGACATGGAAGGTATGGGACCGGGGACCGGGTACGGTACTCCGGCTGATGGGGCAGATGGAATGGAATCAGATGACATTTTCGGCGGTATGTTCGGCGCGAGTGCTGATGCTGGAAGGGACTCCGCTAAATCTGGCAACACGATCGAGAAAAAGATTGGTGATCGCCGCCCAAACGTCACATCCCCACAAGACATACCCCTTTTTTACTTCGATCAAGACGAGAGTGAAGCACTCGTACCAGCAAACGGTGCTACTCCAGCACCAGGCCCGATGACCACCCCTCGAGCATCAACGCGAGCACGCCGAAGCCTTGCCGATAAAGCTGAAATGCTTGGCAGGACTAACAGCTTACTTATTCCAGATCTACCGTTCACCAAGGACAATCCGGGGGACCAAAACCGGTTTAACAACCTTTCGGAAAACGCATTCAAGCGAGTTTCTGATGCTCCCCTCAGCACCTTTTCAGTTGACGTCGACACGGCAAGCTACAGCAAGGTCAGGGAGTACCTTCTGAAACAACGACGCCTCCCACCCGTGGACGCTGTTCGCATTGAGGAATTGGTAAATTACTTCAATTATGAGTACCTGCCTCCCAAGGATGATGCGGAGTACCCATTCGCAGCCAAAGCCGAGATTATTGCTTGCCCCTGGAATGATGACCACCGCCTGGCTCGCATCGCCTTGAAGGGTAAAACGATGAAGCCTAAAAATCGTCCGCTAAGCAATCTGGTATTCCTGCTCGACACCAGCGGTTCCATGAACTCTCCCAACAAATTGCCACTCGTCAAAGCTGGCATGAACATGCTGCTGTCGCAACTTGGAGAGAATGACCGCGTCGCCATCGTTGTTTATGCTGGATCAGCGGGGCTTGCACTCGATTCAACGCCAGCAACAAAGACTCGCAAAATCGAAAAAGCACTCAACACTCTGGCTGCCGGCGGAAGCACAAATGGCGGGCAAGGAATACAGCTGGCCTATCAAACAGCCCGGGACAACTTTATCGATGGTGGAGTAAATCGAGTCATCCTGTGCACTGATGGCGACTTCAATGTCGGCACGACGGGAACGGGGGCACTGGTCAGAATGGTTGAACAAGAGGCCGCGGGAAACATTTTCCTATCAGTACTTGGATTCGGCATGGGCAATCACAACGACAGCATGTTGGAGCAAATCAGTGGCACTGGTAATGGAAACTACGCATTTATCGACAGCCAAAAAGAAGCCCAGAAAGTCCTCGTTGACCAAGTCAGTGGCACGCTCGTGACCATTGCCAAAGACGTTAAACTACAAATCGAATTCAATCCTCGAATGGTTTCAGCCTATCGCCTGATCGGATACGAAAATCGTGTTCTTGCAAAAGAGGATTTTAACAACGACAAAAAAGATGCCGGAGAGATCGGGGCCGGTCACGCGGTGACGGCGCTGTACGAACTGATTCCTCCAGGTGTTCAGGATCATGCCGTCCCTCCAATAGTCGATGACCTCAAATACCAAGGCCCAAACAGGCTCACGGACGCAGCTAACGGAGACGAGTCACTTACGCTGAAACTTCGATACAAACAGCCAGATGGGGACACGAGCAAACTCGTCGAATTCCCAGTTGTGGATGACGAAACCACGTTCGAGGATGCGGATCATGATGCTCGATTTGCAGCGGCAGTCGCCAGCTTTGGTATGCAATTACGTCAAAGCAAGTACTCTGGTAACTGGAACATGCAAAACGTCATCGATACCGCCAAAGATTCAAAGGGCGAAGACATGTCAGGGCTGCGTGCCGAGTTTGTCGAAATGGCAGTAGCGGCGAATAAATTAAAACCCTAGCCGCCCACCGCTAACAACTCCTTCCCAGCTTGAACCATTTGTTCTGAGTTGCCAGTTTCAAGTATTCGATGCTCACTCAAAATCCAGTCCCGAGAAGACCTCCGTGGCAACATGAAACCAACAACACGGCTGTTTGTAGGAAAAATCTCTTGGCTGGCCTCCGATTTCCACCCACGCCATCTTCAGTGGGAAACGTTAGCGATGCTTTCAAGGCGGTCGCGATTCTTGCCAGCGCTGATCATGACAATGTAGTGGACAAGTGGCTGCAATCGCCCGAACCCGCCACACAGCACAAGCCAAACCGGCGGCGATTACGCCCCAACCACATCAACCCAACTTGCAGGAAACAGCTCTTCGCAAAGAACCGGCCGTGACAAACATGATTTCACCTGGTCATTCGCAGCTAGTACGTTTTTGCTTGCGGGAGATGATATACCGGCGGACTTGATTTCAGCCCTCACCGGGAACAAGCTACAAACGACAAGTTTTCATGGTCAGTGGAAGATCAGCGAGGGCACACTCCACCTGTCGATCAACTCACCCACCGAGGAAACGCCTGTTTCAGCCTCACTGCCAATCATCAACACCGGCGTAATACGCGTCACAACTTCTGATGCTCAATACGTCTTTAGTAAAACTGAAAACTGAGATTTTTTTTCAGTTCAGGTGGGGAATGGAAACCGCTTGTCCAGAGCAGGTGTCTCGGAAGTAATACAACCACCGACTCAACTACCAGAGCAACCTGAATCAGATCCCTGTTGCTAAGCAGATGCCTGATGGGTCGAGTCGAACACTTCTGTGACATCGATAGGTCGGTTCAAGGCATTCAACCGCAACAAGAACCAGCGTTACCTGGCGTCTGCTTAGAACGAATTGGCAATCCGTAGCTTTTCCGCTCATCAGGCAGCACGCTTACTGCGGACGCTATGAAGGCCATCCAACACAAAATCGAGCTTGGATGATGCGGCAATCACCTTCTTATATCGTCGGCTGTGGTCTCTAGTCCCGACCTGTCACTTACTAGCAAAGCATTGGTTGATCATTTCCAAATTCACATTTTGCATGCCATGACAATGCAACCATGAAGTGTATCAACTAAACACAAAGCTAACGCTCAGGCGGCGGATCAGGGACTAGGTCGGCCCGAAGTGGGTGCTGAGGGTCGCGTGGAAGCGAAGTTCTTGACCGTGGGCAGCTGCACACGTCGCTTGGCCGCCTCATACTTTAGGGCACGCTCAAAAAAGGGAAACGGATACTTGGCGTTTCTGCGCAGTGCATACCGCTCCACAGCAATCACCAATTTTCGATCCAGCTTCCCCGCCTTGGTCAGCGCAACCACGTGTTTGAGGTAGGCACGCTGATCATCGCGAGTCGCCTTCAAGCGATTAAGCAACTGCTCTTCCAACGTGGCGGAGGTTGAGCGGCTTGACGACAAGACCCTTGGGGACGTGATCTGCGCGTTCACCACTGGAGTAGCCACGATCGCAAGTACGAACGCCGCAAATTTGAATGTCATTCTCATGGTATTCTCCGTTCGTATCCGTTTCGTTCGCAATCCTGAATGACGAGATTCGACCGAGAAGCGTGACCGGAGATCAATTCAACGGATCAAGCCGACGGTACGCGGTGAGGAGTAACATCTGGCAGCACCCCGACGCAAGACCGACCTCGCGTGGTAATCTAGGAGGTTTGCGTTACCCCTGCCGCCGACTTTTTGTTCTGTCTGCGTCGGTGGCACCGATTGTGTGTACAGAAGCAGCCCCTTGGTCGAATACAGACTTGGGCGATCATTGAATTGGCTGATCGCACATCCAAGGAACGGAAACATCGGCCGCCGAGTGCGGCGCGTCGCTCGGAAGGAATTCGGCATGAATCGTCTAGTTATGGTCGCAGCCCTGGGGGCTCTTTTGGTCGGATCAACCGGCTGCCTTCATCACAATTTACGTAAATCACCTGCGGGGGACTGCACGTCCTGCGCAAGTAGCAATTGCCCTACAGGAAACTGCAATTCCTGTAAGGCAAACCCAAACGCATTCGGCGCTGCCGGTGCTTGCGTTGGTGGTGGTTGCAATGAACAGTGCGGTAACGCCTGTGCAACCACCGCAGGCCGCATGGGCGGGATGGCCGGCGTTTGTGCTGGCCAAGGCTGCCGCGCCGGCTGCATTCCAGGCCGCATCGGCTGGCAGCAAGGCGGGATGGATTACAGTGCTCATCTGCAACCTGGCTGCATGGGGCACCACGCAGGCGACGCCTTGAACAGTCGCCCGTACTACCCAGGCCCCGCGTCAGCTCAAGTTGCCTACCCCTACTACTCGCACCGCGGGCCCCGCGACTTTTTGGTTGATAACCCACCGACCATCGGCCGTTAGAAAAAGGCAATCGCAGCTGACCGGCGTAGCTAACGCCGACAGCCTGCCGTCTTGCAAGAATTCAGCAGCCAATGGCCATCGGGGACTACCTCGTTGGTCATTGTTGCATGTACACAAATGGTTGTTCAAGATTTGCAAGTGAACCTACACAGTCTTGAACCTGTCTTATCATTCAAAATCTTCCCTCGAACGTCGAGCAGCACCGTGGCCTCAGACTTTCGCCTTAAAGAGCAACTTCCGGAATTGACCGAACAGATTGTTGCTACCTATACCCCGGAAGACTCAATCAACCACCTCGGCCATTGTCCGTTGCCGAGTTACAAAGGCGTAGCCGAAATTCTGCTTAACCTCAAGGATGTTCTTTACCCGGGCTATCGTCGCAAGGTTGGTCTTCATCTAGGAAACATCCGCTATCACATCGGCAGCCTGGTTGATCTACTTCATGACCAGCTGACAACTGAAATCGCCCGGGCACTGCGTCATGATCACCGTGTTCAGCAGAACCATAACGACTGCGAGAGCGACATTGACTTCGAAGCCAAGGGCCAGGCCATGGCCATTGAATTGTTGAAGCGAATTCCTGACCTACGCACAACTCTGGCAACTGATGTTCAAGCCGCCTACGAGGGTGATCCTGCCTGCCACACGACCGACGAAATCGTCTTCTGCTACCCCGGATTTGAGGCGATCACAGTTTATCGCATCGCCCACGAATTATTGAAACTGAATGTTCCCTTCATCCCGCGTATGATGACCGAATGGGCGCACAAGCAAACTGGCATCGACATTCACCCCGGTGCTACCATCGCCAACTATTTCTTTATTGATCATGGAACAGGCGTGGTCGTTGGTGAAACCTGTAATATCGGCCAACATGTGAAACTGTATCAGGGCGTCACCCTCGGCGCCCTCAGTTTCCCTACCGACTCCGACGGACAATTGATTCGCGGTGGCAAGCGACACCCCACCATCGAGGATCATGTGGTGGTCTACGCGAACGCAACGATTTTAGGTGGTAGAACGACTATCGGGCACGACTCCGTCATCGGATCCAGCGTCTGGATCACCAAAACTGTTTCGCCAAACACGACGGTTGTCCTTGAAAAACCGCAACTCCGCGTCCGGGGCGGTGCGAGCGACTCAGAGGTCTTGGACCATGATTTGAATTTTCAAATCTAACCGAAACCGGATTTGAGTCATGACTTGAAACGCTGCCACAATCCTGATGGTTCTGAGTCAGGATCTGTCTCTGCAACCAACCATCTCTGCAACCATCCATCTCTGCAACCATCCATCCGGGTTTTTCGATTCATTGACCGTCGTCCCGATCGCCATGACGACCAAACTGCATCATCATCATCATCAGTTCTCACGTGTTGGTACACGCGTCTGAACTTCTTGATAGAGTCGCGACAGCCGAAGCATTAGCGGTAACAAAACTGCGTCCAATTCTTTTTGGTCCAACTCCCCTGCTCTTCCCCGCAGCGCATCTATCTGATCTTCGATTTCCTTTCGCTGCTTCAATTCAACGGCAGTAAATGGCAAGCGACCGCCAGAAGGCGTTACGGTAATTCGCAATGCGGCAGCACCATCCAAGGCAACGCCATTCTTTGCTTTCGCGTTGGGTCGCACACCGCGGAACATTGTTGCGGGAGTCCCCTTACCATCACCATTATCATCGAGGATTGCATGTTCGGTAACAATTCGATCCTCCGATTCATAGAACCTCCGCACGCCGGCACTCGCACGCAGAAACGCCTCATGGATTGAAACCTCTCCATCATGATCGAGATCAGATTCCTGAGATCCGATCGCCTCGGACAAAAAAGCACCGAACCGGGCGTAGTTCTGCTCGATCCCACTGCGCGTCGCAGTGACCACGACCCGCTGCGGACCTGACAACCGATTCACAAACGGTCCACTGGCCGATGCGCAATTAATGATCACGATGGGCCGCTTCGTTCCTTCCATCCACTTAGCTAACTCGGCACCCGACACATCAGGCCCTCGCAAATTAAATTTCGCAACGTCTCTGGCATAAGTCCCATGCCCTATCAAAACCACCCACAACGGAGTTGATTGATTCTTTGTTCCTGCAGTCAAGGTGCTTCGCAGCAACTCACGATCGCTGCCTTCATCAGATTTGCCTTCAAAACCAATTGGAACAAACTCAAAATCGGACTGTTCCGCAACTTCTCTCCAACGCTCGCCCCACGCCTCAAAGGCAGCGCCGAACTCCTCCGTACCAGCGGCTCCAACCACGAGCACCAGTTGTCCCGCAACGGAACTGCTCACTGCCGCTTCGTCACGCTTTCCATTTCCCGACTCAGCTGTGGCCTTGTTGCTAGTAGCCGGCTGCGCGTTGGCATCTATTTGGACGCAGACAAGGCAGCTGAACACAAACAGCAGACGCATCACTCCAAGTACGCTGACCGCCGCGAATATTTTTATTGCCAACCGTTGGAAACAATTTGACCAATAGCAAATCAATGAGCAATTCATGCCAACCCTTTCCACCGTCTTAAACCCCACTCGCAACAGAGACAAAGTATTGCCAGAAACATTACCCAAGGTCGGTGCCAGATGGGATAGATCCAGGTCTCGGTCACTGGAACATCGCGGTTCGGCAGGTCCTCTGCAAAGCCAGCTAAATCACTCTCAGAGATCACTTCTCCGCCTGTCTGATCGGCGATTTGCTGAAGCAGCTCTCGATTCAGTTTCAGTTCACGGAATTCTGCTGCTCCCGCATCAGAAGTCCAACCAGCCTTTGCGAGCCCTACTGCCGTGCCATCAGCAGCTGTCACGGTGACGGTTAGCGAATATCCTCCTGGCTCCCGCGACCAATAGGTAGCTAAGTATTTTCCCGCCTCGTTGTCGTCCATGTCGGCCTTCAGAACAAACGGCTCACCTTCCATCGGCGAAATCACCAGTTCAACCGATGCATTGTCAAGTGGCAAATATTCTTCATCGCGTACCGTTACGACCACAGTCACTGGCTTACTCGGGTCGTCACCGGTCTCAACACGAACATCCACGCGACGAGGGACATCATTCACCAGCCAATGCGACAATTGCCGCCATGCCTGAGCGGGGTCATCGCGCAGAGCGGCAGCATCATCATTCAGAGCGGCATCATTGCGTCTCATTGACCAACGCCACATGTCTCCCACGGTAAGTGCCGCAGTGCGACCTTTACCGAAACGCTGGGCAATCAGAGCAGGTGCTTTCCGATCCCCCGCCACCGTAACAGTCGCTAATTGTGACGCCCCCGGCTTAACATCACCAACCTGATTGACTGTCAAGAAACTCGGCATACCACGCACCCGATCCTTCTCCGCAGCTTCCGTATCCCGCAACCTGACCCAAGGCTGCAGAAGCCCCTCCCGCGTGAGCTCGATCGCAAAGGGACCGTCCAACGACGGCTTACCAGAACGCGGGGCATAAACCGGCGACAGTTCGCCCAAAGGACTGTCCGCGAATTTATCTGAAGCGAAAGATTCGCTACCACCCAGCATCAATAATCCGCCACCACGGGCCGCCACGAACTTACGCAACAGCAGCATTTGGTCCTGAGTGAAAAAGCTGGTCTCAATATCGTCCAAAACCACCCCATGATAAGCAAACAATTCTTCGGCAGTTTCCGGAAACCCCTCACTCAACTCCTCGGACTCCTTCACTCCCAACCGTATGATCACCGGTTCATCATACTGCTGCGCAGCCTCCTCTTCGTCTTCACCCAGCCCAGCAAACAAGGGATTAGTAGAGTTAACCGATTTGTCACGGAAGCTGAACTTCGCCTCCTTATTGGCGATTCTCAACAACGCGACCAACTGCACTTCCGCGTCCTCCTGCAATGCACGTCGCAGGAACTTGAATTCCCAATTTGGACGCCCTGCAACATACAAAATCCGATAGGGTCCCGTTGCCCGATCGACGGTCACGATCCGCTGATTATTCATCAACGTCGCTTCCGAAGAGCGGATGTCAGTTTCCAGCGTGTCGGCAGCCTCTCTGGCATCAGCGAGTCCCAGCACCCCACGCTTCTCTCCGGTTGGGTCAGCAGTTAACACCGGTCCAACCTTTTCGTCGGCCAGATACTCTGACTCGTCTTCGGCAGCGTTTTCTGTTAACGAGCTACCAGTTGCAGCAGCATTGACCTCTGCCTTAACTGTCAACGACTCTCCCCATCCACGATCACGCTCAGTAAAAACAGTAGCCCGATAAAAACTGACCCCCGTCTTTTCCGGACGAAACCGAAAGCGAGCCTCTTGTTGCTCGTCATTCCCCCCGAGTTTGACCTGCTGCTCCTCAATCAGCTTGCCGCTGCCAGCCTCAGCCAACCGCACAAATGCAGTTTGTCCATCCATTCCGTCGGAATCCAGCGTGATCGTTACAGTGGTGGGTGCTGACTCAAAGTCAGTCTGCCCAACACTAACGTCGGCGATTCGCAGATCCTCATAATCACCATCATTCGACGGTAAAACAGGATAAACCGGGAAACCTAGCTTCGACCAATCAGCATCTCCGGTAGGAAGATCGGTTAAGTTGCCATCGCTAAACAACAGCACTCCAGCGACCGGTCGAGAAGCGAAACGCTCACTTAAAGATTGCAAACTTCCTGCGAGTGATGACGAATACCCGCTGGCGTCGAAAGCACTCAATTGATCAACGCTTTCGAGTCTTGAGTCAAACAGATAAGACCGAACATCGAACGCCTGCGCCAGCCTACGTCGCCAACCGGAGTCTTCATCCACAATGCGAGTCACCTGCGCACGTCGACTCTCCTCCCCAACATCCGTCTTCAGCAGCATGCTCCGACTGTTATCTACCAAAAGAGGCAAAATGTTGGCCTGAGGTCGCGGCCGTGTTCCGCTACGCATCGGCTCAAGTAAGCAGAATGCGAGCAATACAATTGCCACCAACTTTAAGATCGCGGCCCAAAAGCGAATACTCGACGACGCGTAGGGTCGAGTGTATCCCCACAGCACAACCACGGCTAACGAACCGGCAATCAACGCAGCAGGAACCATCCACTGAGGCGCGCCCCAGACGATCTCGCCGTCCACCTGACCGATCATATGACAGATACTCAACGGCCACTCCCAAGACTCTCGTAATACTTCTGCACGGCATCGGTGTACTCTACAGGCACTGGGTCCCGATCAATCAAAACCGGTGCATTCTTTTCGGCAGAGCGACGCAACAATTCCTCTGAAACATTCCGTTTCAATTCTCGCAATGGTTCAGCAATCATCTTGTCAACCAGATCCCATTGAGGCTCTTTTGAATTACGTCGAAACTCCAAACGCACATCTCTCGCTCGATCTCGAATCCTCGCTGCCTCTGAACGTAATTCAGGAGAGTCGACCATCTCTTCCACGTCACGCAAACGATCAGACCATTCGATGAACCCGTCACCTGTGAGTGGATCGCTTGCCGGATTGTTAGCAGCACTTCTGTCCCAGCCAGCTCCTGTCGCGTTCGAGCGATTGCGACCGCCTTGACCGATCGATTGCTGTCCGGGTTGTTGGACGGGTTGTTGGCCGGGCTGTTGGCCGGGCTGTTGGCCGGGCTGTTGGCCGGGCTGTTGGCCGGGTTGCTGTCCGGGTTGCTGTCCGGGTTGCTGTCCGGGTTGCTGTCCGGGTTGCTGTCCGGG
>NZHC01000005.1 GCA_002689655.1 Rhodopirellula sp. | reverse complement strand
TCGCTGCAGGGAGGCTTCATTTGGGATTGGGTTGACCAAGGACTGACCCAACGCCACGCGCTGCACGTCACGCCTCGCCTCATGTTGTCGTCCGAGGGCAGGTCTGGTAATCTCTCACTTGATCCTCGTTCGTCCTCGTCGTCCGATTTCGGACGCGGGCTTGGCGAGCGCTTCTGTGGGCGCAGCTTCGCCCTCGCCTTCTCGATCCTCGCAGCGAAGTCTGTCGCGACCCACATCTGCTCTGCCCAGGGCTCTGCGACACAGCGCAGGAGCACAGCCCCGTCGGACGCCATCCACTCGTCCCATATGTCCACCGACGCTTCGTCGGATGCCGTTTCATGATGCGCTGCCTGCATCGAGAGAGCTTGCACTGCGCAGCACATCAGCTTGTTCATCGCGATGTACAGCGCTTCTTCGAGTGTCTCATGCATAGCAAGGTCCTCGCGAATCGTGCGTTTGTAGCCTTGGGTAACCTCCGTGATGCCGATCATCACGTCGTCCCGCGGTAAGGCCAGAAGTTCATGTTGCTGCGCCTTGATGCGCAGACCACTGTTGGGGATCGCCTTGTGGATGATCGACAGCTTGTCGATGTAGGCTGCTAGTTCATCGAGGTCCACGACCATCGGGTAGTACACCGGGTTCTCGGGTACATCGTCTCCAGCGGCGTCGGCCGCAGGCTGCGCCATGCGCTGCACAGGCGCGCGCAGTAAGTTGGTGTCAAAGTCGAGCGCCTCGCAGCTTGCGATGGCCTCCATGGTCAAAGTTAAGTCAAAGGATCGTTTAGTTTGGTTCACGCTCCGCTCGGAGCTTGTCGGGTTCGTTCACGTCACCACTGTGACGGCTGGTTCTCGAGCCGTTTGTAGCGAAGGTCCACACTGGTGGGGCCTGCTACAGTGAGAGGTAGGCGCTGCTCGCCTAGCTCTGGTGGTCAGTTGCACTGGTTAGAGTGTGTGTTATGTTTGTGCGCGCTTGCGCTTAAAACTTTGCCCAAAGTTCGAGGCAAACTTTCCCCCAGTCTGGGGGTTGCCAGGAAACTCCCCAGGCCAAGGCTTGGCCTGGGTCTGTTTCCCTGGCTTTCCTGTACTGAAGTTCTGGGGCATAACTGCTGGTGGGGGCGCAACAGCGCCACCACACCTGATGCAGTCACCAGAACCATCGCGCTGGCGCGCAGGTAGGTGCCTGCGCGCCCTGCTGGTCAGGTCAGTGGTCAGTGGGGGCTGAGCTCAATCGAAACTGAGCTACAAATCCCTCCTTGTTCAGGTTGCTGCCCGTCCTCGGCAGCGTGTCTTGGCTTCTACGCTCTCGTAGGTTGCCGATGGAAGGTATGTTCGGCTCGAGGAGGCCTCTCTCGAAGGTACTGCGCTAGGGTCGGCACCCATCCTGCGCAGCCCTTCACAAGACAGCATATCGAGCAGGCGAGACTCGATGTACTCGTGCTCGGCACTGTCGGTGCTTGTCGGGCCGCCGATTGCCCGACGCGCACTTCGTGTCGTCAGCTCGCGCACTTCTGCGCTTGCCTGCGTGGCGCGCCCCAGCGCTCTCAGAGCGCTGAGTTCTTGCTCCACAGCTGCAGCGCGCAGCGCGCGCTCTGCTCGTCGGTCGTGTTTGGCACGCCGTTTGAGCCAGTCGTTGATCTTGTCGGCGTGTTCGGGTTTCACTTGCCCGCCCACGCGTGTCTTCATCACAGGTAGTATGATCTCGATATCCTCGATGCTGAGCGAGTGCTGGCGAGGCGCCCAGACTGCGCGCTGTTCAGCTGTTGGCTTCACACGCGTCTGTCCGCGTTCGTCAGCCCACTCAGGTACGAGTTCTCGTTCGGCAATCGGTTTTGCGGGTTTGTACTTGCCCGGCGACTTGTCGATCCAGTACCAAAACTCGCCTGATCGCTTGTCTGCTTTGAGGTTCACCACCTCTGCTGTGCGCAGGTGTGCTGGCGACTCATCGCGAAAGACAAAGCAAGCAAGGTCGTTCGGACGCAACATGTCCCACAATTTGCCCTGCGGCGTGTCGTCGGCTTCGGCGGTCTTCTCAACCGTCGTGCCGGTGTACGCGGGCGCGCGCGCGCCTTGACCAGCGCGCTCGCCATCCTCGCGAGTGCTCGCAGGTGCCTCGCCTCGCCAGAGCGCGATGTGAGACACATGTGTGTTCTTGCGCACGATCTCAGGGTACACGACGTGTTTGAGGTCGTACAGGTCGTTGTTTTTGGCGGTCACTTCGTACACGCCGTTGCGGAGTTTGAGTTTTGCCGCGTCGCCATTTGTGGTGCGCTGAACTCCCCACAGCCTCACCAGACTGCCCACAGGGAATGTGACATGTTGGTGCGATAGGTCATGCAGGTCTTTGTTTTTGCGCTTTGTTTCTTCCGATGCCGATTTGACGAGTTTTTCTGCCGTGTGCTTCAGCTTTTGTATCTCTTGCACGTGTTGCGGCAACGATGCCGTTGACGTTGGTGCGCGCCCAGCGAGTGGCAAATCGATTGCCAGAATGGGGTCGCGCCCTCGCATCGCCATGAATGGTGTGATATTGGTGCCTGGTATGGGCAGCCTGCGCAGTGCAAACTCCACATACTTGACGTACTTCTGCCAGTCTTTTGCCATTGCCCCAGGTGAGCGTACGAGTGCCCGCAGCGTTTCCACGACAAAACGGTTTACTCGCTCTGCCTGGTTGCTCTGTGGGTGGTAGGCAGGTGCGAACTGGTGGTCGACTTCGAGCGCTGACATCAGCTCTGCCAGGTGCTTGTTTTTGAACTCAGTGCCATTGTCGGTTAACATGGCCCTCGGTGCACCTTCTTCACACAGGATGCGTCGTACGAATGCGTCCACGACCGTGTCCGCCTTCTTCGTGTCAATGAGCTCAATCCAGGTGAAGTGAGTGAATGGGTCGACCATCACCAACAGGTACTTGTCTTGGCTGCGCGACTCCTGGTGTACAGGACCTACCAGGTCCATGCACATTTGTGTGAACGCGTGTGAGTAATGCCGCCCGTGCAGCAGGCCTTGCCGTGTCGGCCGCCCGCCTTTTGCCAGCTGGCACACGTCACATTTGCTCACATATTCGCGAATGTCTTCATACATCGCTGGCCAGAAGTAGCGACTCGCGACCTCGCGAAAGGTAGCTTTCTCATTTCTGTGCGCGCCCCATATCGAGTTGTGATAATTCTGCATGATTGTTTTCTGCAGCTCGGGCGGCACGAAGGGACGCAGCGTGTCTGCCATCTCGGTTTCAGCCCGAGTGACTCTCACGACCAAGTCCTCATACAGCTCATAGTTTTTGATGCGCGCTTCATCGAAAGGTTCGCCTTTGTCGCGCGCTTCGAGTATCTCTCGCAGCTCACGCGTCTGCGCCCACTGCTGTTGTGCCCTCTTCAGGTCTGCTATCTTGATGAGCGTCGGTGTTTGTGACTTCGGTGCGCGGAGCGTCGGTGCTTCCGCTTCGTCGTCACTGTCAACGTCCGAGTCTGAGTCTGAGTTCCCTGCTGCTTCGCGCACTGCAGGCGACCACTCTGGCCTGCGCGCATGTTCAGCATGCTGCGCGACCTTCGCCTGCGCTGCAGTTGAGAGCTCGTCCCACAGATCTCCCGGCACTCTCGGTGTGCCTTGCGGCGTGTCGGCTCTTTCGTGCAGCTGCCTTGCTGCTCGGCCGTCTTCTTGATCGTCTTCATCCAAGCGCCCATCGCGCGCCTCGCGCGAATTTCCCTCGCGTTCGCTCCCTCCCTGTTTGGGTGGCCGCGTGCCCTCGCGCGCAATTGGTTGGATCGCGATCTCAAATACGCCGTTGAATTTCGTCGTGTTTTCGTTCCGCTGTGCCGAGTGCTCAACCAGCAGCATCTCATACTCGGGTGTGACGTGCTCTGGTGCTGCACTGGGCGCAGCGCTGGTCTTTTCTTGTGGGTTTCGCGACATGCAGTCGCTGATTTCCATGTATTTGCCCTTGCGATATTCAATCGCGAAGTTGTGCTCACTGAGTCTCATCACCCATCGTCCCAAGCGTCCGCTCGGCTCTTTCAGGTTCATGAGGTACGTCAGGTTACGATGGTCGGTCTGCAAAATGACACGCTGTCCATCGAGAAGGTGGTGGTGCGCTTCGAGAGTCGCCAGCACTGCCAGCAACTCGAGCTCACGCGTGTCCCACTTTTGTTCATCCTTGGTTGTCTGTCTCGAAAAGTAGGAGCAGACTCGTTCGTCGTTGCCGTGCCGTTGGTAGATGTACCCTCCGACGCCGCGTTTGCTGCCGTCGGTGCACACGAAAATCGGCTTGGTGTAATCGAGGTGATACAGCCCTTTTGTGTGTATCACAAAGTATTTGAGAGCATCCCAGCACAGGCTTTGCAGTGGACCCCATTTGCCTCCCTCTTTGGCTGTCAGCTCGTTGAGGGGAGCACAGATCCACGCACACCGTGGGATGTGCATACGACAGAACTTGAACAGGCCGACGCCCGATCGTAGTCGTGTGACGTCGACAGTGCCATCCTCATCAATTGGGTATGGCATCTCTGCGACTGCTGTCTTGTGTCGCTGGGTGATCTTGATGCCCTCCTCTGTCGACACTTTGCCCAGGTACTCGATCTCTTCCGGCATGAAGCGTACTTTGGATGGCTTCACGCTGTGGTTGCGTGCCGCCAACTTGGCAAACACTTCTTCCAGGTCCGTCATGTGTGACTCTTCATCTGGGCTCGCCACCATGAGGTCATCCACCATGGCGACAGCGCACTTCCAGAGCGAGTCGCCAATCGAGTGGTTCATCGCTCGCTGGAATTCAGCAGTTGCATTCACAAAGCCCATCACCAGTCTCGTATAATTGTAGGTACCGATGGGCGTCACGAACGTGAAGTACTGCTGCATTCTCTCCGACATCTTGCACTGGTGAAAGCCCCAGCGCATGTCCAAGCATGTTTTTACAGGTTTGCCTGCCAACCAACTCATGCACAGGTCGCAGCTTGGTGGCTCGAATGTGTCTGGCACAATACATTTATTCAGCTCTCGGAAGTCCACGACGAGCCGCAGTGCTACCGGCGTCGTGTGCGGCTTCGGCACAAGCAGTGCCGGGGCCCCCCATTCCGAGACAGCTGGTTTGATCAGCCCTTGTTCCAAGAACTCATCGATGAGTGCCTTCCCCTGTTGCATCTTCACAGGTGACCATCGATATGGCTGCTTTCTGATTGGTTTGACTCCTGACAGGTCCAGGTCCAGCGTCACGCCTTTGACCGATCTCATTTTCCCGTCGAACAGGATCCAAAACTTGTACACGAGTTGCTTCAGCCGCGGTAGTAAGTGTCTGTACTTTGGAGCGATCTGATCCATCTCCATTTCCACATATGCTTTTGACAGGTTCGCCTCAGTGCGAGGCACCATGTAGTGCTCGCCTTCATCCAGGTACGGTCCGTACCAGTCGGGGTTGCTCTTCTGCAGCTCGGCGTTGCTGTCGGGCTGTCCCAGCAGTGCGTTGGTCTCGTTCTTGACCTTGCGCCTGTGTTCTGCGCTCTTGCGCTGGAATTGTTGAATGTAAGTGTCGCGATGCCTTTCCGCGTCGCACTCATTCATTGCGCAGCGCTCTCGCCACTGCACTGCCGCGTGACGCCGGTGCTCGTGCAAGCGTGCGTGCCATGCCGCTTTCGTCTCGGCTTTGGCGGGCAACAGCCCGCTCGTCACCTTGAGCCACGGCTCAATTGACAGCCTGTCCTTGACTTCTTCCCAATCGATGCTGCCATTCTTCCTCTTGAGAGTTTGTGTTTGGTGCCAGCCCAGTTGTGGGTGGTTGATCCATTGCCCATGAATCCCTTTGTTCGTGGTCTCCGCCGCGTCCTCAAAGGTGAGTTCACGAGGCGTGATTGGTGCGTGCATCGGTTTCTTCACCGTCACGTTCTCATCGTTCTCCATGCGCATTACTCGCAGGTCGAACTGTCTTTCGACAATGTTCGACTGGATCTCTTCGCAGGCTGCGAGGCAAAGCTGCTTCGCGAAGGCTGGTGGCACCATGTTGCCCACCATCCGCTTCTTTGCCTGCTCACCGGCTCCGGTCGGGAACGTGAGTTGCCTTGGCTCGGTGAAGCTCTGAATAACCGCTTTGTCGCGCCAATCCAGTAGGTGTTGTACAGAGAAGTCGCCAAGGCGCTTCGCCCCAGCATACTGCGCTCCTCCTGTGACAACATATGAGGGCGCATGAGTTGTTTTGTGGTCTGACCACGCGTCCTTCTGCAGGAGTTCCTCCGTCGGGTGCCAGCCTTTGTGTGGTCCCAACACCTCGTGCAGCGTTGGGGAACCATCCGCGGTGAGTCCCAAATTGAGTGTTGAGTTCGACAATATGAGTCTCTTGCGTGGTTGGCACAGGTGGCAGTGCTGCTGCATCTTCACCACCTTGCAGAATGGTGCGAGGCCGCGTACTCGGGCAAACAGCGGCGGAACGTTTTCAATCGTCCACACCGCCGGCCCGATGTTGTTGAGGCAACCCACGACCCACCTCATATCGGCTTCAGCTTGATCGAGGTCGCGATTTGTGCCATTCTGTGTGCTTGCTTTGACACAGGGGTTGCTCGCATGCACCCATAATTTGTGCCAGTGTCTCTGTGGCAAATACTTCTCAATTGTCTCGTGAACTTGTGTCCACGTTGAGATGGATTGTTGCACCACAGGTACTTCGGGATGGGACAGTCGGTGCGTCATGCACGCGGCATTGTCATTGTCAATCGAGAGAGCGCACACCAGTGTGAAACCCCCTTGTGTTTCCACAGCGCCAAAGCCCATTCCTCCAGCGCCACAGTACAGGTCGACCCAAGGTATGACGTACGGGTCATCAAAAACAGCGGGATCGACCGAGTTCACTTGGTATTTGCCGCTCTTGATCTGTGCCAGCGTTGCGTTCTCAACGACTGGTCTCTCTTGCGATCGCTGCGCAGGAGCGATCTCGAACTTCGCCTTGAACTCGCTGCTCGCCTTCCTCGCTGTGAGGTAATCGAACAACTTTTCGCTGACTGGGGTCCCTCCCTGTTTTGGTGGCTGTGCCGCCCTCGGCACATGTGATTTGGGTGTGTCGGTCGGCTTGACCGTGCTGTCCCACGCCACCGTGTTCGCGCGCTCATCGCTTGCGCTTCTCACCCCTGCTTGCTCGCCTTTATCGAGGTCGAGTCCTTGGGCTTTCTTGAGAAGTTCGCCTTGTCCGCGTTCCCACAGCTGCGGGTCGGGTCCCATCGGCATCCGCCGGTACTGAAAGCCGGCTTTTGTGCCGTGCGTCTTCTCCGTGTCTCCGAACCACGCTGTGTGGTCGTGTGGCTTCTTGCGCCCCAGCATTGATCGCGCTTTGTCGAGCGCTCTGCTGAGCTTGCTGCCCAACCCTTCTCGATCACTGGTTTTGAGGCTCGCTGACTGAGTTGTCTGCCCTGCTTGGCCTCGTTGTTCAGGAGGCGTGTCGTACTGCGTGTGGTAGCGGCTCGGGTTGCGTACTCGGCCCTTGAGCACTCGGTTGCTCACCATCCTCACTTCGCAGCACTCATCTGTGTCGATGCAGTCTTCGACTTCTGCCTCTTCGCACTCCCATCGCTGCTCCTCAGTGGTGCAGCGCTTGGAGGCCATGCATTTGGGTGCTCTGCCTTCGTCCGGCAGCGTCGGGCCGCTCTTTCGGGGTCCGAAGAGCCGCGTCGGCTCTGTGCCTTGGTGACGCCTCTTGGCTGAGCGCTCGCCTCTTGTTGCATGATCTGGTGTTTGGGTTGTGGTCGCTGGCGATGCGCCTCTGGTCGCAGCAGGCGAGCCAGCTGGTGTTGTGTCGCAAGCTGGGTTCGTAGTCGTGGCTTGCTCGGTCGGCACACGTTCATCGTGCGCAC
>NZHC01000004.1 GCA_002689655.1 Rhodopirellula sp. | reverse complement strand
GTCAACTTCGATGTGAAGCAACGCATGGTCCCAGTGGTGAGACGCTCAGCACCGATGCTCCTACTGACAACGGCGGAAAAGGAGAGTCTTTTTCGCCGACCGATCTGGTGGCAACGGCCTTGGGCACCTGTGTGATGACCATTCTGGGGTTGGTAGCTGAGCGGCATCAGGTGGATTTGCAGGGGACGCAGATCCAGGTGACCAAGGAAATGATTACTGAGCCAGTACGGCGGATTGGTGGACTGCGGACGGTTGTTACGATTCCTGCGAAAGCGGTCGTCGATCAGGACGTACGCACCCGATTGGAGACGGCAGCAAGAAAGTGCCCGGTCCACCAGAGCCTGCATCCTGATATTCATGCTCCGATCGATTTTGATTACCAAAGCTGATCAGCATGGATTTTGCCAATGCGTCACCTTGGCCGAATCAAGCTTCTTCTGCCGGGTAAATTCCTTCCGGGAAGACGCACTTGCTCTGCTTGCGATGTCGGGAATGGTCTCCTGGAGAAAGCGTGACTTTGACGGTTGTAGTGGTTGCAACGAATCGAAGCTTCCTGCTCTCAGGCGAGGATGCAAATAGCCGATTTTTAGAGATGTTGCATTCTCTCTACTCAATTTGCGCGCACGCATGTCGGCTGCCTCGATAGACGAAACCGTTGAGCTGGAACGGAAACCAAATCTCGTTCGCGATGTATGCGCGCTTGTGCTGATCGCTTTTACGTTGATTTTGACCGTGTCGCTTGTTACCCATAACGCCGCGGATCCGCTCGACACACCAATCTGGCCCATCAGCGAGTTTTACACTCCTGACGCTACGATATTTCCGCCCAATGCCACCATTACCAATGCATGTGGTTATTGGGGAGCATTGTTGTCGTCGGTGTTGCTGGATGCTTTAGGGGTTGCATCAGCGATTGTGATTGGTGCTTTGGGTGGCGTGGCGACAGCGTTGATCTTACGTGGCAATTTGAATGCACCTGTGTTGCGATCTTTGGGGGGGACGATCATCGTCATCGCAGTTGCGACAGGTGGTGCAATGGTGCCGTTGCAGGCGTCTGGCCTACCTGTGGTCGGCGGTGGAGGATTTCTCGGTGCGATGACCTCAACCTGGTTACTTGAACACTTTGCTCCCGCTGGAGCGTGGATTTTGACATTGACCCTGTTTCTGGTCGGCACATTGATGACCAGTGACTACGCCTTGCTGTACGCCAGCAAGCGACTATTGAAGGAGGGTCACAAGGTTTCCAGGTCGGGTTGGAAGCGAGCTGCTAGTGCTTTGCCTGCTCCGCGACGTCGGCGGCCATTCACTGATTTGGAGGAACCCATCAAGATCGACGGAGATGGAGATGATGATCGTGAAAGCGATGGTATTGGAGGTTCAGAGCAGGCCGATCGCGGTGAACCTACCATCAAGTTTCGCCAGCCCAAGAAAAAGTCGAAGACAGATGATCGCGAGGTGGAAGCCGCACAAGACGAGGATGTCGAGGAAGAATTCGTTGAAGAAGGCTACGACGACGAGGAAGAGGGTTGGGAGGATGCCGACGATGTTTCCAGTGAACCTGCTGAGCGGGAGCTGGAAATTCGAAATGAAAAACATACGGTAAGAAAAGACGATTCGCACCACCTGTCACAGCCCAAGGTCAAGGTTCCCAAACGAAAGAACAAATCCGAATCATCTGAGAACATGTTCGAGGACATGAATGAGTCGCTGCCCGGCGGCATGGAAGATTACCGTTTGCCAGGCATCGAACTGCTCGAACAGAGCGATGATATTTGCTACGAAGAGCAGCTTCATGAAGTACGTCGCAAAGCTCATGTGCTGGAGGAAACCTTCCGCGATTTCGGCTTCAATATTCGAGTGGTCGAGATAGAGACTGGCCCGGTCATCGCACAATATGAAATCGAACTGGAGGCCGGATTGCGGTTGAGCAAGATAACGGGGCTTGCTGATGATCTTGCGATAGCTTTACGTGTTCCGAGTGTTCGGATTGTTGCACCGATTCCGGGGAAGAACACGGTGGGAATTGAGGTTCCCAATGAGACACGCCAGGCAGTGCGACTCCGTGATGTGATTGAGGAATCAGACACGCGATCAGCGAAGATGAACATTCCGGTATTCCTCGGCAAAGATGTCTCCGGAAATCCGATGGTGGTCGATTTGGCAAAAATGCCACACCTGCTCATTGCCGGTCGAACAGGTACCGGTAAGAGTGTTTGTCTCAACGCGATCATTACCTCGGTGTTGATGTGCTGCAGACCTGACGAGGTCCGTATGTTGATGATCGACCCGAAAATGGTTGAGCTGAGTGGTTATGGGCGCTTGCCGCACCTGATGCATCCTGTGATCACTGATATGAAAAAGGCGGAAGCGATACTGGCTTGGGCTGTAGAAAAAATGGAGGAGCGATATTCTCTGCTGGCGAAAGTAGGGGTTCGCCACATCAACAGCTTCAATGATTTGGGACGCGAAGAAATCATGCGACGCCTCGAAATTGATGAGGCAGATGCCACCAAAGACGTGCCCGAAAAACTTCCGTTCATCGTCATTGTCGCTGACGAGATGGCTGATTTGATGATGACTGCAGGAAAGGATGTTGAGCAGCATATCATTCGACTTGCACAAAAAAGTCGTGCTGTTGGAATTCACTTGATTCTTGCAACTCAAAAACCAACGGTCGATGTGATCACCGGTTTGATCAAAAGTAACTTGCCAGCCCGTCTCAGTTTCCAAGTCGCCAGTAAGACTGATAGCCGCGTGGTGCTTGATGAAAACGGGGCAGACAAGTTGTTGGGCAATGGCGATATGCTTTTCCTTTGGCCCGGAACCAGCACGTTAATTCGTGGTCAGGGTACGTTCCTTTCGGATGACGAAATTGACACCATCTGCGACCACTGCAGCAAAGGAGAGCAGAATTTTGTCGGTGAGTTGATGGAACTCAAGGTGGAGCAGGAAGGAGATGGGGCGGATGGCACGTCGATGGAGCAGATCAAGAAACGAGATGAACTTTATGACAGCGCTATCGAAGTTGTCATTCGTGAAGGTCGCGGGTCATGCTCATTGCTGCAGCGTTGTTTGGGAATCGGTTATGGCCGTGCCGCCAAATTGATTGACTTCATGGCCGAAGATGGGATCGTGGGTGACTACAACGGAAGTAAGGCGAGAGAAGTGGTCATGACCATGGCTCAATGGCAGGCAATGCAGGGCCTCGAGGTTGAAGAGGAAGACGAGCTTGAGCAGGCTAATGCCAGTCGGGGTCAGCCAGCTGAGGAAGTCGCTGATGAAGACCAAGTCGATGACGATGATGATGAATCTGAGTACGAAGAAGATGAGGAAAACGAACACGGGCAAGTCGATTCCGAGTACAGCGAAGACGGGTATGAGGAAGACGAGGATGAGGAAGAGTACGAAGATTGCGAGTAAAACAGCGTGCAAAGTGTCTTCTTGCGGAAAACATCTGCAAGGCCTTGCTTGTAACCACGCACTCACGCTGCTATACCGATCTCTTCTGCTGAAATTTCGGCACCATTTCGCAACGTCTCGCAGTGGTCGTTTCCTCCATGCCAGCACCTGATCAAATCATTCCTGCGGCGGGTTCCATTGCTGCGATACTGCCAGCAGCTGGTAGTGGACAACGATTCGGTGCTGCCAGCAATAAATTATTTGCAGAGCTTGCGGGAAAACCTCTCTGGTTTCATGCTGCATCTCGCTTAGCCGGCTCCAAATCAGTAGGCCGTGTCGTGCTGGTGGTTTCGCAAGCCGATGAATCAGTATTCAAAAACCGGTATGCGGCGATGGTAGAGCAGTTGGGTGTCGAATTGGTTTTAGGTGGCAGCGAACGCACCGACAGTGTGCAAGCCGGACTCGATCACCTGACTGATGATTCCTTGGTTGAATGGGTAGCGATCCATGATGCTGCTCGTCCGCTGATTCGTCCAAGCGATATGGCTGCTGTTTTCGTTGCTGCCCAGCGGACTGGAGCTGCGATTCTTGCAACACCTGTGCCGGGTACGGTGAAGCGTGGGAGACTGGGAAATGGGGGCAGTCGGACCGTTGATCGTCGTGAGCTGTGGCTTGCACTCACGCCTCAGGTTTTTCGCATCGGGTTGTTGAGACAGGCCTATCAGAAGCACAATGGACGTCCCGCAACAGACGACGCGCAATTGGTCGAAAGAATGGGGCACGAGGTCACCCTGGTGCAAGGCTCTGCAGATAACCTGAAAATTACTTACCCCGAAGACTTGTCAGTGGCCGAGGCGATCCTTGCCACCCAGCTCTATCAATCCAAATAAAAAAATGCCCGAACAAAATTTGCTTGAAGAATTGAATTGGCGTGGTTTGGTCCACCAGTGCACCGACGACGACGGATTGGCAAAATTACTTGCCAGTGCGCCACAAACTGTCTACATCGGATTTGATCCCACTGCCGACTCGCTGCATGTTGGTAGTATGATGCAGTTGATGATGTTGAGGCGGTTTCAAAAAGCTGGGCACCGTCCCATTGCGTTGGTCGGTGGCGCAACAGGGATGATCGGCGATCCCAGTGGGAAAAGCGAAGAACGCAACCTGCTGTCCGCTGAGCAATTACAAAACAATGTTGACGGTGTTGCTGCGCAGATGCGCCGTTTTCTCGACTTCGGAGATGATGGTGGTGAATCATCTAACCACGCGATTTTATTGAATAACTTTGAGTGGATGAGGGGGTATTCTTACCTCGAATTTCTTCGTGACGTCGGCAAGAGCTTTCCCGTTGGGGCCATGATGGGGAAGGAGTCGGTGCGGTCACGCCTGGAGAGTGAATCTGGGCTGAGTTACACCGAGTTCAGCTATATGCTTTTGCAGGCTTATGACTTTGTGTATCTGTCGCGGGAGCATGGCTGCCTGATTCAGGCTGGTGGTAGTGATCAGTGGGGCAATATCACCGCCGGGATTGATCTTGGGCGGAGAATGTTGGGCAAGCAGTTGTTTGGAATTACAGCGCCTTTGTTGACCACCAGTGACGGTCGGAAGATGGGCAAGACTGAGAGTGGAGCGATCTGGTTGGACCCCGGACGCACCAGTCCCTACCAGTTTTATCAATATTGGCGCAACGTTGATGATGCAGATGTGATGCGATGTATTGCCTATTTGACCGAGATCGAGCGTGCTGAGTACGATGAACTCAAGGAAGCAACCGAGTCGGACCCCGGGCGGCGAACGGCGCAGAATCGACTGGCTGAATGGCTGACGGAATTCGTTCACGGGCAGGATGGGCTGGCGAATGCGTTGAGAGCTTCCAAGATGCTCTTTGGTGGCGAGATTGGTGTCCAAACCGACGCCAGTCTCAGTGAAATCTTTGCCGACGTTCCAAGTCAGGTAGTGACACGCGACGTGCTAGAGGGTGAAGGTTACTGGATTGTTCAGGCGTTGCAGGACGCGAAGTTGGCAAGCAGTGGTGGCGAGGCACGACGAGCGGTCAAAGAAGGCGGTGTTTATGTGAATAACATTCGTGCAAGTGACGAAAAACAACGTCTGACTTCGGCTGACCTTGCAAGTGAAACGGTGATGGTCATCCGAAAAGGAAAGAAGAACTATGCCTTGTTACGTTTCGTTTGAAACCTTCAAGGTGAGAGAGTTAGTGTGAGTTTTTGCACGGTTCAGTACAGTTGTTTTTTACCGCAGCAAGGTTTCTCGGCAGACGTCCACGATGGTTTCTTCAGAACCAAGATGAAACGTGGGGATTCTGGCGGCAATGAGTGGGCCAGCGATATCAGAGTAGTCGTTGATGTCATGAGTATTGATGATTGCTGCGACTGCCCTGCCACGTCTTTGGAGGTCCAGCATTGCGCCCATGGATTCGGCGGAGCATTGCTGCAACAACACTAACAGTGTTGTGTCGGCTGAAAGCTGTGATTCGCACTCCACCAGCAATTCGGCAAGCGTCAGGCCATCAGAGCGTTCCAGCCGTGCCAAGGTTCGCACCATTTGCTTGAAGTGGGTAGGGCCGCGTTCAGGCGGCATGATGACAGGCCTGAGTCTTTCGTTCTTGTCCCGCATGGATGCCGAAGACTGTGCATCCCCTCGGACGCGGTGGTCACCGACCCAGCCTTCCAGACGAATGCGATCCGCAGCATCGCGACCGTTCGTTGCCAGACCAACCGGCTCATTCACATCGTGAAGTGAATTGGCTATGGATGCTGCTGCGGTGATGGCAAGATCGCATCTCATGGGTTCGTGTTTCTCGGGATTGCTATTGGCGTGCATGTCGAGAATGAGCGTAGCTCCTACAATCGACGAAGGTTCGTAAATTTTGCTGTGCAAAGTGCCGGTTCGTGCTGTTGCTGCCCAGTGGACACTACGCATCGGATCACCCGGTTGCCATTGACGAATCCCACGCAGACGTGTGGGATCATTCATGATGTTTTCACGCATGCGGATTTCACCAATCGGGCGACGCGATCCAATTTCATAAGAACTCAGTGCCATAATGTTCGGGAGTACCGTGAGGTACTGCGGTTGTGTACCAACTCGATAACGACGATACATACCCATCAGGTCACCTGTTTCCATCACCGTTGGGCCAATCTGAAAGTAGCCTCTTCGGTTGCACTTGATCTCATAGCTGAGTGAGCATGTTTTGCCGGCGCCGATCAAGAGAACTTGGACCCGTTCTCCTTCGACTTGCAGGGTGGGTGGATTGAAAACGGTTGCCCATGCGGGAAGCAGGTCTTCGACCAGTAGCCACAGGACTGGTAGCCGACTTTGATTGGTTAGTTTGACTTCGACTGGTAGCCGTGACCCAATTTTCACTTCCTGATCGCCATGAGCACGAGTGGCAACGGTCGAACGCGACCATGTGTTGGCAAGAAAAAAATTCACCAAGAGCAAAATTCCAGCCGTAATCGCTGCGATGATCCACAACGCAGCCCCCGAAATCATTCCTGCCAGTAGTAGGGCGCTGATGCCAGCCAGGATTGCAAATCGGGGCGTAGATGCAGGCACGCTCTTCGGATCATCCATGCGTCACGAAGCTTCGATGGTGGGAACAGCGATTTCGCCAACAATGTCCTCGATCACTTTCTCGCCGGTGATCTTGCGAAGTCGACTTTCGGGACGAACGATTAGGCGGTGATTCATGACGGGCGCGATGATTTTCTTGATGTCATCCGGTAGGACATAATCGCGCCCGCGAATCGCAGCCATGGCTTGCGAGCATCGGAAAAGCGCAATCGTGGCTCTCGGGCTTCCACCCAAGGCGAGGTCAGCATGCTGCCGTGTTTGCGAAATGATCTGCAACAGGTACTCACGAACGCGTGGGTCGACGTGGACCATTCGAATGACTTGCTGAGCAGCCACCACTTCGTTTGCCTCGGCGACTGGCTTGAGCCGATCAACGGGGTGTGAGTGCTGCAGCAATTCAAGCATCCGCAATTCTTCCTGCATGGATGGGTATCCAAGGCTGAAACGCATCATGAAGCGGTCAAGTTGAGCTTCCGGAAGCGGAAATGTCCCTTCGTGATCCACTGGATTCTGCGTTGCTATGACCACAAACGGAGGTTGCAGGGCATGGGTATTGCCATCAACGGTAACACGCGCCTCGGCCATCGCTTCCAGAAGGGAAGCCTGCGTGCGGGGAGTCGCGCGGTTGATTTCATCAGCCAATAGAATTTGCGTGAAAACTGGTCCCGGTCGAAACTCGAATTGTGATTTCTTCTGGTTGAAAATCGAGGTTCCAGTCACATCGGTCGGTAACAAGTCGGGTGTGCATTGGACTCGCTTGAACTTGCAGCCGACACTTTTTGCCAGTGCTCTGGCAAGCATCGTCTTTGCGACTCCGGGGACATCTTCCAGTAAAATGTGTCCGCCGCTGAACCAAGTGACCAGTGACAAAACCAATTGCTTGCGTTTTCCAACAATTGCTTGCTCAACATTTCCGATGATTCGCTTCGATAATTCACCTACATCAGCCGTGGTTTTGATTGCCGGAGAAGCCGCGGTAATGCCGCTTTTTTCGGCTTTTTTTGCTGGTTTTGTGCCCGGATCGGTGCCCGCCCGGGGGTTTGAGTCGGCTGGATCAGCGTTCGGGGCACTCATCTCGTTTCCGTAACGTTAGCAAGTTGTTGTGGTGAATAATGGCGCAATAGCAGTTATCATCATACTGTTGAACTCACCAGTCGTCGCGATGCAATCGTGATGGCAGATCAATCTGATGCTGATGATGACTCCATGATGGATG
>NZHC01000003.1 GCA_002689655.1 Rhodopirellula sp. | reverse complement strand
GCCAAGCGAACTTCAGACCGGAGCAGGGAGTCAGAGTGACCAAGAAAGACATCGTGCGAACGATCTCGGAAGAGGTCGAAAAACTGACTCAGCAGCAGACGAAGGAGGTCGTCCAGAAGACGTTTGATGCGATTATTGAGTGCCTGGTGCGGGACGGACGAATTGAACTACGCAATTTTGGCGTGTTTGAGGTAAAACCCCGCGCAGCAAGAAGAGCTCGCAACCCACGTACTGGAGAGCAGGTTGAAGTACCACGAAAGCATGTCGTGACCTTCAAGCCTGGGAAACATATGGAGGCGCGAGTTCGAGAGCTTGATGAAGCCGAAGCACGGCGACAACAAGACTTGGATGATGCCAAAAAGCTAGAACCACCGGCAGTGAATCCTTTGGAACCACCGCCATCCAGCAGCCCGCAAGGTCGCTGGGACACCGATCAACCCTGAGCAAGCCCAACGCCTGCTCAAACGACAGCAAATCGTTCACGGAGGAACGCTTGATGCGACGTTTCATGCAACTCACCCTACTCGCCGCCTGCTTGACGACATCCGTCGGCTGCTTCTTGCCGATCTACTCGGCCCGACCGGAGCGACGCGTGCAACAACTGCTGTACACTTCGGAAGATCTCCGGGCAGTCGTCGACGAATGGGAGCGATTCTGGTTCATGGACCAGCCAAGTCACATGACTGTTACTCGGACACACGGCGGCATGCTGTAACGGCAGCCTGTTGTAACGGCAGCCTGTTGTAACCATGGCAGACGGTAACAACCATGCTGCCCCCGTGGCATGCTGCTATCGCTGCTCTGGTTCAAGCTCCACTTGATCCAGAGTCGCACTCGTGACGCGTCGTTGATTGACTCGTTGAAGCCCGCGGGGTCACCATCTTTGATGCCACGTTTTCCCTTCACGAGAACGTGGCTTCAAGTATGCGCATCCGCGTCCACGGAAAACCTCTCCGAGGCAATCAGCCGTGGGCATGCCGGGACGACGTCCAGACGGCATGCAACCCTACCCTTCAACGGCTCGTCTTCTCGCGACGAGCTCTTCTGCCGCAGCGGCGCCCACCGCTCGCCTCACGCGTGGGAGATTCGATCAAGCTGCAGTAAACTGACGGAAACCGGACGGCGGCGAATCAGCGTGAGCTTTCCACCGCCTTCTCTAGGACAGCTTCGTAGCGAGCGACCAATTTCTGCCAACTGAAACCCTCAGCCACTTTGATGCCCTGTCGGCCCGTTCGTTCTCGTGTTGGCGAATCCGCCATGAACGCCCGCATGGCATCAGACATGGATGCGGTGTCGTTCGGCACCAGCAGCCCACCGGGCAGAGGTTCCTGCCCGAACTCAGTGGGAGCAACTTGCAGCCCTCCACGATCAGTGTGAGTCGCCAATGAAATCCTCCCTTGCCGCTCGGCGAGAATCGCCCTTGGGCCACTCTCACAGTCAACGGCGATTGAAGGAACCCCGACCACCATTGCCTCAAGCAGTGCCGAAGGGAATCCCTCATAACGGCTTGGTAAAACAAACATCGTGGCGGCGGCTAGCTCATTCCAAACAGGCCGCACCCAACCAGGTAAATCAACACGGTCTTGTAATCCCAGTTGCTGAACCAATTCTTGCAGTGCTTCTCGACAGGAGCCTTCACCAAGAATTCTCAAACGCCAGTTCGATGATTCATAGTCAGCTTGTGCAAAAGCGCGAATCAGTCGATCAAAACCTTTTTCAGGTTCCAGCCTGCCAATGCCGATCACGAGCTGATTTACTTCCGCGATCGCTCGATCGGATCGAACGGGCGGCATGTCGACTGCAGATGGAATCACGCTCAACGGAACAGAGAATCGCCGACTCAGATGCTCAGCCGCAGTGTCGGACAGAGCAATCAGGTGCTGAGCACGCCGGTAGGATCGATCGCGCAGCCATTCCCAAGTTCGCCCAAGATGTTGCTGGGAAGGATCGCTGCGTTCACTGAGGACCAAGGGCACCCCTTTGGGACAGGCAAACCCGGCCAGAACGTTGGTGCGATCGCAAAAGGAAAGAACCACATCGGGTGAAATTTCCGACAACGTATTTCGCAACTCGACGACCCGACGCCTGTTACCAGAGACCTTGCCCAACCAACTTTTCTGCTGAAACAACAAATTCAAACGGCGACGCTGAACCGACGCGTCTACCTCGTGGCGATCTCCCTGACCGTCACCCAAGGTCACCAACGTCACCTCATGGGCACGCTGCGACAAACGCGATGCCAAAGCAGACATCACGCGTTCGGCTCCGCCGCCATCAAGAGAATGAATAATGCAGGCTATGTTCAACTTCGCGTATTCCAAGTTGGCTGGTCGCAGCGGTTATGAGGAAAGCAGGCCATTGTTTTATTTTAATGGTTGAACGAGTCAGTGGGACTAACTAGCTTTTGTAAAGGTGTAGTGGGAGTTACGGGGCGTTTTCCAAACCTTCTCTCGCGTGGTTCATCCAAGTGCATGGAGGACATTGGAATGCGGAACATGACGTCACGCATCACACGATGCATATTCCTGTTAAACGTGTCCGACAGAGGTATTCCGATGAAGCGGTTCTTGGCTCCCTGCTGCCTATTGGCGCTGACTTTTGTATGTGTACCCAGCAACGTGGTGGCACAGAATCCGGGGCAGTATGGCTTCCTGCCGTTCGGATTCTACCAGCCCTATGGTGCCAGCTACGGTACTTCTCTGAGAACGCCGCCGTATTTCGCTCTCAATCCACCAGTTTACTACGGCGTTCGACACGCTCGCCCCTACGGTATCAGTCCCTTTGCATCACCACCCATGGTTGCAGGAGGAGAAAACTATCGGAGCCGGCTCCGCGTCCAGTTTCAACAGCCTCGGGTTCCAACTCCCGGGCCCACGCCACGTGGCGGCATGAGATGCAACCCTTGTTTGGAGCAGCCGGGTAAAACCGTCGGCCCTGAGCTGATCACTCCGGAAGAAGAGGTTCAAGCGAATACTGTGGGATCCATTCGTCTCAATCCTTTTGCCGCAAACGAAGACAAAGACTTGGCAAGCAAGTAAACGGGCTACGCAATTCGGCTTGCCGGGACAACATCGACTTGCAGTGGATGGCCTTTTTCAAAACATCCTTTACTGCAACCTCAAAACAAAACATCGATGCACGGGGTCCGTACTTCAGTACTCAGACGAAATGCTGAAGTACTTTTTCTTTGCGGGCAAATCTGCCGGCGGCCCTGAGGGAACTGACGCCAACAGCATTCAAGTTGCTAAAAACCATGATCAGAACCTAGCATTCGGTCAGTTGTTCAGCGCGTCTCTTGCCATACCATTCAATCGCCAGCACGAGGGCGAACGCCCCCACCGCCAACAACAACAACAGCCATAAATTGCCGTTCCATTGACTGGGAAACAGGTACTCCATCGATCGATTTTTAAGATCAAGGCTGGCGGTTTCAGCCGTTGGACGCTGGAGCGGCCAAAGCTTCACAACACTGCCGACCATCAGCCCCATTAAGGTTGCCATCGTTGTGCTTCGGAAATGCTGCAACAACCAATTCAAAAATCGTGAGAAGGCAAGCAATCCGAACACACAACCGCTTCCAAACGCGACCAGTTGCCAGAAACCGTTCAATGTAATGTTCAACTTCAAGAAATCTTTGATCAGACCAGTAACCATGTGGTAGGAGCCAAACATGACCAGAATGAGCGCGCCACTGATACCTGGCAAAATCATTGCGCAGATTGCAATTGCTGCAGTACCAAAAAGAAAAAGCAAACTGCCATTACCTTCACCCGCAGGCAAACGAGAAATGAGCACGGCAACTGCTGTACCACCAAGAAACCAAAGAAATCGAGTCACGGTCCAGCGATCGACGTGAGCTTGGACAATCCACACGCTCGCCAGCAATAACCCCAAAAACACCGACAAAGTCTCGGGCAAACGATTGTCAAGCAACCAATCCATCAGACGCAGAAACGTGAGCAAGCCAATCACAATTCCCACAGCCAGCATGATAAGAAAACGACCATCCACGTGCTTGTAGGCACGTGCTATCTGACGCTTGCGGAGCATGCCCAACAGTGACATATCAAAGTGACTGATCGCAGCGATCAAACGCGGATAATGCCCCATGATCAAGGCAATGGTTCCGCCACTGACCCCAGGCACCGCATCCGCAGCGCCCATGCAACAACCTCGCAGACCGTTAATCAGATCGCGAGCGAAACCCTCACCCCCAGAAACCTCACCCCCAGAACAGTCACCCCCAGAATGGTCACCCCCAGAATGGTCATCATGTGCAGCAGGACCCACACACGAGCTCTTATTCTCGCCTGCTGGTTCGGAATCAGCATCACTGCGATTCATTCCTTTTCTTCCTTCAATGCGCACCTGATGCATTTGGACGGTTTTTTCATGCTTCGGAAAACTTTCAAGTTTGTGATTACCTTACGAGTCATATTGCTGTCGCATCACATTGCATCCAAGTTAAAATGGGAACGATCCGTCGAAAAGCATCGCAAAGTCAAAATCGCAAAGTCAAAATGGACCAGTAAACGGACCAGTACTGTGGTCCCCAACCTTCTCAGCCGACGGTCAAATCCAAATTTGTTTTGCTGCTCGGTCGCATTGAAGCTGAAAACAATTTCCAAGACGAGAGCCTCCACTCAGTTCAAGTTTAATTAGTCTGTCTTGTTAACTGGTTTCGAAAATGCAAATCACTGTGGCTGACTCCGATTCCACCTTGGTCGAAGCCTGAAATTGGATCAACGACGTTCGTGTATAAAATTCTAATTCTTGCCGTTGTCCAGGGAATTGCTGAATTCCTGCCCATCAGCTCTTCGGGGCACCTCATCATGATCGGGGCACTCCTGGAAGAACTCCGTTCATCCGTAAGCGAACTGAGCGAATCTCCTACCTTGGAGATCATTCTGCACGCGGGCACCCTTGGCTCGATTCTGGTCGTGTTCTGGAAACGAATTCTCGCCCTCCTGACAAGCGATCGTCGAGTATTGCCATTGCTGGTGATTGGAACGGTACCCGCTGCAATCGTAGGGCTGACCCTCAAGAGCCAATTCTCTGCGTTGTTAATGAATCCGAGTTTAGCTGCCGGCATGCTGCTGGTGACGGGGTGCATGCTGCTGGCATTGGGGCGACTTTCCCAGCGGGACGGTGGCTACACCGAGCTGAATTGGCGGGCTGCCGTGATGATCGGCTGCTTTCAAGCATTCGCGATCCTGCCCGGGGTCAGTCGCAGTGGCTCGACCATCCTGGGTGGAAGACTCCTTGGGCTCAAAAACGAGGACTCGGTCACCTTCTCATTCTTGCTTGCCATTCCCGCCATCCTCGGGGCAAGCCTGCTTGCCCTGAATGATCTTTGGCAACAATTGAGTGCAGGTGAAACGCTTGAGTTTTCGATCCCAGAACTCGCGATTGGCGCATGGGTGTCCTTTTTGGTCGGCCTCGTTGCCCTCACATGGCTAATTGGCTGGAGCAAAAAGGATCGACTTCACTGGTTCGCGTGGTGGTGCTTTCCGGTGGGAGCCTGGGGGCTTTGCCATTTTAACGGGCTCCTATAGATCCCCCCATAATTGGCATGGACACACGTTTAGTACGAGGTATACTAAATTACCCCTCCGAGAGAAGGCCGCACCCCCCCTGAATGAGAAAGATGCCCCAGCATGGCCAAGCAGCTCACCGAAAGACAGCAAAATGTCTACAACATGATTCGTAATCTCATCGTGCAACGCGGCTACGGTCCCACAGTACGTGAAATCGGCGAACACTTTGGGATTAAGAGCCCAAACGGGGTGATGTGCCACCTTCGTGCACTCGAAAGAAAGGGCCTGATCACGCGTAGCCCGAACAAGTCCCGGGCAATTGAATTGACCCAGGCAGCCGATCGCAGTGGCCACGCTCTGCCGATGGCAGGCATGGTGGCAGCCGGCCCTACCACACTTGCATTTGAGCAGAATGAGCGAATTGATTTCAGCGAGATGCTGTTCAAGGATGACCGATTCATTCTTCGAGTCTCAGGCGACTCAATGATCAACGCCCACATCGCCGATGGCGATTATGTCGTGATTCAGAAGCAAGAAACGGCTGCCGCTGGCGATATGGTTGTCGCCCAAACGCCCGAGGGCGAAGCGACGCTCAAGTTCTGGCACCCCGAGGGTGATCGGATCCGCTTGCAACCTGCAAATGACTCAATGGCCCCGATTTATGTGCGCGAGGCCAAGGTGATGGGAGTCGCTGTTGGAGTCGTTCGTACTGGACTGTAAACCTCACCCAAAACCTCACCCAAAACCTGACCCAAACTGGGAAAACACGAGAAAAAGGGTTTAGTTTACAGCTCCTGCTATATCGCGACTCCGCCCTCAACCACGGGTCTGTCTCAAGGAACATTCCTTCTCCCACCCGGTCAGCGTCGCAGCCGAGACTCTGAATGCTGCACTCACGCCGTGTTGAGCACCTAGTAGCGGAGTGCGTCATTATTGAGCCTGCAACCATTGAGCCTGCAGCCGATGCGTGGCTCGGGCACCGCGGGAAACGGGCGATTGCAGGGTGATCGGAGTTGCTCCGTCTGCTCGCCCCAAATTCACAATGAGGATGGCGAGCGGAGCAAAATCTCCCGATCAGACCCAAGGTGGATGGCTGGTATTACCGACAACCCTAATACATCCGCTCACTTTTTCGCGTGCGATGAAAGCACAGAATGCTTAATTTGTAATGCGAATCACCGGCCTGTTTGGTATCCTAGGAGAAAATAGGCGTAGCACCAGCGTGGTTCGATGCTCGCACTATTCTCTCATCCGCATGCTTCCAGGAACGCCGTTATGAGCCGAGTGGTTCAGGACTTTACCGACTTACTGCTCAAGAAGGGCGTGATTAGCCTCGACCAACTGACAGAGGCTGAAGAGGTTGCCAAGACGACCAATGCGGATGTTGGTGATGTCCTGGTGCAAATGGAATATGCCACCGCTGAAGAGGTGGCTGAAGCATTAGCAAAACATCACAAAATCCCCTATGTCGATCTCAGATCCGCCCAAATCAGTGATGAGGTGGTCGAATTGGTGCCCGAGTCCGTCGCTCGCGAGAACACCGTTCTCCCTTTCAGCGAAGAGGACGGCGCCCTGCGAATTCTGATCGCGGACCCATTTGACCTCGAAACCATTGAAAAACTGCGTTTCATTCTGAATCGAAAGATCGAAACAGCACTCGCCTCGAAAGGGGCGATCATCGGTGCCATCAATCGTTATTACGGACAGGTCGAGGGTGAGTCTGCTGACTCGATGCTGCAGGAATTCACCGACACGGCAATCGACTTCACCGAAACAGACGCCGATAGTGAGCAGGCCGAGGAAGACGTCGATGACAGTTCCGCGCCGGTGATCCGGTTGGTGAACCTGATGATCCAGGAAGCGGTCCAGTTGCGAGCCAGCGACATTCACGTCGAACCTTTCGAGGATCGTGTGCGGATTCGATACCGAATCGATGGTGTTTGCGTTGAACGTGAAAATGCCCCGCGAAGAATGCTTTCAGCGATCATCGCCAGGATCAAAATCCTGTCAAAAATCGATATCTCTGAGAAGCGGCGTCCGACCGACGGAAGGATCAAAATCACTGTTGGGGACAAGCAACTCGACCTTCGAGTTAGCATTATTCCGACCAACCACGGTCAATCCTGCGTGATGCGTCTGCTGGATAAAGACAATATCAAGGTGGGTGTACGCCAGCTCGGACTCTCGGAAAGAGACTTCCGAAACTTCAACTCCCTGATCCGTCGGCCCAACGGCATTATTCTCGTCACCGGCCCAACGGGATCCGGCAAAACAACCACCTTGTACGCCGCCCTCAACGCACTGAACCGTCCTGACCGAAAAGTGATCACTGCTGAGGATCCGGTCGAGTACTACCTTCCGGGCATCAATCAGGTCGAGGTTCGGCACAAGATTGGACTCGACTTTGCATTGATCATTCGCGCGATGTTGCGACAGGCTCCGAACATCATCCTCGTTGGTGAAATGCGAGATCACGAGACCGCGTCGATGGGAATCCAGGCCTCACTGACTGGACACTTGGTTTTTAGTACACTGCACACGAACGATGCGCCCAGTGCCATATCACGAATGGTGGACATCGGTGTACCATCCTACATGGTAGCAAGTAGCGTGATCGCAGTGCTTGCCCAGCGACTCGTCAGGACGATCTGCCCGCGCTGCAAAGTGCGATACACACCCCCCGACAGCACTGTCGAGGAATCAGGCCTACCACCCGAGATGGTGAAGCAGGCTGAGTTCTCACGAGGCAAGGGCTGCGCCTACTGTGGGCGAACCGGATACCGGGGCCGCATCGGCATTTACGAACTCATGCTGGTGAACAACAAGCTGCGAGAATTGATGTTCAAAGGCACAACCACCCAGAACGTTCGCGAAGAGGCGATAAGTAATGGCATGTCAACACTTTACACCGATGGAATGTTGAAGGTCATTCGCGGCATTACGACCTTTGAGGAGGTCTATCGCGTGGCGAAGAAAACCGAGCAGGAGAAACTGGCCTTCGAGCACATCGTTGCCGATCTGGATTCGCTGTAAGCCGCATTGCATCATGCCTTTCGCACGACCGGAAAAAGCTGGCTTTTGCGTTGCTGTGGCCTTCTGGCGAACCCACTGGGGCTTGGCATCCCATGCACTCAGCCGGGGTGAAAAACGTAGCCTGCGGGGGGGCATTGGAATCACAACGGTAGCGGGAATTCAGATTTCCCACAGGCATCAATCGCGACTGAAACCTTTATAATCTGGGCGACTTTTTTGGTTTTTTGGGAGAAGCTGGCAATAATGGAGTGATCGAAGCGGGCGAGATACGAGATCCAACCCCCTTTGAGCATGGCGGTCTGCGAAAAGCCTTTTCCCAACAGACCCTGCATTGATCTCGATCAAATTTCAAAATCCTATTCCATTTAAACGACATTGCATTTCTGGCGGATGACCCACCAAGCGCATGCCGCGTGTCCGTTGTGTCTCTGCAAGGTGCTCTGGGGAGCGACTCTTGGCTACCGTTCTGATCGACAAACTGCTTCAAGCAGCCATCAAGCAAGGTGTGAGTGACATTCACATTGTGGTGGGGCAACCTCCTGTATTTCGTCTGCACGGTCGGATGCGAAAACTGGAAACCAAGACGCTTGAAGGGGAGGACGCCGTGGCGTTGATGAAGAGCATCACCCCCGAGCGTTGCCAGCGTGAACTGCAGGAGAGCGGAAGTACTGACTTTGGCTTTGCCTTTGGCGACGCTGCCCGATTCCGCGTCTCGGTGTTCAAGCAGCGCGGTTTCATTTCGATGGTGCTCCGTCAGATTCCCAACGACAAACTGACTCCTGAACAGCTTGGGCTTCCCGAGGCGGTGGTCAAGATGGTCCACCGTCCTCGTGGTCTGTTTCTTGTCACAGGTCCGACAGGTTCCGGGAAGAGCACCACATTGGCAAGCCTTATCAACTTGCTTAACGAGACTCTCGACCACCACATCATCACCATCGAAGACCCGATAGAGTTTTACCACGATCATATCGAGAGCACGATCAACCAACGAGAAGTGGGTGTTGACGTGCCCAGTTTCTCTGAGGCGATCCGCCGCGCGTTGCGACAGGACCCCGATGTGATTCTCGTGGGCGAACTTCGCGACCTGGAAACAATCGAAGCTGCCATTAGTGCCGCTGAGACGGGACACATTGTGTTCGGCACACTTCACACCAACAGTGCACAGGGCACGGTCAATCGAATCATTGATGCATTTCCCGGCAACCTGCAGGACCAGATCCGAACCCAATTGGCAAGTACGTTGATTGGCGTTGTGGCCCAAACACTGCTGCCAAGAATTGGTGGGGGACGCTGTGCTTCCTATGAAGTGCTCAACGTCACCCCTGGTGTCG
>NZHC01000002.1 GCA_002689655.1 Rhodopirellula sp. | reverse complement strand
TGCCAAACATCAGCGCATCAATCCCTCAACTGGTTGCTGTAATTGAGGAATTGCAGAATCATGGATTCAGTGTCCCTGATTTTCCGGAAGAACCAGAGAGTGATCAGGAAAAAGAAATTCGATCCCGCTATGCCAAAATTCTTGGCAGTGCCGTGAACCCTGTTTTGCGCGAAGGTAATTCCGATCGACGCGTTGCCGGACCAGTCAAGGAGTATGCCCGCAGCCACCCACATTCGATGGGCGCTTGGTCCGTGGATTCCAAATCACATGTAGCTCATATGCAGGAAGGCGATTTCTTTGGCAGTGAACAATCTCAAGTGATGGCACAAGCGGGGGTTGTCAGCATCGAGCTCGAAGCAGCGGATGGAACAAAAACCGTACTTAAGAGTGATCTTTCCTTGCAGGCCAAAGAGATCATTGACGCGTCTGTGATGAGTCGAAGTGCATTGCGGGAATTTCTTGCCAAGGAAATTGATGATGCTGAGCAGCAGGACATTTTGTTGTCTCTGCATCTGAAAGCAACGATGATGAAGGTGTCTGACCCGATTATCTTCGGGCACGCCGTTAATGTTTATTACGAGGAAGTGTTTGACAAGCATGCCTCCGTTTTCCAGCAATTGGGTATCGAAGCCTGTAATGGTTTGGGAGATGTCTACAGTAAAATCGACGCACTGCCGGATGAGCAACAGCAGACCATCCAGGCAGACATCGATGCCGTTTACGCCAAGCGTCCTGCTTTGGCCATGGTGGATTCGGATAAAGGAATCACAAACCTGCATGTACCCAGCGATATTATCATCGATGCCTCAATGCCAGCAGCAATTCGTGCCTCGGGGAAAATGTGGGGGCCGGATGGAAAGTTGCACGATACCAAGGCGATCATTCCGGACCGTTGCTATGCGGGTATCTATCAGGCAACAATCGACTTCTGCAAACAGCATGGTGCTTTCGATGTGACCACGATGGGAAGTGTTTCGAACGTTGGATTGATGGCTCAGAAGGCAGAAGAATACGGATCGCACGATAAGACGTTCGAAATTACTGATGCTGGAGTTGTTCGTGTGCTGGATGCCGATGGAGAGGTGTTGATGGAGCATGCTGTGCAGCAAGGTGATATCTGGCGCATGTGTCAGACAAAAGATGAACCGATTCAGGACTGGATTCGTCTCGCTGTTTCAAGAGCGCGGGCCACGGGAGCTGCTGCAGTCTTCTGGCTGAATGCGCAAAGGGCACACGATGCGAATTTGATTCAAAAAGTTGAAGAGTATTTGCCAAAACATGATGTTGCGGGACTTGAAATCAGTGTCATGTCTCCAGTCGATGCAGCGACTCATGCCTGTCAAAGGGCGAAGGGTGGACTGGATACCATTTCCGTGACAGGCAACGTGCTGCGAGATTATTTGACTGACCTGTTTCCAATTCTGGAACTGGGTACCAGTGCAAAAATGTTGTCGATCGTGCCCCTATTGGCGGGTGGTGGGTTGTTCGAAACAGGTGCGGGTGGTTCGGCACCAAAGCACGTTCAACAGTTTGTGGAGGAAGGACATTTGCGGTGGGATTCTCTAGGCGAGTTTCTGGCACTTGCTGTTTCATTAGAGGATCTCGGCAATAAAACCAGCCACCAAGGCACCTTGGTTCTAGCCAAAACTCTTGATCAGGCGACGGGGCAATTGCTTGATAATGATCGATCACCAAGTCGGAAGGTAAACGAGCTGGATAATCGTGGAAGCCATTTCTACCTCGCTCTCTATTGGGCACAAGCACTCGCTGCACAAACTGAAGATATCGATCTTCAACAGCGTTTTGCTCCACTCGCAACAGCACTCAGTGATGCGGAATCTACAATCGTGCAAGAACTCAATGCTGCTCAGGGTTCAGCAGTTGATATTGGTGGATACTACCAGCCTGACACAGCGAAGGCCGCTGAGGCGATGCGGCCCAGCGACACCTTCAATCAGGCTCTCTCGCTGTTGAATAGGGAAGCATCGCTGGAGTAGACAGTTTAACATTGGATAGTAGGCAGGCTGACTTTTCAATTTCTGTGTGCTTTTTGTCCGAAGGTTCCGGCACTGTTTGAGGTGATTCATGCGACTTGAACTTGGATTAGCGATAGCACTGTCGCTGTCTTTTGTCGTGGTGTTCGTGCCGAACACAGTGAACGCTGACGAATCCTGTTGTTGGCGTGCTGCTGTGGGTGCGGTCGCGATCACACCCGAGGAACCGTTGTGGATGGGTGGATATGCTGCTCGTGATGAACCCGCTGATGGAAAAATACACGATCTGTTTGCCAAAGTTCTGGTGGTAGAAAATCTGAATGGCCACCGGCTCGTGCTTGTAACGACTGATCTGCTTGGGATTACCAAAGAGTTGCGAACCGCCGTAGAAACGCAGGTTCGGCCGTACGGCGTGGAGCGAAAAAGTTTGCTGCTCAATGCATCACACACTCATTGTGGTCCGGAATTACGCAGTGAACGCATACTTCGTCTCGGAATCGATGCCCGTTATGCCGCGTTATCACGTAAGTATGTGCGTTGGGTTGCACAGCGGATCGCCATTCTGGTCGGCAAGGTTGTTGATCAGATAGAACCAGCTCGCTTGTTCTACAGTCATGCACGGGCAGGGTTTGCCATGAATCGCCGGCTACCTACCCAGAAAGGCTTCATCAATAGCCCGAATCCGGACGGCTCTACCGATCATCAGGTTCCTGTGCTCCGAATGGAAACAGCATCAGGCGATACAAAAGCAATCTTATTTGGCTATGCATGTCACGCGACCACGCTCAGCTTTCAGCAACTTTGTGGTGACTACCCAGGCTTTGCGCAGCAATTTGTCCAGGAAGCTCATCCTGGATGTATCGCGATGTTCATGAATGGTTGTTCCGGGGATCAGAATCCGTATCCTCGTCGAACGCTTGATCTGGCGAAGCAACATGGTCGTGCGTTGGCCAATGGTGTTGAGACGGCGTTACTGACAAAAACACAGACTGAATTAAGAGGCCCACTTCAGGTAGCATTTAAAAATGTGACACTGCGGTTTGCCGAACCACCATCACGGAAAGATCTCGAACAACAGATGCAGACGGGTAACAAATACATGCGTATTCATGCTCGTGGGTTGCTGGATGAACTGGATGCACATGGCCGGATCAAAACTGAGTTTGACCGTTTCCCATTGCAGGTTGCAAGATTTGGAGATGATCTGATACTGGTTGGTATCTGCGGTGAGGCAGTGGTCGATTATTCACTGAGGTGCAAGCAGGAATTGTCCAAAAAAGGGAAAATTGCGGTATGGACAGCCGGTTACTGCAATGACGTGTTTGGCTATCTTCCAAGTGAAAGGATTTTACAAGAAGGAGGCTACGAAGCTGGTGATGCAATGCGCTACACTACTTTTCCCGGGCGATTTGACACTTCAGTCGAGTCACGAATCATGGACGGTATACATCAGTTGGTAAGTGGTCTTTCCCGGAAATGAATGATCCACGTGTGATTGCGAATCAGGAATTGGGGGCTCGTGCCACAACAGGTTGTGTTCTAGAAGATCCAGAAGAAAGGAAGTCATGTCACAGGAAAAATCAAAGTCTGCGCGTTCATCGTCGGCAGAATCACAAAGTCCAAATCCACCCATGGCTCAGGTGGATGTCCCTGCTTTTCCCTGTATCGTACATCTGGCAGTTCAAGATGGAGTTTATCACGGGCGCGTAGCCAATCTTGCGGGGATTGAGGCCGTGGCCAGTACTGAACGCGAAATGCTGGGAAAAATTGTGCCGATCTTCAAACGTACCGTCGCGGAGATTCACCAACGCGGTGATGCCATTCCATGGATCAATCCCGTGCCAGAGCCGAAACTCACTGAGATAAAACGCTTTATCCCTGTGCATCTGTGATGAACAAATCAAGAGCTAGACGTGCTTGAGTGAAGAGAGCTGGGTAACCATTTAATACAGGTAACCCGCGATGAGCCACGACTTGGTCGTTGAACAATATTCGTCAGCACCCGTTTTATTGGCTCTTGTTTCACAGGCAGGTGTTCCTGTGAAGCAAGAGTCTGATGGGTTTTATTCGGTAATCAGCAAAAAAACCGGGAACTTATCTGGAAATTCTTGCGGACCCTCTTGCGCGCTCCCGCGTACCTGAATGACAGCCAACATCAATCAATGAATTTATAGCACTGGCTGTAATACGATTCATGGTTCAGGTCTCAAATGCAAATGCAAATTCAAATTTCTACGGTGAGTTCTGTTGATGGAAACGACAGTGATTCTCATTTGATTGCCAAGGCCTTGGCTGGTGATCAGGCTTCTTACACCAAGTTGGTGGATCGATATCAAGGACGACTGATATCTGCAATTCGAACCAAGGTGGCATGCTCCGGCATCGCTGACGACATCGTTCAGGACGCATTCGTCCGTGCTTTCAATAGTCTTCATGCGTTTCGAAGTGACAGTAGTTTTTATACTTGGTTGTATCGAATCGCACTCAACTCCCGTCGTTACTACATGAGGAATCGTCACCGTGTTAGTTCTTTGGATGAGACTTACGAAACGTGTCAGCCCGTGGGAAGGTCTTCGTGTATTGACGCTGTGGAGGGGCCTCTGGCGTGCCTCGAGCGAACGGAGGATTGTCATGCTGTCAATCTTGCCATGCAACGGTTAGATGCGCACCACCGTGAAATTCTACGATTACGAGAATTCGAAGGTTTTGACTATCGGAGAATCGCTGAAGCTTTGCATTTGACGATGGGTACCGTTCGTAGTCGTATCAGCCGAGCACGATCGCAATTGCGAAAAGAACTCGCGGCCTACTGGAGTGCAAAACCAGTGAGTGTGAGCTGCAGCTTGGTATCCAACTACTAGAATGAACAGCTTTCCTTGGTGACCGCTTAAGCGACACTCAAGGCGTTCATGTTGGTATTCAATATCCACTTAAATCAGCCAATGCCCATTTGATCTGGTGGAGTGATTTTGTGGGAGTGCGTTACCAAGGCTGTGAGAGGGTCGCCACGATTGCAACTTCACGACAGCATCTTCTGCAGCCAAACTCTTGTAAATCACAACTAAGATCGCTGGCCCCGTAATAGCTTTTATTGTGTTTGCGGGAGCCGTTAGGCAGTCTTGAGATCACCATTGCCATCTGAAAGAGCACTGTAGGCTGCGAAATTTGGATCGTCAGGGAGTAGATCATTTGACATGGCGGTGAAGGTCAATTTTCGCCTCCGCTCACGCATCTGCCACCTCAGTGGTGATTCCCTGCAAATAAATCATGATTGATGGCAGGTCTGACGCTGACTTTGATTATAAAGTGAACCTGAGGTTCGTTGTTCTGCTGTGTTAAGAAATCGGTTGGTACCAGGAAAACATTATGAGTAACGTTGAGACGAACCATCCCAGAGCCTCTCTGGAAGAGTTCCAAAAGCACGAACTGAGCCATCTAAGCGGAGAGTGGTGGTGCTTCCTGATCACCGGTATCTTGCTCGTGATGGCCGGAATTTTCTCGATTACCTATCCACTTTTTACTTCAGTAGGCGTTGTTATCCTGATCGGTGCCATTCTGATCATCTGCGGTGTAACGACGCTGATCAGCGCCTTTTGGGCGGGCAAGTGGAGTGCGTTTTTTGTCCACATTCTGGGTGGCTTGGTTTATGTTGTCGCTGGATTCATGATCACCGAGATGCCAGTTGAAACGCTGGCATTATTCACGCTCATGCTGGCTGGGTTATTTGTCGTTGGTGGCGGTTTTCGCATTGTCATGGCATTGGTCGAAAAGTACCCGCAGTGGGGCTGGGGCTTGGTCAATGGTGTTGTCACACTCATGCTCGGTTTGATTGTTTTCCGAGCATTTCGGCACCTACCCGAAGGAGGAAACGGTGTCCTCTGGATCATCGGCCTGTTTGTGGGGCTGGAGTTGCTCTTCAACGGATGGACTTGGATCATGCTCTCCTTCGCTATTAAGAAGCTTCCCCGCAATCAGGAAAATGCTTCTTGATCAAAGTGGTGGAATATTGGATAAGAGAGTTTGCGGTTGTCGATTGATGATTGCGTTGCAGGAAAGCTTGTGCTCTGAGCCAGGCTGCAAGTCGAATGGAGACGGGGGACTTGATGTTGAAGTTTGACAGGGAAAATCTTCGCCGTTCACTTCACGTGGGCGGTAGGTTGGGCTGGTTCGTGTTTCTGGGTGCGTTTGTGCTGCCAGACCTCGTAGGCTCTGGCCAAGTTGTTGTGCAGCAAGGATCGCAAGTCACGCCGGTCCTTCCCACTAATCAATTTTCACCTGCCGTTGTGAATCCGGTTGAGCCATCGATTGGCACTCAGAGTCAAGGAACAGCAGCTTCCGCGCAACCGGTAGCCACGTCGTCGACTCCCACTCAGCCGGGTCCTGCTCAGCAAGTTCCGCCGGCCATTTCATCGTCTTCGAATGCAGACGGTTCTACCGACGCGAACCAATTCAGTGATTTGACGCGGGACGCGATTGAGAAAGACTGGGCTTCGATCGAATCAAGCACCGGAATTGAGGACGCGGTTAAAGAAGTCCTGCGTCCCATCTATCGGCAGGCAATTGAGAAACTGAAACAGGCCGAGGTTGCGAGGAAGCAAGAAGCAGATTACCGCAATGCGATCATTTCAGCACCTCCGGAGACGATCGATCTCACACGACGATATGAAGAGTTGCTTACGCCCGAAGCTGTAGCAGCAGTCGACGCTCAAATCGATGCGAAGGATCTTCAAAAGACAATTTCCAAGCGACAGGAAGAATTGTCAGAGCATCGCGACCAGCTGTCAAAGGCTGTGGCTGAGTTGGTGCGAGTGCAGGCCAGAAGGGATGAAATTACGGTTCGTGTTGCAAATCTCAAGACTGAACTGGGCGAATCTCGAGCTGAGCTCGCCAGCCCGGCATTGGTCGAAGATGCAGCGTCTCCGAAGCGGATTGCAGATCGTAACCTTCTGAAGTCTGTTCAGGCGTTGCTGATCGCCGAGAACCAAATGCTTGAAGCAGAAAAAGCCAGTCAGGATGAACGCGAGCAATTGGCAATCGCAAAGCAGCGTTTTTTCAAACGAAAAATTTCTGACGAGGAAATTCTGGTTGCTCAGTTGCAGAAGCGGTGGTCCGAGAACAAAAGTCAGGAGTCCATCGAACTGACGACCAGCATTGGTGCGGTTCTACAAGAAGCTCGATCCGATGCGGAAAATGGCAGCTTGGGAAGTCTGATCGACGAAGTCGGGACACTGCTGAAAGAGTACACCGATGCTGTTGCACTGTCGAAGAGTATTTCTGCCGCGGAAACGGCGGCAAAACAGCGTCTTGATTACTTGGAACAGGAGTACTCGCACCTGCAAACACAAGTCGAGATGCGAGGGGGTGGAAGGGCAATGGCTCAGGTGCTCTTCGACCTTCAGACGCAACTATTAAACCCGGCCGACGACAAGACGATCGATTTTGGTGCCTTGCCAAAATTAGATGATATTCGCATCAGTAACTTGGTCGTGGAACGGAAAATACGTGCGCATCTGGAACGCGAAAAGCAGTATCCAGCGGATGTCCTGCCAGCCGCGATACCGCTTCTTGAAGCGCGGCTCGAATTACTTCAGAAGCTGAATAAGGAATACACGGATCTGTTACCCAGTCTTTCTGCCTTAGGGGTGTCTAACGAACTTTTTCTCCAACGTGTCGATGAGGTCAGAGCCTACATCACGGAGCAATTGTTCTGGATTCGCAGCGCGTTACCTGTGAACCTGGCGACGGTTCGCGATATACCAGAGGGGATGTCTTGGCTTTTCAATACTGAACATTGGAAGGAATTTGCGAATAACCTGTTCACTCTATTTGTGCTTAGTCCGGTGCAGTGTCTGTTCTTGTTGTTCGCGGTGATTGGCTTGTGCGTCACTCGCCCTTGGATCATTACGGCTCTGACGCGAGTGGGTGTAGCTACCAAACGTGTCTCTACCGATCGCTATGTGTTGACATGGCAGGCGTTTGGATTGACGCTGCTATTGGCCTTGCCAATTCCATTGGTTCTGTTGTTCCTTGCTTGGGGAACACAGCAGGCGGCGGAGCCCAGCGCGTGGCTGCGTGGGATGGGGTCAGGATTGTCCAACGCGGTCTGGGTTGCATTGGTGTTGGAGTTCGCAGGGGCTGCCAGTCGTCCATGCGGGCTGGGAATTGTGCACTTTAATGCAAGGCCATCAACCTTGAGGCTGCTTCGGAAAGTGTTGTTTCGCATCGGTATCGTCTATGTGCCTGCTCAGGTTTTGGCGGCCAGCACTTTGTATGGCGAGGCCTCTGAATATTCGGGGACCGTGGGACGCTTTTTCTTTGTTGCGGCGCATGTATTGGTAATCTTGCTGATGGTCCGGATGTTCAAGTCATCGCAGGGACTGTTGGCAGCATCAGCCGAAAGAAATAGCAAGGGAAGACGGATCAAACTCCAATACATTCTGTTTGCCGTGACTGTGGCTGTTCCAACGGCACTCATTGTTTTGGCATGGCAGGGATATCTCATTACAGCGATCGAACTGAGCTTGAATTTCGTCGCCACGCTGGCGGTGATGAGCCTGGGTGAATTGGCCTATTGGATGACATTGCGATGGTTCGCGCTCAAGAAACGTCAGTTGGCATTGGCGAAGCGATTGGAAAACTGGCGTAAGCGTAAGGCTGTTGTAAATGCTCGCGAGTCTGAGGGTGAATTGTTGGTGCAGAAAGCCGAACTTGAGCAGGAACTGGATCTGGAGGTGATAGGAGAGCAGACTCGCCGAATGATGCAGTTCCTTTATACCATTGCTACTGTGGTTGCCATTTTTGGATTGTGGTCAGGAACTATTCCGCTCATTGCAGTACTCGAGGCTGTTCAGATTGTGGGTGGTTTGACTCTGTTGGGGCTAACTCAAACCATCGTGATTCTGGCTGTCATGACCATTGCAGTGAAAAATCTGCCAGGGGTTCTGGAGCTGGCAGTGTTGCGGACCACGAGTGTCGAGTCAGGCACAAGGTACGCCATCGTGACTCTGTGCCGCTATACTTTGATGGCCATCGGGTTTGCTGCTCTTGCCAGAGTGCTTGAAATCGATTGGAGCAAGTATGCATGGATTGCTGCTGCTTTGAGCGTCGGTTTGGGGTTTGGAATGCAGGAAGTTGTAACGAATTTTGTCTGTGGCATTATCCTGCTTTTTGAGAGACCCGTTCGTGTGGGCGATGTGGTTACCGTGGATGGCACTACTGGAACGGTCACTCGAATTCGGATGAGGGCAACGACGATTACCAATTGGGATCGGCAGGAATTGGTCGTGCCAAATAAAACCCTGATCACGAATACGTTCTTGAACTGGACCCTCTCAGGCACAATTAGCCGTATTGTCGTGAATGTGGGTGCGGCATACGGGTCTGACACCGATCTGGCCAGACACATTCTGGTATCGGTTGCTCAAGATCATCCAGTGGTCATGGACGAGCCCAAGCCACTGGCAACATTTGAAGAATTTGCTGATAGCTATTTGAACCTCGTTCTGAGGGCCTATGTGCCCGATCTTGATAGCCGTTTGAAAACGATTACTGAACTCCATACCGAGATTGACAGGCGTTTTGCAGAAGCTGGGATTGAAATCGCGTTCCCGCAACAGGATGTGCATTTGAAAAGCAGTGTCAGTTGCCCTCAGTGTGGGGAAAACGCAGCTGTTTCTCTGGTTGACGAGGCAAGATAAAAACGTCGTGATCGTCTCTGCTAAGGCAAAACCTGTTTAATGCGAAACAGTTCATGCTCTTGTCATGGGTTTGCAAGGCCTTGTGTGCGAACAGAATAGGGTTGCAAGCCAGCAAGTCCCGCAGTGGCAGTATCGTCGGTTAGTATGTGAGGAAGGCTGATCAGAACCGCTCGTAAATCGGTTGGAAATACTGCTCTCACGTACGTGTTCGGATTAGCCCGTGCCCGCATCGAGTGTGAGCCTGTTTGAAGTCGTCAGGGTACCCAGGCAGCGGGATGCGGACACCCTCTGTTAGATCGAGGAACAGGTTTCGTGCTCAGCTATCTCTATCATCCAACCACGCTGACGTGGTGTATTCACTTTGTGTTTGCATTGATCCTGAGTGTTCGTGTGATCATGAAACGCCCCAGTACAGGAGTTGCCTTGGCGTGGCTGTTGGTGATCAATGCGATTCCGATTCTAGGTGAGTTGATTTATCTGTTGATTGGCGAGAGGCGGATCAGTTGGTCGCGGCAGGAGGGTATCAAACAACTACGGTCTGATTATTCCGAGGGCATTGAGCAAGCGGTGCATGCAGGGTTGCTCAAGGTCGATTGGGAAAAACATGGCGAGCTGGCTGTGAGCATGGACCGTCTCGGCAGGCAAATGGTGGGTAGTCCGACAGTATGTGGCAGCACTTACGAACTGTTTGGCGAGACCGGGGAAATTTTGCGAAAGATTGTGCGAGACATTGACAAGGCTGATCGAAGTGTGTTGATGGAGTTTTACATTTGGGGCAGTGGTGGCTTGGCTGATGATGTTCTTGCTGCTGTGATTCGTGCTCAGGAACGCGGGGTTCACTGTTGTCTTTTAATCGATGCGGTGGGGGCACGCCCATGGTGGAAGGGCAGCCAACCGGCAGAATTAAGGGCAGCAGGTGTGGAATTGCGAACGGCCTTGCCTGTTGGATTATTTCGGACCTTGGTGGGACGCACTGATCTACGGTTGCATCGGAAAATTGTGGTGATCGACAGCGAAGTGTCATGGACAGGGAGCATGAATCTCGTCGATCCCAAATTCTTCAAGCAGGATCGTGGGGTGGGTGAGTGGGTTGATGCCATGGTTCGGCTTCAAGGATCCGTGGTGTCTCCATTGGCGGCCACCATGATCGGTGACTGGACTCTTGAAGGCGACGATTCTCTTGCTGAGTTGGTCAGTCGTCACCACTTGCATCTGGTGGACCCGCAAGGGGCCGCTGATATTCAAGTGATCCCCTCAGGACCTGGTGAAACGAATGACGGTCTGCTGCAAATGATCCTCACCATGATCAACGGAGCGCGTGAAGAACTGCTTCTGACCACACCCTATCTGGTGCCCGACGAATCCCTCTTGCGAGCCTTGCGGGGTGCATCCGCCCGAGGGGTGAAGGTAAGAGTGATTGTTCCCCAGAAAGTGGATTCGGTCATGACTAGGTACGCCAGCCGTTCTTATTATAAAGATTTGCTCAGCAGCGGCATCGATTTGTATCTTTATCACGGCGGGCTGCTGCATACCAAATCGATTACCGTTGACGGGCATATCTCAATGTTTGGGACGGTTAACTTCGATATGCGAAGTTTATGGCTGAATTATGAAGTTGCTTTATTCGTGTATGACGCCGGTTTTGGCAGGAAATTGCGGGAATTGCAGCAAAGCTATCTTGATGACTCCGAAAGGGTTGATTGCGAATCGTGGTCGGAAAGATCATTTGCAAATCGATTATTGGAAAACACATTGCGACTAATGAGCCCGCTTCTGTAACGCCCCGTCAACGGCGCCATCAGTATTGCAAGTTTCTTGATTCACGAGTTTTTTTTTGCTGTGAGTGTGTGGCGTCCTGTTCTTGGCCATCCATCTTGGTACAGTCTCATTTTAGCCATGCTTAGTCATTTGAAATGCAGCATGCGTCGTCATTCAAAATATAGATAGAGGTATTGAGGACTATGGCTTTGCACGAAAAAGATGCGATCCGCGAACAGCTTGATGACGACGTTTATGCTTCCGTTGATCATGCGATCTCTATTCCAAAATATCGTTTTCCGCCCGAGGAACAAAATCCAAGGAATGTGTACTCAATCGTCCATGACGAGTTGATGCTGGATGGCAACTCCAGACAGAATTTGGCCACCTTCTGTCAGACTTGGGTGGAGCCTGAGGTTCATAAGCTCATGGATGAATGCCTCGATAAAAACATGATCGACAAGGATGAGTATCCGCAAACTGCTGAGATTGAGGCAAGATGCGTTCATATGCTCGGTGATTTATGGAATTCGCCTGCCAAAGAAAATGCGCTGGGCTGCTCAACGACTGGGTCCAGCGAAGCAGTGATGCTGGGTGGCATGGCGATGAAACGTCGCTGGGAGGCCTCCAGAAAAGCTGCGGGTAAACCAATCGACAAGCCCAATTTGATCACCGGTCCTGTGCAGGTTTGTTGGCACAAATTTGCTCGCTATTGGGATATCGAGCTGCGAGAAATTCCAATGGAGAATGATCGACTTTTGATGACACCTGAAGAAGTACTCAAACGCTGTGATGAGAATACAATTGGTGTGGTGCCAACCCTGGGAGTCACGTTCACTTGCCAGTACGAGCCGGTGAAAGACGTGGCAGAGGCGTTGGATAAACTGGAAGCTGAGACCGGCTTGGATATTCCGATCCATGTTGATGGTGCCAGTGGGGGATTTCTGGCGCCATTCTGCTCACCGGATCTGGAATGGGATTTCCGCTTGCCACGTGTCCGTTCCATCAATGCTTCCGGTCACAAGTTCGGACTCGCACCTCTCGGTGTTGGCTGGATCATGTGGCGTGATACTGAGGATCTTCCCGAAGAACTGGTTTTCTGGGTGAATTATCTTGGCGGCAATATGCGTGACATTGCGTTGAATTTTTCACGTCCGGGTGGCCAAGTTGTTTGTCAGTATTACAACTTCTTGAGGCTGGGCCGCGAAGGCTATCGCAAGATCCACGGTGCCTGCTATGCGACCGCGCAATTTCTGGCTGAACAACTGAGCAAAGTTGATTTGTTTGAGGTTATCTATGACGGCCAAACCAACGAGGGAATCCCAGCGCTCTGTTGGAAGTTGAAAGAGGGTGTTGATCCAGGTTTCACTCTTTATGATCTGGCCGATCGTCTCAGGGCTCGCGGCTGGCAGGTACCTGCTTATTCACTTCCCGCGGACCGTCAAGATCTTGTGATTCAACGAATACTCGTCAGACATGGTGTTAGCCGTGATTTGGGAGTTTTACTTCTGAAGGACCTGATGGAAGCGCTTGATCACCTCCGAAAGCATCCTGTTTCGACGCCATTGTCTTCTGCAGAGGCATCTGGTTTTCGTCATTAGTCTTTTTTTCAAGCGATGCGTGGACTTGAGAGGGCAGCTTTGCCAATTCGCTCAATTTCCACAACTCGGAATTTTGGACGTCTAAAAAAGGTCAAGGCGACCAATTTCTGAAAAGTCAGGGATCGTCGCCGTTCATGATTCGCAGAGTGCATCGTTTCGACGATGCACGTTTGCGGTGCGGAGCTAACGACATCCTGAAAAGACCTTCCCCTGCCAGATTCACTTGTGTCTGGTGCTGATCCAGAAAGCTGGTTGCAGCTTTCGACGTGGTTCACCCTGTTCAGCGCTGTTGCATTTTTAATGGGTTCGATGCTCTTGTTGCCTGAGTCAGCCAAGAAAGGTGACAAACAGTCCGCCGCCAAGGAAGGCACCAGAGCAAATCGGCTCGACTTGGAGCGTTTCCTGGCTGAAGCTTCAATGAAAAACGAGTAGGATGTTGTCATCTTTGTTTGAAAATGATTTTTGATGGAAAAATTGATTGAGCAATCAGAATCACCAAGACGTAGAGCTCCCCGCGACTTGGGCTGTTCCTGACGAATTTCGCAATCGCCTTGGCACACATGTGGGTCGGCAGCGAATCATGTGTGAAGACGATCACGTATTACTTGTGCTGCATGCGCCACCCATGCCGGATGAGGATGAAAGGCACGGTCGTTTTTTCTGGCGAAAGGCAGATGGAACATGGGTCAGTGATCAGTTTGGGCAAGGCCCAGGATCGATAATGAAGCACATCGATCAGTACGATCAGCGAATTGGTGAACTGGAGAAATTGGAGGATGAGGCGAAGGCCGCAGAAGATCATTTTTTGATCCTTGAGTCACTGTCGCCGCTCCATCGTGCCATTCGTAACATGCATTCGGTCATTCAGGAGTTGCGGAAACGCCATCCCGAAGCTCGTGAGGTGATCAATATGCGGGATCAGGCATACGAGCTCGAACGGATGGCTGAGTTGCTCACTACGGGGACCAAGAATTCGCTCGATTACAAGATTGCTCGCAGTGCAGAAGAGCAAGCAGTCGCGAGCGATCGCATGGCTGTTTCGTCGCATCGACTCAATATGCTTGTTGCTTTCTTTTTCCCCTTAGCCACCATCACGAGCGTCTTTGGGATGGAGATACGTAGCGGTCTCGAAAAAATGCCCCAACCGGCAACCTTCTTTGCCGTAATCGTAATCGGCTTGCTGCTGGGTGTCTTTCTGATGTTCTTTGTTCGCTTCAGAAATAATAAATGATTCGTTGCTTGGCTTGCAGAGTATTCAGTGCTCATTGCTGAGTGGTAAAAATCGTTACATTCTTGGTTCTCAGTGGAGAAAACGGTTCTCGTTTTTGAAATCAATTGAGTCGACTCTCTTTGTTCCTTCGGTTTGAGTCAATTCTCTCAGTAAACATTCGATAGAGCCGAACGCTGATCAAATCATGGCTCATGTTTTGTGCCACGAGCAGCTCAAGAGGACATTGATTTAACGCGCCGTCTATATCCACGAGCTTGCGATTTGGCAGATTTGTGTACCAACGAAAAAACTGGTGCATCGCGGTCAGGTACAGTTTTCCTCGAACGCGTTTCCACGCTGTATCAGGTTCTTGAAAGTCCACAAAATAAAAATAACCATGTGGTTGCAACGCATTCAGCCAATGCGGTAAGTGTTTTTCGAGTTCCTGCTCTGTAAAGCAGTCCAGAAAAAACGCCGATACCAGTAAATCAAATTGATGATTGAATCCCCTGATCTCCCGAGCGTCTTGTTGTTGCCAGGTGACATTGTCACGATGGGGGTGATTCGAAAGACGTGCTTGCTGTATCTCCAGCATTTTTCGGCTTTGATCAATACTTGTGATCTGACATTCGGGTTGATGTGCGAGCAGTGCCTCCAGAAGTCGTCCGTCACCGTCACCCAGTACGAGGGCAGAATGACATGCAGGAATCGAACTGAGTAACGCGGTGCGGGCCCTGTGCAATCGGGAGCCGAACATCAGATTTTCGAACAATTGATAACGACCTGCTAATTGGTCATAGCCATGACCGGTGTGATTACGCATGGTGTGAGTTAGCCGTGGTAAAAACGCAAAGCCACAAGGGTGGCGGGTGAAAGGATGAGTGACAGGTCTGCCAGCAAATCACGAATTTCGGGAGCTCTGGTCAGTGGCATGTTGCGATTGCGCGTTTGATTTTCGTTGTGTCGTTGATTTGCAATAATCGCGATTGCCAGACATGAAGTGCTGCTCAGTAAGCAGCTAGTAATGAATGTGGAGACTAACTGAAAATAAAGCATCGCAAGGATCAGAGTGAATTCAAGTGCGAGTGCGAATGCAATCGGAGTCAGCGTCGTGACGCGGTTGGAGGTCCACGCAAAGAAGACTTGAGCTTCATCAAGTTGGCGTTCCCTGTAGGCAACCGCGGCGCAGTTGATTGAAAACAGCACTCCAGTCACTAGGGTTGCGGTAAATAATGAAAAGACAATTTTTGGAGGTGCTGATGACCAGCAAGCGAGACTGACACCAAATGCAAAAATTAAACCAGCCTGAGCTTCTTTCGGTATTGCTCTCACTGCACGAAAGTTTTTCTGTGAGTTGAGTAAATATAGAAATACGAAAAATGAACACAACACTCCCCATTTGATTTGGGCTGCAGAGGTAAACCTGGCGATGAGAACCACATTCAATCCCAACGTGAGTATCCACAAACAGCCAATTTGCGTCTGGAACTGATGATGAAATTGATGTCTTGAGCTATGCGGTAAATCTTTTTCTAAGTTCCGTGAGTCAAGTATGCGATCAGCTGTATAAGCAAGCCATATCGCGATTCCAATGATCAAGTTTTCGATCGGGTAGGGAAAGCGATCAAGGAATTCGAGCGTGAAAATTAGTTGCCATGTCAGGCCAACCATGACAGCATCAAGAGACAAAAGATTGATCAGATGCCAGATGCGGAGTCTGTGGGGTGCCGTCGCCTGTGTTCGCGAAGGTGGGTTCGAATTGGCAACCACGGTGTTGGGCTCAGGTGCTATGATGATTGGCGGTTTTGGTTAAAACGGGTTACGCGTTAAAGCAATGCTGGTCCACTCGTGGGTGTAGTGAGGGATCTGGCAAGTGAGTCTTGAGCAGGAACGAACCCCAGGGATAGAAACAAGTTATTGCCTGTCTAACTTGTTTGCGGCTCTGCAGTATGGATGCGGACAAGAATCTTTACCACAAGTGCGAAAATGGTTGAAGAGGCCGAGGTAGCTGCTGTATTTGTTCGAACAAGTGAATCTTGAAAAGGTTTGGATCCACTTGGTGACCGACGGTCGACGGTGAGTATCTTGGACAGGAAATCCTACCTCGGTGTCTAGGTATTATCTGTATTTCAGTGCTGCTTTCATCAACCTGCAAGCAAGGCAGCGATGCACTGTTGATCACCTGACTCTGGTTTATAGCCAGCTTGAATTTGTTGGCCGATACTCTGGTTATTCTGAATTTCGCATTTTCTCGTCACTTCGGCGTTCCTCGCGAACCACTGCTGGTGTGAAATCAGGCTTCGCATTCCTGTCGAGTCTTGCAGCCTTCGTGCTTGCTCCCTGTCGAAGGCGGGTGTAACTGGTGTGCGCTCTTTTTGGATATTGAATGCCACAAGGCATCGCCGGGTTTGTGTGAAGATGCAAGCAGTTGTGCTTGGAGTGCCTTCAGCGAGAACGCTTACCGATTTGACGTGTGGTAGTGAACTGTGGTGCGACATGGTTTGCAACGACCCTCGTGTCAACTCGGTCGGAAAGCTGAAGCTTTGGCGTTTGTCCGGGTTGGTCTGTCAGTCAAGTGAGGCACGCCAGCGTAAAGTGAAAGGGTTTACTTCTGGTTGGTGTGAGCACACCGAGATATCTGGACGGTGGGGTGTCGCTAAGTGGGTTGAAGATTGCGACGGGTGTGCCTGCAAAAGTGGATCGCTTTGTGGGTTCTTCTCGGGCAATCACCCGATCAAGATTCTCTCACTCATCGGATGCACGGGTGCAGAAATATCCCCTTATATATCCCCGTAACGGCTTTTTCTGATTTCACCGCCTCGCTCATAAACCGAAAACACCGTAAATTGAAGGCCGCGGGGCTGTAGCTCAGTTGGTTAGAGCTGGGGACTCATAATCCCTAGGTCGCGGGTTCAAGTCCTGCCAGCCCTATTTTTTGTCGATATTTCGTGGTTCCTTGGCAGCGATCGTGCTGCCAAGTTCTGACTTGGTGCCGCGTATCTTTAGGGCGACGACCAGCTCGTCCGCCACCACCGGCCCTGCCATCTTGGGTGGCAGAGCACCTTATCCATCTTGGGTGGCAGAGCAACCAGTGGTTCTTAATCTCTTGCGCATGAAGCTTTTGATTCTCCTGGGCGAAGCTGCCCAGAAGTCACACTTCCTATGGGTGACGCTACCCACCAGCGGCCAAGTTAGTTGGCAGTAAAACCAAACTGCCTGCTGATAAGGTTCGGGGGGTGGTTGAGGAACGTAAGTCCATCTCTATCATGCTCCTGAGTTGCCTCGGATGGATTATTCAAATTTATGTACAGCGTACACGAATTCGAGGAATTCACCTGTCTCAGTGACGCTGGCGAAGAAGAGCAGCATGAAAGCTTCCTCCTCAGTGCAGCCGATGTCGAGCAGTAGGTGATAGGTTACTTTTTCGATGTTCATTGCCTCGGATGCGGAATCGACATCCCGAATTGTCTCGACAGGTTTTTGGGTGACATTGGTGTAGACGCTTAAGCCGGCGTTCGCGTGGGACGTGGACAGAACAAGCAGTGCGGTTGCGGCAAGAGACAGGATTTTTTCATCAGATCGTTCCAAGTTTTAATGGGGTTTGTTGCAGGAGAGTCGGCTGACTCGCTTCAAATAACGAAGCGTGGTGCCCAAGCCCACCCGGCGTGGAATTATCAAAAAACTGTTTTTTGTGGCTCTTGGCTCACCTGCTTGGCAAGTTCTCTGCCTTTCTGCCGTTTGAAGTTTTTAGTCAGCGGAACAAGAGTGAAGTCGGGATATCGACCTGATTTTGTGAAAATTACTCAATGAGAGTGGGCTTTTTAAGTGGTTCTGTGGTTCAATCCAGCATGCGGTGTAGTTCGACGTAGGTCTTGTCCCGACTGATCAGAGTATTTTCATGCGACCGAATCTTTTGTTGCGATCTTTTTTGGTTAGTGTTTTGGCTTGCTCGTTGTTGAGCGTTCCGGGGTGGGCGGAGGATCATTTGTTGACAATCGGTGGAGGTTATTCGCCTGCTGGCAATCAAGCCTCTTTGGAACGCAACGTCTTGTTCTTTCAGCGATTGTTGGAAGAACAAGGCATGGGGCGATTGCAGCACGATATTTATTTTGCGGATGGAGATTCCAAAGGTGCCGATTTGCAAGTGATGGATCGGAATTCTGTGCCCAAGGCGAATCGCTTGATGGCTGAGTTCTTTGGGTCGGAAGAAAATCTTGGGCTTGCATATCGCAATCACCAAGTGCCGAACGTCAAAGGCCAGACAAGTCCGGCCAATATTCGTGATTGGTTTTCCACGAAGGGAAAAAAACTCAAGAGTGGAGATCGTTTGCTGATCTATGTCACGGCTCATGGCAACCGCAGCAGCAATCGTCAGAATGAACACGACACCACCATTGCGACCTGGGACAATAAGTCAATCAAAATGACAGAGTTGGTCAAAATGTTGGATCAGCTACCTGGGGGTGTGGAAGTTGTCACTGTCATGGTCCAGTGTCATGCGGGTGGGTTTGCCCGTTTCATGTTCAATGGTGGTGATCCCGATCGTGGTCTTTCCAAGCAGCGGCGAATCGGTTTTTTCGCAACCGTGCATGATCGCCCTGCTGCAGGCTGTACACCCGAAATCGATGAAGCCAGTTATGTGGAATACAGTTCTTTTTTCTGGGCAGCACTTGGGGGGCGGGACCGAGCTGGAAAGCCGATCGCGATTCCAGACTATGACCAGGATGGTGAAGTTTCATTTGAGGAAGCACACGCCTATGTCATCCTGACGGCGGATACCATCGATTTACCTGTGAAGACTTCGGGTGAATTCTTGACGGTTCACAGTAAGTTCAGTGAGGGGGATGACGGACTGCTGGCCAATGACATCGATTACTCACAGGTTTTGGAGCTGGCGACAGCTTCGCAGAAAGAAATTTTAGAGGGCCTGTCCGAGCAGCTGAAACTTTCTGGAGACAATCGTCTCGTTGATGCTTGGAAAGCAACTCAGACTCGTCGTGGACCGGGACGCAACCGCCAGCCTGTGTCTCGTGGCCAAGATAAAAGTCGCGATGTAAGGCGTGAGATCGCTTCTGATTTGAAGCGACGCTGGCCCGCTTTGGCCAATGTGCTCAATCCCCTTGCCATTGAATTGATCACGACACGAAGCAACGAGTTGGTGGCAGCGATCGAAGAGCACCCCAAGTATGAAAGCTACCGAGAACTTTCACTGGAGGCGAAATCGATGTTAAGTGAACAGAAGCGAAAGGTGAAGTTTGACCGTTTTCTACGCACCGCCGACAATGTCATCATGGCCGAAAATCTGAAGCGAATGGATGATCAGGAACAATTTGAACAGTTTCAGGCATTGGTGGCAGCCGAGGGGCGAACACTCAGAGAAAATCAGTGACGCCAGAGAAAGTGTTGACCTCTGTCCTGGCCATCAGCGAACATCGAGTTCGCTGATGGGAAGCGAATGACTTAGTCTCGCGGCATTGAGACGATTGCGTCCCGACCGCGGGAGGCCTCTCAAAGTCAACCCACAGGCTGCGAAAACGTGATGTTGATGTTGGATGGCCGCAACGTGGATGCCAGCAACATGCAATCAGCTTGTCTTCAGGCTGTCAGACGTTCATAAGCTTCTTGGTACTTCGCAGCTGTTTGCTCAATCACTTCGGTGGGCAATGCTGGTGGACCACTTTGTTTGTCCCAGCCACATTGCGACAACCATTCTCGAACAAATTGTTTGTCGAAAGAAGCCTGCGCCTGTCCGGGACAATAATTGTCTGCGGCCCAGAAGCGTGAGCTGTCTGGTGTTAGCACTTCGTCGATCAAAACGATTTCATCCCCGACCTTGCCAAATTCAAATTTGGTGTCAGCAATCAGCAAACCTCTTGCCGCGGCATAGTCACAGGCCGCGGAATAGATCTGCAAACTTGTGTCACGCAATTGAAATGCCAGTGTCTCACCGAAATCTGCGATCATGCGTTCGATGGGAACATTTTCATCATGGCCTTCCTCTGCCTTTGTGGCTGGCGTGAAGATGGGGCTGGGAAGTCGGTCGCATTGTGCCAGATCTGCCGGAAGTGGGTTTCCACAAATTTCGCCGGTAGCCTGGTATTCCTTCAGCCCACTTCCCTCAAGGTAGCCCCGTACCACGCACTCGAACGGAATCACTTCCGCTTTTTCAGTCAGCATGACGCGTCCCCGTAATGGCGTGATATCAAATTGTGTTGCCAGCGAGGGCGGAATTTCCGTTGATACCAGATGGTGCCGCATCCCCAATTGTTCAAACCAGAAAGAGCTCATCTGGGTAAGCAGCTGTCCTTTACCCGGGATCCCACACGGCAAGATGTAATCAAACGCACTGATGCGATCTGTGCTGACAATCAGCAACGAGTTGCCCAAGTCGTAAACGTCGCGGACTTTTCCGCTCCGGCGGGGTAGCGGGAGCTTGGTTTCAAGCAGAGCTCCGGAGGTGTCAAATCGATACAGTTCGTTGCTTTGTTGTTCGTTCATGCAGGTAATTTGGCAAACCATTCGTAGCAGAGCAACCGGATCACTGCTGTCGAGAGCTGGTATCAGGGTTGAAAAAGTCGTGGAATTCGATGCTGAATAAGCGGGTACTTTAAGGTTTGGCGAGCAGGCGGCTGGCGGTGGCACGTGTGTGGGCACGATTCACGTGCTCTTTATCTGCAGGATTCACGGCAAAAGACCGTTTTTTTCATAGTGGAACCAAGTTGTCCGTTAGCGGTGCATGGTCGCGGAACAGATCGGAAAAGGCTAACATGGCGTCTCATGACGATGGCAGGATGGTGTCGTTCGAGCGTCCATTTCATTTTCTCAGTACATTTCGCGGCGTGCCGGTATGGGGCAATTCCACTTTGATGTCCCACACGCGGCTCGCGACTTCATTGGAAAGTCGTTGTGGAATAACGCGTACATCTGTGGCATTGAAGGTGTGCCGTGGCAGTCTCGGGTTGAGTTCGACGGGTCCCGCCTGACTCTCACGCGGTCGATCGAGTCCTCTGGCAAACTCTACATGGCTTGTCCTCTGGATGGCATCGGTTTTCGCACACTCAGTACTTGTAGTTTACGACCGCTCGATGATGAGCCGCACTTGCTACCGCTGGAGTTTGCCCGCGGAAGTTGTTATCGCGCCCGAATCCAGTCGGATGCCTGGCAGCGTGCTGGTTTGACGCTTAGCAAAGAGTTTGTCGAATTGCTGCAGGAAGGCACCACGCGATTTTTAGATGCTGCGCAACGAAGAGCTGATCCTGACGGTTCGAGCGAAGTTGCCATGGAAGCGATTTTGCTGCTGGAAAAAGCAATTTCTGATTTGGGTGAAAGTTACGCGGTGCAGTCGATTGCATTCCGTAAACAACGTGAACCGCAAATAGGTACGCTTCTGGCGGGTACTGTCACTCCGCCATCCCCGCTCGGCTTGCAGTCCCACACAGCGTTCACCGCAGCATTCAACTCTGCTGCAATTCGTCTGAATTGGGCTGATATCGAAACGGATTCTGGGCGGTTCTCTTACGACAAAGCAGAAGAGGCAGTTGAATTTTGCAGTAGCAAGGGGATGCGTATTATTGGCGGGCCCTTGATCGATTTTCGAGAGCGTTTGATGCCCCACTGGCTGTATTTGCTGGAGGATGACTTTGATGCGTTCTTGAATGCAGTTACGCATTTTGTGGAAACGACTGTCAATAAATTTCGAGGGTCTGTGCAATTGTGGAATTGTGCCAGCGGACTGAATACTCCCGGACCGATGCAATTGAGCGACGAGCAGATCATGCGTCTGTCAGTTGGCATTTTGCAAACTGTCCGCCGTGCTGATCCAACAACCCCTGCCATCATCTCGTTCGATCAACCATTTGGGGAATACTTGGGGCAGAATCGGGAAGGGATTTCACCCCTTCATTTTGCTGACGCCTTGGTACGCAGTGGTTTGGGAATGGCCGGTCTCGGTTTGGAAGTTCGTATGAACTATGCCGAAAAAGCAACGTTCCCTCGGTCGGCCGTGGAACTTGGTCAAATGATTGATCGGTGGGCCACTCTTGGGATGCCCATGTTAGTGCAGTTGGCTGTACCCGGTGGGGTGGGGCCTGACCCAATGGCAGCAGCACCGTGCGATGTGCTTCAGCACGAGTCGCAAAGTAGCGACCCGGCATCCGAGCAGTTGCGGCTTGCTGGGCCTTTGATTCGTACACTCTTGGCAAAGCACATTGTCCATGGGATCGTCTGGGAAGGGTGGTCTGATCAGTTGCCGCACGTCGTCAGCCATACGGGACTGATCGATGCTGATGGTCATGAGCGTCCACTGCTGGAATATTTGACCCGATTACGACGCGACTTTCTTGTCTGAGCATTGGGGCTCCGGCATCCATAGTTTGAATTGATTTTTCGCTTCGGAGTGTAATATGAGAATACTGATCCTGAGTGCCGTCCGTAGTAATTTTATTCTTGGCACAGCAGGCATTTCGTTGCCGAAGAGCACACGCCATTCAGCGTGGCTGATGATGGTAGTTTCACTGGTCATCGTTCACATCTGCGGGTTGTGCGTGGCGGAGCAAGCGTCGGATGAAGGTGGCGTTCGGCCCGTTGGAAAAGTCGAGGAAGTGAAGACTGGTTTCACTTTCACAGAGGGGCCAGCATGGAGTCAGCAGGGATCACTGTTTTTTACAGACATTCCTAATGCCAAAATCCATTTGTTGTCGGAGAAGAGCAATGCACTTAGTACTTTCACCAGCGAGTCTGGTCACGCCAACGGAATCTTGGTTGATGCGTCGAATCGGATTCTGGTTTGCCAAATGGACGGGCGAGTGGTTCAGTACGATGCTGATACTGCCAAGTACGAAGTTCTGGCCGACAAGTACGAGGGGAAACGCTTTAACGCCCCGAATGATCTGATCGTCGACAAGGTCGGTGGGATCTATTTCACTGACCCGCTGTTTCGAGCTCCCCAGCCGTTGCCGCAGGGGATTCAGGCTGTTTACTACATTAATCCGAGGGGCAAAGTATCCAGACTCACGGATGATATTGCTGCCCCCAACGGCATCGCTCTGTCCCCTGACGGTAAACGCCTTTACGTGATTCCAAGTCGGCAGGCAGAAATGCTTGTTTACGATGTAACTGGACCAGGCAAGATTGCTAACGGGCGTGTTTTGTGCCGACTCAAGCAACCGCAGGGGAAAGACAACACGGGAGGCGATGGGATGGCGATTGATGTCGAGGGGAATCTCTACATCACCACCAACCTTGGCGTAGAGATTTTTTCTCAGGCGGGAAAGCATCTGGGTTTAGTCGCATTTCCTCAGCAACCTGCAAACGTGACATTTGGGGGCGCTGACCGCAAAACAATGTATGTCACCGCGCGTACAGGACTGTATCGTATTGCAATGCCGATTGCAGGTCTGAAGCCTAATTGAAGTCAGCTCGAGCGCTCACTGCCTGATGGTGGCATCTGCTGTGTGATGATCCAATCATGGGTTCGATCTGAGGTCATCCGCGGGTCGGATCAAGCCGACCAAGTATCCGGTGGATCGGGTTGCTGCCAAACACTCATGCCACCGTCCACTAGTAACGTCTGCCCCTGAACATGTCCTGCCGCATCAGACAAGAGAAAGACAGCTGCGCCACCGCAAACATCGGCAGTCGGAACTTGACCGTTGGGCGTGTGAAGTTTCATCCACGAATCAAGTTGCCGGTTCTCGTCGAGGACCTTGGTCAGTGGAGTTCGGACCAACCCTGGAGCTAGGGCGTTGACTCGGATTCCCATTGGGGCCAGCGTAACGCAAAGTGATCGGACCATGGCAGCGACTGCGCCTTTACTGGTGTCGTAGGCGGTGTGGTCTGGTTCCGAAAGTACGCCGTTGATCGAACCCGTGAACAAAATACGACCTCGCACGCTATTTTCGACCCACTGCCGAGCAATCGCCTGAGTCAGAAAGTAGCCCGAAGTCACATTTAAATGCATCGTCGTTTGGTAGGTTTCGTAATCCATTTCGAAGTAGGGCTTATCAATGTAGGTTCCTACATTGTTGATCAACAAGTCAACCTTTGGGGCAACTTCCTTGATACGCTTTAGCAATTCCGGTAAGTAGCTATCGGGAGGTCCTGATAGGTCCACAAGTAATAATTCTGCTTTTACCTCCTGGTTACGGCAGGCGGCCAGAGTTTGTTGTGCAGTTTCGTCATCTTTGAGTCCAACCAGCACTACATCCGAACCTGCATTGGCAAGTGCTGTAGCGATGGCAGCGCCCACGCCCTGCGTTCCGCCGGTGATTAAAGCGCAGTGTCCGGTGAGATCAAAAGGTTGTTTGCTATTGTTTTGCATGGGAGTGCTTTGATGGCGTTACCCGTAATCGGGTAACAGGTCAGCGGTTTGTTTCTTCGCAGTTGGTTCGCATGCCGGGCGATGGCAGGTCTGACGAATAAAAAAAATTCAAATCACCGAGTTTGTGATTGAGCCATTCGGGAATGGTGTTTGCCGCAGGCGCGGTCGAAGCTTAGCAGACCAAGATACATGATCGATCATTTGAGGTGCATCACCAAGTTGCGTCGAGATGTCAAACGCTCTGAAAGGCCGTTGCCAATCGATCTCAGGTTATAGCAACAGCACATCGAAGATGATTCGTTTTCGACCTTCGGAAATTGAGTAGAAATGAGATTGGAGCTTCGTGATCATTGTTGTTGAAATGACCATGTGCCGAAAAAATTGACTGGCTAGCCGCCATTCGCTGGCGGGGGTGATGATCGCTCGTCGAGCAGCGTGCTTGAGGGGTGTTTTGGTGTTTTACCGCAGAATTCAGGTTTTTTAGGAAATTTCTGCCGGTGTGACGCTCAGAATTGACGGCAGTACACAGGCAAGAACCCTAACCGTGCGAATTTGGTGACCAAGTCAGTTGGGCTTTGGTAAGTCTCAGGTGAGCGCGATTTTCAGGATTGTGCATGGGTACAAACGGCGGG
>NZHC01000001.1 GCA_002689655.1 Rhodopirellula sp. | reverse complement strand
TGAACAACATTGGCTTTCGATTTTCCAGTAGCCATCAATACGATTCGCCGTGACTCGAGAATCGTTCCTATTCCCATCGTGATTGCATGGCGAGGCACCTCGGCCGCTGATTGAAAAAATCGCGAATTGGCTTCGATTGTGTTTTCAGTCAAATCAACCAAGCGTGTCCGACTGTCAATTGGTGAATCAGGTTCATTGAAAGCGATGTGCCCGTTATTACCAATTCCCAAAAGTTGCAAATCTATGCCGCCCGCGTGCAGAATTTGCTCTTCATACTCAGCCACATGATTTTCAATGTTGGACGCGAGTCCATTGGGGACATGGGTTCGCTCCCGTACCACATTGACGTGATCAAATAGTTGCTGCTGCATGAAGTAACGATAACTTTGATCATGCTCGGGACCCAAACCTACATATTCATCAAGATTGAAGGTGGTCACTTTGGAAAAATCCAGTTCACCGCCCTGAAACCTTTCCACCAGCAAACGGTACACACCCACGGGTGTACCTCCGGTAGCAAGTCCAAGAACAGCAGATGGATTCTCCCGCACTGTCTCATGGATCAAATCTACTGTGCAGTGTGCTGCGTGATCCTTGTCAGCAGCGACCACAATCGTGGGTTGAGTAGCCTTGGTCATACAACATTCTCTTCTAGTAGTGCAGCAGAAGCCAACAATTCATTCGCCCAGTCACTGGGCTTCAAGAATTTCTGCAACTCACGTCGCAAATCATCACGCACGAATACTCGTACTTGCTTGACTTGATTATCAAATTGTTGCTTTGCCAAAGCCGAAGCAACTGGTGAAACATCACCCAACGTACGAACGGTTCCATCACGACCGAGTACATCGACATCGATATCAACTTCCAACTTTACCGGCGGTGCATCCAGCAACACATCTGCTGGGTGGATGGGAATTCCTGTTTTGGAAGAAATTCTCTCAGCCAGTTTCTCTGAACAGGCGACCAACCACCAGTAAGGCTTTCGCGCCAAAGCCTGGTGAACCTCACGACCTTCGACCAAATTGAATTCAGCCGTTCGCTTATAGAGCCGGCGGCGTGAACCAAATAAACCCTCAGCAAGTGGTTCCGCAACACTACCTTCAGCGGCCCGGCGCAACATTGCAACCCAAGTTGCATCGACAAGCCCAAGCGTCGATTCAAGATCAATACGATTCTGAAGCAAAAAGACACAGCGTTGCAACATGGCTGTTGCCGACCTGACCGCATGATGCCAGTACACCTCACTAAACATGACATAACGCGAGAAAACCATCATTTCGGCTGCTGTTCGGCCTTTGTCCATGATGGCTAAACGCGATGTTTCCGGGTTGAAGCAGAGTGAGCTGATTAAACGTCCAGCGTCAAAGTTTCTGCCGTATGGCACGCCAGCATGCAGACTGTCACGTTGTAAATAATCAAGCTTGTCAATGTCCACTGGACCACTGATGCAACTGCGTAAAAAAATGCACGCTTCTTGATCTGTCCCCTGCAACTCTGACTTTGGCTCCAGCAGAGCCAAAACCTGAGATGGCTCGCATTGCCAATCCTGCTCAATACATTCTGCAAGACCGCTGTTGTAGATGCATTGTCTGATCCGAGACTCATGTTCGCCGAGTTCCCGAATATCCATGTCTTCGATGGGGTGACAATAAGGCCAGTGACCAATGTCATGAATCAGAGCTGCGAGCACAAGAGCTTCTGCCATTGCAGGTGTGATCCGCTCGGTGAACTCGCTGTCGGACGAAAAGCGGGCTAAAACACATAAAGCGTTATGGTAAACCCCGAGAGAATGTTCCAGCCGTGAATGGGTGGCCCCCGGGTAAACCAGCGACACCATTCCAAGCTGACTGATAGAAGCCAATCGCCTCATGGGCGATAGATCAAGAATCCGGCGTACCCGATCAGAAACCGGCACATCTTGGGCAGGTGGAATTCGCACGAGTGATCCGATGCGATGCAGGGCGACAACTTCTGGCAGCATGGATAAGTAGTGAGGCAAGAGGTGGAAAAGAGCCGGCCTTGCCAGCAGGGGGAGATCCAGTATCAAAGATTTGTGGCTAGAGTCAGGCCGCTGATCAATGCCAAGACGACCGCCACGATAAAATACAGCCCGGCGAGCGTCAGTCCATTCAAAAATTCGAGATCAAAAGTGGCAGCCGATGCAAGTGCTCCCAAACCAATCATCACGGCAAAAATGATTCCAAACCACAGATAACTCATCTCAGCTGGGGAATCATATTCCATCACGTAGCTGGGTACAAAAACGTACACCAGCCATAAAGCAGCCAGAATCACTGATAGAATTAGAACCCGATTTCGTAAATCCGGCCCAACATGTGGTTCCAACTCGGAATCGCGAACAAAACTGTAGCCTGACCAGACGAGAGGTGGAGCCAGAAACAGTGCCCCAATCGCAAGGATGTAAACAGGAATCGATTCCATGCCCATCCGCAATCCAACCGCAGCGGCGACTGCGAGCAAAATTGCACCAAATGTGATGATCATACCCTTTCGGGTCACATCAGTTTCGGTACGCTTCAGGGGCTTGAGAATACTGACTCCCTGACGATCCTTGGGAGCCCCATCGTCGGGTGCATGAATGACGACTTCTTCGGAGGCATCCGGTACCTTGATCTCCTTTTTGCAATTTGGACAAGGACCGGTCTTGCCAGCGAATTTGTCGCTGACCTGGAACCGCTTCAGACAGTTTGGACAGGTGACTTGAATCGCCATGAATGAAAAACAAAGCCCGAGTGAAGAGTCTCAATCCGTAGATAATGCGACGAACGCAGCGTCGCAGAACAGTTTGTCAGGTAAATGCATGGAACCGCAACCCGAGGAGCTACGTGGACCCGAATTAACCACTGCCCCTTATGATAACCGCGCCGCGAAAGAAGCGTGCAGCCCTGAAAGTAAAGAAAACCAGCCTTCGGCGCACGTAGTGCTTTACCAACCAGAGATTCCCCAGAATACGGGCAACATCGGTAGAACCTGCGTTGCTGTGAACGCAAAACTGTGGATTGTTCGCCCTGCGGCGTTCCAACTGGACGATGCCAAACTGCGACGGGCTGGGTTGGACTACTGGGCCCATCTGGAACGTGGCGACGCCGTCAATTGGGATGACTTGGTATCACAACTCCATCCCCGGCCGATGTACTTTTTTTCGAAATTTGCAAAACGAACGATTTGGGATGCAGAATTTCATCGTGGAGACGTCCTGGTTTTCGGGCGGGAAACCTCAGGACTACCCGCCTCCATACTCGACCCCGAAGATCCTCGGGCCCTTCGATTGCCTACTTCAGAACATGTTCGCAGCCTCAACCTCGCCACCACCGCAGGTATCGTGCTCTATGAGCATCAGCGACAAACCGGCGGTTACTGCAAAGATTCATAGCAGGTTTTTCTTACCTCGTCGTTTCCGTCCACAGTGGTTAGACTGGGCAGGCATATCAGCCTCCGAGTCTTGCCATGAACCAATCTCCTTCGCAGCGTCGTCCTCCCCAAATCAGCATTGCATTCATGCTGATGCTGATGTTGATCTTCTCTTTCATCTCAGCCGGACTATTTTATGCTTCACGTGTTCCTGCGATTCAGAATGAAATCATGATGTTGGTGACAGGTGAAGTTCCCGAAACGACTGAAGAAGATTCGGCACGTGTAGCGCAAATTACGTTCGTGATGTTCACCTATACGTCTCCCTTATTGCTTGCTGGATTCATTTCAACTGGAATGGCTGTCTTGAGATGGTTCCAACGACCCCGATGACTCGTGCCCAGCCCACATTTCCGCCAGAACAAATCGCATCTGTTCTCGGGCAGATTCATTGTCCAGGTTCACTCAATGAATTCTCCGCAGCTATGGCCCACCCATGGCGCAATGTGATCCGGCATCGTCGTGAAATAGATCCCTCAAATCTCCCTGTCCCCAGTTCTCCGATCGATTGGTACGCACTGGGACGGCGGCCTGCCGAAGATACTGCTTCACCTGCCCGAAGTGTGGCATACGCATGTGGAGACTTTTTCATACAGGATGCTGGCTCACTCCTGGCCTTGGCTGTGGCTGGAGCCGACGGAGACGGGTTGCGTGGAAAAGTCGTTTGCGATTTATGTGCATCCCCCGGTGGCAAAGCCTCCGCCCTACTGGAAGCAGTCTCGAATGATGATGTCGACTGTCGTGGATTTGTGCTTGCCAATGAGGTTATCCGCAATCGGGTCGCTCCCTTGCAACTCAACTTGGCTCGCGCGGGTTCCGATCGTTTTGCCATCTCAAGTCTTGATCCAGAAAAGCTGGCAGACCTGTTACCCCATGCATTTGATCTGCTGTTAGTAGATGCTCCCTGCAGCGGGCAGGCCATGATGTCACGGGGAAAACAAAATCAATCGGCCCTGTCGACTCACCAAATCAGCCACAGCGCTTCTCGCCAGCAACGAATCCTTGAAGCGGCTGTCAAATTGGTTCGTGATGGTGGACACCTGATCTACAGCACCTGCACCTTTGCCGAAGCAGAAAATGAGGCACAAATACGGCTGCTCATTAAACAGGGCATAGCCACGCCCAGGCCGATTGCCGGTCTGCAAGATTATGAAACTAATCACGGTTGCTATCGCTGTTGGCCCCATGTTCATCAATGTGCTGGTAGCTTTGCGGCCTCTCTAACGATCCAACACTCTCAGCAAGCCAAACCACGAAAGCCGAAAAGGCGAATGAAAATGAGTCGAGCCCCCATCGCATTAAGCGAGTGGTACAAGGGCACCGGAGCTGAATCACGTCTTTACACCAGAGATTCGATCATTCTTGGATTTTCGCCTTCTGCACCAGAATGGGCAGAACAGCTCGCGATCGGTGGTCCAGAACTCGCCCACCGGGCAGGGCAAACATGGAAACCAGCACATGCTGGCGCACTGCGACGCGAGGCATCGCTCATGCCGATCAACCAACTCGAGATTGATCACAAAGCGTGCCAGCAGTTCATGCGAGGTGAACCGATTGAAACCGATGCGTCTGGGTGGCATGCCATTCAACTCCATGGCAGACCGTTGGGCTGGGTCAAAGCCAACGGCAAGATAGGAAAAAACCACTTACCATCAGGAGCACGCATGTCCGGTGATTTGTCGACGTGATTCCCGTATTTCCAAACTACTTTGCAAAACGGCTGCCTTTTTTTTACGGCTATGTCATGATCCCTGTGGCGATGTTGCTGCAGATCGCGACAAGCCCTGGGCAAACTTTTGCGGTCAGTGCGTTCACCCCCTATCTTCGTGAATCGCTGAAACTCACTGATAGCCAGCTATCACTGGCATACATGCTAGGTACGCTGCTTGCTGCACTTCCGCTGATGTTGGTAGGCCCACTGTCGGATCGATACGGACTACGCGGTATTAGCTTGATTGCGATTGGGATGCTATCCGCTGCTTGTTACTTCGCTGCGAAAGTAACCAACTTTTACTCTCTGTTGGCAGCCTTTTTTTTACTTCGTTTTCTGGGTCAGGGATCACTTTCGCTTCTCAGTGGCAATGCAATTTCGATGTGGTTTCGGAACCGCATTGGCCGAGTCACGGCGGCTATGAGCATTGGTACCGCAATAGCATTTGCATGGATTCCTGAGTGGTTACACGGTTCTATTCTCGCAATTGGGTGGCGCGAAACCTACGAGTGGTTAGCAGTCATCGTCTCAGCAAGCATGCTACCCATCGTTTTCGTTCTGTTTTGTAATCGGCCCGAAGATATCGGGCAGATGGTTGATGGAAATGCTGAAATCATTCCTGATCTTTCGCCCGATGGATGTGATGCCCCAGCTACATGCTTGACCCTGCGACAGGCCATTCAATGCCGTGCCTTCTCAATACTTGCTGCCAGCAACACCGTCTGGGCAATGGCTGGAACCGGAATCGTTTTCTATCTATTCACTCTTTGTAACGATTTGGGATTTGAAGCAACGGTGCCTGCCAATCTTTTTAAGACCTTTGGATTGATGATGCTCTTAACCCAACTGCTTGGTGGCGTGCTGGCAGATTTTCTGCCACTTAATCGTCTGCTAACCGTAGGAACAATCATGCTCAGTGCAGGCTTGGCGGCGGTTTCCTTCGGACAAACAGAACTGGCGTTGCACACATTCGTGGGCCTATTTGGGGCGGGGCAGGGCGTGTTGCTAGCTGTGGGTAATGTCATTTGGGTACGGTATTTCGGACGAACTCATCTGGGTGCAATTCGTGGCACCGTATGGTGCTGCATGGTAGCCGGAAGTGGTTGTGGACCGCTGCTGATGGGCGTTGCCCGAGATGTTTGGAGCAACTTCGACCCCGCCCTCTATCTCTTTCTGGGCTTGATGGTCTTGCTTTCGCTGTTCGCTATCTTTGCGACGCCACCGACCACCGCGGACACGCACTAGAATTTTCTTACGGCATACATGCGTTTGATTCCGACGCAGCAAGCAAGGGGAGTCCGAAGCTGGTTCGTCCAAATTTTCTTCAGATTGGTGTTCGCTAAGGCAAGGCATTGTCGCCAACACCGGTGGCCGGCTAAATCTCTGCAAAAATTGCATTTTGACGATCTCTCCTTCCAACAGATGGATTGTGATGCCAGACACAAAGAACTCATCTCGAGCACTGATAAATTTCGTCTCCCCGAGCGGAGGTCCACCGCGAAATGCAATGGGCTCTCGAATCACGATGGTGCTGCCTTGCGTCTTGGTTTTAGTCTTAGCATCAGGCTGTTCCAAGGAAGAAATGAATCGAGCTCTTGAAACTGCCAAATCCAAAACCAGATCAATGACCAACTCTGCGGTCGGAGCGCTCGAAGAGGGACTGCCCGAATCAGGTGAGGTCACCCTGACCCTCGAACCTGACCCGATTGTAATTTCACAGGCTGAACTCAACTTGATCTCAACCGGAGATGGCCGACCAAATGTTATTCAGATCACGACCTATGCCTCTGATGCCTTTGCTCGGTCTTACCCAGCACTGTTACTACACGGCATCACAAACATATCCACAGCATCAAACTTGGTGGGAGAGAAAGTTCAGTGCGATGTTTATTATCAAGAGAGTGAAATATCACCTATTGCAATGACAAAACCGGGAGAGGCCATGACCGTCGCTTTCCAACAATACAATCCAACGGACAAGACATTGACGGCCACCTTGGGCATCATTTCCTTACGCGGATCCGATGACGGGGCAACTCAAATCAAAGGCGGTGATCTGATGGCGGTGATTCGCGAGGAAACAAAATAACATGTTCAATACTTATCAATTCCTTATGACCAGCAAACGGCCACGCCTGATCATTCTGGGGCCGTGCACTGCCTTGTTCCTATTCGGAAGTTACACACCGTCGATCGGTAATCCGACGGGCAAAAATCCATCTCAACCACTAAAAATCCACGCGACGGTCGCTGGTGCGGAAGTGTTGGCAAACGAATTACATCAAACATATTTGGAAGAACTCGACGTTGTGAAACAGATGTTTGACAAACGAAACAACCCTGCAAGTTTTTCGCCCCGACAGATCTCCAACTCAGCTGCCCGACTCTGGAAAGCCCGACGGGACGCGAAACACCTAGAATTGATGTCAGAACCGATTGGCGCTGATCTAAGCCGAAAATTTCTTTTACTCGCCATGCAGATTGACCAGTTTGGGTTATCATACTCGCGTACTCCCCGCGGGAGTCAGATGATGATCAAGATGATTACAGAACTGCGACGTGACTCGCCACGATTTAAGAAATTTCTTCAGCTGGCTGCTGCCAGCCTGCAAAACCAAAGCGACCCAGAAGTCTTCACAAAGCAAATGGAGGCCCAGGGCATGTTGATGCGTCAGTCCCTGGTTTTCTTCCGACCACTGGAACAAAAAAAATACCTCCACAATTTTGATACCCTGATCGTCACCGGGGATTTAAAACACAATGAACTGAGGCGGACGCAGTATCTTGCACAAGCGACTGCCCAAATAAAGAGAGAAGTTGCCAGTGCTGCTGCTGCCACGGAAGAGACGAAACGCATTTGTCTGGAACTGGAACAGACAGGCTTTGCAACTCTTGATGGTAATGTGCAAGGTGATGGCACACAGGCATTCGCACAAGTTTGCAAATTATGGTCTCAGGCCTCCGCAAATTTAATCCGCGCAAATGCGATTGAGTGGATGGTCACCAACAAGACACGCAATGCAAGAACCAGTGAAATCGCCAGTTTAAAGAAAGCGATCTTGATCGCGCTGCCAGACATCATCAACTCAGTCGCTGAAGAAACGGCCGCGGATCAGATCCCAACGGTTTACACCAATTTGCTTCGGCAAATCAGTCAAGTCGATCGTCGGACGACAGGTCGGCATCAGGTTTCCGAGGCATGCACGAATGCCTTGAATCAACTAGTCACAAAAAGTCCGACACTCGCCAAGTGCATCGATGCCTACACTCGAGCAACCGTTGAACCACTCAGGTGGAGGAATCGCTTTGCGACCGAACAGGCAGGTTATCTATCTAGACGACAAACTTCCTCCGAAGCACTGTTGAACTCCGAAGCACTGTTGAACTCCGAAGCACTGTTGAACTCCGAAGCACTGTTGAACTCCGAAGCACTATTGAACTCCAAAGCACCGACCGACACCAGCAACCGACCGAATTTCGCCCAACGCCGTGGCGGTAAAACACTAATGACTTCAAAAACATTCAATGAACCTGCAAACTGGATGATCGATGAAACAGCCAAACGCCTCGTGGGGCAATCCATCAAGGAAGATCGGCTTATTCGGCTTGGACCAAACCGCCGAACCGGCGTCATTCCCTTCATGAGTGGTCACTATTCGACCGTCGTCTTGGCGCTCTCACCTGAAGAGGAGATCGCTGACCTGAAGGTCGCCTTACTGATTGATGACGAGCACAATGCTCTTTCACAGGCAGGTATGGACGCGATTTCATCCGCCGAGATGCAGGACTATATTGCAATTGGCGGAACCGTCCAGCAGGTCCATCTTGAGGCGTTACTGACTCGATTCATCGTGTTTCCCGATGCTGCTATCACACTGGTGCCGTTAGGAGGCCTGCCACAAGGGGCCGCCAATCTCGCCTCGCTCGAGCAGACTTGCTGGCGTCTGGACATCGTTCCCCAATGGGTGCAGCACCGTTATTTCACGGTTCGCTCAAACGCGGCAAAGCCACTGGCAAGCAACCCTAGACAAACTGGCAACTAAGGCCTCAGCGAGAATGATCACCAGAGCTGTCTGCTGCGAAATTGCCTACTGCCGAGTGTACGTCACTAGCGGAATCATACTCCATACGGCGGGAACCAGCACGACGCGCATCATCTCCGCGCTCGTCACCAGCAGCTTTTCCCATAGCATTGACAAGCACCTGCTTCAGCGACGATCCACCAGCATCTTCTTCTGACTCATGATCACCCCAACGTTGGGCACGTCGGATCTTCTGCCATAGCTTACGTGCGTCCTCTGCATCCTCGGTATAGCGGAGTTCCTCATCGATCCTGAGTTTAGCTAAAAAATGCGAGCGTGCGGAATCAAAATGGGCTGCACGAAAACGCTGAATCACTCGTCCCAATTCCTCAATGATATCCTGTTTCTGTTTTTGCACGTTACGACGATCGCGAGTTGCCTCTTGCAAGTCTCCTCGATCGGACTCAACGCCTGAAAGACGAGCAACAATCTGATCATCCGTCAAATCATTTTTTGTGGCTTCGGCCCGCCTCTTTAAATCACTCGACTTGAATCCAACGAGTATTTGCCTGAACAGTTCAATTGCCTGTTTGTAGTAAGATCCTCGCGGATCAGATAAATCACGAATACGATCTTCTGTTTCATTCATTGATTCAGAAATAAAATTCGCCGTTTGCAAACTTTGCTGCCGATCTTTGGTGAATCGCTCAGTGAGGCTTATTCTCTCAGGTAAGCCCAATTCATTAGCAACGCGATCACGCTTTCGCTCCAATTCTTCCATCACGATATTCAATGAACGGCGATCTTCCGCGATAATCTTTCGCATCTGATCAGGTGTCTGTTTCAGAAAATCGTAGCCCTGTCTTGCCTTGGTGTAGTCAATGTAGCGAGCTAGCCAACGATCAATACGGCGAGTCAGTCCCCGACTTCGATATCCTTTTTCTCCGTAGCCACGCTCATATAAATATTGAAACAACGTACTCGCTTGATAGGAGGGTAACTTTCTGGCAGCGTCTTGATCGATTTCGTGTAAATTTGATTCAGCTCTCTCGAGTGCTACTTCGGCGATAGCTGCTCGATCTGCCAGCTCCACAAACTGGGTGTCTTCCTGCAAACGCTTTTCAACGACTGCTGAAACTTCATTCTGTTGCAGGATGGCTGCATCCAGAACATTGGTTGCATCCACAAGAGCCTTTTCCGTCACAGTGCGATGTTCCTGCAACCGCTTCAGTTCTTGCTGCAAAGATCGATCCTCATCCTCTTTTTGCAATAGAAGTGTTGTGATCTTTGCTTGAACCTCTCGCCACGTTGAAGCAACCGCATCAGCTGTCAATTCTGGAAGATAATGTTCTGCAAGGCTGCGTAGTGCATCATCACGTTTTGCATCAAGTTGCTCATACTCTTGTCGCACATCGTGCATGCCCTGCCGGTCTTGCTCCAATTGCTCGGTCAAGCGTTTGTATGCATCCATCAATTGTTGATGCACAGTGGGACCAGGAATCGTCATCTCGCGAGCAACCTTGAACTTAAAACATCAGGAAAACATAAACCAAAGTCCACCGAGGACAGTAGTCAGAGCTACGACTGCAAGAGTCAGGCGACCACGCCGAACCCAGCAATGCGCCAAGATGGATTTCATACTCAGCTGAGGATCTTGGTAGCTGTGGACAGATTCAAAAAACTGCTCAATAGCGAGCTCGATTTCCTCTTCCGTGACATTGTCACCAGACATGTGAGCCGTGCGAACTAGCCTGTCACGCAACTGGGTCCTCAAATCATCGCGGCGAAACATCTCTTCAGCTGTCTCACGCTGATCCCGCATTTCCCGAGCTACATCCATCACTCGGAGGGTCTCCTGAAGTGATAGACTCTGCTCAGGTAGCACGCTCGATCTTCTGTGAGTCGAGCCTGTTGATCGATAGGGTGTCTGCGTCTGAGACTGGTGCGGCATGATCTTCGCGGAGCGGGGTTGGAGTGTCTTGGCCACTAGGTAGTCTATTCAATCGGCACGTTTTCCGCATTCGGGGAGCGTGAAAACTGTCAGTTGGCTGGAAATCGCGTTTCCCCCCCTGAGTAGCTGATTGCAGCCGCGAGGTTCACGCGCTACTCTAATAACAGTTGGGAGGGATCGGAAACGCCGGTTCTCCAACAACTTATTTACTTGGAGAATTTGCCGTCATGTCAGATCAAGCACAACAGCCTGCCCCTGAACCCAATGCTTCCAGCACAAAGGCTCAGCAATCTACGTCCATGCGCAAATACCTCGGTCGAGCTGTTAATGTGCTCAAAGACTTCGGCGTTGACAGTTCAAATACAGCACCACAAGAACTCATCAGCCTGCTCGAAGACGTCAAACATCTCGATGAGGCCAAAGTGCTCGCAATCGCTGATGTCATTCAGCACATGAGTGCTTTCAACGCTCTCGTACGCGAAAATGTCGAGGGAATCTCGGTCGGTGACCGCTACATGAGTATCACGCAGATGTTTGATTCTGTGCGTGAGGACAGCAAACGGCTGATCAATCAACTTGATGATGGGAAAATCAGTGGCACTGAGAAAGTGTCGAACTGGTGGATGAAGATGCGACGCGGAACACCAAGTGATCGATTCGAAAAGATTGTCGAAGTCTACAGCGAAGTCGCGAAAGACACCAAAGAACAGTTGAAGCGTGAAGAAGCGATCATGGAAGGCTACATTGATTTCCGCTTCGCGCTGAAGGAAGCCGAAATCTTGGCTCGCGATCTCTTTGATGCACAAGTGCCTCTTCTCGAACAGGCGAAAATTTCACTGAGCGAAACCCAGGAGGCATTGGATGCCTACAGCGGTGATGATGAAAGTGAAAAAAGCAGACTCGAATTATCCCGAGATGAAGCTCGCTACAGTTTTGAAAAAGAAGATGCGACCTACCAACTGCTCAAGGACATCGCGGAAAATCTGGAAGTTGGCTACGACGTCGGAGAAACACTGATCACCAAACTCAAGCAAACCCATGACGTCAAAGAAAGGGTGTACCGAAGGTCTGTCACTTTCTTCACAACCAACGAACATGTCTTCACAATTCTGGGGACAGTCTATACCAGTCAACACGGACTGCACGAAGTCACTCAGGCCACGGAAGCGATGAAGACTGGAGTCAATAAAGGACTGGAAGATATCGCCGACCTAGGCCGGGAACTGGAGCGGGCTGCACTGAAAGCGGGATATGGAAGCACCATCAATCCGGAATCAGTACAGAAACTCGTCGATGCGATCAGTGGTTTTCAAGTCGAATCCCTGGAAATGATTGCTGACTTGAGAAAAGAATCCGAGGACAGTGCCAAGGAAATCCGGAAATCTGTTGAAGAAGGCAAGCAGAAATACCAAGAAACACTCGCTCGACATGCGAGAGGCGAGAACCTGCGACCCTGATCGCTTTTCAACTTGGTTCAGAATATGACTCGTCATATTCTGAACAGATGCTGAGTGAGGAAGCAAAGCTTACCTGCGGGGATTCAGGCAGATCCGGTTTGAGAATACACGAACAGTGCTGCAGCGCTGAGCAAATAGCCGCCAGGGTTGGTTTCTGAAACAATCAGCGACACAGTAAAAGCCATGATTGTACTTTGAGGAAAGGCACTCTGATGAAGGTTGGCAGCGGGGGCGGATTTCGAGCAATACTCTACACCTGGAAAAAGGGACGGGAAGCAGGTGGATTGTGGAAGCTATACAAAGCCATGCGTACCCGCAACTCGTGCAAAACCTGTGCGTTAGGCATGGGTGGCCAAAAAGGCGGCATGGTTAATGAAGCCGGATCTTTTCCAGAAGTCTGTAAAAAATCACTTCAGGCAATGGTTGCTGATATGCAACCGGCCATTGAACCAACTTTCTGGAAACAAAACTCGATTTCCGAGTTAAGAAAACTTTCGCCTCGTGAATTGGAGCATCTCGGTCGACTCGTTCATCCGATCAGATTCCGCAAAGGCGCATCACACTTTGAAACCGTCACGTGGCAGGAAGCCTATGGCGCGATTATCGAGAAGCTTCGCCAAACAGCCGCCGATCGCACGTTCTGGTATTTCAGTGGACGTAGTAGTAATGAAGCTGGATTTCTGCTGCAGTTGATGGCTCGTGTTTATGGCACCAACAACATCAATAATTGCAGCTACTACTGTCATCAAGCGAGCGGCGTAGGACTTCAAACAGCAGTCGGAAGCGGTACAGCCACCGTGGTGCTTGAAGATATTGATCATGCTGATTGTATCTTCGTGATTGGTGGAAACCCCGCCAGTAACCATCCCCGGCTGATGACCAGTCTGATGCATCTGCGACGCAGGGGCGGCAAAGTCGTTGTGATCAATCCCGTCCGTGAAACAGGAATGCTAAAGTTCCGCGTCCCAAGTGACCCAGTTTCCCTGTTGAAAGGTTCCAAGATTGCAAGCCACTATGTGCAACCACACATTGGAGGCGACTTGGCCCTTCTTTGGGGCCTTGCAAAAGCTGTCAGTCAACTCGATGCGGTGGATTTGGATTACCTTCAACAACATTGCAATGATGTTGAAGATTGGCAACACACGATCAACGCGATTACTTGGGAAGAGATCGAAACAAAATCAGGGGTGCCGCGAAGCGAAATTGAGAACATTGCCAAGATCTATGCCGATTCCAAAAGGTGCATCTTCGCCTGGACAATGGGAATTACCCACCATGCGCATGGTGTCCAAAATGTACAGGCAGTAGCAAACCTTGCACTCTGCCGAGGAATGGTCGGTAAACCCGGATGTGGGCTGATGCCAATTCGAGGGCACAGCAACGTGCAGGGTATTGGCAGTGTGGGAGTCACTCCGAAACTGAAGACACAAATTTTTGATGCCCTCCAATCAAAATATCAGGTCAAGCTACCAGCCACCGTAGGAAAAGACACTCTGGAGTGCATGGAGGCAGCCAGCAGATTCGAGCTGTCGTTTGGATTTTCATTGGGTGGAAATCTTTTCGGTTCGAACCCCGATTCCAAATTTGCGGCTGAAGCACTTTCACGTTTAGACATGAATGTAATGCTTAGCACCACCATGAATACTGGCCACGTCAATGGCTTGGCTGCAGAGACCTACATTCTGCCGGTGCTGGCCCGTGATGAAGAATCGACACCCACGACGCAGGAATCAATGTTCAACTATGTACGCCTGAGCGATGGCGGTCCACGACGCCTACCGGGACCACGAAGTGAGGTCGAAGTGATCGCCGAGCTTGGTAAACGTCTCCTCCCCGAAGCGAGTGGAATTGACTGGAACACAATGCAGCAAACCAGCACCATTCGGCAATGGATCGCTGATGTCGTCCCCGGATACGACCAAATTGCTGATATCGAACAGACACGAAAAGAATTTCAAATCAGTGGACGAACATTTCACGAACCAGACTTTGCCACCGACGATGGCAAAGCGAATCTGCACACACACACCATTCCCGAGCTGAAGGGTCGCCAAGATAAAGAACTGCGACTCATGACAGTTCGTAGCGAGGGCCAGTTCAATACGGTCGTTTACGAAGAAGAAGACCTGTATCGCAATCAGACCCGCCGCGACATCATCCTGATGCACCCCGATGATCTCAAACGCCTCGGGCTCGAGCACGAAGATCTGGTGGACGTCACGAGTGACACAGGTAGCTTGCCGAACATCTTGGCGCGATGCTACGAATCCATTCGACCCGGGAATGCTCTGATGTACTTCCCAGAGGCCAACGTTCTCGTCTCTCGACATGCCGACCCTGCTAGCAAAACGCCCGCTTTCAAGGGAGTCGTCATCCGTGTCCTTCCCTCTCCACGGCGATCCAGCTAAGCCAAGTACACGTGTTTCACGATCGCTGGGTGAAACAAGCTCCTGAGATTCAACGTCGACGCGACAGGGCAATTCATGTTATCAGCCTGAATTACATACTGGCTCTCGCTGCGCGCATTGCACGCTCTCGCGAACATGGAAATTTCAATGACTGACCTATTTGGTAATTCCGTACAACTTTTAGGGATGCCCCTGTCATCTGCCGCATTATTTTTGCTGGCAGGAACGTTGCTCGGACACTTGCTTTGGTATCGTGATCGTGGAAAGACCGCTGCAAGTGATCCAGATCTTGAGACACGCTACCTGAAAGTCCGCAGTTTGCTCAAACAACGTAAAACACAGGTCAGAGAACTTGAAAAACAAAATGCATCCTTCGAAGAAGACTTAACAAACCTGCGACAAGCGCACTCAACTCTACGTTCAAAAAACAAACGTTTGGAACAGATTTCACAGAGCTCAAAAGAAGAAATCAATCAATTCCGCAAGTCTCTCAACGAAGCAGAAATTCAACTTGCGAATGAAGAAAAGCGTAGCCAGTCGGTCATTGATCAGCTGCAGGAAATGATTGAAAAAAACGTTACACTCGCAACAGAGAATCAATCTCTTCAAACGAACTTCAAACGGTTGGACCAACAATATCGCCAAGGTGTCGCCGAGCTTGAAACTGCTCAATGTGAACTCGATACATCTCGAGCACAGACTCGGAACCAACAAACTGAGCTGGAGCAAAACCAAGATACGATAAGAGAGCTAGAACAACACATCGTGACGAAGGCCCAGTCGTTTTTGGAAACGCATGAGGCTTTACAGCAAACCCAGCAGGATTTGGTCGCAAGATGTGAAGACATCGATTTGCTTCGCACACAAAGAGACCATCTTGAGCAACAAAAAATGGCCCACGCGCATAAGCTGACACAACTTGAAACTGACCTCACCTTATCGAAACAGGTCCTGGCCGAACGTGATGAACTTGCCAACGAGCTAGCTGCAGCTGCTAAGTCACTTACCGAACAACGACAAGCACTCGAGCAATGTGAGTCGTACCTGGAACTGAAAACCAGCAATCTGACTGAACGAGAACGACAATTACACGAGCTCAACGCACAGCTTACCGATGAGCGAGAGAACCGTTTCCAGTTGGAACAGTTCAACGCCGCTTGTCAAGAACAACTCGCCGACCTGGAGTCTCAACTTAGTGTCGAAACAACAGCATGTGCACAATCTGATCTTGCTCTAAATTGCGCGCAAAATGCGAACACCGAGTCACAAGCACAAATTGCTGCTCTAACCCTTGAGCTTGCACAGTCCCACACCAAAGAAATTGCTTTCCGTTCGAAAGTTGCTAACCTGCAACAACTCGTTGAAAAACAACAACAGCAAGTCACTCAGTTGTGTGCAATTCGCGAGGAGAATGCAATTCATTCTCTCGATTTGGCCGAAACAAGAGCACAATTGGTCTTGGAAACCGCTGCCTTGGCCGAACTAAGAGGGCAGGCAAACGAATGGAATGCTGTCCGAACTGAATTGGAAACCGCACAACAGACCATCCAGCAATACCACGAGCGCAACGCAACTTTAGAAAGTTTATTCCTTCAAAGCACAGTTCAGATTTCGGAACTGACCCATCAGGCCGACTGCGTCCCCCAACTCGAACTTGCACTGAAACACAGGCAAAACGAACTCGAGCTTGCCCGTAGTGAAATCGAAGAACGTGAGGCCACCATCCTCACTGCCGAGCGAATATGCGATGAAACCCAAGGTGAACTCGTAGTCACCATTGCTGAAATTCACGCTCTGGAAGGTCGTATCCTTTCAATGTCGAACGACCTTGGCTGTCTTTCGACTGATAATGCACTTCTGTCAACGGCCAATCAACAGGCTGCTCAGCAGGCACAGCACATGCAAATGGAACTGAAGCAAGCCAGCGTTCGCCAACAGCAACTCGATGCATGCAACATTGAACTGAAGGTCGTCAAACAAGAACGCGAACAACTGCTCAGAACACGCGACGATCTTGAAGCCACCATCTGTCGACTCGGCAAGCAAATCACGAACCATCTGGCAGAAGCAAAACAACTGAATGAGAGCTTGTCACAAGCAGCCATTGAACATGAAAACCTAGAATTTGCTTTACAAGCAGAAGTGGGAGCACGGGACACCACCATTGCTGAATTGAAAGCACAATTGACTGCCAGATCGCAGCAGCACGATTCCATTGTCGATGATCTGGCGGCAAAAACAAGCAAACTGGACCAACGACAAACTGAAATCGAAGAGCTGGCAATTGAACTTGAAATAGCAAGAACCGCTCACGATCAAAACGGACAGTTAACAGCAGAGATAAATGAACTGGAAACGCAACTGAAATCCAAATCACTACAACATGAGGTGCTCGTCAACGATCTAAGCCTGAAGAGCGAGCAAGTCACGCATCAAATTCGTGACATTGAACGCCTATCAAGTGAACTGGAATGCGCTGAATCTGACCGCAGAGAACGGGATTTATTGAGGCAGGAAGTGACACAGTTAAGAACTCACCTTCTTGGAATACGCGAGGAACTCGAAGATAGTCTCGACAGCAACGCCAAGGGTCAGGATCGAATCCGCGACATGGAAAATCAACTGCATGATCACGTTAAAAAGATTCGGGATTTGCGTCGTGAACGAAGCACCTCCGCAACCATTCAGATGGCTGACGACCTCCAGAAACCGAAAACTGACTCTGATCAGAAAGCAGCGTAGAACAAGGAAACCCGAAACGATGAGCAACTGGCAACCACTCGCAAGGGATTATGCCTGTCTGCGTTTTTCGGCAACAGCGTGTTGTTGAATAGCAACATGCTCACTGCATCATCGAATGTCACGGAACCTGAGTGTTCTCAGCATCTGGAGACACATCATCCTGTAGCGGGGAGGGCCCTTCTTCTAAAAACGACTTGCTGGCATCGATCGCTTGCGGCGCGTCAAATTGCCTAGGGGGAGCACGTTGCATATTGAAGGTAGCAGTTGTTGTTGAAAAGACGAGCAGTCCTGAAACACCTATCGCCAAGAGCACGAAAGCCACCACAACCCATCTTCCCCATCCCCGATGTTTAGCAACTGACTTGGAGTCAGTCACCTCATCAGGACTTCGATAAGGGTCGTTTTGGATATTCTTCTGTTCGTCCATCAATTTGTAATTTTTGATTGGATCAATGACTAGGCTTGGCTGTCGGTCTTGCCTGCTTTCAGACGCAGGAATGCATCAAAAAACCCCTGTAATTCACTACCATCTAACACGCTGTTGAAATTACCAACGTAATGACCAGTTCGAGAATCTTTCACTCGCTGATCAGGATGCAAAAAGTAGTTCCGAATCTGACTTCCAAAACCGGTCCGGGCTTGGGTTTCGTATTTCTTTGCTTCCTCTGCTTCCCGCTTCTCCTCTTCCAGGCGAGCCATTTTAGCGCGTAACATCTTCCAGGCTGTTGCTCTGTTTTGATGTTGACTACGTTCATTCTGGCACTGAACAACGGTGCTGGTCGGCAGATGTGTCAATCTGATCGCACTGTCCGTTTTATTTACATGCTGACCACCGGCACCACCCGCACGATAACGGTCTTCTCTAACATCTTTCTCTTCGATATCGATCTCTATTGAATCATCAATTTCAGGTGACACACCGACTGCTGCAAAGCTTGTTTGCCGTTTTCCTTCACTATTGAAAGGGCTGATCCTGACCAACCTGTGCATGCCCTCTTCACCTTTCAGGTAGCCATAAGCCATCGGTCCGCGCACGGCGATCGAAGCATGGTTAATACCAGCTTCTTCATTTTCCTGCCGATCCAACAAATCAATGCTGTATCCTTCCCCGACCGCCCATGCAGAATACATCCGCAGCATCATGTCCGCCCAATCGTTGGCATCAGTTCCACCGTCACGGGCATTGATTGACAGAATAGCACCAGCCGAATCATTGGGGCCATTCAGCAGAGCTTTGAGCTCAAGTTCCTCCAGGATCTTCTCTAGCCGGACAATCTCACTGGTAACCTCCTGAGCGATCGACTCATCCTCTTCTGCCATTTCGAACAGCGCAGCAAGATCATCGACCGATGAAGTCAATTCATCCATCGGGCCGACAATGACCTTGAGTGACTTGAGATCTACAACGGTTTTTTGTGCCGACTCATTGTCGTCCCAGAATCCCGGATCGCCCATCTTCACTTCAATTTGCTTGATTTCTCCCTGTTTGGCAGCGTAGTCAAAGAGAGTCTCCGAGTTGTTTCAGGCGCTCGTGAATCTCATTACTGCGGTTAACCAATTCGGCATCCATTCTCGTGACGGTCTCCATGCGTATGATGTGGGATAGGATTTCGCTAGCGTCGGCAATCGAAATCAGATGAATGGCTGCTGCCACCCCCCGACTTGGCGTCGATGGGCAACAATCATGACCTCTCACCGGAGTTGAAATATACATGGCCCGAGTCGTTCTCGCGATGAGTGGCGGCGTTGATTCAAGCGTTGCTGCGCACCTGCTGTTGGAATCCGGTCACGAAGTGATCGGTGTTTTCATGCGTCATGGGGAAGAATCCAGTCAAGCTTGTCGAGTTGAAGATGGAAAAACCGGCCTTCCTGTCCTCGGTGAAATGGCCCAAGGACGAGCCGATCACAAACAGGGCTGCTGTACGGCTTCTGACGCGGCAGATGCGAGGCGTGTGGCCTCGCGAATGGATATTCCGTTCTATGCGCTCGACTTACAGGAAGATTTTCGCCGAATCGTCGACTACTTCGTCGACGATTACCTACACGGTCGGACCCCCAATCCGTGTGTGAGATGTAATCAGTGGATTAAATTTGGACGACTTTTCGACTACGCCGACGGTGTTGACGCCGAATTCGTAGCCACCGGGCACTACGCTCAAAAGGTCGCAATGAGTGGGAAGCCCAACTCTCATGAACTCCATCGAGGACTCGATTCGGCAAAAGATCAGTCTTATGCCCTCTTTGGGATACGCCCCGAGTTACTGCCCAGAATGCTGTTACCGGTCGGCGGATTTGAGAAGCCAAAAATTCGGGAAATCGCCGAAGAACTTGGCTTAGGAGTCGCTGGCAAGAAAGATAGTCAGGAAATCTGCTTCGTCACCCAAGGACACCACAGCGATTTCGTTCGAGCCCGGGAACCAGAGAAATCCGCTCACACCAGTGGCGAGATCATTACCACTGATGGCGAAATTGTCGGCAAGCACGCTGGCTACGAAGCATTTACGATCGGACAACGGAAGGGGCTGGGAGTAGCCATGGGTACGCCTTTCTTCGTCACAGAAATCAACACCAGTACCAATCAGGTCGTGATTGGCTCCAAAGCTCAACTGGCAAAACCCAGCCTCACCGCAAATGAGGCAAATTGGCTAGTCGAACCAACGAGCCTGCCAGAGCAAGTATCGATCCAAATCCGCTACAACGCCCCTCCCCAGCCTGCTCAGCTCGTTGTGGATCCAGCTGATCAAACACGGTTTTCTGCAGAATTTGACGTGCCGCAGCTAGCGGTTGCACCAGGTCAAGCAGCGGTTGTTTACGACGGGACCCGTGTTCTCGGCGGTGGCTGGATTGAATGATGGGGACTCTCGGGCATATCGGAGCCCGATAGCGTCCATTCACCCGTCCGCTTCAATCTCCTTAAAAGCGACCACTGGCGTCTTAACCGGAACACATGGCACATCTGATTGCCCACAACAACGCCGATACTTTCGAAAAACGTTTGCCGCCAGCGGTTCTCAAGATTACAGTTTGGGTGATTAATCAACTAACTTTTCTAGGCCCATCGGCTAGTTCATGCGATAAACCGTTGCCAGTTCTGGGCTTACTCTACATCTTTCTGGGGGAGGATGCTTCCGCGATGAAAAAATACGCATTGACCATCTTTGCAGTCGTTTTGGCGACGATTGGCAGCTTGAGTGCCAATAACGCATCAGCTCAAAACCAAAGCGTTATCCTGGCCGAAACTTATGGCCAAGGTGTTCACGCCTACAACGGTGGACGCTTGACCGAAGCTCTCGAATTCTTCTCTCTCGCAATCGAGAATGGTAGCCAGGACCCACGTGTCCACTACTACCGGGGAATCGTCAATTACGTTTCCGGACGTCCAGAAGAGGCTGTAAAAGATTGGCAGGCCGGTGCTGGCATCGAGGCCTTGGGCGGCCCAAATCCATCGATCGGTCGGTCGCTTTCAAGATTCCAAGGGACTGGTCGACTCAAGCTGGAGTCCATTCGCCAAGCAGCCCGAATCAAGGCCTTGGCAGAAGCCAATGCCAGATCTCGCCAACGCTACGGCGAAATTGACGCAACACCTGAAAATTCGGCAGCCGTCAAACCAGCGCCCCGTATTCCATCACGACCTGTCACACCACCACCAACGCCACCCGCGGCAGCCAACCCATTTGCCTCAGGCATTGGTGGGCAACCTGCACCGACTAAAATGGCAGATGACGCTCTTGCCGGGGCAATGAAAGAACCATTCGATGAGAAGCCCAACGCAGCCGCTGGTGGTGCCCCTGCTGCTGATCCATTCGGAGGCGGAGGCGTTCCTGCAGCCGGTGCTGCTGATCCATTTGGAGGCGGAGGTGCTCCTGCAGCCGGTGCTGCTGATCCATTTGGAGGCGGAGGCGCTCCTGCAGCTGGCGCCGCCGATCCCTTCGGGGGCGGAGGCGGAGCTGGTGCCGCCGATCCATTTGGGGGCTCGCCCGCCGCTGGTGCTGACGACCCGTTCGGAGGTGACCCGTTCGGAGGCTAATTTTGTGGTCTTTGGCTAATCAGGCCTGAACAAATACGACGGACGGCGAGCAGATGAATCTGCTCGCCGTCTTTTTTTTAATCGCCCGAGACCGACTACACTGAGCAGTCGAACTTACCCATCGTACTCATTGAGCCATCGAAATACTCCATCTACGGAAGCGTGAGCCACATATGATTCGATTTTTGTCTGCATGCCTTATCATTTCACTTGCAACCACAGCATGGTCGCAAAACCTGACTGCCAAACCACAAAAAGGCGTCGCTTTCGCAAAAAAAGGGACGCCAAATATTGACGCAAAAATTGACGGGATCTGGAAGACTTGCCCTAAATTCCTAGTCAATCAACCCATCGCTGAACTCCTGGAAATTGACTCCAAAGAGATGGCTACGGCGACGGTAAGATTGCTTTGGGACGATCGCTACCTGTATGCGTTGTGGGTAGTCAAGGACTCTAAATTATCCGCTGACGCGGGCGATGATTGGGCTCAAGATTCGGTCGAATTGTTTCTAGACCAGCTACAGGACAAGTCCACATCTTATGACACTGATGATGCCCAATACCGTGTCAATTATGAAGGCATAATCTCAGGGCAGGGTACTGGCTACGACGAAGCGGATATCAAAGCAGCAACAGCAAAGAACAAGAAGGGCTACGTTGTCGAAATGGCCATTCGTGCCCACGCCGCTGACATGAAAGCCGGGACCATCATGGGTATCGAATTTCAAGTCAATGATGAACATGACCGTGCACAACGTGATGCGATCGCGAAATGGTTCCACCTCAAAGATGATTCATGGCAGGACACTTCTACCTTCGGAACCCTCAAATTGAAGTGATCCACGGTGTTTGAAAATTGTTCAGCAGGACCCTCGTTCAGCTTGTACCATCGCTTTGGCAGCTTAGCGTAGATTGGATGCAACCGCTGAAACAAGCCTAAACTGGCAACCGAAAAGGATACTCACAATCTGGATCACATCATGACATTTGATGTGATCCTCCACTCGCCAAACTTGATCTGCATGTCGCGCCCAAGACATTAGCTAGCCGAAGAACTTTGCCAATTTTTCTTCGCTCGGCCTTGGCGTTACAAGCGATACCAGAATCATGGTGACGGTCGAACTCAGCATCATGGCAACCACTGGCATCAATTCATAACTCTCCGCACCAATCGGCAATTCCAAGACGAATTTGCTCAAACCTCCTTGCTCAATCGGTACCTTGGTACCCTGATAAAACAAGATGCACCAACTAGTGATCGCGGCAAATACTCCGCTGATAGCCCCTGCTGCACTAAGACCACGCCAATACAGTGCTGCCACCACGATCGGAAAAAGTGCACTAAAACCACTGAAGCACCAAACACCAAGAGCGAAAACGCTTCGTACATTTCCCAGACTCAGAAAATAGGTAATCGCAACAATCCCAATGATGAACAGTCGGGTGAACATAACCTGTTGTCGATCAGTGAAGCGATCTTTTCCCGCGAGATGCGTCACAACATCATTGTTGAATATCGTACCGATGCACAGGAACTGACTATCCAGACTAGACATGATCGCAGCCAGAATCCCTGCTGCGAGGAAGCCTCCTAAAATTGGTCCTGTTTGAGTTTTTACGAGAAACGGCAGGATAGTGTTGGGATTGGCTGGCAAGTGCATCTCTGCTGGAAGACCAGTCGCCCAAATCCCAACCAAAACACATGGAACCCAAACAATCATGATGAAAAATGGATGACAAACTACTGGCAACTTGAAAGCATGTGAACTCTTAGCCGTCATCCAGTGTTGAAACAGATGAGGAAACATCCCAACTGAAAGTGGAATAAAAAGGTAGGTGAAAAACTTGGTCTTACTCATTTCGGAACGCGTGACCTTATCCTCCGGAACCGAGTTGGCCAATGTCTTGAGATTATCAAGGATGGACTCCTGGCCACCCAATTTATTGGCAATCACAAAGAAGGTAACTACACCTAAGATCATGAAGACCAACGTCTGAAAGGTGTTCGCCCAAGTTGTTCCACGCATTCCACCGAAAAAGACATACACCAGAACAACAACACAGATCACCATCGATCCCAACCAGGGTGGTATCCCGCCGTGCAAAGCCGGGTTCACGTTACCCTCTGCATCAAACACCTGAAACATAGGTAAGTCTGGCGCTAAACCTGCCGTCAACGACTGAATGACTCCCCCACCACTGATCACCCCAATCAATAAATAGGGAATCACCAGGCCGACCAAAATTGGAAACATCAGGTAACCGACAAAATCACTATCGAGTCGATCACGGAAGAACTCGATTTGCGTCGTGTACTTGTACCGACGAGCCAGTTTCCAAACCTTGACCCCAATCAGGAAAAAACAGAGCGAATGCACGATGCCACTGCTGCTGGCCAGCATGCCATAAACACCCACCCCCTCACGAAATGCCTCACCACTGCTACCCACCAAAGCAAAAGCCGTCATCGTTGTTCCGAACATACTCATCAACAACAAAAACGGACCAATCGAATGGCTTGCAACTTGGTAATCTTCCTTGGTGCCCCTGAATAAACGACTCGAGAATAACCCCAGTGCAAGCAGCAAGCCCAAGTAGACAAGGATAATGACCAGCTGTGGTAATCCAGGATGGTCCATCAGTTACCTCCCTCTTGGTCTTCGAGGTCGTCTGACAGGGGCCAAGCGATTCGAGTCGCAAGAAACCAAGTGGCTACTGCCGCCAGGGAAATGCAAGCATGCCAAAAGAGAGCGATCGGAATGAATCCGAACACGAGCGTGGCATCCGTCCAAAACCAATTATCTTGATGCAGAATGAGCAACAGCAGCACGAGACCCGTGATAATCAGCGGACCCGAGGACTTGGTAGCTTGCATCTGTTGCCTCATGGGAACAGGGAAATATGACATAGAGCGGACAAAAACCGGGCCAGGACTGTCTAGATACCTTCAACCAGTTAGCAGCAGTGTAATTCAGACCGGGTCAGGACAAAATTAGACTCACGACACCGCGAGTGGCAGTTCGATATCGGACAAGAGTGAATATCCTTTCGAGACAGTCAAAATCAGTCGGGAAAGATTTTGACTTCGTAATTAAAATAGACGCAAGAGACCTCGCTAAAAGGCGTACTTTTGGAGACTTGGGAAGCATGGCTGACCATCGCCGTAGCCTGCACGTTGCTGGTGGGTTTGGCGCTGCGCATCGCGGCAACTGATCTTTTAGCACTATTTTGTCTCGGAATTCTTGTATTAATTCAGAACATTACGGGGTCGGACGCCCTCCCAACACCCGAGCAGGCCGTCGCTGGTTTCGGAAATCAGGGGCTGATCACAATTGCTCTTCTGTTTGCGGTGGTTGCGGGTCTGGAGTGCACTGGCGGAACAGAGTTGGCCACCGGCTGGCTCCTCAATAAGGCAAAGAATCTTACGACTGCTCAAGCCAGATTATTTGTTCCTGTCGCGGTTTTGAGTGGATTTCTTAACAATACTCCGGTCGTCGTTGCCCTGATGCCAGTGGTAAACGATCTAGCCAAACGTATTTCGGCTAGCACAAGTCGGCTGTTATTACCTTTGAGTTACGCGGCTATCTTGGGTGGCATGTGTACTCTGATCGGTACCAGCACCAACTTGATCATCGCCGATCTGAATACACAGGCGATCGTTAACGGGAGTAACACAACGCCACTTCACTTTTTTTCACCTGCTGCTGTCGGAATTCCGGCAACCATCATCGGCTTGATTTACATGGTGGTTGCATCGCGTTGGTTGCTGCCTGAGCGACGTCCTGCTGTCAGTGTTAGTGATGACCCCCGTCAATACACGGTCGAAATGCAAGTCGACCCGGCAGGTCCATTGGTGGGTCGCAGTATCGAAGAAGCCGGGCTGCGTCACTTGCCGGGACTTTATATCGCTGAGATTCAACGTGAAGATGGCATCATTGCAGCAGCAAAGCCCAATGAGCGTTTGAGACCTGACGATGTGTTGATTTTGGTCGGCGCGCTGGAAAGTGTTGTTGATCTCCGGAAAATCCGAGGCCTGACGATCCCTGATAATCAGGCCCGAAAGCTGGAAGTCCCTGCGTGGCGCCGAACGCTGGTCGAAGCAGTTGTCAGCACCAGATGCGGTTTGCTCGGCAAAACGATTCGCGAAGGGAGCTTTCGTTCACACTACAACGCTGCGGTTGTTGCTGTTGCCCGAGGTGATAAACGACTGACTGGAAAACTGGGAGACGTGCGATTGGAGGTTGGTGATGTGTTACTTCTGGAAGCCTCTCCGTCATTCTTGCACCGCCGCCGTGAATCACGTGACTTTTTTCTTGTCAGCGCCGTTGAACAGGGCACGGTACGACGTCCAGAGAAAGCTTGGATCTCGATCACCATCCTGTTGTTGATGGTATTGGCCGCGACCACGACGGCGATTTCGATTCTGACCGCTGCATTGCTCGCGGCTGTTGCCATGGTCGGCTTTCGTTGCTGCACCACTGGTGAAGCAAGACGAAGCGTCGACTGGTCTGTTTTGATCGTGATTGGAGCAGCTATTGGTATTGGCATGGCCATGGAAAAAAGTCAGGCAGCTCGGGGGATTGCCATGACGCTGTTGGGAATCGCGGGCGAAAATCCGATGCTGACATTAGCGGCAGTCTATCTGGCAACCATGCTGTGCACCGAATTGATTACTAACAATGCGGCTGCGGTGCTGATGTTCCCCATCGCTTTGGAAACCGCTACGGGTCTGGAAGCTAATCCGACACCCTTTGTGATCGCCGTCATGATTGCTGCTTCTGCCAGCTTTATTACACCGTTTGGCTATCAAACTAATCTCATGGTGTATGGCGTGGGCGGTTATCGGTTCTATGACTACGTAAGATTTGGACTGCCATTGAGCATCATCGTGTTTACGGTCACGATGCTGGTAATCCCTCAGGTTTGGCCTCTGTGATGAAGCCCGCTAATCCTCCGGCTACGGCAACGAGCCGCCCATGCCGATCTCCATTGATGATGTCGCAGTTAGCGATGAAAAAGCTATGAAATCCCGCCCACAGAGCCCTTCACTCAATTCGATATCACACCCTCAGAAAACCTCGCAAAATCAGGTGGCACAAAATGATGGGTTGGCAATCAACAGTGAAACGTTGAAGCCAAGGATCGAGAATGCAATGCGAGTCGATCAGTATCGATTGAAGCGCGCGCAGAAACGGTTGTCGATGGATGAGTACGAGGCACAACTCAAAAAATCGGTGAATCTGCATGCCACGCGAATGGCAGCACAGCCCTGTATTGAATACTCCGATGAACTGCCGATCAGCCAACATCGTGATGAGCTGATTGAGTTGATTCACAGTCGCCAAGTGATTGTAGTTTGTGGAGAAACTGGAAGCGGCAAGAGTACGCAGTTACCCAAGATTCTGCTGGAATCAGGTTTGGGTCGCAAAGCGATGATTGGCCATACCCAACCTCGCCGGCTTGCTGCACGCAGCATTGCCACTCGGCTTGCTGAAGAACTGCAAACCCCACTAGGCGAATTAGTGGGATATCAGGTCCGATTCGGCGATCAAACCAGCGAGCGATCGCTGGTCAAATCGATGACGGATGGAATTCTGCTGGCCGAAACCCAATCT
>NZHC01000133.1 GCA_002689655.1 Rhodopirellula sp. | reverse complement strand
ACATGGCCTGGACGTGATATTTATGAGATGAGCACCCAACCCGATGACTACTCAATAAGGAAGGTCCCGAATTGATAATGCCCTGCGTGGTTGCCCCGTGAGAGCCTCGTACAACACGCCAGCGTACACACAAGCCGAACAGGAGTCGGAGTTATTCGGCCAGATTGGCCATTTCGACGGCTGTCTGCTGCAGGCTCTTTGGCCAACTTTCGAATGTGAACTTCCTTGCTGCCGGGATGTTTGGAACCGTGATATTTTCAAGCAGTGATTCAGCAGGTTGAGCGTAGATGAACTGCACATCATTTTGGCCATAGGTGGCATTGAGGCTGCGTGCATAGATTTCCAGTTCAGCTCCGTACTCGGATGGATCGTAGCCAATGTTACTTTCCGATGGGACCCAAATCACGCCGGCGACTGCCATCGGCGTCATGGGGCTGACACACCAGTTGTAGGCGTAGGTTGGGATCGTATCACTCGGAACCTCACTGCCCTTCCCTGCCTCGGGAAAAGCTGGCGCTGCAAGCGGGGCCGAAGCAAGAGCCTCTGGCTTCCCGTGATCGAGTTTTTCAATCGAACTCACGAACTGTTTCACCTCCTTCACGTGATTTGCAACTGCAGTCTGTGCCACCTCGGTACTCGGATACTGCATGAACAATTCATCCAAGCGTTTTTTGAACAACGGATTCTTCACATCCTTCACCCCNGCGAAGGATGTCCANGANAGTGGTGATGCCATTTGGCTGGAACGCCCACCCCGTCCCGACGACATGGTGATGAAGCCTTGGGGTACACCTTTGCGATTGAGTGTTTTGGCAAAGTGATACGCGAACATCGTGACGCCCCGATCGCCTTCCCAATGATCCGTTCCCATCCATGAGGAACGATACTTACCGCCTCCGGTTTCAAACTTGCGTTTTCGGGGGGTCGTAAAAGTGCTCGCGCTGGTCTTGCGTCTGAATTCGCGAACCAAAGGCAGTTCCCTCGGTGGAGTCGCCCCCTGAGCACGTGAATTGAAGGCCATTTCTCCGTTGAGCAACGTTGATCCCGTCAGATACCAGACATCGCCCACAAGGATATTGTTCACTGTCTTGGTGTGACCGTGCGTCGAGACCACCGACAGTGAAACTGGAGTGCTAGATGCCTCACGTGCGGGAAACTCAACCGTCCACTGCTGTAAATCATTTGCCACGGCGGTTCGCGTCACCCCCCCTAAAGTTACCTTTACCTCGACGCCCTTGTTGGCGTGTCCCCAAACCGGAATGGGGCGATCACGTTGAATGACCGCGCCATCCCTGAAGTATTCAACAACTTGCAAAATCGGGTAGTCAGGATCGGTGTACTGGGCATAACGTGCTTTGAGTGCCGCAGCCTTTTCAAGATCGTCCTCTTCAAAAATCAGTTTGCCATCAACAACAGCGAATGGCGTCGCCGGCAACCCTGCTTTGTTATAAAGATTCGAATTCTCAGGCACAGCGTTATAAGCATATTGCACACCAATCGGCTCGGGGACACTCGCACAGGTTACAACCACGTTGTCACCCGAAATCACTGCTTGGGCCGCGTGCCAAACCTTGTCTTTGCCGCAAAGTCGAAAATGGTTCAACTGCCCCTGTGGGTCTGGTTTCGCAGGCTCAACATACTGACCTTCTTCGCGGTAATCCTTCGCCATGCCTTTGCTACCGATCATCAGACCCCCAAACAAACTTTCCTGTTCGAATGAAACAATGACTTTGTTTCCTTTCACTTTATATCCGGTGTAGATCGGGCCGGTATAAGCAATGTCGCGTCCATACTGCTTTGCGAGAGCCCAGCGTGCCATTCGCATTCCAGGATGTAGCTTGTTGAAATAGTGAATCCCCTGGGGGCGTGCGGAATTCAAATCTGATTGCACGACCATTCCGACGTGGTTCCGATTTTCCATAAAAAACTTGTGTTGAACCTGACGAATATCGGCAAAGCCCACATTGTCAGCGTCCGGTGAGCCATAGCACTGCATCTGGGTAAAGTAGAAAGGCATTTCAGGCATCCCCCACGCGTTTTTCCAGCCATCGACAAGTGCTTCCATGCGAGCGGCGTAAATCCTCCCGTCTCCCGAGTTACTGGTTCCCTGACACCAGATAGCACCGCGAACTGCATAAGGAATGACAGGATTGATCTTCCCGTTAAAAAATTGCGACGGCCCCCGCCACATCCCAGCGATGCCTGGTAATGCCGGACGCGACGCAATGCGTCCACCAGCGTCAGCAGCCTGTCCCGCAACTTTTTGCCACGATGCCAGATCTTCGTAGTAACGATCAAACGCTTTGCGTCCTTGTTCACCCGTCGGGTCCGCGTCTCGAATCAAGTCAGCATCAACCATTAACCCCGCATGCTTCGTAATTGCCTGACGCTGAGTGAACGCCTCGATCCGCGTATTGCTATGCGCGCTGAGAAGAATACCGACCGGAACATCCAACTCCTTGTACAGTTCATAGGCAAACGCCAACGACAGGGCAGAAAACCCACTGGCGCTTTGATGTGTTTGCCATCCTTGCTCAGACGTTGCCTTTTTCTGCGGATACAACGCTGAAACAGTACTGATACTGATCTCACGGATTGGGATACTGGTCCTTGAACCCGCAATCTCACTTGCAATATCTCGGCACATACTGCTGCCGGCGGTCCACACCATGTTGGATTGCCCTGATGAGAACCAGACTTCTCCCACTAACACAGCTTTGAGAGAGATAATCTCGTTTCGATCGTTTGCAACTTTTAAGATTCGTTCCTCTCGCGAGGCGGTGAGAGGATCAAGACGAACCATCCAATCCCCCTGTTGATTCGCAATCGTGGATTTTTGCTGCCCAGCAAATTCAACGATCACCTTGGTGCCGGGCTGATCAAATCCCCACACAGGAACCTCAACCTGGCGCTGTAAAATCATGTTGTTGCTAAACGGCACTGCGACTTCAAGCGTTTGCTCCGCAGTCGCAATGGCAGGCGATGACAGCACTGCAATCAACAAAAGTACGATCGATGAAAAAAATTTCCTGATTTCTAGCGCGAACATCATTTACAAGTCATTCAAAAAAAAACGGGACAGACACAACCAGCAATATTGTACCGGTAATTTGCCGCAAAGATTGCTGAGAAAAATGCCAACCCAATAAAGGGGTGTGCATCAGCAGCCACCTCAATCTACCGCCACGCCAATTCGGTCAAGCTTAGTGTTCGGGGTTGCCCAGTAACAGGATCAGTGCTCACCATTTTGTGTTGCAACGTCACACCTGACGTCGTGAGCACCCCATTCACACATTGCCCCGCTACAAAAGAACAAACGATCGGCCGCCCCCAAACCGCACACAGCAATTTGAAAGGGCACTTCACGAAAGGTGCATGTTAGTTCCAAATCAAAATTTTCGAACGACAAAAATTGAACAAATACCGACCGACAATCAATGCCCCAGGTGTCTCATACAACATCCACCATCGCGTCATAGAGACGGTCCCGCAACCTGTTCTTCCTCCTTTGGTACACCATCGCATAGAGCGCACCAACCACTCCACTAAACTGCATCGTCAACACAAGACGCACACCATCTGATTCCCAAGCACCATATCTCCGCGAATAACCGAAAAAGGCAAAACCAAAAGCTTCCCACAAAAAGACGCTCACAAACCCCATAAGCAGCCCCGCACAATACCCCCGCCACCAACCACGATGCAGAATTGCCGTCATTGCCAAGCAAGTGACCACAGCGGCCATCACAGCTCCTAGCCCCCAAGCAGCCACAGATGGAGAGAACAACCGTCCAACGAAAAAACGGAGTACAAACATCGATGGCCAACAGAGCACGTTTGCGAGCAGGAGCAAGCCCAACTGACCCCAACCACGATACCAACGGCGAGCATTAACCGAACCGCCGCCTCCAAGCACCGACAGTCCTCGCACACGACCATTTACAGCGCGTATGCGATAACCGATCAGAATCAAAACACCCCCAACCAAAATCAGAACCCCGGAAACTCGGTGCATGACGCTACCACCTGCTTCCAGAGATCGCGCACCTGAGAAGATACCGAGCAACGCCGCAGTGACGAGCAACGAAACGAGACCCAGCAAAAAGAAAAGGACTCCGGCTCGAAGAACATTCCCTTGAGGCAAACGAAACTTCGGTTTTTCAGACGAAATCGTTTGTGTGTAATCTTGATCGAGTGGATGAACCTCATCATCCGAATCGTCGTTCACCGTACCGTGCCCTTTACTTTTCATATTTCCACCTTACCTCGATGACATCACTTCAAAAACAGAACAGACCGACGACTGAGAAGAAAGTCGAACAGAAGCACAAGCTCATCTGGTTGCTTTACCCCTGCCTCGTCGTCGTGACTGTTTTGAGAAGGATAGAAGTATATCGCCAATCGACCTCCATGACTTGGCATGAACAAATTCCTCCAAGACGGAAGGACGGCGTATCTGGTCACCATGAACTCAGTTGCACAGGTGTAAACCACCTTGGTAGCGATATCACTGCCTACCAAAACGACTCATTCGTGAGTCGCCAAGAACGAGCGATTTTCACTTTCAATTGAGTTCGGCTTGCATGTGCTGTTGAGCATGGATTATTTTGCACGTGGTAGCGACGAGACAATGCCATGGTCCACTCATTGGCCGAAATTTTACCTAGAAGGTAACCTCTCCCTCTGTTCTGCTTTACCTATTTAATTACATGCAACTACCAAGATCAGCTTCAAGCCCTGATACATGACTCACTGTACCCATCGCTTGTCGGCAATTTGCCTGCACGCCCCCTTCCAGAACATTTCCTCTTGTTTTCTAAGAAAAATGCCACACCAATTCACTGCCTTCCGTCAGATTTCCCCTGCAGGGCTGGCCAAATGCATCCTGATCGTGGGCATGCTTGCAAGCAGCAACACCACGCTTGCCCAAAACCACAGAAAGAATGCTAAACAGACACGTAAGCCCCCGCCCCACACCTCACAAAAAACACACCGTCTCGGCCTCCAAGACAAGAGCACGCGAGAAACGCAGACGACACAAACGCAGACTACAAGCAGCAAGGCCGCTGGCGAGCACTCGGTCATGCCGAAGACTGCCATCGCATACGCTCACCTGTGCGAACCCGAACTAGGCGTACCTCCCAAGATCATTTTAGACGAGGCCGTCGAGATTCCAGTTTATCGCAGTGGCGAGCAGGTTTACGGGAACTTTTCAAACTGTGACAACCCAGCTTTGATCGGCAAACAAACGGTATCTGGATCTGTGTTGCAGCGTTACGAAGGACGAACAGCCGAAGGGAGAAAACTTCCTCACGTTGTTTGGATCGCATTCGGACGCAACTCAAGTTCATCGCCTGCAAGCATTGTCGGTTCAGTGCAAATGATCGGCTACAACAAACAAACCGGGGCCACGGCATTCTTCGAAAGCTGCGATCGTCTTGGTCCGTGGGTTACCATGGACAAGGACACATGGCGCATGCGAGGAAGCATGCCATGGATCGATGATCCCAGTGAGTTCAACAGAGCGTTTGTTCCTGCTCCTGGGCAGTGCGTCCAATGCCATCAAAGTGACCCATTCATTACCAATTCGTTCATCACCGCTGCAAAAATCCCGGGGACCGAAACACCGGTGATCCCACTGCTTGACGCCGACTCTCCCTATTACGTGATCGGTGGGTCCCAGTGGGACATGAGAACTATCGATCTCAAAGATAATGCCTGCTTTGATTGCCACCGTGTAGGCATGAAGACAATCGAGCTTTTCACACGATCGGGATGGAATGCAAACGAACACATGCCACCGCATGATCCTGGCAGCCTATCAGAAGCTTATGAGCAACTTTTGGCTGCATGGAAACTAGGTCCAAGCAAAGTCGCTGCGGCCAATTGGATCGTTCCACCCGCACGCGGAAAGCCATCAAGAATCGTGGGATCTGATTATCCACACCAGGCGGCATTCAACCGGAGTCAATTCCCAAAGTCCGAATCCAAACAATCACGATATGCCAACACGCTTGAAATCCTGAGGAAACGTTATTTTGAATCCAGCAAAGAGTTTCAAAAGCGGATATCAAACGGAACCATGACGCCGAAGGAAGCGGATACTGAGCTTACCGGACTACTGAAGCAAATACTCTCCGCAGCAGAGATGGAATGAGTGCAATTGCAACGTCCAGAGGAACGAGAAAAGAATGACAGACCGTAAGCACTTTGTTGCTCGCTGCCTTCCTCTGACAAGATTGCTAACAGAATATCCGTCACAATGACTCACAACGCCGCCAGAGCTTGAAGTCCAGCGTTCCTAGCCAAATACGCTTCCTTGGAAGTCCACCTTCTTCCAGAACGCCGGCAAGAAGCCAGCTAATACGGTTGGCCACCTACTCGAAGCAAGCGTTCGGCAGCAACCTGCTAGAGGAACGGTCTCCTACGTGATATCGTAAAAGGGCTCCCTCAGGACTTTGCTGGAGAGAGTGTCGTGAGAGTGAAACCACTGTCACCAACCTCATTTGACTACCATCGAGCTGTGCTTCATCCCCGTTTATCAACCTTGAAATGTGAGCCCCCCGCCATGACCAACAGATTAATTTGGCGTATCTTCGCGGTTTTTCTGTTGAGTCAGCCAGCCATGTCTGTGCTTGGGCAACCGGCCCCGGACCATATCACCGTCAGTGGAACGGCAACAACGGAAGTCACACCTGACGTGATGAACTGGAATCTTCAGGTAAAAAACGAGGAGCAAAATCTTGAAAAGGCCGCTGAAATACACGCGACTGCTGTAACCCATGTGCTCGACTTTTTGAATGCACAAGACCTACCGCAGCATGCGATTCAAACGTCGGGGATGAAATTTGGTCAGAATTGGACCTACCAAGGCCGCGAACGAGTCCAGGACGGCTTCTTTGCATCGACCGAGATCTCATTCAAAGTCAAAGACTTAGCCAAATACACCAAGTTGTGGATCGGCCTCTCCCGCCTTCCCCACGTTGCTTTGAACGGTGTTTATTACGATCATTCCCAACGGATTGAATATCGTAATAAAACGCGAAAAAATGCGATCATGGCTGCCAAGTCAAAAGCCGAAGGTCTTGCAAAGGCTCTAGGTTCGGAGATCGGCCGGCCCCTCTCCATTGAAGAAGTTTCCGATAGCTACGGCCTGAGAACTGCCAACTTCAATATGAGCAACAGCATCACAGGGGGCGCAAACGCCTCCGATGAAACCGCAAACCTCGCTCCCGGACAGATCCCAATTACCATGCGGGTGAAGGTCTCTTTTTTGCTGATCACGAATTAAATCATTTTTGTTGTAGCATGAGTGGCTCGAGCATGCTCGGCCAGTAATCACGATCCGACACGACCTGTCGCTAGGGATTCCGCTTACGTCATCAGGTCAGGCATCAACCGTTGCCCCATCTCCTCTCCTACCCTCCCCTCCCTTCAGCCCACAGCATTTGGAGCAGTCAATGTACCGCATCGCTCTCTGGTCTTTTCTGATCGTCCCATATCTCAGCTTCACTCAAAGCGCTGCCGCCGACCCGGCCTTTGGGAAACAACCGAACATCATTCTGATCATCACGGACGACCAGGGATATTACGATCTTTCAGCACACGGCAATCCTCACCTAGCCACTCCGAACCTCGACCAACTGCGCGATGAAAGCCTGCGTTTCACCAGATTTCAGGTCAGCCCAACCTGTGCACCGACGCGATCAGCGATCATGTCTGGTCGAGCCCCCTTTTACGTGGGTGTGACGCATACCATTCTTGAGCGTGAGCGTATGAAACTTGGGGTGCCCACGATGCCCGAGATGCTTCGAGACGCCGGATACACCACGGGTATTTTTGGTAAATGGCACCTCGGAGACCAAGATCCCTACCGCCCCGACCAGCGAGGTTTCGATGAAGTCTTCATTCACGGTGCTGGGGGAATTGGCCAATCTTATTCTGGCAGTTGCGGCGACGCTCCCGGCAACAAGTACTTTGACCCAGCCATCCTGCACAACAACACTTTTGAGAAGACCAAAGGCTTTTGTACGGACCTTTTCTTTACGCAAGCAATGAAATGGATGGGTACACAGAAAGGCAAAAAGCCTTTCTTTGCCTACATCACTACCAATGCTCCGCACGGCCCTTTCATTGCCCCTGATTCCTACAAGAAGAAATTCATCGACGCTGGGATGAGTAGCAGCACGGTCGGTTTTTACGGAATGATCGAGAACATTGATGACAATGTAGGACGCTTGACCAAGCAACTCGCAGATTGGGGAATCGAAAATGAAACACTTTTGATTTTCATGACAGATAACGGCCCGTCGGCTTCTAATTACAACGGAGATCACAAGGGTAAAAAGGGAAGCGTGGATGAAGGTGGAACACGGGTCCCAAGTTTTTGGAGATGGCCCGGCGTGTTGAAACCCGGAACTGACGTTAGCACCATGGCCAATCACTACGACATTCTGCCTACGTTTGCTGAGATTGTTGAAGGTAGCCCCAAGCAACAGGACCAGCTGCATGGACGTAGCCTTGTGCCTCTGCTGAAAAATGCGGATGCACCTTGGGAAGACCGCTTTCGCGTATTCCACAAAGGACGTTGGGGAAAGGGAGCCGCTGGAACCTCACGCGACAACGGATTCGCGGTTCGTAATCAGCGATTCCGGCTAGTCGGCCGTACTGCGCTCTACGACATGGAGAAGGACCCGTCCCAGAAAAGCAATGTGATCGACGAACACCCGGAACTTGCGAAAAAGATGAATGCTGCTTACGACCAATGGTACGACGAAGCACTTCCCAACATGGTCAACGAGGATGCCCCACTGACCGGCCATAATACATTCCACCTCATGTTCTGGAAGCAATACGACATGGAAGTGCCTCCGGTACGAGTTCGAACCCCCCGCACACCAAAAAAGAATCGAAAAAAGAAGTAAGCTGAGGTTGGCGGCAGGCGGAATGGGTACGCGCAGGTTCAGTTCAAAACAACGAACGACCAGAGCACCAGTCTGCAGACTTTCCGTCCATGTCAGAACGCCGCATTCGGTTGGTGTCGATGCACGGACGGGGCATGACCACGCTCAAGGAGACCGCTGCTTACCTCGCGAACAAGAAACGAGTAATACAACCGCCTCAGCTTTTCCACTGCCCAACTTTGCCAGTTGGAAACTTCAAGAAGTGTTGGGCGACTCGTGCAAACTGATCCGGCTTGAATGCCAACCAAGGCCGACTCGACGGTAGCCACTGTTTGACATTCTGCAGTGAAAAGCGTAGCCCTTCCCGACCATGCTTTGAATGGAGGCCACCTGATAAAAGCTCAATCGCTTCCGCGACAAGCGGACGGTCAGCATTCTTCAATGCGGAGAATATTTCTTCCAATACTACAGCGTTGTCTTGATTCTGATCTACCTGCTCAAGCAAATCCCAAAATCTTTCTTTCAATTCGCCCGCAGCAAGTTGTCCATCACCATCAAGGTCAAACCTAATGAACCATTCTTCCAGTCTATCGGGGTTGAATGGTCCCCACGCGTGACTGCTGTCTTGTAACTCCATCAACGAGACGCGTCCATCTTGATCAAGGTCAGCTCGAACAATCAAACCCCAAAGCTGATCCCCCACCTCATTTTCAGTTAAAACCCCATCGATATTTTCGTCGAATTGTGCAAACACGCGATCCAACACTGGCGCCGCGCAGACCTCAATCTCCGGTTCCCAAAAACGTTCTAACTCATCTATCGAAATCGCCCCATCGGCGTTGCTATCCGCTTGGTTGACTTTGTCCCAAACACGGTCATGCAATTCATCCTCAGTCAACAAACCATCTTCGTTTTCGTCAAACCGATCAAAAAGCCCATTGTGGCCCTGGCGTCCCAAAACATCGCTTTTCTTTCCTTTGATTTCTGCAAGCTCTTCGCCCGAAATTGCTCCATCCTGATTCAGGTCCGCGTCTGCGAATTTCTTCCACAGCCGGTCTGGCAATTCTTCGACACCTAACAAACCATCATCGTTTCCATCAAAACGCTCAAACAGGTCTCTTTGTTTTCTGTACTGCGTCTTTCGTTGAGCCCGCATTTCCTGAAACTCATCGAGTGACACAAACCCGTCTTCATTGACATCAGCATCACCAATGCGTTCCCAAAGTTTTTCAGCAACTTCATACTCACTGAGCCGACCGTCCTGATCCACATCCAAGGATTCAAAGTGGGGTCTCGCATCGGTGGGCAGCAATGCAAGCATGTGTTCACTTGGACGAGCCGCTTTTACTTCGTCCCGGGTAACCCTGCCTGTCGCATCTGAATCTGATTCAGAAATCCGTCGCCAATGCACATCACTCAGCTCATCTTTCGTGAGTTCGCCATCGCCATTGCCATCAAGATGGCTAAAGGCCTCTCGGCGTTGCAGCGGTGTGTCCATTTTGTCATGAAGCTTTGAGAACCAGTTGTGGGCAGTTCGAAGGTGCATGCCAGACGGTAGGTCCTCCATCAGAATTGCCGTGGCAAGCTTCGCGAGGCCTTCTTCACCCACCCGCGTTTCCTGACCTTCCTGGCTGAGTTGGTTGACCACTTGCAACGCGTCGTTGATCGATAACTCGCCATTATCATCGACGTCCAACAACCATTCAGTTTCAACGGCGTCCACCGGAATAACTTCGGCGGGAAAATCATCGACTACGGAAAGTTGATTAATTAATACAACCGCATCGAGAGCACTGACGTTTCCATCAAGATTGACATCGCCAGCATCCACAAAGTTGTGACAAATATCACCAGCTAGCAAATTCCGGCGTTCCAATTGCTGAAAGTGCAATCTTGAAGGCTGGAGAGGCCGAGATCGAAGATGCTTGATTTTCACAGCCAGACTTCTCAAAAGTGTACGAATACAAACGGAACCGACGGCGGGTGGATCATAACCAAAATCAGGTCGCAATGATGATACAAACTGCCAAATTGAGGCACTTTGAGCCATCCCAAAATGTGTTGTTGAAAAATATTAGGTCATACCGGAAAAAAATCGCTTGTGCCCGCATTAACCGGCGTGCCAGTGGAAGCTCATAGCAACTTTCAGACATTTTTTTCGCATGAAGTTGGTGGAATTGATCCGAACTCAACCCGAAACTGGGATTTTGATTGACCCGACTGCCAATCCGCTGATTTCACTCGTCTTACTTGGACAGCAAAGTTACAGCCGCGTGAAGCCTAAAAAATTGAACAACTATTCGGTGTAAGCACGTAAGTAGAATCAATGACCCGCTGAAGCTACTGACCGAAAATCGCTTCGTGGGATCCGGGAACGCCTGAGAAAAGAGAAGCCCGGATCGTCCAAGAACAACGCACGTGCCAAATGTTTTCAGCCCGAATGGTGACGAGAGCTCCAGTCCGCGGCGACGGAGCAACCAACACAATCCCCCCAAACCACCCAGAACCGCGGCACCGAAACCACTCGGCTTCAAAACGCGGACAAGCCCTATTCGACACGTTGGAAGATCTGACTATTATCGTAAACGTCGGAACGGATCGCGAAACTTACGTGAAGTTACCAACGTCAGAATCGAAGAGTCTGGACGGATGGGGTCCGAAAATTTCCCCAACGGGGCTGGCCCGTCAACGATACCAGAGACAAAACCGAAAAAATATCTAGTCCCTTTTCTATCTACCCCCACTCAAGTAAGAACATGACAACTCAAGCCCTGATTTACGATCAACTGCACGCACTCGATCGTGAGCGTCACAAGAACTGGTCGATCAAAGCCGGAGATGACTGCAGTTTCGCCCGCGAGGTCAACTCTGTGCCTCTTTTGGCCGCTGAATTTGCAAAAGCCGCCGAGAATTATCCAATCATCTTCGCTGGCACAAAAGAGAGTGTTTTGCCTTGCGTTGTGCTGGGTTTGCAAAAGAACCAGAACCTGTTTGTCACGGAAGAAGGCAAGTGGGACGCAGATTATCTACCCGCATTCATTCGGCGTTATCCTTTTGTTTTCTCTGAGTCACCAGAGAATAAGCAATTCATTCTCTGCATTGACGAGGACTTCACCGGCTGTAACGAAGACGGTCGCGGCGAACGTCTGTTTGACAGTGAAGGCAAGCAAACCAATTACCTCGACGGAGTTGTTAACTTCTTGAAGGACTATCAACTTAGTCACCAAGCCACGACACACTTCTGCAACCAGTTGATCGAACTTGACCTGCTGGAAGAAGTGCGTGCAACCTACACCGGCCCGAATGCACAGCCCGGCGTATTGACTGGATTTTACGCGGTCAAGCGCGAGAAGATCAAAGAGCTGGCGGATGAGAAGTTAGTTCAGATGGTCAAGTCAGACGCTCTTGAATTAATTTATTATCACATCCTCTCACTGAGCAACTTCAAGGCGCTCGCCAAACGCCTTCCTCAGGGTGCAGGCGAGAACGCAGGCGAAGAGGGAGCAGACGCGTCCGCGGAAGCCGACAGCTGATCAACTCGGACCTGCCAAAGCTATTGTCCTCGTTAACGGGGTGAAAGCTTATGAGTCGGGGATCCCGAAGTTAGTAGACTCGAATTGGGTCGCGTTCTTTCACAGAATGCGACCTTTTTTTCGGTATTGGCAACGATGTACAGTGAAACGCAATGACAGCGGTATTTTAAAAACTTCTGGGCTACCGCGACTAGTTCACCGAACTCGAAAGATTAGCCCCTGCTTTGAATCGTGGTCTCCGTCTCGTGTTTTCACCATCTTCAGATTCAACCGATACATTGGCATCCTCAAGACCAGTCCCGACGGCGTCAATTCCCATGGGTAAGCACCACTGAGTGACCGCCACATCCACATCTTCCAAGTCCGCGAGAATAACGCCAGGCTCAGTCGCGACCACTATTACGTTGACCGCATTCACGCCTTTGCAGACATCCTTGGATAAATTTCCGGTACTCGCAGCAACCGAGACAGCCGTAAGCATCAGGGTGAAGACAAAGAAGCAGGTGTTATTGGAGTAAGACATTACGCCGAGAGCCAGCAAAAACAACTAACAGGCAAAGATAAAAGTCGGCCAAAAATCAAAGAGAAGCGTATTCAGTCCCGCAAGAGAACTTTGGTACAGCAACGAAGCCCGCCCCCATACATCGAACTGGTAGAAAAACCTGGAACCGGGTTGACTTTGTACCCAAGTGAAGCCCAAGCCTGTACAGCTGCTTTATCGAGCCTGTCGAAGCCATATTGCGGCAGATAGACAACGGGTCGATTTTGTCGTTTTTCGACCAACACGTTGCTGTAAGACAGAAATGGATACCTACCAGCCTCGTCCAGGGTTTCGTTGCCGGCACCATCTTGGTCTGGAATCAACGCCGGCACTCGAACGATGGTGTAGCCTGCACGAGACAACTGTTGGGCGATTGAATCAAGCTCGGGCGCGACAAGCAGGCTCGCCGCCATCACCTTGTCCGTTTGTCCACTCACCTTTGGGCGGACCAAACTGTTCCCGTCCCGATCACGCAACTCGGAAACATCTTTGTGCCCAAAGAACATTTCTTCGCAACTACGCTCAAACTTCTGGACCAGTCCGGGGTTCTCATCAATTGCCGCAGCAGCTAGACGGGCACCTGCACGACTATCAGCCACTGCCACCCGATGATCACCGAGTGGGGTGACGATCAAATCGATATGTCCAATCGACTGACTTGATTTTCCCACTACCGTCACAGGTCTTCCAAATAGCTTCGTGAAACGCTCTACAATCGACTTGGTGGCAGTACCCAACAGAACGGAATTATGAGTGATCGTATCGTAACCAATGAAAACGGATTCCTCGCTGCAAACGATATTTCCACCCTCAAAATGCATTTCGGAATGGACGACTTCCAGATTAAGAAGACTCGCCAGTTGCTGAGGCATGCGTTCATCGTCTTCTCGATTGAAGGAACAGGGCGTGATCAACTTGGTGGTCGACTTTCCTTGCACCACCACGAACGGGTCCTGCGGCCAAATTGAAATATCGCTGTTCGCGGGCATTTCCACAAACGTAACGCGACTATTATTTGAGGATGTCGCAAATGCGGACCGATCGTTTACCAGTAAAAGCACATGAACATCCTGAGGCAACCCATTCACGATGTTCGAAACCAGCTCGGCATTTCGCAAAGACGAGGTTCGAGCACTCGTGGCACTGCACGCGACTAAACGAATCTCCGATCCGACATCTGACATAATTTTCTCACTCTCCTGCGGCAGGATCGTGGGTAAAAAATAGGATGCCGAAAAAATTGAAAGTGTTGTCACCGCTGTGAAGAAAAGATTTCTCATGGTTGATTCCGACAAAAAGAAGCATCAGCATATGGGCTGGGAATTTGCAAGTTGGTGACCACCAAAAACCATCCAACTCGACAGTACGAGGGTCAGAATTCAGCCGTGCATGAATTGACCCACAACTGACAGGCCAACTGTCGTGCTTCATACGCGAGGATTTCGCGTATCAAGCAACCGCGAACGGGCAACGGCGAACGGACAACGGCCTCAGGGACGCCTGATCTGGAACGACAGATCAGGCGATTCCCTCCCACTCCTGCCCAACGCGACTCAGTCGCGTGCTGCCATGCGTTTTACGATTGCCGACAAGGCACGGTATTGTGTTCGCAGAGCTCCGGCCCGCGCCTCTACGTCCTGCACCCGCGAAGCAACTTTGCTCAGACGTCCGTCCTGCGCTCGGATATCAGCGTCGTTGGCATTGATTCTGGCATTCAAGTCAGCGAGTGTTCGATCCACAAGAACGAACTCAATATCATTCTCGTCCTGACGTTGTTCCAAATCGGCAACCCGTTGTTTCAGATCGCCTCCAGCAGCATCCCCACGCTGCTCAGCGTTGGCCGCTCCATTGAACATGGCTTGGGTCATCATTACCGCAGCTGCAACCATGCAGACGGTGAGGGCATTGAAAAAAACTTGCTTGGTTTTCATATCATTCTCGATTTTCAAAAAACGTGTTGTGATGAGAGACATGGTTTACCCGGTCTCTCAGGAGTGGCTCCGACAATGCGGATAGACGCAAAGGGTGTGCCATTCACCAAAAACACGTTTTTCGACCTCCCAACCGGTCCCAATGTCCCGTCCTGAGATGCATGTGTCATTTTGAGATCGCGTCTTTGGCTTACCTAACTCCGGGGCCGCAGTCATTGACAAAGCCCGGTATTTGCCACGTCGGCGAAGAAAACAATGCTTGTCAGCCCACTGGCTCGTGACCTGCTGCGTGGCTTTGAAGCCTCTGTGCTAAATGATCAAAGGTTAAGCGATTCTGTTTCATCGAAAGAGCGATGGCACGAGCTGGACCCCCTCGTCTGGAGCAAGTCCTTTGGAGCCGATATTCACCCCCTACGTGCGTTGGAGGCCCACCTCGCATTCAGATCCAGTGTTACTCGCACTTCGCTGCTGAGCCGCCCCGATCAACCGTCATGAACAAATTTTCTTCTATTCCCGCTTATTGAGGCATTACGCACAAAAACATCGTTCAATTTCTTGACATCGGCATTATGTGATCAATGTTCCCAAAGGTGACAGGAAGCAAAGACCGTTTGAGGCGAAGGATCACAACAACCACTTTCACCATCACTTTGCGGCTCACAGCAGCCCAAACAATCTCCCCACTGAGCGAGGAAATCCCACTCCCACCTAGTTAACTCACGAGCACTCTTCTCATCCCTGATCTCATCTCGCAGAGTGAAACCCTATGCTTCGTGCAATCACTGAAAATGGCTTTCATGCCTCCCCATCTTCAAGCACTCGGTCATTCCGCCACAGAAGAAGCAAGCGAAGAAAACGTTCAGCTGGACGTCCCGGATCACGGGCTGCCGTAAACATGGTTCCCCGTCTAGAACCTTTGGAACCACGCCATTTACTGAGTGCGATTCTGCCTGCCTATGTGAATAACGAATTTACTTTCGGGGAAGCAACCTTGCTGGCCACGGCATCCGCTTCTTTTGACCCCGAAATCGGATACGTTGTGGGTTATCACAAAACGACATTTCATTTCCACGCCGTTCTTGAAGTGCTTTCTGATGAGCAAGTCATGCCTCGTTTGCCTGTGTTGGCTGATTGGCACAAATGGGTCAGCGACTTCCCCCCGACCTGCATCGACCGAACAGACTCCGGGAATCGCATTCACCATGGTCACTGCGGGTGACTCACCCTACCCGATGAATGACCGCAAAAACTTGAGTGTTCATTGCGGTGGAGGCAAAGGCGTCTTGATTTCGCCTCACTGGGTTCTAACCGCCTCGCACTGCATTACCTCACGAAAAGCCAAATCCGGTAGCGTGCAAATACGATTCACCACGTCCAAGCGAAAACCAGCAACCATTGGTGTTGACAAAGTTTTGCGTCACAAATCAAAGGATCTTGCTCTACTGCGTTTAGTTCGGCCCGTCAAGAAAGATGATCGTCCCGCCGTGCTGCTGCTGCGACAGAAGATCAGTCGTGAAGACGGAAAGCTCTCGATCAAAAAAGTCGCAGGGAACGAAGTATGGCGTGGCATCCCGGCCATAGGTGGTTCGGACAACTTGCGCGTCCCAAAGAAGGAGGATCGGCGTGGAAAGGCTGGTAGCAGCGGTGGCCCCTGGTTAATTCATTCACAACAAATAGGTGATGTGTTGGTTGGAATCACACACGGAGGTGGTTTTGCCCCTCAGGTGGCTTATGCCGCAACGTGGATCCAAGAATCGGTTTCCAGACACAGTAATGACCGCTTGATGTGGGCAACGAAAAAGCAAACTCTAGGTCACTGAACTTACCTCACAACCGAAGTTAGGTATCAACCCAATTCACTACAACGGCCGGCGGCACATTAACTTCGTATTGCTCCCAAAGAAGAAGCATTATCCAGACTCTGCAAACATGCATCTTCGTGATCACCCCTATTCTCACATTTCACTGATCGCCTGCTCCGCACTGCTCTTCTACTCCCTCTTCTTCTACTCCCTCTTCTTTCTTTCGCATTACGACAGTCCGTCTGATTACTTGCCGTTGGAACGTTTTCGGTGCTGCGACTGAGAGAGCCGAATGCGACTGGCTCAGTCTTGGTGCCTTCGGTCCTCTGCGTCGCTTGCTTCACTCGAGGCTCCGGATCATTTCCAGTGTTACATCGTCATCAGCAAGAGCCTTTTGGAAACCGTCTCGAGGGACAGTTGACTCGGTCGTGCACCTTACCTCTTCACCTCTTCTTGGCTGAGCAAAAAACAGTCACTTCGTGACCGCGGTGGTATTGCTACAGCGTCCACGCCGCAGGTTTGAAAATTGCCTTCGTTGCGACTTGAGGCCATCTTTGATGGCATGCGGAATCGTCGCTCACTGAAGATGCTCGAAGCGATGGAACAGTTATCGAGTCAACCATGCGTTTCTTTGACAGCAGGTCGGTTGAAAATCAACCGACCTGCATCTCGCCAAAGTGCTGATCGAGCCCTTGACGAGTCGCGGCGTTCAAAAGGCAATCGGGAGTTACAACGGACGAGAGTTGGTATCACGGCGCATCGGTGGCTGTCTGGAATCGCTCGACGCAAAACGTCCTACACCTAAACTGGCAGCCTTGGCCAAAGTGTTTCGTCGAGAGTTTCCACAGTCGTTTTCGCGATGAGTGCCTGAAGGTTGAAGAACCTGCGACGGGGCGGGAAGCATGCCTCGACCTTGAGGCGTCGAGCATGACAGGTTGAGTTCCAGCCATCGGCATCCCTTCTGGCTCGCTCAGCGGTTTTCACGGCCGCTTTTTCCTCTCCTTGTGCCGTATCGACCGAACTCACTGCGTGCTTCACGACGAAGAGGCATAACCAGCATGCCCCCGAAACAGGTAGACCAAAATCCGCTCCGGCAGTACACACGCTTGATTAAGGGGTAAATTGTTCGTTTTCTTCCGAAAAAACGCATAATTCCAGTTAATGCGTTGTGTGTTTCGTTAACAAACAGCGCTTTATTGTTGGGCGAAGATTTTTGTGCGTTCGTCAAGGCCAACATAATTCAAATTAAAATCAATCTTCAATTTCCGATTGGCACGAGGTTGGGTTGCGGAGAGCGTGGAGCGTTTCAAGATGACTTGGGCAGAATGCTTAGCTGATCAACTTTCGACACCTGGTCGCATGCCCGAGTTAGGTGACAATTACCGAGAAGTCATCACAGAAACCGAGCACGAGCGTCCGAGTTACCAATTTCATTCAAAGTTGGCTCTAGCGTATTTGGGACTGAAGGCGGTAGCGCGTGAAAATTACTTTGACTTCGACTGGAAAGCTTGGGCGGATGCGGCATATTTGGTTCAGCAGCAAGCTGAGTGTTTTTATGCGAAAACTCTATTGGCTGATGACTTTCAAACGATCTCAAAAGCTTACTCTTTGGACGTTGATCTCGCGAAGATGCTTGCTATTTCAAACCAACTGTTGGTTGACTTCGGCGAGCAAGTAAGTTGTCTCAGCGAGGAGCTAACCCGTGTACAGCAGCAACATCACAACTGCTTTGATGGATCGGGTGACGAGCCGCACAGCGAACTAGAGTTAAACGCCCAACAACTTGTGTCGGCTTGGAAACAATTGAGCCTGCACCTCCAGATACTGGAGGGGCTGTCTAGTGACATACAACTTGCATATTCCCCCCACGCGGTTGACGCGGCAAAACAAAACCAATGCAGATAATTTTGTCCACCGGCCGACCGAATATTAAGTTTTGATGAATCACTGTTTGCATGCGTGCCAAGAAAATCAACAGTCCATTTTCGTCGATTTCGCACGTATTTAGGTCATCGCTGCCTGTGTGTTCCGAGCAACTGCGTTAAACTTGGGTCGAGCATTGAGCGGTATGGGCAAGAACAAACAGCGGCCTCTGACCTGCGAAATGGTCACGCAACCTTGGTATTAGGAAAGTGAAGAGTGTTGAGGCGTTGTGTCAGATTTTAAGGAAGAAACTTTCGGTCCTGAGGACCACTCCTTGTTGAGTGGATCTGATTTGCTTCCTCTCATCTATGATGAACTGAGGCGTGTAGCTGCCGTGCGTATCATGGGGGAAGCACCGGGTAACACACTGCAACCCACTGCACTGGTTCATGAAGCTTATCTACGGCTGACAAAATCCGAGAAGAGTGATCGATGGGAAAGCAAAAGGCATTTCTTTAGCTCTGCATGCATAGCGATGCGTCGCATTCTCGTCGAAAGAGCACGAGCGAAAAACACCTTGAGACGCGGTGGTCAGGCTAAACGTGTTCCACTGGACGAATTTAATCCTGACTCTGAACTGGATTTCGATCTGATCCTAACCATTAACTCGTTACTCGAGTCTTTTGAAAAGCGACACCCGAGAAAAGCAAAGCTTGTTGAATTACGTTTTTTTGCCGGACTCACCATCGCAGAAGCAGCTGAGATGTTGGAGATCTCGGTATCCATGGCGGACCAAGATTGGCGTTTCGCGCGGGCATGGCTACGTGTTGCGATGGAAGATATCACCCCTGACGAAAAATGAATCGGCAGGAACGTTCATTGACGCTGTTCGCTAACGGCGAACCCGTACCAGCACAAATCATCTTGCCTGACCAGTTCCTATCTACACTATGAAGTAACGCTGTTTCGGCGATGGATGTAGATGAGCATGCGATCTCTTAGTCCGAGGTGCCTCGCACGCATTGAGAACGCAAAAGTATCAGGGACGCGGGCTTGCCTCTCTGCTACGAGACTCAGCATAAAAGGTGGCAGCAAGGGACGACGGTCCAAATGACATTAACAACGACAGACAGGACGAAAGGTCCTATGCACTGAGAGTCAGGAGGCGTTAATTCACCAACGGTCCGCAACGGCTCCTGACCTACTTTCCTGGTCACCGGCGACCACGGGATTCGAATCACCGGCGACCACGGGATTCGAGCGGCACACGTTTGGAAACCTAGTCCCAACCACCTGATACTTCACAAATCAGTCATTCCCAAAGACCGGCTCTCCAAACACGATTGACATTATTGAAACAAGCCGCGTGGCCTGCTGGCACGCACCCGGAGTTCAAACAGCCCTGCTAGGGTTGTTTTTTAAAATCTCAACAAACCCGCACAAAAAATTTCAGAGAAACCAGCACATGAGCCAATCTCTGAGACTAAAAACAATCGGCGCATGGCCTTCGGTACGACCCCATCAACTCCGACGCAGATGGTCGATTAAAAAAACATCGACCTACTTGTAACTGCATGGCCATGCTGATCACTTTCCATCCCGAGGTGCGAGCAAGTTGATCATTGCGTTTCCCATGGCATCACCAATCAGGAAGTAGCTCTCGGCATTTCCGAACCAATGATGTCCATGTCCTACATTAGGTGAAAGCTCTTTCGGGCGTGCAAAGTCGGTAGTGGAAACGAAGGTGGCTGTCCCTTTTGGCATAATTTGAGCTGCGGCCTTCGCCTGTGCCTCACGGATCGCCAACATATTCTTTCCTGCTTCAGACCCCATGTTCCCTGTCTCGCCGATGACAACGGGCAATTCTGGGACATTGAAAGTGTTTCGAAAATCATCGACAAGATGCACGAGATTCTTGGAATAATCGATCCTGGCCTGTTCATCGAACATGTCGTTCCACCCTTGAAACCAGACCAAACCGGCAAGTTCGAGCTTGGCACCTTTCAGTGCAGGCATCTCATCACCAGCGTGTGTCAAAACATACTCCACCTCTTGTATCATTTTCATATAGAACTCCCCTGTTTCTCCACTTGCGGTAGGGGGACGAAAATCTTTGTCCAGGCTTTTTCCACCCCAGCACGTTTTGATCAGCAGAACGTTATCGTCAAAGTAATCCCCTATTAAATGACCAAACTGCAGTTCAGGGCCGATATGGTGCTTGCCTGGATACACAGCAAATCCAATTCCCAGTTTCCCAACTTTCAATTCGCTAGGAGTTTGGTAACGCACCCAGACATCATCTCTCACCTCCCAACCGCCGGACTCATCCTTCAAATGCGTCATTTTTGCCTTGGTTTTTCCATTTTTCATGGACCAAATCAAAGTCCCTTTTCCCCCGTTGTAGAAGTCGGGGTGTTCAAGATCGACCACCCCCTGCCCCTCCATATTCGATTGCCCTGCTAGCACGAACACTCTGACTGTTTTCTCGCCAGCTTCAACCACAGGCGGACACATTAGAAAAGGCAGCAGAATTAAAAGTCGCCACATCAAATCACCTCTTAAACTTTTCGAAGTCTGATTACTCTGAATCTGGGCAAAAGCTTGCAGGCGTTTCGCTCAGCGCCATGGGATTAAATCATGATGAACCAAACGTGCAATGACTACCAGTGCTTTCGTGCCGTGGATCAAACATGATCCCAACTGGCTACGGACAACCAACGCGTATACCTTGCATTCCTTGCCAATCATTGGCGCAGCAATGGGAAAATATCAGTCAACGGGTGCATTTGGACCCAACGAACCTGGTTGGCCTGATACATGAATTCCCAACAGACTGTCAGGAAGAAACTTTTGGGCTAGGCTATGTCAAATAAAATTCAGGTGGGCGTTAGGCCAAAATCAAGATCACTTTCCATATAAAGAGCAACGATCAAGTGTTTCCCATTCGCTTCGTTTTTATTCTTGCGACAATTTTTACCTGCTGCAGTGTTGTAAACGCGAAGCAACAACCGAACATCATCTTAATTTTCATTGATGATTTAGGCTGGAAAGATATTGGGTGCTACGGCAACGATTTCATTGACACGCCACGAATCGACGCCCTGGCAAAATCTGGAATTCGTTTCACTGACTTCTATGCAGCTGGCGCGGTTTGCTCTCCAACTCGATGCGCAGTTCAATCGGGCCAAAACCAGGCACGACTAGGAATCACGGCGCATATCCCCGGCCATTGGCGTCCTTTTGAACGCGTCATTACACCCCTGACAACCATGGCACTTCCTCTGCAGACGGTGACGGTTGCCGAGGCATTGCAGGAAAGTGGTTATTCAACGGGGTATGTTGGAAAATGGCATCTCGGCACGGGCCCTCAGTTCCAGCCTGAATTTCAGGGTTACGATTTCTCAGCAGTGATCAATGGTCCGCACCTACCGGGCCGCTACCGTGTTCAAGGCCAAGCGACTCTGCAACCAAAGCCCGGCCAGTACCGAACCGACTTCGAAGCCGACGTGGCGGTGGATTTCATTGAATCGAAAAAGGGAGAACCTTTCTTTTTGATGGTTTCTCCCTTTGCTGTCCACATTCCACTGGGTGCCATGTCACAGAAAGTGAACAAGTACGAGGATAAGTCCAGAGAAACCGGAAGCACCTTGCCCCATCCTGTTTATGCGGCAATGGTTGAACACTGCGACGATATGGTTGGCCGCATCGTCGATGCAGTGAAGAATTCGGGTATCGAAGAAAACACCATGGTTGTTTTCACCTCGGATAATGGCGGCCTTTATCGTCGCTACGATTATCAGGAAGCGGCTGATGACAACGTCACAAGCATGGCCCCCTTGAAAGGAGAAAAGGGATCTCTTCACGAGGGCGGCGTGCGCGTTCCATTGATCATCAAGTACCCTGGCATGACGATACCGGGTAGCATCAGCAACGAGCCAACAATCAGCTATGACTTCTTTCCGACATTCGTCGATCTAGCGGGTGGGATGCTGCCAAAGAATCAAATCATTGATGGAAAAACGTTGCTTCCACTCTTAAAAAATCCAGCGACAGTTCTCGATCGAGATGCCTTGCACTGGCACTACCCACATTTTCACCATGACCGGCCCGCAAGTAGCATTCGTGAGAGAGACTGGAAATTGATCGAGTACATTGATGGCAGTGGCGATCTTGAGCTTTACAACCTGGCGAACGATATTGGAGAAAGTAAAAACCTGAGCAGGAGTAAACCGGGCCGCACGGCCGACCTTCGCAGGAAACTCCAAGCTTGGCGCACCGAGGTACTTGCCAGAATGCCCATTCAGAATCCTCACTATTCGCCCGAGCGGTCTCATGAGTGGTGGAGCATGCGGACGGGACAACGTGTTCCAAGCGAAACAAGGAAACGCTTCCCACCGAGCGAAAAAGATCTTTGAGTGGCCAAGAAGCGTATTTTTTTTCGCATGATTGTTTTGGACGATAAGCTGCCTGGTTGCGGCGTTAATCATACGTTCTGACGAACTCGTGCCGGGAGCACTGCCCCTCACCTAAACCGATACAGATCCCAATTACCCACTACCATTTTCACCTCACCCAAGATTCAATTTGCGGATTCAAGCCGCCCCGCTTTATACTTGCACAAGAAAAAAACTTGCTTAGCATCTTTCAAATTGTGGTTCGGTTCTAAATCCAGTCGGTGTTTTCTAATGACGAGCGGTTCGAGGCAGCCAGACCCCATCGACAAGGATGGCACCAGAAAAAACCACGCTCACGCCTCTACCTTGCCTTCGAGTGAAGAACGACCAAGTTCCAGCGGATTGCCAGAGCAACGATCCGACCCCACCTCCTTTGCATCAGCGGAGATGATCGAAACCCCGATTTCGATGGGTGGTGTTGGCGCTGTTGATACGAACACCAAATTGCTGAATCCCAAGGCAGACGGAAGTCTGAAAAACCAGACTGTCAATTCCCAAGCTCCTTTGATCGACGGTATTAGCACCATCATCGGAACCCGCCTGAGAGATGGCGAGACGGTCGAATTTGGTGATTATCATTTGCTGGAAGAGATTGCTCGTGGCGGAATGGGTGCAATTTTTCGCGCTCGACAACTGAGCCTCAATCGTATCGTTGCTTTAAAAGTCATCTTACTGGGTCAATTCGCAACGGTGAATGATGTCCGCCGTTTCCAGGCCGAAGCTGAATCAGCCGCAGTCCTGCGTCACGAGGGAATCGTTCCCATCTATGCTTCTGGCGAATATGAGGGCAACCCATACTTCTCAATGCAATTCATTGAAGGGAGTACCTTGGCCGACTTGATTTCTACCAAGTCCATGGATGGCAGAACCTCAGCAGGCCTGCTGTCATCCATCGCTGATGCTGTCACCTACGCACACTCAAAAGGGATTATCCATCGTGACCTAAAGCCAAGTAATATCCTGATCAACAAACTTGGTAAGCCCATCATCACGGACTTTGGTTTAGCGAAGCGAAGTGATACTGACCCAAATCTGACCTGTACCGGTCAGATCATCGGCACCCCCAATTACATGTCACCTGAACAGGCGTCCGGCCTGAACCACTTGATCAGCACGCGATCAGACATCTATTCGCTTGGGGCCATTCTGTACGCAATGTGTGCGGGTAAACCCCCATTCGAAGCGGGGACGATGATCGAAACCCTTAAGCAAGTCACGTCCACGCTGCCGACACCCCTGCAGCGGTTCAAAATCAAAATTGATCGCGATTTGGAAACCATTGCTTTCAAGTGCTTGGACAAAAACCCATCGAACCGATACCAGAGTGCCTCGGAATTAAAAGAAGACCTCGATCGCTTCCTGAATCATAAGCCGATCAAGGCGAGCACAACCTCGCATGCAACTCGGGCATTTCGATGGTACCGCCGCAATCCTGTATTAGCGCTGCTTAGTTCGATTATTGTGAGCATGGTGATCGGATTGGCAGTAGGCGGACCGATCATTGCCTATCGCCAAAGCACACTGCAAAAAAGCACAAGAGAGTCTCTGGAAAAGCAACACAAACTCACTCAGGAACTTCGCGGCTCAACGGCTGCGATCAACGCCAACTTGGTAAAAATCTATACCGAGCGAGGTGATGCAGCTGTCAACTCGGGAAATCCACTCGCGGCTTTGCCGTCCTATACGGCAGCACTGAGGGGGAGCATCGAATCTGGTCAACGTGAATGGGGACACCGTTTCCGAGTGGGCTCAATACTTCACCACGCCGCCGTCCCGATTTTCATGTGGGAGATCCCAAGCCAACCGGCCTCGGCAGCAATAAGTCGCAACAAAAAGTATGTAGCTTGCACGACCCGAAATGGCGAGCTGTGTATTTGGAATATCAACACCAAAACACAACTCGTCACCCAAAATTCGAAACGACGCGTCTCCAGTGCCAACCTACAGTTCTTTGATAACGATTCGAAACTATTACACACGACCGGCAGCAACCTCCGTGTCTTAGATCTTGCCTCCCCAGCAACTCCATTGCTCAATATTCGAATGAAAGCGATCATTCGTGCGGCTGTTGTTGATGATAACAACGAGTTCTGTTTGGTCGGCAAACGAGACGGCACCGTTACGTTACTCAACATTAACTCGGGAGAAGTCATCTACCACTGCGAGAAACACGAAGGTACCGTGAGGTCGGTTGCAATCTCCGCACAGGCTGAACGATTTATCTCAGCATGTGAACATGGAAAAACAAAACTATTTGATCTGAATACAGGAAAACTGCTCCGCACCATTTCCCAGGCAGGAAACATCAATTACGTTGAATTTTCACCCGATTCACGCAAGTACCTGGCGTGCTCTGATGACAATACGATGCTGATTCTTGACTCAAAAACAGGTCAAGCCTATAGCAGCACCGTCAGATGTTCTTCCAACATAAAGATTGCACGATTCAATCATGCCAGTAGCAAAATCGCCACTGGTACGAGCAACTCAACGGTACAGCTCTGGGATGTGGAAACCTCCAAGCCTGTGGGGCATGCGATGCAACACAAGAATTCCATACGTGCGATAGAATTCAAGAAGGACGACACGTTACTAGTCACCTCCAGCACAGACCACACAACGAGAGTGTGGGACACCCAAACGGGAGACCCCATTTGTCCACCGATGCCGCACAGCTATATCGTTGAGACATCGTTTTTCATGCCTGGCGATTGCATACTGAGCATCAGTGGTGACCGAATGATCCGGCAATGGCAACTAAATCCACAACCTCAACACGCAATCACGTCAAGAACCGGTTCCATCAGCAACACGTTTGCCCTTAGCCCCAACGGATCACTGCTAATTACTGGTGGACCAGATGGCATGGTGAGAACCACAGAAATGAAGGGGCGCAACCCACGCCCGCTGATCATCGACCATGGCAAAGAAATAATCTGCCTTGCGATCAGTGCTGACCAGAACATGCTGGCCGTTGGTGATAACACATCCAGCACCACCATTCATTACATCCATAATCATGCATCACCCACCAAAGGAAGCGACGCACCCAGACAGTCTGCTAAACGTACATCCGCCAAGAGGGTAAGCACAGCGAACACAAATTTGCTGTCACTCCAATTCAGTCCAGACGGAAGAAAACTACTGGTTGTCCATGATGGAAATGAAGCTTTCGTCTTTGACACTTATAAGGGTGACCTGCTTTACACTCTGAGGCAAAGCCGTTCACTTTTGAGTGCAGTATTCTCTGCCGATGGCACCCAAATTCTATCAGCGTCAAGAGATGGTACCGCCGTTTTGTGGGACGCCGAAACGGGTGCTTCCACTGGAATACACGTGATCCACAACGACTATGTAGACGCCTGTGCGTTCTCACCGGACGGAAAGTTCATTGCGACCGGTAGTCGTGACCACAGCATGACAATTCTGAATGCGCAAACCGGCGAACCAATTGGACCGTCTCTGCAACATCATGGTGGAATCGTCAGCATCACATTTGCACCCGACGGAAAAAGTGTTGCCACAGGCTCCAGAGAAGGAATCGCCCGAATGTGGTGTCTCGATGAACTTGACAAACCGGTCACCATGCAGGCAGGACTGGGAAGGGTCTTCGTCAAGTACACCACCGATGGCAAAATACTGCTAACAGCCAATGAAGAGCAAATACGGCTTTGGGACGCAGCCGACGGCAAATCCCTGGGAACGGTTCTGCACCACAAGTCAACGGTCACACAATTCTCTGGAACCCCGGACTCAGGCTCGGTGATCTCATGCAATGAGCATGGAGAAATCAAAACTTGGCTCCTACCTTCAATCGACAGAAGCCCCATCCGGAAACTCGAGAAAAAGGTGGAACTGGTGACAGGGTACCGCGCCGACTTTCGCACGGGGCTGGAGATCCTGACACCTTTTGAACTGAGCGAGCTGATCGATCAAGTGTCGGATGCTCCCCGATCCGACTTTCAGTAACTCAACCAACGCAAACCTGGCGAAGCAACTCTTGAACCTGTCACTTGCGTTTTTGACTCAAGAGCCAATCGTAAAACTCCGAACTGGAGTAGGCTGCGGTCCATGAATCATGCTTAGCATTTGGATAAACCGTAAATTTTGGCTTACCCCCGGCAACCTTGAGAGCGTCAACCATGCGCTGCGATTCTGAGATTGGTACTGTCGGATCTTTGGCACCGTGAAAGACCCAGGTCGGAGTAGTGGCAAATGACTTGGTTGTCTCCGGATCGCCCCGACCGCATACGGGGGCGATCGCGGCAAAGCGGTCCGGATCGCTCGCAATCAATGCCCAAGTCCCCGTAGCCCCCATGCTTAACCCGGTCACATAAATCCGATCTCGATCAACTTTGTACTTCGCCTCAAGTTGGTTGAGTAGAGATCCCAACTGCCTTACATCCCACCTATGGTCCATCGGACATTGCGGCGATACCAAAATGAATGGAAATCGCTCACCTGCAGCAACCAACTTTGGCGGTCCGTGCTTCTTCACTCGATCGATTCTATCGCCACGTTCTCCCGAGCCATGTAGAAAAAGCACAAGCGGCCATCGCTTCTGCGCACCATAGTTATCAGGTAGATAAAGCAGATACTGCAATCCATTCTTATCATTGCTCATCCTCTGCACGGTCTGTTGCCCCCCAGATTCATCCCCCCGCACCGCGAGGAAGGGAAACATCGCAACATAGATCGTCAACACTAGCCGTCTCATCAGCACCTTACCTCTTTCGCATTGCATTGCTCGCATACCTATTTCGGAATAGTTTAACACACCGTGCATAAGATGAGCTGAGCCGCTTTGCGCCCTTTGCCGGACAACGCGTTTCTATTTGATTTCCTTCACAAAGAGGGGGGACTTACTGAACACGAGCACCTTGCACGCAGCATTTCAACCAGGCAAGGCGAAGTCTCGCGAAGCCTTCCTGTGAAGATTGGGTATACGTCGGTGATGCAGTCTACTACGGGTTGCCTGAACCGCCGCGCACTGCAACGCTATAGCTCATCGCCTCCAACCACCCGAACGTCATCCACGGACGTCGCAACGTCCCTACCCGCAAGCGAGAAAAAACATTTGCCTCGGCCATGACCCACAAATCCACTACGACGAAGGATCTACCGACCATCTCTGACTGCGATTCATGTGGTATCTGCTGCTTGCACATGGGTTACCCGAGCTATGTAACAACCCCCGCCTCACAGACAGACCAGACGGCACCCCAGCTAGACGAACAGGCATGGGCGAAGATGCCCAACTCCCTGAAGCAGGAATTGCTGGACTACATTGAAACCTATCAAACACCAGCTGATGGTGAACTGGACGGGCCCTGTGTTTGGTATGACGCAGTACGCCGCCGCTGCGAGCACCATGAACATCGGCCTCAGGTGTGTCGCAATTTTTCAGTAGGAGGCAAAGGATGTCTTGAATGGCGAAGCCACTACCAACTTCACCATCCGGATTACTTACCCTGATCAAAAAGAAGCGCGGGGTTGACTACACGCGACAGTTCAAACCATGCGGCGTGGCCCACCGTTGCGATTGAGCGGCCCTATCCACGTTATGCAACGGGATAGCAAAAAGATTTAACTCGCGGCCAGCTAATTTACGCGTTCAGCGATCCCAATGCTCGTGAATTTTGCGTTGAAGAAATTCAGCACTTCTTGCGAGCTGATCCATCCCCTCAACACCATCTTCAATACTGATCCAATTGTCATCGAACCCAACTCTTTTCAATTCGGAAAAGATTGCATCGTAATCATTGAGGCCTTTTCCAACTTCACCATGACTCAAACGCTTCGCATACCCCTCAACACCAAGCTCCTCATTTCGCAGATCTTCAATGGTTCCCTCAGTGAGAAATCGGTCACTTGCGTGCATGGTCACAACCCTCGAGGAGACACGGCGCAATAACTCCAACGGATCTTCTCCAGCCAAGATCGTATTGCTTGGATCGTAATTGACACCAAAGTTTGTGGCCTTTACCTCAGCAACCAGTTCGCAAAAGACATCCATCATTTGCGCGAACTCTGGATACGTCCAAAAATCATCCTTATAGTGATTTTCGATAATCAACGTCACGCCCTGTTCCTGAGCATGAGCAGCACAGATGTCGATGCACTCAGCAGCGAAGCGAATTCCATCCTCACGCGCCACGTCAGGACGCCGCTGCCCGGACAGCACCCGACAGAACTTACCTCCCATCGCCGTAGTCATATCGATCCAAAACTTTTCTTTTTCGATCTCTTGTGCGCGAAATTCGGCATCGGGATGAGTGAAGTCGGGAGAGCAGCACATCATTGGAATGACAAGCCCCCGCTCCTCAACCTTATTACGAATTGACTTCCAATTCTCCTGATCCTGCATTTCAATAAAGCCGGCATACCATTCCAATCCGTCGATTGGCAATTCAGCTGCCAGATCAATCCACTCAGCTAAACTCATCGTTCCATCTTTACACAACGCCTGCATGTACAGCTTTGGAAAGGCAGCAAGTTTCGGCATAATCGACGCAGTACACTGAAAGGGAATGGTTAGTAAGTGAACGAAACATCTGCCTCACACAGGCAGTGGTATAGGTTGCGACATCGCTACGCAGCATTATTGAAATGAATCATCGGAACTGTGCATACAACTCTTTCTCAGAAATGAGAACCAGCGCTGACCGCCACGGTACATCTTCGGATCCTGCGTCTGTGCTCTCGACAGCTTGCTTGCCCGTGATTTTAAAGTCCTGGTTTCAAGATCGCTTTCACAATTTCGCCGCCATGCATCTGCTCGAAGCTTTCATGCCAATCGCCTAAGCCCCAGCAACCACCAATGATTGGCTTAACATCAAGCTGTCCATTGGCGAGTAAAGCGAGCACTCGTTCCCAGATGGTCCAGTGGTGACTGAAACTACCCTGCAAAGTTACGTTTTTCTGAACGAGCGGATCGACCGAGAACCCCAGTGGCTTGGGTCCCCAACCTACTTTTGTAATCCAGCCAGCTGGTCGCACCAGTTCCATCGCCAGCTTGAGCGTTTGCGAAACACCTGCCGCATCAATCACTACGTCGGCACCTAAACCATCTCGTTCAAGGCACCATGGTGCCGCCTGAGTTAACGTTTTGCACCCATACTCTTCTGCGACGCGAAATCGTTTTTGGTCGGTCTCAAGTCCAAGCATCGCGACATCACCCCCTCGCAATTTTGCTATCACAGCACAGAGGATTCCAATGGTGCCAGGCCCAATCACAAGCACACGATCACCAGGATTGATCCTCGTATTCTCAACGACCGAATTATAGGCCACGCAACATGGTTCGGTCAGCGCGGCATGATCAAGCGGCAAACCGAGGGGAACCCTGTGCAAGCAACGTGCGGGCACACGGGTGTAACGTGTCATCGCACCATCAACTCCATAACCAAATCCCTTCCGTGTCGGATCGAGATTATAAAGCCCTCGCCTCGACATCGGATTGTCAGGATCGATCACCGCCGCTGTCTCGCTGGCAATCTGATCACCCTCGTTCCAGCCGGCAACCTCCGACCCGACCTCCACAACCGTGCCAGCAAACTCGTGCCCCAAGACGACCGGATAATTCACAGGCCAACTGTGGGAAGCACTCCACTGATGCAAATCACTGCCACACACCCCCACTGCGGCAACTTCGACCAAGACGTCATTAGGCCCAATCACCGGCTTGGCGAATTCACGGATTTCAACGCTTCCCGGCTCGGGCGAAAAATTAACAACAGCAGCTGAAGTATTCACGAAGTGTTCTCTCTGTGCCTTAGGCCATTTGGGCAGGAAATATTAGTCCAGAACGATTCAAATTTATGTGGGGCTACAACCTTCGACGTTTTTCAGATCAACTTGACTGTTCCTGTGCGTGTACTTGCTCACAAATCAGTCTTAATGAGCTTTCAAGATCACCATCAGCAGTCTTGAATGCGTCTGCATCAATCGTCAGTGGCGCCCCCAACACTACGAGCGGTGCTCCATAACGCGGACAAGCGATCGCCTGCTCAATTGAAAGTCCGCCAACCGCTTGGACAGGGACGTCCACTGCATCGACTACAGCTCGCAGGTCATCCAATGGACTTGGCATCCGTTTACCGCGGGCAGCGATACCACGCCGCTCATCGTAACCAATGTGATGCACAATGTAGCCGCAACCCAGATCCTGCAAGCGTTTTGCACCATCAACCATGGTGGTGTAACCCAGGTTATCCCCCATCACGCCGATTCCATAATCACTGCCCGCTTTTACAACGCACTTGATCGTTTCCTCATGCGCTTGAGCCATCACCACGACATGAGTCGCCCCAGCTTTTGCCATCATTTCTGCTTCAAGGTATCCCCCATCCATTGTCTTCAAGTCCGCAACAATCGGGACCTCCGGAAAACGTTCCCGAAGCCGCTGCACGCCATGCAAACCCTCCGCTAGAATCAAAGGCGTACCGGCTTCCAACCAATCAACCCCCGCTCGTATTGCCAGCTCGGCAGTCTCAAGCGCTTCTTGAATCGTCGTTAAATCAAGCGATATCTGGACAACAGGTTTCATACGGATACAGAACCATGAAATAGGAACACGGAAACGGCCATCGAAGTTACCATCGAAAACCGATAATCAAAACAATTCACAAGCGGAAACAACATTCCCAACCCGGTATGGCTTAACCATCAAGGCGAGCTACCAAACTGCTCACGAAGCTTCGAGCAGACACTATAGCCTTTACAAAGCATCCTAACGCCCGTTTAAAAGAGGTACTATCAGAACCTTCGTTGAGAACCAAATGCGAGGGTAATCGCAAGGCACGTCGGTGGCTTCTTTGTAAAAGACAACCAACACAAGCTGCGTCAACACAACGCGTAAATTCTCTTTGGGTGGGCAGGAGGCATCACCCCTTGAAGCTCCAAATTATACTGTTTTTGGTTTGTTCAAAGTGCAGCAGGCACTTTTTATCTGGTTGGCCTGAGTTCTCGTGCCTTGGCATCACACACACGCGGCCAGGGTCACTTCACGTTTTTAGCAATGGCCACCAAAAATTCCTGCCTCACCCCATTCTTTGAGGAGGCGTGACGCAAAAACAGTTTGCCATCCGCATAGATCGGAGACGCAAAGGAGCTATCCCCTAAAACATTTTCTCCCAACAACTGAAATCCCTGCGGCGAAGCACGAAAAACAAAAGTGACTCCACGTTCGTTGGAAGCGTAAATTCGATCACCAACGAGCAGGGGGGAGGCGCTTACGGGGCCACCGAGGCGCTGTTTCCACATTTCCAGTCCATCAGAACACCGCCAGCAAAACGCAATGCCATTGTCAGCAAAGCCATACAAATAATCACCAGCAACCACCATCGACTGCTCATAACACTTCACCCGGTTCTGCCACACCACTTCTGCTCCCTGCTTATTCACCATGACACCGTAGGTACCGGGCTCAGGAAATCCCCCGCTTGCGAACACCATATTGTTTTTCCAAACCATGGTCCCGCATGTGGTCCGGCTTGTCGCCTTAACCTGCCATAGCAACCGACCATCCTGCGGCTGATAGGCGGCCACTTGGTGCCCCCCGCTGATCAGAATCTGGGGACGCCCCGCGATTTCTGCCAAAATTGGCGACGAGTAGCCAGTCTCTTGGGGGCGTAACGCTCGCCACAACGGGGCACCATTGCTTTTGCTCACCGCAAACAACCCGCCTTCTCTGTTATCGGTTTCCACGGGAACCACCAGAGCATTCCCAACCAACAACGGCGAGGCACCGTAGCCAAACCAACCATCGGCGGCGCGATAAGGTGCTATCGCCCGCTGCCATAGTAGTTGGCCCTGAACAGAAACAGCAGAAGCATAAATTGCATCGCCCACCTGCGCAACCACATAAACAGTCTTCCCGTCACTCGATGGCGTGCTTGAAGCCACTGTGTTTTTCTTGTGCAAATAAGATGGTGATATAACACCTCTGTGTAGCACCAACTTTCCCATCGGCGCGCCATTGGAGGCATTGTACTTCAGCAGACAGATGGTCTGATTCTGCTCTTCGTGAGTGAGCAAAAAAACACTTCCCCCCACAACGATCGGAGAAGCGTGCCCTTTACCAGGCACGCTGGCCCGCCACGCCACGTTTTGATTCTCAGACCATACCAGCGGCACCGTTGCCACTGCTGTTCCGGGTGCATGGCCATCCAAAGTGGGCCCACGCCATACCGGCCAATCCTGTGCCAACGAGGCCGGCGAGTGCATAAACGCCCAGCTAGCCACCAACAATACGCTCCACAACCACCCATGCTGTCGGTTCATATTCACTTCCGGAATTCCTTTCGGAAAAGCGAGGTTCTCAAAAATCCATTAGTTCGCTTTGGTATCTTCTGCGGCAGCGTCCGCTTTCTTCTTCGCTTTTTCAAACTCCAGCAGTTGTCGCTTCAAGGGCGGAGAATGAGGTTCAAGCGCGAGGGCCCGCTTCTGCACACGAATAGCATTCTCAAAATCGCCAACGGCAAAGTAGCACCTCCCGCACGTATCAAGTCTTGCGCTATCTTCAAGAATTTTCACTGAACGAAGACTGTATTTTAGTGCCTGCTTAAAATCACCTTCCGTGTTGCAAACCAACCACGCGTAATTATTGAGCGCCTGAGCGAAAGTCATCTCTGTCTGCAATCCTGCCCCTCCCTGCGCAACTCGTGCCTCCCATCTTTTCACCTCCAAGAGACCGGCTCTTTTCGCACTATCGAGCTGCACTTTGACAGCATCCCTCCACTCATCGTCGCCTTCTATCCCGTACATTTTAATCAGAATATCGATATCTCGAGGATTGGCGCGATACCCCGCCATCATCCTTTGTCGCGCTTTCTCGAGACTGGCCTCTCGTTGAGCGTCGCTATTCCCATTGTTCGCCAACTCAAGCAATTCGAGATCACGCAACGCTGAATGGTACTCGAGGCGTGCAGGCCAACCTTGGACACGCACTCCCGTATTGAAATCAGAGTTTACCCTCGCTTTAAAATCACCGTCCTTCGCCATTCGATCGATGACCGGTGCGATCAAGTCAATGACATCCTGATGACGCGCCAACTCACCGTACATATCGGAAAGCGGGATACGGCAGGACAGCGAATTAAGATCCGTTATTGGCAACGCATCAACGACTTGTCTGTATTCACGTGCCGCCCATTCAAACATTCCCCGTTTACGCAAGTTTTCTGCTATTTCCCGGCGCAGCTTGGCGAGCTCTTCCAACGCTTTGGGCTGCATAGCTTCAATTTCACCTTTGGCTTGGCCCAAAGGACTTAATGAAAACGCCTGATCAGCAATCCGCGACGCCTTCTGCTTTTCACCTGCTCCTTGAAGTGCGTACGCGTAGCCGTAGAGAAGCACCGCCGACCGATCAAACATCGGCCGATTTTTGACGTAGAGTTCAAAAACGAAAGGGTACAGCTGATTGTCGGTCGCCCAATTGCTCGCTTCAATAAGATCATTAGTAGCTGCAGGAACGAGATCCATGTTTTCAGCTGCCAAACGCAATGCTTCTTCTTCATCGCCCATGGATGCAGCCCGAACGGCACAAATACGCACCAAGCTCAATACACTTTCCCTGGTAACCTCATCGGAAGACAAGGAGTCAACCACATCACGCTGCTTTCGTACCAATCTGCGCCACTGATCTGCGGAGTACAGGCCGCTCGCAAGATCGTCTGCGTAAACCTCAAGCCACTCGGTTGCCTGCCGCACAGACAATCCTAAACCTTTCTTGATGAGGGCAGCGTTTGCCCTACCCTTTGCTGGGTTTGGATCGATCGCCTGTTCCATGATCTCAATCGTTGCTTTACGACTCAAACCTGTGGAGCTTTCAAAGCGGGCAATACGTACCAGAGCCGGCAGTCCGATGCGATCGGGCAACTCAGCCAGCATCATGATCCGAGCCTGACGCTCAGGAATTGACTCGGCTCCGTACCCTTCGAGCGCCTCACGGACGACTTTTGGATCATCCTCCATAAACCATACGATTGAATAGCTGCCCACGATGGATTTGGCAGCCAAGGCAATTTCTGAGTCTAAATTAGTTGTGGCCCGCCGCAATTCATCGATCGCCTCCAATCCCATCCGCTGAAGCTTATCGCGAGCCTGCAAGCGAGTCGCATAGCTGTCCGATCCCAGCGCTTCCACCAAACGTCTTGCCTCGGCCGAGACAGCAGCCGTGTTTTTTTCCTCGGCATCAATACCACCGATGGGCGGAGGACCTTGACCATGTGAAGCTGGAATCGCCACCCACCCCCACACCAACGCCAAACCGAGTAATGTGAACAAACCTGGCAGTCGGCGACTACGTCGACCAGTAGGAAAAGAAGTAGTGGACATGGTACTGATACACCTGAAGCAGCCTAGAAATCCCTCATCATTAATTTAACGGTTCCATGAACCATCGGAACAGCCAAGTCGACAAATTCGGCTGAAGAGCCCCTCTTTTCCGATTATTGGGAGCCACCGCGGCCGTGAATTGGCAAATCACGGTCCAAACGTCTTCCCAACGTACCAAGCCTGAGTGTTGTTTTAACACTCGCATCTGCCGCATGTTTTACCGCAATTTGTTGTCGCCAACCCCACAAGAACTCCTGCGTCTCACCTCAACCTCTGCCGATTCGCAGTCCTCGATAGACACAACCCGACTTCGATCGACCAAACCCGAATTCGATCGACCAAACCCGGGAAATCATCCACCTCAAGCTGACGCTTCTCCGTAGGCAACGGCCATCTCACGTACCGATTCGGCAACAGCTTCGCGAAACGAGACGGGTTCCAAAACCTCTGCATCAGATCCCAGCGAAAGCACCTTCGGAAGCACTTCGCGGGGATGGGACACTGGCACAGTCAGAACTGCAATACCGTCTTCCTGAGTCTCCAACTTTTGTTCCGGATGCCATGGATCTTCACGCACCCACGCTGCTGCCCGTTGCCCCAATCTGATTCGCACGAGCGTGGGCTCTTCACCAGAAAAGATCCCAATCGACTTTCCGAGATGCTCTGACAAATCGACATTCGGATCAGGTTTAAAATATTCGTCCAAGGCCGTGGCATGCCGAAAGCGGTCCAACTTCCAGTGCCTCAGTCGATCAGCAGGATCTTCTACCTCCGGGGCTGCGGCAACTACATAGATACTACTTTGATATACCGCCAAACCGTACGGTTCGACCCGCCGTGTCGATGCGGGTTTGCCGACCGACTCGTACTCGATTTCCACCACGCGATGCTCAAGAATTGCGCGGTGTACCGTCTTCAGCATCCCTTCCTGTTTTTCGTAACTCTTCTGCGGCGATCCAAACACGTGCAGCGTTTTCCGATAGCGCGCGTAATGATCAAAGACTCCATTGGGGACAGACTCCTGGACCTTGTTCCAGAACGATTCAATCCCCCGCCAGTACTGCGTCCCAATCAATGGATAGAGCAATTCCCGTCCAATCGACAACGCGATCAACTCAGTCGCCGAGATACCAATCTCATGCACCCCTGTATTGTTGGGGCCAAGCTTGTACACCTTGCCTCTTTCGACAGTGTCATTTTGGATATCAAATCCAGCCGCCTGCAATGCCTCCACATCCCTGCGAACCGTTCGCTCATGCAAATTTGAAAGTCCCAAATCGGCAACCAAGTCGGCTCGTAACTCATCAAGCGTTCGACCAAAACGCGAGTACTCAAGCAGCTGCAACAATTTGTGCTGGCGGATCAGTTGTTCGTTTCGAGCCATCGACGTGGACCTTCCTGTGGGACGTTCAGACGCGTTGATTGTCAGCGATCCGCCGCACTCTGTGTACCCCGCTGCAATCTGGTTACCCGGGCCAATCGGCTAACCGCACTTTGAGTCTGGCGTCGCCGACTGGAAGAACAGCGTTTTCCGGGACAAGCATTGAAGTTTTCCACGCAACCCACTCACCGCCGATCAGGAAAAAATTTCCATAACAGGCTTTCCTTTGCCATCTTCGGTAACATAAAACGGGCGGCCCTCGATGTCGTAGCCAGTCTTCGGGCTAACCCCCATCGCATGCATGATCGTGGCATGCATGTCAGTGACGGTGACGGGGTTTTCGACCGCAAGCAACGGTCGCTCGTCAGCAGTCTTGCCATACAGGAAGCCACGCTTGGTCCCACCTCCAAACATCACCACACTTGTACCACCCGTGAAGTGCCGATGAAGCCCGTAATGCTTCATGTCTGCCAACTTGTCAACTTTATGAGTTGCCTGGTCATTCGCCGATGAACCGGGACGTCCCTCTACAATCGCATCGCGACTGAACTCGGACGCAATGATCACCAAGGTCCGATCCAGCAAGCCACGCGATTCAAGATCAAGGATCAGCTGTGCTATCGGGCGATCCATCTCGCTGTGCATCCTGGCAACGGTCCGATGACCGTCCGCGTGGGTGTCCCAATGCAGAAATGGGACATACTCGGTGGTCACTTCTACAAATCTTGCTCCTGACTCCACCAACCGCCTAGCTAGCAGGCAGCCTCGCCCAAATCTCGAGGTATCGTATTTCTCGTAGCTCTCTTTTGGTTCCTGCGTTATGTCAAACGCCGACCGTTCCTTGCTGCTCAAAAGCCGATACGCGTTGTCCATTGAACGCAACATCGACTCCTGATGAAAGTCACTCGCAAACTCACGTTGTGGACTGTTGGTCACAAGTTTTCTGAACAAACGGTCGCGACTGGAGAACCGACCGGGACTCATCCCTTTAGGCGGCAGGACGGATTGTGACGCCTGCTCGGGAAACGGCAGATTCATAGGACCGAATTCACTGCCAAAGAAACCGGCAGTTGTAAAGGCTTTGAGCTCCTCTTTTTCACCAACGCCTTCAAGCCTCTGGCCGATGTTAATAAAAGGTGGAATGACTGGATTTTTTGGCCCCAACACTTTTGCCATCCAGGCTCCCAGATGAGGACATGCCACCGTCTGTGGCGGGACATACCCGGTGTGCCAATGATACTGATGCCGAGAGTGCAGAATACTGCCGAGATCGGGCTGCACAGCCGAACGAATCAACGTCGCTCGATCCATCACCGATGCAATATTTTCAAGGCCTTCACAGATTTTGATCTGGTCGACCTTTGTATCGATCGCCGGAAACGTGCTGACCATCTTTTCAACGGGCAATCCTACTTCGTAGGGAACATACGTTTTCGGATCGAACGTGTCCGGGGCGGCCATTCCACCACCCATCCAAATCAAGATGCAGGAATCAGCGGTTGCCTCTGGCTGCACCACCTCTTCATTGGCAGTTAACGTTTTCGGTGCGCCCATGGCCATGGTCGCTGCACCCGCGGCAGCCATGCTCTTGAGAAAACGACGTCTCGCGATCGCTTCTTCCAATTCCACTTTCATTTTCTCTCGCATGCTTATCATGGCTAGCAAAATTACACTTCCAAGGACAGCACCACATATCCGCCTCGGCTCATCACCATCAGGTCTGTCCCAATCTTTACCTTACCATGATGAACTCTGGCATCATAAAAACCGCCCACAACAGATCCTCCACCACGAGTTCCCTCGCAGCCAACTCATCCTCACCTTCCACGTTTGCCAGCCTCAATGCAACAAGACAAACTGACAATTCATCGCTCGTGGGCGGTCGCGTCAAAGCGGCGATGAAAATCCGATGCACCAACTCCCGGTCTGACACTTCCATGTCCGCATACTGCTGAGCACCTGAGTGTAGCGCCCGCGACAAGGTTTCTCCATTGGAAAGATCAATGGCTTCCAAGGTGGTCAAGTCTGCTGGCCTGGACGTCACGATCTGATCACGATTTGGTCGCCCCAGCGACCGCATCAGGAAATCACTTTTCACCAACCCGGCGCGAACCATCAGCAAATCACCCATCTTTCCTCGAGCCAAGCCGGTTCGCAATTTTTCATCGACGGCTTGATAAACCGACGGGCGTCCGGCACTGACGATCTTCTTCCAGGGACCACGGAGCTTTCCTGTTCGCAATTTCTTTTTCGCTTGCACCTCATCGCTATAGGTCCAATCCGCACCCGATGCGAGCGTGATGTTGGAGCCATCTTCCAGCATCAACTTTGCTTCGAAAAACAAACCGGCCAGATTCGGGCCCGAACCAGCATTGCGGGCAATGATCTCAATCTGATTTGCCGGTTCCGAGTCATTTTTCTGCACCTTCAACCACTTGGTCAGTGCCACCGTTTGTGGCTTGCTCCATTCGTCCCCGGACACAACCTGCCGTCGATTGATATACAGGTCAAAGGCATTATCAACGCTCAGCACCGCCACGCCCGTTTTGATCGGCATGGGAACACGTAGCTCTGTGCGGAAAACCAGTGTTTCACCCGCTGGTGCTGGTTTGCCATCCGCCTGAG
>NZHC01000132.1 GCA_002689655.1 Rhodopirellula sp. | reverse complement strand
CTGTCCGGGTTGCTGTCCGGGTTGCTGTCCGGGTTGCTGTCCGGGTTGCTGTCCGGGTTGCTGTCCGGGTTGCTGTCCGGGCTGTTGGCCGGGTTGCTCTGACTGTGATTGTGATTGTGCATCCCCGGGACTATTTCGTTGAAGCTCTCCGTCCAAAGCTTGTTCCAACTGCTCCAATTCACTAAGCGCTCGTTCCAGGGCTTTTGTCTCATCTCCCAGCACGGTGCTAGCAGCCTCCTCAAGATCTTTCCTAAGCTGTTCAACGCCTTCTGCTGCAGCACGCTCACGTTCGCGAGCTTGGGGTTCAAAACCCTGTTTCAACAATTCGCCGGTCTCCGCCAGCTGACGATCAACTTGCCTCTGATTTGTTTTGCGAAATGAGTCGTATAATTTTTGTGCCAACAACGGTTCAGCGACTTCCGCCTCCTCAACCGTCTGCCGCATTTGATTGAGCAGATCATCCAATCTTTCTCTCTGTTCGCCAATCTCTTCCTCGATTTGCTCACGATTATTTTCCGCTCTCAGCCCGCTTGCGGCTGGCTTTTCTTGCAGGTCACTAAGTTGTTCAGAGAGTTCCTCTTGCTTTAGCTCCAGCTCCTGGGCATCGTTCCTCATCTGCCTGACAGATTCATTAAATTGCCCAGCCGCCTTTTGCCGGAACTCATCACGCAGTTCCTCGAATTCCCTTTCAGCCCTTCTTCCCGAGGTTAAAGCTTGAGCAGCATCGTTTTGCTCTAAAGCCTCCGAGGCCTGTCGTACATTTTCACGTGTTTGCTCCAGTTGTTCCGTGGCTTCAGCCATATCCTCCTGGTTCTCAGATTCTTGCATCCGTTCTCCAAGTTCATCCGTCTCTCGCAGAAGATCCTGCTGTTGATCCCTCAAGCGTTTGAGTTGCCGCTCGATCTCATCACGCTCTTCTTGTTGCTCAGCTTCTTCGAGTGCTGACTGCAGTTGCGCGAGTTCTTTATTCAAATCTTCCTGCCGTCGTGCTAACTCCTTCAAACGATTGAGAACCTGCCTTACTTCCCGTTCCTCCGCATCCTGTTGACTTGATTCTTCAGCTTGCTGCTCCGTTTCATACCGATTTTCATCTTGCTCAATTTCCAAATCATCAAGCTGCTGCTGCCTACGTTGCTGTGATTGACTCTGCGACTGACTCTGGCTTTGACTCTGTTGCTGCTGCCTCGTGACCTCGAACTCACGAGCCCGCAAACGAAGCAATCCACCGTACGCCGCTTGTTCAGCCGACATAGCGATTGTCAAAGGCTCCGCGTTTGAGTCCTCAACAGCTTCTTGCAATTGCTCCACGGCAGTCTGCATGTCAGCTCGCACCGCGTCGACAATGACAAGTGATTTCTCATCTTCGACCGCTCCGGCAGCTTCATCCAGCTGGCTCAACGCATCTGCTTGCCCCTCAATAATCAGCCGAACATTTGTATCGAAATCTACGCTAGGCTCCGCACTACGTTCATCCCGGATGACACGCCAAGAGGAACTGATGATCTGCTTCTGAAGCTCAGCAAGTTGCTCGGCTTTCTGCCCATTCTGGCTTTGCTGTTGCTGTTGTTGCTGCTGCTGTTGTTGGCCTCCCGGGGGCTGCTCACCCTCCCGAAAAATCTCATCAAAAGGACGCACCTCGGCAAAGAACATATCGCTCTCCGTGCGTCGCGGCTGTCCATCGGCACCGATATCTTCCGCCCAAAAGTGATAGGACAGTAACTGATCTGGCTCCGCTTCCAAATCTTCAAACGCAAGCAGATGCGATACCGTCACTTTTTCTCCCCGTCCCGTCGCTTCAGCCAAAACGATCTCATCCGGTGGGTTTCGGTGAAAGGTGTAGGCAATGCCCAGTGCAGTCACACCAAAGTCATCTCGAACTTCTGCGCCAAGCTCGACTTCTTCAAGTGGCGACACAGTGAGGTCGCCGCCCTGAGTCAACTTGAGACTTGGCGGACGGTTGGGCAAGACTCTTGCGATCAACTCAGGCGGGTATTTGTTTTTCCTGCCAGCATCGTCCAGCAGTACGAGTTTCATCCTGCTCGACTCTTTGAGCGTGAATCTGGCAACCAAGGCCCCGGTGTACTCATCACTTGGCTGGAGCATCGTCCTGCTTCCATCTTCAGCTACCAACTCCGCCGTGACACCGGACTTGTTAAGAAAGCAAATCCAAGTGAGCTCAGTGCCTTCGACCGCAGAAACCCGAACAGTATCCTCAATCAACTTTGCTGTTAGACCGCTGTATTCTGGAAACGCGAGAAAAGCATCGCTGCGAACCAATTCAGGGTACTCAAACACCTCGACCTCATAAGACTCGCTCGCCCATCCGGGCGACACCACCTGATAGTTGAATGAGCGATCAACCGACGAAACGTAACCACCGAGCACTGGATCATCGAGGTTACGCGCCATTTCAATTCGCCGCAGAGTGCCGTCCTCCGATTCACAAATCACCTCCGCACGCTCTGGCACCAAATCCGGGAACCGCGCTGTAACGACGAGACTGCTACCTCGTTCAATCTGCGCATCACCTGGCTGCACTTCAATTGCATCCAGACTTTCGACAGAGCCGCCCGCGGCATTAACCTGAACTGCCACGCGACCGGGAAAGCACAGACCGAGTACAAAGACTGCGAACAGCAGCGATGCACTAAGGCCGGAAAGTCGACTCCAAACCACTTGGCGTGTTGGCACCGTCTCTGCCCAACGATGGGTTCGAGAATGTTCGCGAGCCTCGCGTACTACGCGTTGCTGCAGGTAGCTCAGTTGCTCCTCTCGCTGGCTCAAAGCTGTCAGCAATCGCTGATCCAGACTGGGAAAGTGACTTTCAATTTGCTTCGCCACCGAACGAGGGTTTCGGAAACTCCACTTACACGCCATGTACGCCACGAAGGCAATGGTCAGCACGGCAAATAACAACATCCGCCCCAACTGTGTCCCATTCGCTCCTCCCGCAGCAACTTCTTGCTGTAACAGCCAGGCGCACCCTGCTCCGAGGAAAGTGATCAGGGACAGCAAACGCCAGAACCGCACGCTTCGCAAACGCTTCGTGACAGGCCGAATTCGATCCAACAAGGTCTCGTTCATCTGTTCAATCCATCCTCTTAATCAACTAATTGCCGCCATCACTGGCAACGTGAAGACACAGCCACGCTCCTCAGACCACTGCTACCCTGTCTCGACTGCAGGCACACCCTCGGACTGCCCTCTACGGCTCCATAACGTTCCCAGGAACGTCTCTAGACCCAGCAAGGCCAACGCCAAGACGAGGATCCACTGCCATAGCCGCTGTTGGCTTTCCAACTCGCGATCTCGCAATTGACGCTCATTTTCCAACGTTTCCGCAGTAGAAACATTGTCACCCAGCAGAACACCGTACCCCGCCAGAGATTCATCATCCAACGGTTCGGTGCGACTTTCGGACTCATTCAAATTCACGGCGAACGAGCTGGTCTGCCGTGCCGTTTGAAACTGATAGATACCGGGCTGACGAATACCTTCCTGAGCGTTGCTCTGCACGTAGTCGAACAAGTCACCCGATGGACTCACTATCTTTGCTGACTCGGATGCAGGAAAACCTAATGGCTCACCAACCGTGTACTGCTCTGCCGATTCCCCGCTTGCCCGAGCTTTGAAAAAGCTGAACATAAGCGGCAAAAACTTTGTGGACAATGCCAGCTGACTTTCGGTAGGCTGCCAACCGCTGGCCAACACGAACACCCGCCCCTCGCCGACTTTCTTTTCAAGCACAGCCGGATCGCCATCATCATACTGAGCCACGATCTGCCAGTTGTCATCAACGTTGCTGATCACGCGGTGGGCCCAGAACCGTATCTTTGAAAAGTCATTGAACTGTGGGTCGGCCATCGTCTGAAAAAGAGGATGACTAAAATCAATCCGACTCAACATCGCATAGTCGGCGATATCTGCCTCACGAAATTCAAATTTCGACTCCGAAATCAAATTGATGGTCGCACCATATTCCTCTGCCTGACCAGAGGAGTCCACACCTACGTCTTCGACGTCAGGCTTATCATCTACGTCTTCGACGTCAGGCTTATCGCCAGGCAAAGCAGTGGCCTGCGGCAGGAACTTCGACAAGACGAAAAGGACACGTCCCCCAGCCTCACAGTATGCCTTTACTTTAACGGCCACCTGCGGTCTCAGTTCACTCGTCACGACCAGCAATGGAACATCCGCAGGGTCTGGTGCAGCACTTAACTGATCAGGTTCGAGCGTCTCGACAGTCACAACCCTCCGTTTATTATCAAAGGGTATTCGTTTTAGATAAAACAACAGGTTGTCCCGCGGTTCTCCCACGACTTCGCCCAGATGAAGCAGCTTGGACGACTGCGGCTCTGATGCCACAACAAAACGTTGATTGTCGAAATCATGATCGTCGCCCTTGAGCAAAAGCGACGTCATGCCTGCCCCGGGCGTCGGCATTCGCACCACTCTGGACTGACCAGGTGGCACTTGAATTGGTAGTTCAACGGATTGTCCAGCGTCCTCCACCAAACTGGCATCGGAAGTCATCTGCGAGTTACCCGCCCAACGCAAACTGAAGCGTGACGATGTTGCATCAGCGGAATTTGAAACCCGCACCCGCAATCGGTCCAAATCCTGCGCTGACTCGGCCTTCGACTCAAGAATCTGGGCTGACGCATTCGTTCTCTGGTTCGTCACGATCCGTCGAATATCGACACGCAGGTTCTTCGGCCACGAATACGTCTGTAAGGAATCGAGCTCACTCCCCGCTGCCATGTCACTGATCAGTATCAAGTGGGCGGTAGCACTACTGGCGGAATCCAAGACACTCGTCGTTTCGCTGTCATCCAAACTGCCGACCGTTTGCGTCTGTGCATCTAGTGCATCTAGTTCGTGACTAACCGCTAAGTCTCCTGCAAACGCGAGGGCATTGCCCATCTCTCCATGCGCCCAAGTTGGCTTGATTGACCTAAGCAACTCTGGAACACTCGACTGCAATTGCTCGGGCGTCAATTTCGCTGTTTCTTCGAACCCAACCAGCACATGCGGTCGATCATCAAACGCGACGACAGCCAATTCGTCGGCTGGCTGCAGGTCTGCGAGCACTTGCTCTGCCTCACTCACAAGTTGTTTCCAAAGCCCCTCCCTTTGCATGCTGGCACTCTGATCGACGACCATCACCAAGCGGCGTCCTGGGATTTCAGCCTGCGAGAGTGAAACACTTCGTAAAAAGGGCCTGGCAAAGGCAATGGCCAAAAGAAGCAGGGCCAGTGCACGGAGCAGCAGCAGGAACCAGTTGTCAAGCCGACTTCGTCGGGTCAAACGTGGCGGTGTGGGCTTCAGGAACATCAAAGAGCTAAACGGTACCTGCCCCTTGGGTTGTCGCCGAATCAGATGAAATAGAATCGGAGCACCGATAGCGAAAGCGCCAATCACATACAGAGGAGCAAGCAGGCTCATCGGGCGGCACCTCCCCCAGCTGTCGACAACATCCCCGCACGAGCAGTTCCCCCCGACCGTCGTCGATGGGTGCTCACGACATGAAACAGAGCATCTTCTAACGACTGGTCCGTTCGAGTTTCGTAAATTTCAACTCCCAGCGAATCACAAATTGCCTGCAGCTGTTCGCGATGATCAGAGAACCTTTGCGTGTAGGCCTGGTTTGCCGCGTCAGGATCAAGGTAGATTTCCCGCTGTGTTTCCATATCCACCACCATGCTTGGTGATTTGAGTTTCAATTCCAGCTCAGCGGGATCAACTACGCGGATAATGACGACCTCATGACCTCGAGACCGCAGGTAGGCCAAGTTGGTACGCAGTTCATCGACTGCCGCCAACATATCGGAGACGAGGATGATGAGTCCTCGGCGTCTCACCAAGGCAGCAATCTGCATCAACGGCCTGCTCAAGTCAGTTCCGGCCCCTGCGACTGGACGAGACAACGCCACCATCATTTGCCGAAAGTGCCCTTCTCGCTGCCGGGCACTGATAAATTCCCCTACCCCCTCATCAAACGTCATCAGCCCCACGCTGTCCCGCTGTAGCGTCAAGTAGTAGGCGAATGTCGCGACCAAGGTTTGTGCGTAATCAATTTTGCTGTAGTCCAATGAGCCGAAGCCCATGGAACGACTTTGGTCAAGGATCAGGTAACAGCGGCGGTTGGTTTCGTCTTCGAATTTTTTTATGTAGTAGCGATCCGTTCTCGCAAAAAGTTTCCAGTCGAGACTGCGAAGGTCATCGCCCATGCTGTAGGGTCGATACTCACTGAACTCGACCGAAAATCCGTGAAAGGGACTGCGGTGCAGGCCGTTATAGAACCCCTCGACAACCGCTTTGGCGCGCAGCACCAGATCTTTGATCCGCATCACGGCCAGCGGATCAACAGAAGCTGCCACCTGTGCATGGTTTCTGGCAACCGGGGAGGTGTCATTGCCCACAGCCATCAGTTCGACGTACTCGTAACGGAGGTCAGAAGACGATCAATGACATCCTCAATTGAAACTCCTTCGGCTTCCGCCTTGTAACTGAGCAAGACACGGTGTCTCAGCGTTGGATGCGCCAAGGCACGGATATCATCCATACTGACATGAGCGTTACCCTTAAGAAGTGCTCGTGCTTTCGCACCCAAAACCAATGTCTGAGCAGCACGGAGCCCCGCCCCCCAACTCACCCATTCGTTAACGAATTCCGGCACACCGTCGCGTCCCGGACGCGTCGCCGCAGCCAATCGTACGGCGTAAGCTCCCACTTCCTCAGCGATCGGCACTTTCCGCACAGCCTCGTGAAAACGGATCACGTCCTCTCCGGTAAACAAAGGTTCGATCGCCTCGGCACTTCGTGAAGTCGTCTGCATCACGACCTTCAGTTCGTCCTCAGGCGGCAAATAGTCGATCATCACATTGAACATGAAACGATCCAATTGCGCCTCGGGAAGTGGGTAAGTGCCTTCCATCTCAATTGGGTTCTGCGTGGCGAGCACAAAAAACGGCTCCTCCAACTGATACCGACGCCCGGCAGCAGTGACTTGATGCTCCTGCATCGCCTCCAGCAAAGCCGCTTGCGTTTTTGGTGGAGTCCGGTTGATCTCGTCCGCGAGAATCACATTGGCAAAGATCGGCCCCTGCACAAACTGCAAGTTGCGACGACCATCGGAATCCTGCTCCAGAATCTCAGTCCCCGTGATATCTGCTGGCATCAAATCCGGCGTGAATTGAATCCTTTGAAACTTCAAGTGAAAGATTTGGGACACACTTTGAACCAACAGCGTCTTGGCAAGTCCCGGCGCACCAGTAATCAGGCAATGCCCACCAGCGAACAGTGAGATCAATAGTTGTTCAATGACATCATGCTGTCCAATAATCACCTTGGACAGTTCGGAGGTAATCTTGTCCCGCCCCTGGAGAATCTGCTCCACGACCCGGGCTTCCTCTTCGACAGACATTGTTTCGGCAGACATAGGCAATCCATAACGACACAGAGAGATCGGAGCAGAGTGATGTCGAGACATCGTAGCGAGACGCCAATATAGCCGTTTATCCCGACTATTTCGGCCCCCGATAACGATTCGTCACAATCAACCGGACCGAACCCGACCAAGCCTCGCCCACAAGTAGTAAATTTCCCCCTTCCCCTCAGGCGTCCAACTTTGTTGCGAGCATCAAAATCCAACGCTTTCCGGCGATGTTTCGACAATTCGCAACGCAAAATCGATGAAAACGAAAGACGCTCGTCCTGCCCCTACTCTGTGTCAGTTTGTACCAAGAAAATCGCGATCAGTACGCCACGTCACGACCATCACAGCCGCGAATCCTTTTTTTTTGAAGCTCGGCTCCAGGACGCACGCTCGCGTCAAGCTTGGAACGAATCCATCAGGCACCCTACCGTTCTGGCACCCTACCGTTCTGGCACCCTACCGTTCTGGCACGCACAGCATCTGAATTCTCGGAAACCGCTGTCTGCAGTAGCGCGTCTACGACAGGAAAAGATGTCTCACCCACCAGCACCACCGTGCGTAGTGTTCCACTGCGTTGAGAGTTTCATTGGCGTTGGCGTTCTCTTGACNGAGAGGTCGAAGAAAAAAACCAGCTCGATGCAAAAACCCAGCTCGATGCAAAAACCCAGCTCGACGCCGAAACCCAGCGGCTCAGTTTGGCTACTGCATCGGAAGATTCAAATAACCAGAGTATTTTCCGTTGCGATCGCAGTCTACGCCTTTTGCAGAAACCTACTGAATGCAGACACAAACACTTTCCCATCACGATGCAAATTCGCGTGCGAACACTCTCAAACTGACTCGTTGAAAAGACTGCCGCCCAATGTGTCAGGTTTCCCCGAATTGCCATACGTCGTAGGTTCGGATACCCCAGCCATGAGCCGCACCACCTCATCGGTCAGGTTCGCCAAATGGAACTGACAAACGAACAGCGATAACGCATGATTGTTAATCTCACCCATCATTTCACTGATTGCTACGCACCTCCGGTGTAAACTGCGACTCCTTGGCCCAGTCACTGCCTCAAGCTTTTCACTCAGGGTTCCACCGGACTCCGGCGCGTCTGTTGCTTTCAACAACAATTGCCTTTGGGCCACCTTAACTTCCAATTCCGATAAGCATTCAGCCAGCTGCTCCGTGGCAGCATTGACACTGACAGCCAGACTACCGTCAATCCCGCGCTGCNTCTTGGAATCATCCCTTGGTTCCGGTACTTGATCGACTTTCATCTGCTTCATCTGTCGCGCCAGTCCATCAGCCGCAACTTCGAGATCATCGAGATAAGCCTCGACACGATTAAGCCACACCATCCCTAGCTCCGTTTCTGCATTTTGAACAAGTCAAACATCGGCGACGCGATTGAATCCGCCGAAGCCTCCGTGAGATCTTCCACGATCACCTGATCCAGTTGTTGTTGAAAGACCTCTTCCGTACGTCCACCATGCATATAAGCTGGCTTGCCAAGTGTTTTCCTCATGGATGCGAGCATGCTGCCAAAAAGTGTTTGCCCTACGAACTCAGTGAATTTTTCTTTTAGTTCGGACGTTTCACCGTGCGATGCTTTCACATGATTCGGATTGATCTCCAGACTATCGCTAAAACGAGATCTCGCATCATCAGGTCCCTTTAAAATGGCGTTAGAACGCAACTGAGGAGCATCAGGGTTCAGCCTTGCATCACCAAAGCACTCCAACATCTCGGTGAAGCGTGGCTGTATTTTTGCTTGCCCAAGACTTGCTTTTCTCGCCTGCCCCGCGAACCCCGTCACACCGCGCAACTTTGAAGTTGCATTTGCCGACTCCAACTGGTCCATGCGTGACGTTACCGCTGGATTGGATACTGACCGCAAATCCATTCCTTCGCTCCTATTTCGAACATGTCTTCAAGACGAGAACCCGCCATACCGTGTTACGCTCCGTAATCGTCCTGTCGGACGCCTTACTCAAAAACGACCTCTCCAAACAAGTCGCCCTTCTTCTGCAGCGTCTTAATGATTGCAATCAAATCCGCGGTCGGAACCTCCAACGCATTCAACGCATCAGCTAAACTCTGCAGGCTCGCGTTAGGGCTCTTATCGACAGCCACCAAAGAAGGACCTCCCCCGGCAAGAATTCTGAGATTCCGGTGCGAGATCAAGCTTGGTGCGATCTCTACACCCTCGCCAATCACCACAATTCCCTCGCGTTCATTAATCACAACACGTTGTGACTGTGATCTCAATCGGATGGGAACCATAGATTCAAGCTGTGAGATAAATCCAACCACATTGGCTGCGAAGCGAGGTGGAATCACAACCTCGACATGTTTTTGATCAACCGCTGTTGCGTACTTACCATCGAAAGAACGCGTTCTCGGGTAGCTTGCATCTCCATTTGGCTGAACCTGCAATCTCTGTTCAGCAGCTGAATTCGCGGCCAAAAAATCTTCCAAATACCCATTAATTTCGGATTGGATCAATTCCGCAGTTTCAAACGATGCCACCTCCTCTTTAATCACAAAGGTGACTTTCCCATTTGCCACAAAGTCGGTCTTCACGGTAGCTTCCATCTTGGCCCCCCCTTCAATCGTCGCTTTGGTTGCTGGGCCATCAAGGGATAGCCTGAGCTCACCTTGTGCCATCGCGTAGACGGTTGGATTGTCAGCCCGGGGACCTAGCAGCGGCGTTAGCATCAACACGCCACCCTCGAGACTCTTCGCTGAAATAGCCGTGATGGTTACATCGACAACGTCACCTTGCTGCGCACCGAATCGAGGCACCTGCGCAGTCACAAACACCATTGCAACGTTTTTTGTATCACCCAACGATTTGACGTCCAGTTGGCCGTTAGGCTNAAACCCAATGGGTCCACCCATCAATTGGATCATGCGACTGAGCGCTTTTGAGGTCGCGGATGAATCAGAATCACCGGTCCCGCGGAGTCCAGTGACCAAACCCCAGCCTTGCAAAGTGTTGGTTTCCTGCCCTTTTACACGGCAAATCTCACCTAAATAACGCTCACCACCTTGGCAGAACCCCACTTTTGCCTGCAAGCCAACTATCGTCAGAACCAACAGGTAAATGGTGAGACAGTAGGTGCGAAAAATCATCATACATCCATTTAAAATTCGACAGTTTCACAACCCGTTGCGTTAAAACGGCCCAAATCGATCAACCCATCGCTGGAACCAACCCCGACTAACACCGTCTCGCAACTGACCCTGATCTGCTTTTTTAATCTCGAGATCAATCAAGTCTTTGCTGAGTACCACATTGTCCGGCCCAATGTCGATAGCACGACAAATTCCCGTCAACGAGGTTTCCCAAAGGTTGTCATTGATTCGGATATGCTTCCGAGCCTCAAGCACTAAGTTTCCATTGGGTCGAATATCAACCACAGTGGCAGCAATATTGAATGTCATCGATTCCCGAGACTCAACAGACGCGTCTGCTCGATAATTGGATTGTGATTGAAAAGCGATACCGGGCTCACCCTCAACCATCGGCTGAGGAATGAACCGGAAATTGATGATACGAACCCAGTCATTCACGATGGCATCAAACAGCGTCCGTTTGCGATTATCGACATTTCCCTCTGCCATCACCCGCGTGATTTCATCCACACGGATGGTCACAACATCCTGTTTTTGAAAAACCCGGAGAGGTGGCGCGGGCTGGTAGGTCCAGCTAGCATCATTAAGCATGACCGGCGGAGTATTTGGATAACCGTATCCGACTTGTGGCAACTGAACTGGCGATGTCAGTTGCGAAGGCGCGGTTCGTTGATTGGGGATTCCCGGCGGCGGCGGTTGGGGAACCTGCAAGACATTACTGAGTTGCATGGTAGGCTGCCGTACCACGGGCGGATCACCTCGCCGACGCGAGTTTTGTGCTTCAACTGGTGCTGTCAAACGCATATTCGCGTTCGCCTGGCGAACGGGCAGCGTCGCTGGAACTTGACGCCCCGGATGGACCGCTCGCAGCAAAGAACTCTCCTGTGAGACCGCTGCACCGGAACCTAATCCAAAGCTCGCTAAGACAAAAACGCAACCAAAGTGAAATTTTTGCATCACAATCATTTTCGACGCTGCTCCAATGGGTTCCCAAGTTGCGGTGGACGAGTGAGTATTTCCACGACACCCGAGGCAACCACACGGGCTATCTTGCGTTTTCGAGGCCTGAGAGTTTCAACCTCAACGAGACCATTCAAAGGTCCATCATCAAGAGCCTTCGCGGCCGTCGTGATGACAATACCAGCACCGACCACTCGCAAGTCCAGAAGATCACCACGATGTACCAGCGTTGGCTGCCGCACATCACTTCTCATAATTGGACGATTCGAGCGTAACGACTTGCTCACTTCCATCCCCACCAACTGCGGCAATGATTCGAATTGCTTTGCGTCGACGTTCGCATCCTCAATTGGAATGAGGTGAAGATCCTGAAGCGTCAGACGATGCCCGCGCGGAAAACTCTTGATTGGTGCGGCCACAAGTGACTTGGCAGTCAGATGCGCACTCACGATGAGATCAATCGGGCCATCGAGGCCGCGCCCCTGTAGTCGAAACCTACACAACCCCTCACGGAGGCTGTGCAAACAAGTCACTGCCTGAATCCCAGAGATCGTTTCAAAATCCTGATATGCATCCGGCCGGGGCGATTCAAGAAAGCCTTGCAGCACCTGCCACGATCCCTTTGCTTCGACAGCTAACATCTCTGAATCCACTCCGGTCGCTCCTGCGAGCTCTACGTGCCCCTCTGTGCTCACACGATCAACCTTACGATCGTAAGTACAGACTGGAATCTTACCCGCCACCACCCAGTTCAAGCTGTCACCCGTTTGAACCTCAACCGTACCGTCCGACTTGATCCGCAAATCAAGAGCCCTCTTGGGTATTTTGACTGCCGGGTAAAGGGGCATGAGTGCATCCTGATCCACGACCACTAGATCACCATTGGCATCGATATCCAAAGATCCGCCTGGCAAGGAAGTCCGACGGTTGGTTTTCTGATCGATAACCTGGATAAAAGCAGCGCCAAGAATTGCGACATCCAGCTTGCGATTGGTCGGTCTTATTTTCTCGACACCCAAAATACGAAAGTCATAACGATCGAGTCGACTTTGTTGCTCTGCTGACGAAGCAGCTAGAATCCAACGATTTATTTTCAACAAGTGGTGCGGATCAAAGTCCAAGATCGCCTTTCTGGTGGGCAAGCTTCCTAGACGACCGTCTGTCGCCCCACCAAGTGGCGAAATCGCTGAAGTTTTTAAAATGTCGGAAGTAGATGCAATTTCTACGTTCGGAGAATGAGGCCCGCGGACAGTTTTATTGGCTACCTGAAGGTTACCGCGATCCGATTGACTACGGATCTTTATTTTTGCAGGGCCGATCCAGCGAATCAGAATAGGGTGCTTGTGACCGCTATGGATGAAGGGCTCCAAACGATGCCGCTCAATGACCATCTCGGTCCCATCAACAGGAACCAATCCAATCCCCAAACGTGCTACCTGCCCCCATCCGGCCAGATCGGGATCCACAGGCTCCACAACATCGCCCAAGCGGATCAGATTGGATGTGATTGAGACATTCTGACGCGACCGCAACATCACTGCGGTCAACCGTCCGTCTGCTTGGCCTGCATTGTAGTCGCGTTCTATAAGGCGAATCGCATCACGCTCGATCGCATCCTGCGCCGAAGTCTCTCGACAAGACATCGTGAAAAGGACAAGAACTGCAGCCCCAACCACGCCTGTGCTCAACAGAGCGTCTCGCCCGCGTTTGGACTGACGTAAAAATGGTGACAAGATCGGCAACGTGGCAAGCCTTAATATGCTGAACGATGAACCCGACCCATAACAGCCAGAGACAACGTGTGAAAAGTATTTTAGAACCGGCGAAGATTGGAAATGTTTTGCATGATCTGGTCGCCTGCTTGGACCGCTTGGCTATTAAGCTCGAAGGCTCGCTGGGTGGTAATCAGGTCGATCAATTCTTGAACCGGCTCTACATTGGAAGCCTCCAAAGATCCCTGTACGATCTGCCCATAATCTTCTTCGTTGGGATTCCCAGACGCCTCTGGTCCTGATGCATCCGTGGCCAAATACAAGTTTTCTCCGTTCTTCAGAAGACCATCCGGGTTGATAAATTTGGCGAGCTCAATCTGCCCTTGAACTACCAACTCTGTTTGGCCAGGAATACGGACTTGCACCTCGCCATTGGGAGTGATCACAAGGTTTTCAGCATCTGGTGGGATATTGATCGGTGGATCAATTCGGCGACCTGTTTGAGCCGATCCGATGACCAGGTCGCCATCCGCGTTGATATCCAGGTTTCCGGCTCGTGTGTACATGGTTTCCTGACTGGCCGGATCAACAACTTTCAAATAGCCGTTCCCCTGAATGGCTACATCGAGCTGCCGATTTGTCTGCTGGAGCGTGCCCTGCTGCTGGTCAGTTTGAGTGCTCGTGACTCGAACACCGGTTCCCACCTGGGTTCCAGCGGCCGTCGGCGTTTGAGTTGCATCCAATGCACCCGGATACACCTCTGCCCGATACAGCAGATCCTCGAAGTTTGCCCGATCTTTCTTGAACGCAGTCGTGTTGATGTTAGCCAGATTATTAGCAATCACATCAAGTTTTGTTTCCATTGCTTCCATACCGGACGCAGCGGTGTACAAAGTTTGGACACTCATTTTATTTCACCTAGCAGAGTTATTTGTGAATTTCCGGTTGGGTTACGAAAAGAGAGGATGCGAAGCAGAATGATGGTAACGAAGCCGACGAGGCTTTTACTTCAATACGCGACCAATCAAAGTTCCCATGACAGAATCCTGATTCTGAATCATACGTACGTTAGCTTCGTATACACGTGATGTTTCAATCAGCTCCATCATGGCACTCGTCGGACTTACGGCGGATTGCTCAAGCATTCCCGCTACTACCTTTCGTTCGCCACGTGGTACAAGATCAAAGTCGGCTAAAGGTTTGAATTGATTTCCACCAAGATGTGAAACGTCACCCATGCTTTTGGGTTTACCAAGCATCAACTCCCATACGTTTTCGCCCTGGCTTATCCGTCCTTCTGCACCAACCGCATAAGGAAGGTTGGGGTTGAGCTGTATCGATTTTCCATCGTTTCCCAGCACTTGCTGGCCAGTTTGATCAACCAGCAAGCCTTTCGCATCAAACTGAAAGTCGCCAGCACGTGTCAAAACCCGCTCGCCCTCTGGTGACTGAAGGACAAAGAAAGCGTGTGGATCCTGAATCGCAAAGTCAGTTTCACGGCCCGTCGTTTTCATCGGGCCCAAAGCAAATTCCGTCTGAGCATCTTGAATCGTAACGCCACCACCGATGTCATCGGCTCCGCCCAAACCTGAGGCAACGTCGCCTGACTCGATCAACTCCGCAAATCTTGCTTGCAGAATGGTTTCCTGTGGTTTGAAACCCGGCGTATCCACATTAGCCAGATTGTTGCTCAGCATTTTCATCCGATGGCTCTGGGCGTGGGCACCGGACGCCGAAAGATAAACGCCATATGGCATGAAATTACCTCCGATCGGGTGAAAAAGTGAATTAACTCCCCAACCGTTAACAATTCGACATAGCACGGCACAAGATCAGTAACGGATGTAGCCCCTGCTCAGACCCCTGCTCAGACCCCTGCTCACTTTCGAATTTGCCCACAGCAGAAACCCAGGTTGCCAGCGAAGAGAGACTGCGAGCAAAAAAAGGGGGGGGGATAAAAGGGGGGGGGATACTGACGACAGGGATCAGGGGATACCGACGAGGCAGGGGTCGCCCATTTTTGACGACGAACATAGACTTCAATGCCAAACGGCCGCCGTTCCGGAAGAGTTAGTTCGATTTCACGATGATGAAGATGTCCAGCGAACAAGATATTTACGAGGAACATGTCCTCGACCATTACGAAGACCCGTACCATCGCGGGCCCTTCAGTGAGGCGACTCACGCCCACGAAGGAGACAATCTGCTCTGCGGCGACCAAATTCACATCGATCTGAAACTGAGCAGCGATGGCAAGGTTACCGAAGCTTGGTTCGATGGCGACGGCTGTGTGATCAGTCAAGCATCCGCATCCATGCTGATCGAGACCATCGAGGGCAAGACGCTCGACGAACTACAGGAATTCTCCGCGGATAAAATGCTTGCATTGTTTGGCCCCNAGCTCGCACCCAATCGCCAAAAGTGCTGCCTGTTATCGTGGCGCATCCTGCAAAGCGCCGTGCACTCCCCCATCGATCCCAATGACGAGGATTTGGAGGGGCCGAGCTTTAGTGGCCCCAGCCTCAGCGAGGAATCATGATCGCTCCCTTTCTGCTGGGACAACGGTCTGCCGGAACAAAGGTGCCAAGGCGACACTCTTTGGATCCACAAGTCGCCCAGCTCAAGCGGCAAAAAATTCCCGGCAGATGGTATAGCTGGGCAATCTCCACGAACGTTGTCGTGTGCACCCCTGATGAACGGACGTGACCGCCGCGGCTTGGCCACTCGAGAAACATTCGCTGTATCACAACAGTCACGGACACGAAACGCACCCTTTCCAAGGTGAAACAACACAATCGGCATCCCGACACTTAAGCTGCAGAGGTAAACATGGCAGGTCTTCCGNGCTCTGGTTTCCCACTCCACGAGTCGACAACCGGCACTGCTCGCGTTGTCTTGCGACGACAGCGAATCAATTTTCCTCACCTCGAAACCATCATTGCGGCCCGATGTCGACCTTAACCGCCCCTGCCTCGATTGACACAATCGTCCGCTGAGCGTGATCGCTTGTTGCATTCCACTAGGTGACAGGTAACAATTTGTGCAAGGTTGCGTTTCGTGACAAAGCTCAGGGAACACCGCAACTGCACTTCCGACACCTTAATCACAAGGGTGTCGATTTCCACAGGCTTTCTTCCACACCGATCTCTTGAGGCTGCTGATGTTCAAGTTTTTTTCACTTTTTTTGATCGCTGGCACGCTCTCAGTTACTGGCTGTGAATCGTCTAGTCAACCCCAGACAGTGACCACCAATCAAGATGACATCGAGGCTTATGAAAAGATGATCGAGTCCGATCAAGAAGCCACGGAAAACGACACAGCAACAGAGGATTCTCGGTAGTAATACTTTTTTACATTGAACTTTTAAATAGGAGACTTTCATGCTTTNCTCAAAANGCAGACTACGACGTGACGGATTCACACTTGTTGAGCTACTTGTTGTCATCGCCATCATCGGCGTGTTGGTAGGCCTGCTACTGCCAGCAGTACAAGCCGCCCGTGAGGCAGCGCGTCGCATGAGCTGCAGTAATAATTTCAAACAGATTGGTCTTGGGATTCACAATTACCATTCGGCTTTCAAGGCACTTCCGATGCATGGCACCGGAGCGACCAACGAGAATGAAAACAACTGGCGAAACGCGGACGAACCGGGGCCACCATCAGGACCGCCAATTGGCTACACCATGCATCGCCTCAGCTTCCTCGTTGGAATCCTGCCATTTATTGAGCAGCAAGCCATGTGGGAAACGATTTCAAATCCCTCCGTCGATGACGAAGGTGAATCCTGGGCCGCGATGGGGCCATCGCCTGTCACTATTCGCTATGCTCCTTGGGCAAGTGACATCCCGACCTACCGTTGCCCCAGTGATCCAGGTTTCGGTATTCCTTCAATTGGACGAACCAACTACGCAGCCTGCACCGGTGATTCACCAAGCCGCAGTAATATAGGCGGTGCAAGATTCCGTGGTCCGGAATCGGCATGGCGGTACTGGGACGAAAGCTGGCTAGTTCAGCAGGTCAACGCAGCACAACGAGGTGCGTTCGTCCCTCGCAAAGAAGCCAAATTCCGAGACATTCTAGACGGACTCGCCAACACCATCATGTGTGGCGAGATTGCGACCGATCTGGGTGACAATGATATACGCACGAGCCCTGCTGTGAACAACAGCCCTACTGGTGCTGCGTTGTGGGGAGGTGGTATCCAAGGCAACCCATCGATCTGCAAAGATACAGGACTCATCGACCCGGAAAGACCAACAAGGTGGCTTGCGAGCACTCCCACCACGGGAGCGGCAGGCAAGCGAGGCTATCGCTGGGCAGATTTTTATCCATTGTATAGCCAGTGCAACACAATCCTGCCACCGAATAGTGAGGTCTGCATGGCACGCGGTCACACATCCGATGGGATCGTACCTCCGAGCAGTCGGCATCAAGGCGGAGCTCACATCCTGATGGGTGATGGTGCAGTCATCTTCATGACTGACTCAATTGAAGCGGGTGATGCTAGATCTCCTGTTGTCTGGCGTCGCAATGCGAATCAAGTCAGTTCAGTCCTGCCTGGCAGCGAAAGCCCCTTCGGGCTCTGGGGAGCCCTGGGAACAAGAGCAGCCTCGGAAACCATCGAAGAACAATTGAATCAGTGACCAATCGGTACTGAGCAAAACGGGAAATTCGAAAGCCTCGCCGGCGAATCATGCTGGCGAGGCTTTTTTCATTGCGAAGACCGAAACCGCCTTAAGTAAAGTTGCAGCACGGTCACCGACAACGCTTTGGCAGGTTAGCCAATGCACTCCAATCCAACGCAGCACCATGAAACCCCCAACTGGCGCTCAGATAAACGGTGCTGCGAGTTTCAACCGTTGTGCAGCTTGAAGGCATCGGTTCAATCCCAGCAGCACTGCATCAGAACAACTTGCTTCGGCCACCCCGATACCCTCTACAAGAAGCTGCACTGACGAACACCGATAACCTATGCTCCCGTTTGCTGAGGAGCTCTGACATCTTCTTGCCTTTGAGAGTCCATGTCATTGCGTCCGTTCGCCAAGCCAGATATCCCGTTCTCCAAGCCAGATATCCCGTTCTCCAAGTCAGATATCCCGTTCTCCAAGCCAGATATCCCGTTCTCCAAGTCAGATATCCCGTTCTCCAAGTCAGATATCCCGTTCTCCAAGTCAGATATACAGACAAGCTGCTCGGTACGTTCCCTACCGCTGCCTAGTCCGATTCGCAAGAAAAGCCGATTGCCGGACAATGCGGGACTAGCGTAACAATCACTTCCCAGGCGATTCTGTGCAATCGGCACGTACTCCTCTCCAACCTTGAAAACGAAGGTTTGTCCACTCAAATTCGGCACAACAACAGCTCCGTTGATGAGAACAGGAGACGCACTAAAGTTACCCCCTAATCGTTTTTTCCAAAGCTGCTTACCTGATGCACTATCCCAGCAAATCGCTACACCATTGTCATTCACAGTTAGCAGCTTATCCGCCACAACCAGAAGTGATGGCTCGTAAGTCTTCGAATTGTTTGACCAAACGCGTTCACCATCAGACGACAGACAAACCGTCTCCGACTCTGGGTACCCACCACTCGCATAGATGCGTTCCCCGTCAGAGACGATCGTTCCACAGGTAGCTTCGGCAATGCAGGATGTGCGCCAAAGCAAATCACCAGTTGCAGGATCATAACTGGCCACCGCATCATTCCCACTGATCAGCAACTGATCCCGACCGCCAACACGTACCACTGTGGGAGTTGAATAACTGTCACCATCACCGCGACTTACCCGCCACACAATGCTACCGGTCTCACTATCCAAGGCAGCGAGATATCCACCACCACGATTATCCGCCGCAACGAGAACAAGCGATTGATAGAGGATCGGTGATGGAGCATAGCCGAACTTGGAAACAAATTTTCCAACTTCCCGCTGCCACAAGATCTTCCCATTGAGGTCCAACGCAGTTGCGGTGATTGCGTCTGAGTTCAGCATTGCGACGTAAAGCCGCTTTCCGTCACTAGCAATGGTCCCATTTGCATTGGTAGCCTTTTTGTGAACCACCCGTTCGGCTGGAAATCCTCCTTGATGAAGCAACGTCTGCCAACGCCGTGAACCATCTTCACGATCAAAGCAAAGAACTGACTGAGTCTGCTGGTCGTCTTCTGCCGTCGCAAGGAAAACGGCCCCTCCAACGACAATGGGCGAGCTATGACCGCGCCCCGGTATTTTTGAACGCCAAAGAACATTGCTTGCATCACTCCAAGTCGTGGGCACATCCCCCTCAACTGCAATGCCGTCCTGAGACCGACCTCGCCAAGCATTCCAATCACTCGGTGTCAACGACCATTCCGAACTACGGATTTTGATCCCACTATCGCCGACCGAAACTGAATCCACCGGGTTCTGCCGACCACATCCAAGACAAACAATTTGCAACACAAGTAAAACCCAAGGTATGGCAGCCACCAAGGGAGCCGCTGCAATGCCTATAAAGAAACTCGGTGTACTCCAAGATTTTGGGAACACTCGCATGAAAACCTCACTCGTAATCGACGCAGGCCGAAGAATCTATGAAACTAAAACAACACGCTTAAGTGTAGTGCATTCCAGTGAGTTGCTAACCTCGGCAAAATACAATTGCTTGCTGCCGTCCTGCCAAGCGTGAGTCCCGTTGGACAGACAGCCTGAGCAATCAAGTGCCGACCCGCATAAATGCTAGCAAGCTCTCGTGTTAATTCATCCCTCATAACTTCCTCTTGCCGCCAAACATGGCAAAGTTGTATACCTTCAAGGCCTAGCCGAATGGCGGCAGTTCCAGTAAAGGATGATTGGAAATGGCAATGCAACTTGGAGACCTCGCAAGTCTCGTCGAAGGTCGTTTAAACGGAAACGCAAATGCACCGTGTACTGGTGCGAATCCTCCACGCGAGGCAAGTTCGACCGAGATCACCATGCTGGACGATCCCTCCCGGCTTGAATCTCTGAAGGACTCACTGGCGACTGCCGTGGTGACCCGCGCGAAGGTCGATTTATCTTCGGTTGGCTTGAAAGACGCGTCCCAGATCGTTGTGGATGATCCGCACCGCGCATTTGCAAGGATCGTTTCCACCTTTCGGCCTCCGGTCGAAGCCCAAGTCCCATCGCAAGGGATTGACTCGACAGCCGTGATTCATGAGTCTGCGGAGATCCATCCAACCGCCACGATTGGAATGGGTGTCTCGATTGGCGCTCGGACACGAGTCATGCCTGGGGTTTCGATTGGCCCGTTCACCCAAGTGGGCGAAGACTGCCTCTTGCACGCCAACGTCACGCTTTACGAATACACGACCATCGCAGATCGCGTGATCATTCACGCTGGGACAGTGATTGGCTGCAATGGATTTGGCTACCGCCAAGAGGCTGGCCGGCATCTACCAACTGCACAACTGGGCTATGTCTCCATCGAATCTGATGTTGAATTGGGCGCCAGCGTGACGATTGATCGTGGCACTTATGGTGCGACTCGAATTGGTGAGGGTACCAAAATCGACAATCAGGTCATGATCGGCCACAACTGCCAAATCGGAAAACACAATCTTCTTTGCAGCCAGGTTGGAATTGCAGGTAGCTGCACAACGGGCGACTACGTCATTTTGGCTGGCCAAGTCGGCTTGAAAGACCATATCGAACTGGGGGACGGAACGATCGTCGGTGCTCAGGCTGGCGTGATGGACAATTGCCCTGGAAACGAGGTCTATCTAGGCTCTCCCGCGACACCTCAACGCGACCAAATGCAAATCATGGCGGTACAGCGAAAACTGCCCGAGATGCGTCGCGAACTAAAACAATTGCGACGAGAACTGGCGCACTTACTGGACCAGCAGAATTCAACCGAGTCGAGTCCCACCGATTCCAGAGCCACTTCCGAGGACAAGCGAGCGGCATGATTGACCGCAACGGTTACTGGCCAAGACGCGGACACACGATCATGGCACAGCACCAATCAGGAGAAGAACTTCCCCCCATCGGACTCGTTGCCGGATGGGGCAGCTTTCCGGTGCAAGTGGCCCAATCGCTGATTCGGGAGGGCCGACGCGTCTGCTGCATTGCGATCAGCGGACACGCTAGCACTGACTTGGAATCCATCTGCGACCATGTGACATGGGCGGGCGTCGGAAAACTGGGTGGTCACATCCGCTACTTTCGTCGCAACGGTGTCGAGCAAGTCACAATGGCTGGAAAACTCTTCAAGGCTGACATCCTTTATCAGGGCTCGGTCTGGCTTAGACACTTTCCGGACCTGACCTGCGTTCGCACACTCGGACCTGCTCTCCTTGGCCGCCAACGCGATGCCAGAGATGACAGTCTGCTCATTGCCGTCACAGACGCCTACGGACGCGCAGGCATGGAAGTTCTCGCCGCAACAGACTTCGCACCGGAGCTACTCGTGGAAGCCGGAAGACTTGCAGGTCCCAAACTCAAACAACAACAAACATCTGACGCCCAAGCAGGGTGGCAAGTTGCCAAGCAAATGGGCGGCATGGATATCGGACAGACCATTACCATTAAAGATGGGACCGTGATCGCTGTCGAAGCGATCGAGGGCACCGACGCATGCATTGAGCGGACCGGGGAACTATGCCGGCGAGGCGGATGGACCCTGGTCAAAGTCAGCAAGCCAAAACAGGACATGCGTTTTGACGTTCCCACCATCGGTCCACAGACCGTTCAAAAGGTTGCTCAAGCCAAGGGCAAAGCGATCGCGATTGAAGCAGGAAAAACGATCCTGGTGGAACGCGAGGCCACATTCAGACTTGCGGCGGAGCTGCGAATCTCGATCATCGCCATGAAAGATGGCGTCAGCGATGAGGCAACACACCACGCTGGCTCCATCGTTGCTGCCAACTTCGCAACTCCATCACCAAGTAACCCTCCCTCCGAACGCGCTGCCTGATTCGTATCCAGTTAGAAATATGTGTCCAGTCACCGACCCATACAGCAAGACCGCCCACACCAGACCGCCTGCCAAGCTGAATCTGTTTCTGGAATTGCTTGCTCGAAGACCGGACGGTTTTCACGACATTGATACCGTGATGATTCCGATCGACTGGTGTGACGAACTACGACTGCAACGAATTCCGGACAATCAAATTGACCTGCGCGTTCAGTGGCTACCATCACTGCAGACAGTCGCACAGCGACTTGGCGTAGAAGTAGGGAGCCCTGCAGGCCGCAACCTACTTGAGATCCCCTCAGACGACTCCAACCTTGTGCATCGCGCGCTGACGGCATTTCGCACGGCATTTAACATTACGGACGGATTCCACTGCCAACTAGGAAAGCAAATACCGGCCGGAGCGGGACTCGGCGGAGCAAGCAGCGATGCGGCATCGGCACTCTTGTGCGCAGCACATCTCTGCAACATCTCCACCGATACGCCACTGCTAAGCGAGCTAGCGGCAGAAATCGGAAGTGACGTCCCCTTTTTTCTTGGGAGCGGTGGAACGGAACCCATTGATGGTGCACGGGCGACTGGCCGTGGTGAACAAATCAACGCAATTGAGCTGGGCAGGAAACTCGACTGCATCGTGATCTTCCCCGCGATTTGCCTGTCGACTGCCGAAGTTTACGCAGCTTCACACGTCCCTTCCCAACCGAGAGATGCGGCGGCCTTGTTAGATCTGCTGAAGGAGCAAAAAACCACTGACTTGGGGCCCGCGATGCTCAACCGACTCACCGAACCGGCAAAAAAAATTGCTCCACAAATCGCGGAAATTCTTGAATCACTGTGGCATGACGAGCTGAGAACGTGTCAATTGACAGGTAGCGGGTCTGCTTGCTTTGCCATTTCAACCTCATCGGGTCAGGCACAACAGGTAGCATCGAAATTGCGAACACGCTTGGAGCCAGGCGGATTTGTCATGGCTACCCAAAGCACGCAAGTCCCCGCAAAGATCGATGTGTCATAAACACCAGCATGCTCGCAGGCATCCCGACGATGAATCGGAGATGTCGGCAGGTTTAGGAGGGTCGGACGTGGAGATCACAGAGATTCGCATCAAGTTGATGGAAAGCTCAGAAGACCGTCTGAGGGGCTTCTGCTCCATCACGATCGAAAATGCCTTTGTCATCCGAGACCTGAAAATCATTGATGGCACGAACGGGCCGTTCGTTGCGATGCCAAGCCGAAAGCTCAGCAGCAATTGCCAACGCTGTCGCCACAAGAATCATTTGCGATCCAACTATTGCAATCACTGTGGCACCAAACTTCAGCAGGGGGAAAAGGAAAACGCGACCCCACAAAAGCTTTACGCAGACGTAGCCCACCCCATCAATAGTGAAAGCCGAGAGGAAATCCAGCAAGCGGTTCTAGCGGAACTCGAAGCAGAATTAGCCCGTTGCGAACAACCCGGCTATCGGTCAAGGTACGACGATGATTTTGACACAGGTGAGACTGCATCAAGAGCCAGAGAACTTCGGACAACTGACACAGCAGCACCCAATAGCCCAGAAGTGAGCTCGAAAATCAGACGAGGCGGGTCGAACACGCCGGAGGCCGTGACGGAAACTACCGGAAAAGAAAAAACCACGCCTACACCTGAAGACGATTTGAATGCTCCGGCCTCCAACCGCGAGCCCAAAACGTCCATCCGTGTCGACAATCCAACAACGGGTGCCGTACCCTCACCGATGCAACCACAGACGCCGGAGCCAACAGCGCGAAAAGCGACGGCAACACCGCAAGTCGACGGCGATGACAATTTTGGCGCGGGCATTTTCTAATCGCGATCTTTGTTCGGCACACGGACAGGTCGCTCTCCAGTCCCGGCGACGGTAACCAATACCGAGGACGACGATTTTTTGCGACGCAGCTCACGTGCATCTTCTCTTTTGGCAAGCATCAGGTTGCCACTCACTCAAGCGACCCGAAGCTCTGCTGTTGATTTCGTGTGCCCTGACTGACTAGCTTCCAGCAACGACAGCAAGGGTTCAATGCGGTACGGCTTACTCAACGTCAGTGAAATACCACCCTCCGCGGCAGCCTGCACTTGACGCCACCGTGGAGCGTTGGCAATCCAAACATGAAGCGGAGCCCGACCTACCGCTGAGAACTTCTCTAAACGCTCTTTCCACTGAGCTGACGATGCAGCAACTGCGACCGAATCGTCCCACCAAACGGCATCGACTTGCCGCATTTGCCAACGGCAGACATCTCGACACCAAAGCGTGACAGCCCCTGCAGATTCAGCCAGATCCATTAGAGCTGACCCGATTGCTGGCGTTGCACTTACCACCGCAACCGAGCGAGAAATCGTATCCCCTGTGGCGACCATGGCTCCACAGCAACGCAACCATTCAGGCAAAACCTGAGTCCATTGATGGCAGTAAACCCGCTCCGTTTTACTGAATACAGGATCGAGGGCCTTGGCGTACATGCCTTCGCAACATGCCCCCATCAGACACAAAACCCTCGCCTCTGGGTACGCTTCACGAAGGTCTCGAATCAGATTTCGCGAGACAACGGCCCGCTGACTTTGCGTAACCACAATCGCACGTACCTCTGCTGCCGGACGTTCAAGCCCCTCGACAACGGACGCCCGCATGGCAACTTGGGGAGCATGGGCAATGCAGTATTGCCGAGCCTCCAAAAACTCTGAGTCTGTATCTGCACTGACCCACATCAATGTTCCGGGCGTGGAGCATGCATCGCCCCTCATCATCCGGGAATTGAAAACACCAACTTGATCCATCGTGCACATCCTTGTCCGCGTTTCTAAATAACCTGCAGAAGCTTCCACCACCGTCATTCGATTTCGCTGCTACGCGAGACCGCTGCAGGAATCATCAATGGCCTCTTCAGCCTGACAGATAAATTGATGGGCTTCAGATGCTGATTCACTCGCACGTAAATTCGTTAACAACTTTCCATCCGCCACCATACGGCTCAACTTTGCAAGAATACGAAGGTGGGACGCATCATCGTAAGAGCAAATCAGGAAAAAGATGTCTGTCAGGTGCCCAGTATCAGAAAAAGGCATGGCAGAGGGGCAAACCGCCAACGCGACCACAGAATCCGCGAGAATAGAGGTCTGCGGTCTACGGGGGTGCAGCAAAGCAACACCGCAATCAAGCGCCGTTGGATGCATTTTCTCGCGAGCTTTGACCGCTTCCGCCATGGCAGGTGCATCCCACATCAACCCTGACGAAGCCGCCAAATCACACATCGACCGGATCACGGACCCACGTGTCCGGGCATTCAACGGAATGGCGGTGGTTTCAATCGAGCACAGTTCACGAATGGGATGTTCGTTCTGCTGACCAGGCACTCGGTTCAAAACTTCCTGCACCTTGACCAACTCATCGGCATCGCTGACCCCTATTTGCTCCTCGAGCCAATGGTGAATCTCCGCTTCTGAGAAACGCCACTGTCCGCCAACTCGTCGTCCGGGCAAACGACCGCGTACCGCCATCTTTTTGACTTGTTCGGGGGTCAAATGCAGGTATTCGGCCAACTTGGGAACGTCAAGATCTTCCATGAGGAGACGAGGAGAAATGAGGAAAGGAGTACGAAACCGGCTCTAAAGCGGGGCCTTTGATAGCTAACGATTCATGATTACCCGTGGATAGCCGGATAAAAACTTTCCAACGGCCGCGGCTCAAACTCTATTCATCTTGACCAGAGCAGCACCAGAAAGGTAACCACAGCATAGACGAGTTTTCAGAATGCGATACCTCGTCATGGATTGTCTCTCAGGATCACGAAATGGCAGCGGCTGCAAAAATTTCCCCAAGACCCCGACTTCTGCACCTGGTATTTGCCATCGGGTTGGCAGCAAGCTTCCTCACAGAGCCGTCATTCGCGTTACAGTTCTCCGCCCCCAGCGGTGGAAACGGATTCTCGAATCAACCAGGCTTACCGGTCGATGCTCCCCAGACGAACTTGACACCGATTGCGCCGCCCCCAGCGGTTTACCAGCCCCCTGCTGGCTATGGCAGTTTTGATCCTTACGCAACCACTACCCCCGGAGCCGCAACAGCTCCCATACCAGGGATCACCAATAGCTTAGGCCCGGGAGTCACGACGATCGGGCCACCGAGCGTTCCCGCGATGGGAGGCGCATCGATCGCTCCTCCTGGCAGTCTGTTTGGAAAATTTTTCTCAAGACCTGCATCCCAACCCCTGCCGGGATACGGCCCTACTTCCTCACCCTCGATCTATGGAGCGCCCGCTTATGGAGCGCCCGCGTACGGCGCAGCCGGAGCCAACGGACTTTACGGCCCAGCGGGATACCCCACCTCTGCGTATCCAGCCTCCACACCGAACTCACTCTTCCCTCGGGGTTTAGGAGATTTTCAGTATGACGCGTTGATGCAGAATCCTGCGGACGGGTATAGCGCGTACAGCCTGCTTCAAGGGCCACGGTTTCGCTACACCGTTGTTGGCGAGGGAAGCAAACCCTACATGCTAGGCATCAATGATTTTGACACATCGATCGTCTTTGCGTTTCCAAATTTTCTATTCTTAACCCAGCCACTCTATGTTGTCCCATCATTTTCCTTGCATCTTTGGAGCGGGCCTCAGTCAGCCGGAACAGGTGTTGATCTGCCATCCAAGGCTTACAGTGCTTTCCTGGATGTGGGATGGGAATCAGATCCAACCCAGATGTTTGGTACTGAGTTCGGAGTGCGTTTCGGTGGATTTTCCGAATTTGGCGTGTGGAACAGTCGCAGCTTCCGAGTGATGGGAAAGGCATTGGCAAACTTTCGGCTGACGCCCACCACGGTCATGAAGGGAGGCGTTTACTACGTCAATCGTGTCGACATCAAATTGGTGCCGGCTTTCGGATTCCAGTGCCAACCCAACCCTCAAACGAGACTCGATTTATTCTTCCCACAACCTCGCTTTTCTCGCTACTGCCGCACAGTGGGAACACGCGATGTCTGGTGGTACCTTAGTGGAGACTACGGTGGCGGATCTTGGACGGTTGAGCGAACGAGTGGTCCCGCGACCGGTAACGTCGAAAGTATCGCGATTGACGACCTGCGGGCCGTAACGGGTTTTGAATGGGGCAAGTCAGAATCGCTTCGACTCGGCCGACGTGCCGCCTTCGCCGAGATTGGCTGGGTTTTCAAACGCAAAGTCAAATACCGCAGCAGTCCGAGCGACAACTTTGACCCCAAAGACAGTTTCATGTTTCGCGTTGGCGTGGGTTACTAGCCATTCCCAAAACCAAGACCGCAGAAACTGCTCGCCGAAGTCGCCAAACCTCTCAGCAGCATCCCAGATCCGCGTTAGAGTTCGGCTAACCAGCTATTGCGATTCTGAGAACGTGAGACCCACGCACCCTGCTTCAGGACATTCTTTCTCGCAGCATTTCGTAGCCTTGCAGTGTTAATAGTGCGGCGGTTTCTCATCCAGCGGATCGACTTCGGGTTCCTGACGCTCTTTGAGTTCTTTGTACTGCGTCTGTAGCTGATGACACCGACGCTCTATCAGGTCAATTCTTCCCGACTGTTCAGTAACGACTTCGTTGAGTTGCTCATACAGACGCTGCACGTGCGCCAGTTGAATCTCCAACTCGGTGATACGTTCTTCAGGATCCTTTATCATGAGTTTTTGATATCCGTAAACGATCTCAAGTCGTAGGAAATATCGACATAATCCAGCACGCGACATAGACCGCGAAGGGCGACGCCGAAACCATCCGGCCCACTGAATCCTCCAAACTGCCCACCACCTTTGACGTGTGGTTCGAGATCAAGGAAGACGCCATCAGCACCGCGGGCAGCCATCCGAGATTCCAGCTCAGGCAAGAAGTCTTTGAGATCTCGCAGAATCGCCTCATGCCCACTGTCACCGACATCAGCAGGCACAAAATTACTCAGACTGGCTTCATCCACATGTTCGATTCTTCCGGTCGGAGAAGGATCGTGGTAGTCCTTGATGTGCAACCAGCCCAAACTGGGTTTCATAGCCAAGTACTGCGCATAAGTCTCATCGGCAGTAAAGCCCTGCGTCACGATGTTCGCCGCATCAAAAATCGTCAGCATGGCAGGATGATTCACCTGCGCTGCGATTGCTTTTAGAAGATCACCCGTCTGGCCAACGAGGTTCGCTTCGACCTCAAGGCCGAAAGTCAGACCGCGTTGGTCACAGGCATCAGCGATCTGACCAAGCTGATCACTGACCTGATTGAGATGGGAAAGTGGATCGGTGCCTTTGGGATGATAGAAAGCGAATCCGCGGATCAGCTTGGCGCCAAAAGCTTCAGCGCGGTCACACGCAGTGGCGACGTCTTCTTTGAGGTACTGGTCGAAAGGTATGTACTTGTTCGACGTCCCGTCATCGATATCCAGTAGCTTAACTTTGCCGATGGGTGATCCGATGCTGCTGACCGAGAGGCCGTAATCACCCTGCATTTTGACAAGGTGCTGAATCTCAGGATCGGAAAGCTGCATCACATTCTTGATCCCCTCACCTGCATCCACAAATCGGATGGAGTAGTACTTCAATCCAAGAGCGGCGAACGCAGAGTACTGCTGCACAGCTTGCTTTTCGTTCGCTGCTTCGTCCGCGAATCCACTAAGAAGAACCGGAGCGGTCATGTTGAGAATCCTGAGGTGCTGGTGGTGAAGGCCGGAAGTATAGACTACCCGAACGGTCAATGGACGGTTTTAACGACTTCCGCTGCCGCCTCAACCCCTCGTCGACCCCGAACGTTCCGCAGAACGTGCCGTACAGAAAGAGTCGGCGTTATGAACCGAAAGTCTCCTTGACACCATAGACGGATCTCGGCGTCAAACATCCAAGTCTGGAACGAGACACTATTCCAGCTCGCCTCACACTGCCGAGTTGCAACTGCCGCCAGCGGTTAGACGGACGCGGGTTAGCGGACAGACTTCTTTTTCGTCCTGCCTGCGCCTTCTCCGCACAGAACTAACGGAAGACACCACGGTGTGTAAATCCTAGCCGGCCTAGCCTAAATCAGGGTAATTCACGACAATGTTGCTGTTCAGTCCGCCTCGCGGCGTCCAGCGGCTTTCCACTGTGACTTTCCGAGGCTGGACGACAGCAATGAAATCATCCATGATCCGATTGGTCACTGCCTCGTAGAAAATTCCCTCATTGCGGAAACGCTGAAGGTACATTTTCAAACTTTTCAGTTCGACACAAACTTGATCAGGAACATACGTAAACACAATTGTCCCATAATCAGGCTGCCCAGTTTTCGGGCAAACCGATGTGAACTCGGGGCAATGATGTTCAATTGTAAAGTTTCGCGACGGGCTGGGATTTTCAAAGACTTCCAACGTGTCACGGAAATTATCTGAGTCGCTCAATTTGATCACTCCACTTGGTAAGACCGGATTCTCGCATGGGTCGCCCGCGGCGACTAGGGGGACTCTGCGTATAGCTGAAACGTTCCAAAGTCGCCAAGGCGAGGGAAAGCTGACTGGCACCGAAAGTTTTTTCATTCGCACCAGTGGCTGCAACTTACGTTGCTGGTTCTGCGATACACCTTATGCATCTTGGAACCCCAAGGGTGAGCAAATCACTTTTGATCGCATTCTTGCCCTGGTGCAAGCCTCCGGATTGCACCACGTGGTGCTGACCGGCGGCGAACCCATGCTGTCAAGCGAGTCCACTTCCCTCTGCAATTTGCTTCGTGCCGAGGGCTTTCATCTGACCGTTGAAACCGCGGGAACAATCGACCGGGAAACCCCCTGTGACTTGCTCTCAATCAGTCCAAAATTCAGGTCTAGCACGCCAGATAGCAGCCAAAATCCCAAATGGAGCCAACTGCACGAACAACGCCGTATGCCAATCGCAACCATGCGTTGCCTGATCAATGCTGCCCTTGACTACCAAATCAAATTCGTCGTTGACTCACCCAAAGACTACGAGGAACTACTCGAGATTGTAAACCAACTTGAAGTTTCATCTGATCGTGTCTGGATCATGCCGCAGGGAAGCACGAACGAGGCAATGGACGCTGCTGCCCATTGGCTGAAAGCTTGGGTAGAGCAAGCAGGGTTCCGTTACTGTGATCGGATGCAGATACGCTGGTACGGCAATCGCCGCGGAACGTGAATGCGTGGCACCTTGTTACCGTGGCACCTTGTTACCGTGGCACCTTGTTACCGTGGCACCCACCCGCTGGAAAGTCTGGTTCGGGCGGGCATGACGGGGCCTTCCCTTGCTCTCCCCACCGTTCGAGACCCTGTGCTGAAAAGGCCCCAGACTCTCAAGATCTATGGCAGTACGCCTTACCGCAGCGTAAAATCAAAGCGACACGGCGAAACTATGCGTTAGAACCTAGGAATTCTAATCGACCTCTTCACACAGTTGTTCCGTATTCGTAACGAGAAGAGGGCTGAACTGCTGCCCAAAAACAAACAACAACTGCCCTGCTGCTGAGCACTCCCCCCCGAGTTTGACGCCAATGAGACTTCACCGAACATCGCTCCAATGTCTTGCACGCCTGTTGGGTTCCTCATCCTCGACAGCCTGCAAGACAGAGGGGCGTTCTATATTCCGGCCTCCATCCCGACGCAGGCATAAAGCCACTTCTTACCAACGGAGTCAACGGTTCAGTCTACTAGGCCTGCTATTTTTCCTCAGTGCATCCACGGCTCTTGCGGGCACGTCACCAAGTGAACAGGCCCTCGCGACCGCCGGTGACGCGGCTTTACAGTCCAACGATCACAATCTCGCGATCGAGCAATACTCCGCCATCAACAACCCCATTGACGAAATAACCTACAACCTCGGCATCGCGTACTACCGAAATAGCGATCTAAAACAGGCAGCAAATCAGTTCCGGATGGTCATCGGATCACAAAACGATTCAGTTGCAGCACGAGCACGATTCAACCTCGGAAACACGTTTTACGCTTCGGCACTAACCAAACTAAACCCGCCGACATCAGGCACAAAGCCCCCTGCGGCGGCGCAACCGGCCGTTGACACAGCACCCATCACCTCCCCAGACATCGAGGCTGCCGTGAAATTACTGCGTGCTGCAATCACTCAATATCGAAGTTCGCTGCGCATCGATGCCAATGACACGGATGCTCGAGCGAACATTGAACTGGCTCAATCGCTGCTCGACCAAATTGACCAACAGCAACAGGACCAACAGCAACAGGACCAACAGCAACAGGACCAACAGCAACAGGATCAACAGCAACAGGATCAACAGCAACAGGATCAACAGCAGCAGGATCAACAGCA
>NZHC01000131.1 GCA_002689655.1 Rhodopirellula sp. | reverse complement strand
GTGGTGCGCATGCATCCACTCACGCCACCTTATGAGAAGCAGCGCTTATTTGGTGGCTCGTGGGACCCGGCGCTTCGCACGCGCTGGTCCCTGCAGCAGCGGCGCTGCGCACATCATGCCGTGTTTGGCGAGCTGATTCGTACCGCTTGCCACGATCAGACGGATTTCGGATCAGACGGATTTCGGATCAGACGGATTGCGGATCAGACAGTGCCGACCCTAGGAAAAGCCTAGGATGCGATTTTGACGGGTGCGGCTGATTCCCTGAAATCCAGGGCATAATTGTCTCCACGTGTTATTTAAAATGAACGATTCATGATCTGAGCATAAGATTTCGCTATAGTTTGCGGCAGTGAAAGGCTCTGAGGCTTGTGGCCGTGTTGGTCCGGGTGAAATTCCGACAACACTCATATTCCATTTGCATTTTATCGGGGAAATTCGAACGATGGATCGTCTTAGGCAGCCAGACGCGACGCGAGTATTCATTTTCACCAGCCCCAAGGCAGGAAGCGGCATTGGTCGAGAGCAGATTCCACGGCTCGAGACTTTACTGCGCGAATTGGGTGTGGAGGTTCAGGTCGTACACGACGTTGATCAGCTTAGACGGCGGGTCATTGAGGAGACAGGTGATGGAGAGCACGGCCACAAGATTGTGGTTGCCGCGGGCGGGGATGGAACACTTTCGTTAGCGTGTGCCACGTTGTTTTTGAGCGACGAAACTCGAGCTCATTTGTCTGAAAACAAATCCTCGCTGCTTGCTGAGGTTGGATCTTTGTCCGGGGAAATCTCGGTTTTGCCGATGCCGCTGGGGACTGAAAATCTGCTTGCCAGGCATTTTGGGCAGGTAGCAAACGCTGAGGAAATCCTGAAGACGATCCGTTGTGGCCAGCTGTTTAAGCTTGATGCGGGTTTAGCAAATGGAAAGCCATTTCTCGTCATGGCAACGTGTGGATTTGATGCGGAGGTGGTTCGTGAGATGCATGAGCGACGTCAGGGGCACATCAGTCGATTCAGCTATTTGATTCCTGTCTTTAATGCCTTATTGCGTTATCGATTTCCCAAGCTCAACCTGAGGGTCGATGGGGAAGATATCGGCAAGTGTTGCTGGGTCATGAGTTTCAACTTGCCGAAGTACGGTGGGGGGCTCGAAATCGAACCCAATGCTTTGGGCGACGATGGCCTTTTGGATGTGATCGTTTTCGAACGGGGCTCCATTGTCAGTGGGCTGCGTTACGTGGCAGGGATTTGGACAGGTCGGCACCTGAATGCGAAGGATGTGAAGCGTTTTCGAGGAACGAGGATTCGAGTCGAGTCGCGGAAGCCAGTGTCATATCAATTGGACGGGGACTTTGGAGGCCAATTGCCAATTGAAATCACAACTTTGCCTGCCGCTGTGCCACTGCTGATTCCGTTTGGGGAAAAATAGTCATTCGGGAGCCGAGGGGGCGTGTCAACGAGAGTGAACGCAGGCCGTTCGGAAGCGTGGCCACATGGGGAGAATGGCGATCATTTTGGTACCCAATGACGGGCTACGGTTTGCGAAGGGTGTGCTAGGGGTCTGCTCTGATTTTGCCATTCTGATTTGCCATGCAATGTGTCAGAAGAACGTTCCAGAAGGAGTGCCAGACGGCTTGTCGTCGAGGTCAGCTTAGCCGAAAATTTGATCTTTGGTGATTTGTCATATTTACGAACCAATCTCGGCGGCATTTTTATGGGTAGCGTGACTGTTGGTAGCTATTTGTGTGGTCCGGCGCAACCTTTGTTGTTGATCGCGGGGCCGTGTGTGTTGGAATCGGTTGATCTTGCCTTGGAGATTGCTGAGCCGCTGGCCCGACTTAACGAGCGACCTGATGTCAACGTGGTCTTCAAAGGTTCGTTCGACAAAGCGAATCGAACAAGTTTGAATGCGCAACGGGGGCCGGGTTTGGAGTCAGGGCTTAAAATGATGGAAGCAATCGGCAACAAGACAGGGTTGCCCACAACTACTGATCTGCACCTGCCAGAGCAGGCGGAAGCTGTAGCTCAGGTTTGTGATCTGTTGCAGATCCCCGCTTTTCTGGCGCGACAGACGGATCTGTTGGTGGCGGCAGCTGGAACTGGGCGGCCTGTGAATGTCAAGAAAGGCCAGTTCATGTCGCCGGAGGATATGAAATACGTCGTTGATAAGGTCCAAGGCAGTGGTGACGGTGGTGTCATGCTTTGCGAGCGTGGAACTTTCTTCGGCTATGGAAGACTCGTCAACGACATGCAGTCGCTGGTCCTCATGCGGAATTTAGGCGTTCCTGTCGTGTTTGATGCCACGCATAGCGTTCAGCGGCCCGGAGGATTGGGGGGGGCGACCGGCGGAAATAGGGAAATGGTTGAACCATTGGCCCGTGCAGCCGTAGCAATCGGTACCGACGCGCTCTTTTTCGAGACACACCCTGATCCGGAGACGTCACCGAGCGATGGGCCAAACATGATTCCGCTGAATGCCTTTGAGGCGACGATAACGCGACTGTTAAGACTACGTGAGGTGGCACTGTCCGTAGCTGCAGAAGCCTGAGTGCTCGGCACAGCGTTGAACTCCCCGACCGCGATTTGAGCTCATGTTTTTTCGCGGTGGACACCGTTTTGCCCGCAGTGAATCCCTGACCTTGCCCATGCCGACCTGGAAATAAACTGAACCATGCGGAACTTCATGAATCCAGCGACGTACCTAGGTGGAATAGTCATGCCACAGAGAAAATTCTTGCTGCTGGGACTCCTGGCAGCTGTGATTGTGGCTGCTGGTTGCAGCGACAATAATGCCAAGGTTCGGGCGATTGAGCGGCAAAGGCAGGCGCGAATTCAAGCTGACACCACCGTTGATCATCTGGGCGAGGTCCATAGCCTGTTAGCCAGACTTGTTGAGTTGAACCCCCAGGAAGCTCAGCGAGAAGTGATCTACCATCTGAATCGCTGGAATGAAGGTAAGGCATTCGGTGATGAGAAAGCTACTTCATTGCTCAAAACAATCAGTGCGGTGATACCCGAGGAGCAGGCCCGGGTATTGACGGAGCAAGCGTCGTTTGTTGGTTCTGACACCGATTATTTACGGAATTGCTATCTGTTCCGTCAGATCTCTGAGTGGGTGGATCGAGAGTCAGGTGAGGATCCATTGTTGACGGATTGGTTGAACGGAATCGAATCCAAACTTCCCGAAGATGAGGTTGTGAAATTACGCTCGGCAGTGCGACTGTTCGATTGGACCGTAAGGAATGTGGGGTATGAACCGCTTCAGCCTGAAACAAGCTTGCTGCCTCATCCGCCTTTTCCCAATGGAATGTCAATCCCTCAGTTTTCGTTGGGGATGGAGTTTCAAGGTCCAGGATACCGCCAGACTGACTACGAAACCGTTTGGCATGGTCTCGGTGATTCGCAGCAGCGTGCAGGCGTGTTCACGCAATTGTGTCGACAGGCCTCCATTCCCGCATTTGTTCTGGCAACTCAATCTGAGCAGGATGGAACGCTCACGCCGTGGAGTGTCGGTGTGCTGATTGGTAAGGATGTCTATCTATTTGAGCCAGAACTTGGCTGTTACGTTCCGGGACCTGGGCAAGTGGGGATCGCTACCTTGAGCGAGGCGCGGTCCGATGCATCCGTGTTGCGACGTTTGAACGTGGTTTCCTATTTCGACTACCCCGTTTCAAAATCTGATGTACAGCAATCGATCGCTCTTTTGAATGTGACACCAGAAGCAGTAAGTCTTCGTATGAAGCAGCTTGAGTCAGGTTTGACGGGGACCCGCCGGATGAAAACGTTCGTCGATGCTGATACGTTGGCAGTTGAGATTGATGCTGTGCCGGGAATCGCAGGAGTCCGGCTTTGGGATGTTCCTGTGCTTGCCGAGGTCTATGCTGCGGAGCTGAAGGCAGCGGCAGGCCGTGATCCGCTGTTAACGTTCTGGTCGAGAGCATCCTGGTCAATCATTGAGGATATGACGGACAACGCAAAATTGTTGGCATTGGCTCGATGGCGACATCTGCATGGGCAGTTCGATAAAAATGACGAGGAGGATGCTGAGGGGGCGAGAGTGCTTTACCTCCGACAGCGTGCACCCGAGTTTGAAATTGAAGATCTCGGTATCGATGTGAACTTGCAAAAGGCTTACGGGGTTCGCCGCGAATTGGGAATGGACGAGAAACAATATGAAATGCAACTGCGATACGCCCAGGACATGATGCGAATGGGGAAGAACGCTGCTACTTACTGGGTCAGTTTGATTCAATATGACGACGGCAGGTACGAAACAGCTCAGACCTGGTTTTCGAAGCGTGTTCTTGATTCGGATTTGATCTCACGCCGAGAATTGACGGGGGATGTGTTGTCGCCTTGGGCGGCTGCGGCACGTTACAACCTCGCTCGAAGTTTGGAACGAAGTGGGCTGATTGACGAAGCCATCCAGCTCTATAAAACTGATGGTGATCCACAGGAGCATGGAAATCGATTGAGAGCCCGCTTGCTGGATAAACGACGCCAAGCAACGGCAACGCAGCCAGCGTCATCAGTGAGTGAGTGACGACTCGGAGCAGTCCGGGTCACGGTGGGTCACGGTGGGTCACGGTGGGTCACGGTGGGTCACGGTGGGGCGTGGTAGGTTTTCGATGATAGATCCATCGTGGCGTCGAATGATAGAGGTGCGTGTTTGCCAAAGCGAGGGGCTGCTTGGTGCTTGAACTCNCCACGTCTTAGGCGGCTATTGGCTATTCATTGCAGTTGTTCAATTCGGATGCTCTTGAGTTCCTTTGCGACTTCCGGGAAGGCCTCGTCGACGATTCCTGCCTCAGCAAGCTGCATGGGAGACATCTTCGAGGCAACTGGGCATGACTTCAGTAGCACCAATTCGTCAGCTTCGACCCGCCGTGACAGTAAAGCTGCGATCGTGTCGCTTGTGGTTCGCCAGTCATTGGGCACTCCGATCTCAGTGATGCCTTTGTTCTTGTTGTAGAACACGTTCGGCGTGATCACCGTTGGCAAGGCAGGTGGAGACAAGTTGGGAAAGGTTTTGCCCTGCTGCATGGCCACATTCCACTCTTGCTCGGTTGTGATCAACGGCCAGCCAAATAGAACTGCTGCAAAACTGGCGGTAGCTGTCAGCAAGTCCACGCACATCCAGTGCGTCTGTTGTGGGGGCATGGGGTGTTGTTGATCGAGTTCACGCACGGCATCAATCAGTTTGCCACCCCCAATGATAATCATTGTCTCGTCGGCGGGGTGGGCAGCCAGCCATTGATTGACATTCGTTACGAGATCATCACGCAACAGGATGCTTCCTCCAATCTTGATGATCCGCCGCATCGTAAGGTTCTCACAGGTTCTCGGTGGAATTGAGTCGGGCCACTGCATAGGCTGGCGCACATCTTGCAACTTCAGGCCCAAGGTGATTAGCCAGCTGCAGCGTGGTTTGTCCATCGGGAATGGAGATCAACGATTTGCCATGGCCGCTCAGAACCCAGGTGGGGTGCTTTTGATGTTGGTCGATAGCATGGCTTATCTTTTCGATCGCTGCAGCTATGATCTGGTGAGCAAGTTTTTCGGCGTCATGGAGTTTGATGATTCTGCGATCAAGGCCGATCATTCTGGCCAGCCGATTTGCTGCGAGGAGTCGTGATCTCGGTTTTCCATCCGCACTGTTGCAGTCATCGACGGTTTCAGCAGTATGTCCGAGCAGTAGCATGGCATCATCGATGGTTGCGAACAACTCATTCATTACTGGCGTGGATTTGCCCCGATATTCGAGCTGGTTGACAAGCCCGCAGGCCGGAGTGCGTCTGCAACCGACGTAGACAAGGGATCCGTCACACAGGCGGTCGTAGTCCGTGAGTGCGTCTGTCGCAACTTGCTTTCCCTTGATTGGAATGATGTCGGTTGTGGTTGACCCGATGTCGATCAGTAAGGCGTCGGATGCGATTTCGCGGCCAACGAAGTTAGCGAGTGCATGCCAATTGGCTGCTGCGATCAAGTCTGGTTTTTGGCAGGCATGCTTTGCTTGATGAAATCGGCCGTCGACTCCATAGAAACGCACTTCCGGGACGGCAATTTTCTCCGCGGCTTGGCAGGTCTGTTGCACAATATGATCAACGCCGAGGCTGCGGTCGAGAAAACAGTCCGCCAGTTCGCCTGTCATGGTAACGGCCAATTCATCAGGCATGATGCCACGATCGATAAAATGCTTTTGCATGTCTTCGATCAGGCTTTGTGAAAGCTGCTCCGGTGTTAACCACATGGCAAATTCACGTGCTGTGGCGGTACCGCATGAGCTGGCATATTTNAGGTTGGCGCCGCCGATATCCATTCCGAGAACGAGCTTTTGCATGTCAGTGGTCACGGACTCTCGATTACATTGTCATTGATCCAGACGTCTCCATCGGGGGTCCAACGAACCGAATTGGCAGCGGTGCAGCAGGAAACTGCACCGGTTTCCATGTCAAAGAGTCGCGCTGCGAGGTTTCCGTTAATCATTCGACGCAAGCCCACGTAGGAGGTAGTCAGACGAGGGTTGATTTCGATCACACAGTCTTCGCTGGGACGTTCTCCAAGCAGCAGGTCCAAGCCAACGAAACCCCGCGCCGTTGGTGGCATGGCGACGATGGCTCGAGATGCAAGAGCTGTTGCCCGACGTTGGGCATCGTCATCGAGCGGGCCTATGCCACCAGCGTACTCGCAATGGGAATCTGATAGTTGTTGCGATACTGCTGGCAGGAACGTGTGTTGCGTCGCAGAGGCGACCAAGGCGATCGAAATTGCACGCCCCGGTATCCACGCTTGCAGTATCCCATCCTCGGTCAAGTCGTTGGACGCTTCGTCGAACGAATCATAGATCCTGATTTCCTGAGTTCCGCATCCGTCACGTGGTTTAACGACAAACTTTTCAAAGTTTTGCAATTCCGGTTTCATGCGGCCATCGGTCAGCGTCATGTAGGGTGGGTGAGAAACGCCAGCCGTGTGCATGATTTTTGCGGTCAAGTACTTATCGCTTGCAGTGCGTAGGAAATCGCCGCTACCCGCAATGACCTCGATCCCACTGGCTCGGAGCATGGCGACGGCCTGGGCAAGAATCCCGTCGCTTTCAGGAGCGACAAGCAAAGCGGCGTCGCATGTTTGTGCTGCCGCCACCCATTGTCCCCAAAGAGGCTGGTCGCGTTCGATGTCGACCGTGTCGGTGGTGTTGCTGCAAAAAGTGTCTGCAAAACGAGGGTCCAAAGGGACCACTGTTTCGGCGACCTCAGCAAGGTCCGAGACGATGGACTGCAGCATCGCCGCGCCCTCACGACGGAGACTTGAGGGGATTTCGTTGATCGCTTTGTCAGCAAGTCCACCGCCGCTGACGTACTCTCCGACAAAAATTCGCATGTTGTGTGTCTCCGAACGGAAGGTACCGGGCAGACAAGGACCACGCGGTCGCCATGGTACCGAAAACTGGAAGCCCCCGTTGCAATGCTGCACGATAAGTGGGCCTGAAAACTCAATCAGACCCAGGTGCATTCCGAAGGCTTGTGAATAGGAAAAGGAGGCTGGGTCGGTACCCGACCCTAGAAGATGCCGAGATGGTCACGAGCCTCGTCGGTCATCAGGTCAGGTGACCATGCCGGCTCCATTACCACTTTGACTTCGCAGCTGGTAACTTCGTCCAGTCCTTCTGCCGCACCTTTGGTGCCGGCAACCAACTGTGGACCGGCGGGGCACATCGGGCTCGTCATTGTCATCTCGATGTTGACCTCGTGCTTGCCATCCGCATCTTCCTCACCGATGTTGACCACGTAGATCAGCCCTAAATCAACAATGTTGACATAAAGTTCGGGGTCGATGACTTGTTTCAATGCTTCGCGAACAGTGTCTTCTGCGAGTGCCATGATGCGGACGTCCTGTGAATGGTTTGTAAAGGTTTGATTGATGAGAAACAAACGGCGTTGCTGAAGTGAAAACGCAGTTGAGTTCAGACCCCAAACGGAAGGGTTGTTTGGCAAATTTATTTGACATAGGGCACGACACGCATCCGCAGGGTGGTGCCGTGGTTATGCCTCATTATAAAAGGATCATTCGTATTCGCGTACTTGGCGAGCAATCGCCGCTGCGAGAGCTTCGCGAACGCTTTCGATCGAAATTCGATCGAAGATCTGCTGGAAGAAGCCACTAACGATCATCCGCGTGGCTTCTTTACGAGTGAAGCCCCGACAGCGAGCGTAGAAAATCTGCTCCTCGTCGACTTTGGCTGTCGTACTGCCGTGCGTGCAGCGTACATCGTCGGCTTCGATTTCAAGACCGGGGATCGAATCTGCTCGCGATGTGTTGGACAGTACCAGATTATCGTTTCGCTGGTAGCCGTCCGTTTTCTGCGCGTCTTTGTCGACCTTGATCATCCCCCGCCAAACGGTTCGGCTTTTATCCTGCTGGGCTGCTTTGTAAAGGAAGTCGCTGCGGCATCCTGGTGCTTTGTGATGCTGAAGCGTGTGGTAGGCAATGTGCTGCCTTGCCTCAGTGAACATCACGCCATTCACTTGACTGTTCGCTCCAGGGCCGACGAGGTCGACTGTTTGATTGACTTTTGACAACATGGAGCCCATGGCAGCTAGGGTCCATTGAAGCGTTGCATCACGATCAACGGAGGCCTTTTGCTGAGCGAAGTTGTACGTCTTGTGCCCCCATTCCTGCAGGTTGACATACCGCAGGTGTGAGCCGGGTTTCTGAATCAGTTCGACAGCCCCCAGATGAAGTCCCGACGCGCTAGTCGAAGCACCGTTGCTCTCGTGAAGTACGGTCGCTTCCGCACCGTCTTCCAAGATGATCAACGTGTGGGTGGTGTCAGTGCCTCCTTCGGACAGGATGGATCCAATGTGAACGGGGCGTTCCAGGACGACTCCGCGTGGAACGTACAAGATTTGGCCGCCCGACCAGAACGCAGCGTGTAGCGCTGCAAATTTATCTTCGTCTGGGTCGAACGCAGTGAAAAGGTGCTTCCGAACCAAATCGGGATGTGTCTTGCAGAGGCGTGAAAGGCTTCCGAATACAACACCACGCTGGGCTGCTGCCTCGTCCAGGTTTTCCCCAACTACTTTGCTGTCAACAGTCTCAATGCGTCCTGCAAGTTCAACGTCCTGCAGCAACTGGTGCACCTGCTCGCGGTCCGCCACCGTGGATTCGCCTTGATCCGGACCAGCCGGGACGCTGTATTTGCCAATCTGAAACGCTCGAATGTCGGTGCGGATCCATTCTTCGTGGCGGCGTTCGGGCCATCGCATCGCCGAGCCATGTTGCCATGCTTCGCGTCGCATCGCCAGCAACCAGTCGGGCTCATCACGTGATTCAATGAATGCATCGAATCCGGCTTGGTCGAAATTAGTAAGCGTTGTTTGTGTCATGTTTCTTCAGTGTTTTCGCCACACCGCCGATTTGGCAGTTGCGTCGTGATAAAGCTTGGACGTTGCCGCGGGTCAAGATTAGCCGCAGTTCGAAGTTTTGGTGAGGAACGTGGAACTGAGCCGCTTTGGAGGGCGTCAGGTTAATGAATTGATTCGTGAGGACTGGCCCCTGTGCGAGATTTGATTCAGGCGTACAGGGATTAGCCAACACTTCCTTCCATTTGCAATTGAATCAGCCGATTCATTTCAACTGCGTACTCCATCGGCAATTCCTTGACCAACGGTTCGATGAATCCGTTCACGATCATGGTGCTTGCTTCCTGTTCTGTTAGACCACGACTGAGGAGATAAAACATTTGTTCTTCACCGATTCGGGAGACACTCGCCTCGTGTCCAATTTGGACATCTTGTTCCGCGATTTCGATGTAAGGGTACGTATCGCTGCGGCTTTCCGGGTCCAGAATCAGGGCATCGCAAACAACGTTGTTCTTACTGTTGTGTGCACCGGGTTCGACACGGACAAGACCACGGTAACTGCTTCGTCCTCCATTCTTGCTAATGCTCTTGCTGATGATTTGGCCCGTTGTGTTCGGCGCTTCATGGACAAGCTTTGCACCAGCATCCTGATGTTGTCCCGCGCTGGAAAACGCGATCGATAAAATCTCGCCTCGGGCGCCGGGTTCCATCATGTGTACCGCAGGGTACTTCATGGTCAGTTTGCTGCCCAAGTTGCCATCGACCCATTCCATCGTTGCGTCACCATAGGCATACGCTCTTTTGGTCACGAGATTGTAGATGTTGTTGGCCCAGTTCTGGATGGTCGTGTAACGGCAGCGTGCGTTTTTCTTGACGATCACCTCAACCACTGCACTGTGCAGACTCTCGGTCGAGTACATCGGTGCGGTGCAACCTTCGACATAGTGAATGCTTGCACCTTCATCGACAATGATCAGCGTACGCTCAAATTGCCCCATGCTCTCCGCGTTGATGCGAAAGTACGCTTGCAGCGGGAAGTCAACATGAACGCCTTTGGGAATATAGATGAATGAACCACCTGACCAGACGGCGCTGTTGAGTGCAGCGAATTTGTTATCTTCTGGTGGGATGACTTTAGCGAAATACTCTCGCAGCAGTTCCGGATGTTCGCGTACTGCCGTATCCGTATCTGTGAAGATGACACCCTGCTTTGCGAGGTCTTCTTCCAGCGATCCGTAAATCACTTCACTTTCGAATTGTGCTTTCACGCCCGAGAGGAATTTTTTCTCAGCTTCAGGAATGCCAAGTTTATCGAACGTGTCCTTGATTTCCTGCGGCACGTCATCCCAGGTTCGCCCTTGACCATTGGTTGGCTTCAGATAGTAAAAGATGTCCTGAAAGTCGATGTCGATGTCGCCACCCCATTTCGGCATGGGGCGTGACTCAAAAATCTCCAATGACTTGAGTCGGAATTCTCGCATCCAATCCGGTTCGTTTTTAATATCCGAGATCTGATTCACAATTTCAGCGTTGATGCCTTTCTGCGCCTTGAAGACGCCAGTGGTCTCAGTGCGGAAATTGTACTTGTTGATCTCACCCAGTTCGGCGGATTCAGTGATGTCAGTGGCCATGCGTAGTTCCTGTTGCTCTTTGTCGTGGTCTCGTGTGATACAGCTGCGATTCTTTTTAGATAGCCGCCTCTTCGGCAAGCATTTCCTGATTCGCCGCCTCGGCGTCCGGGTATGCGTTGCGTATGCGGTCATATCCGTTTTCGTGCAGTTCGTCTGCAAGTTCACGGCCTCCCGTCTCAACCAGCCTTCCACCTAGCATCACGTGAGTGAATTCTGGTGGATTATGTTCCAAGAGTTTGTCGTGGTGCGTGATAATGAGAAGGCCCATTTTGCCCTGGCCGATCTCTGCGATTGATTCGCTGGCAAGTCGTACCGCGTCTGCGTCGAGTCCACTGTCAGTTTCGTCAAGCAGTGCGAATTTAGGTTGCAACATCGCAAGTTGCAATATCTCGGCTCGCTTCATTTCTCCTCCCGAAAATCCGTCATTGACATAGCGGCGAGCGAATTCGACATCCATTCGGAGATGTGACATCTTCTCTTTCAGTTCTTTTCGGAACTCACGCATCGGGATCAGTTCCTCACCTTCCTTGCGGTCGGGTCTGCGGACGTTGGTCGTGGCGTGACGTAGGAAATCAGCCATCTTCACGCCCGGAATAGCCATTGGACGCTGGAATGCCATGAAGATCCCCTCACGAGCACGCTCGTCGGGCTCCATTGCCAGCACGTCTTTCCCATCGAGCGAAATCTTGCCGCCGGTGACGTCGTAACCAGGGTGTCCCATGATCGCGAGCCCAAGCGTACTTTTACCGCTTCCATTGGGACCCATCAATGCGTGTGTCTCGCCGTGATTGATCGTAAGATTGACTCCACGCAAAATCGGCTTTTCGCCCACGTTAACGTGCAGATCTTCAATTTTAAGAACGTGTGTCATCTTGGTAATTCGAAATCTGGGAAAGGTTAATGAGTATGTTTCTCTGAGTGCTGCAACTCGCAGCAAAATCGTCGTGCAATTCTGTTGACCTCGGGACTGTTACCCCTTCGGCTCTGTAAATTCGGCTCTGTAAATTCGCCTCTGTAAAGCAGGACAGAAAACTTCGGAACGACTTGGTTCTGTGAAAGCCTATTGTTCGTTCTTTGCCACTGCTGTGTCGTTCGTGTGTTTCATCTCAAAAAATGGGTACGTTGGACTTCAAGTATCACCCGCGACTGCTGTGTCGGTATCGGTCTCCGTTGCAACGGACCCCTTGGACAGCAGAGTAACCGCAGAAAACTGACAGCAATCATCACCATCAAGGCGACAACTGCTCAAATGGACCGGCTGTCCGAGAGCCTCAGAAATCATCTGTTCCTCGAGACGGCACATCGCGCGATCGTCCGACGCATCGGTCATGGTTGGAAAGGGACACATGCCAATGTCCAGTACTGGCAACTCCCCTGTCGTCGTTACCTCTGTGTCCATTTGCCGTGCTGACATGGCGTCAGAGAGTTGTCGCATTCTTTCGTGAAAGCTGCCCTCGGCTTGGTCCGAGTCCAATTGCAGCGCGAATTGCTTTCCTAAGCGTGCTGCCACCGCCGATACGAGCTTGTTTCGAGTTGTTTTATCTTCGACCGCAACAATTTCTCGCCACATTGCATCCGCTAGATCAGCGGGGTTTGCACCTGCATCACGGTGCCCGGTGACGGTCAATCGATATCGGAATGTCGGACGACCTCTGCCGGCGACGACCTTTTCGCGATCGATCAGGCCCAGTTCCAACAATCTTTCGATTCGTTGACGTACCGCGGTCGCAGTCACTTCCAAAAGGGCGGTCAGCTCCCCAACCGCCCAGACCTCACCGCCTCGCATGGCGGACAGGAGTTCTCGGTCGACTGAGCGAAGTTCGTTCGTGTTGGCTCTTGAGTTCAAAAAGATGGCAGTTGGTTGAAGCTTTTACGTGAATCTCGTGACAGGACCAATCTTTGGCCCGCCTTAAACGCCAAGGGAGTCGATCGCAATCGCCAGCTAGCGGAATTGACCGCTCGCTGTTTTCAGCGCACCCATGACCTGATAGTACTCTTCAGTACCTTTCAATAACCTTGGTCCTTAGTCTTCAGGACCCTGATCCTTCATTCTTCAGGACCCTGATCCTTCATTCTTCCGTACCCTGATGCACCCCTCGGTAGAGGTGCAACCCCTCCAGAGGCCCTGGGGGGCCCGCCGCACG
>NZHC01000130.1 GCA_002689655.1 Rhodopirellula sp. | reverse complement strand
ACAAAAGTGCTTGACCTTGTCATTCACTCTAAAACGCAAATCAACGATTTCTCCCATATTCGGCAGGTGAGTCCCCACGAATATGCAGAACCAGTACACCGCGAGCACCACGATCGCCAAACGGAACCCAAAAATCGTTATTTTGGTAACGGGACGCATTTGTGATCGCTCCATCGGGTAGGCTGGAATTCCAAACTGAAGGAGGCTGTGCCCTGCAAAGTGCCGTTTGGGATCCCCCGCTTTGTGACGTTCAAGCTCACCCTTTCCTCGCACCTTGTGCTTCCCCCAAAAACTGCCAACCAAAAACTCCACTGTTTCAATGAAGGTATGCATCGTGATTCTCAAGCTGATTGGCCAGTCAAATTCCGTGCGTTTTGCGTCATTGACCTTGGGAACACTGATTTTCAGTGCGTGCCTGTCTGCAACCTTGATTGCAGCCACACCTCCCCAACAAAAATCTGCTGCTCAACCTGCAGCGGAAGACAAGCCCGCCCAGAAAAAAGCGGATCCCAAAGTTGCGGACAACCAAAATGCTGGCAAAACAAACAAGGAACAAGCTTGGAAGTCGCTCAAAGACAAATGGGTGGTGAGCCAGTTTGGCGGCGATGGGCCTGTTGTGATCAAAGACAAACTGATCACCATGGGATTGGGAGATCCATTGACGGGAATTCGCTGGGAAGCTGAGCTCCCAAAGGAGAACTACGAAGTTGAACTTGAGGCTCGGCGACGTGAGGGATTCGATTTCTTTTGCGCTCTGACGTTCCCGGTCGGCAAAAAGCACGTCAGTTTCATCCTCGGCGGATGGGGAGGTGGCGTCGTTGGAATCAGCAGTGTTGATGGTTTTGATGCCAGTGAAAATGAAACGACTTCATTTCGTAATTTTGAAACAGATCGCTGGTATAAGGTCCGTGCTCGAGTTGACGCCCACCAGATTCAATGCTGGATCGATAATAAACCCGCCGCCGAGCAGATCCGTCAAGGTCATGAATTCGACATACGCTATGAAATGGATCAGTGTGTTCCACTGGGTGTTGCCGCATTTCAATGCAAATCCGAGGTGCGAAACATCCGAATACGTAAACTGACGACAACAGAAATCAAGGCTGCTGACAAAGAAGCTGCAAAACCAACGGAGTGAGAACCGAGCATGAACGAGGGAATTCAGGATGAGCTGCACGACGCTGACCACCACTGGATGATGCGAGCATTTGAGCAAGCCACCGAAGCTTTGACGGCGGACGAGGTACCAGTGGGTGCTGTGATCATCCGTGAGCATGAAATCATCGCTGCCGCGTCGAATCAGCGTGAATCGCTCCATGATCCCACTGCACATGCAGAAATGATCGCTATCACGCAGGCCGCAGCCGCAATCTCTGACTGGCGGCTGGAACACACCACGTTGTATGTCACGCTTGAGCCCTGCGTGATGTGCGCCGGGGCAATCCTGCAAAGCCGCATTCCCCGAGTCGTGTTTGGAGCCGCTGACCCGAAAGCGGGGGCAGTCTGCAGTCTTTATGAATTGCTAGCAGACAATCGCCTGAATCACCAGTGCTTGGTGACCGGCGGGGTGCTTGCTGAGCCGTGCGGCCAGATTCTGACTGATTTCTTTCGGGCCAAGCGTGCATTGAAGAAGCGATGAGTTTACCTGTTGCTTGTGAACTTGTGCCGGTCCTGCAGATTCTCGGACTTTTACTGCTGCAGCTTCCAAAGAAGCTAACCCTCGCATGCCAAACGGTCCGATACTATCCGCACAACCCGAAATAAGCAGACCGTGGCGCGAAGCGAATGCATCGTACCTGGCGACGTCTTGTTCGGGGCACACGGGAATTACCCGCTTGGGTGATGTGTGTAGGGAGGTAGTGCTCGGTTCAACACCGGACTCTATCGCAAAATTAACTGCAAGACGGTGGAACAAGCGATGTCGGTAAGGAAGCTGGCTTCAGGCGTACTCGCAGCACTAGCTCTTCTGGGCGGGGCTGCAATGACGGACGCCAAAGACCCAATAAGAATGGTCGACCCCTTCGAATTTGACCCGGATTTCCGCTGGTTCGAACCAGTCTACGATCTGGATCTGCTGGATATGAAACCCGAAAAGCGGGCTCATACTGGTTGGTTCGCCACCTACGACCGACTTAACCTATACGCCGGCAGGCCTGACGTTTTCAAACCCGATACGGGCGAAAATAGACTCGATGGCGGCTGGGGCAACCGGTACGAGGTAGGTTTCATGTTGCCTGGCGAAAAGCACGGGTGGATGTTCAACTGGACCAAGCTGAATGTGTTTGCAGCCGACACAGTTCAGCAAGAGAGGTTGAACCGGTACATTCCTCCATCGGACGGACAACAACAGGATACTTATCCACCGCTCACGCAACCGTTTGGATTTCCAGTCCGCCTCTCTGAGGCGAATAACCTTGGATCAAACTTTCGATTCTACAACGTCGGCGAAACACAGAATGTATTCAAGTACCAAGGTTACGAACTCAATAAAACCTGGCGAATGACGCCTTACCACTATGGTGGGATTGCTGAACCGTTGATTGGCCTGCGTTATATGAAATTGAGGGACATCAATGCCTTTAACAACTACACAAGCAGCATTTATCCACCTCCTCCACCCGATCCCGTTCCGGAGCCGATTGCAGAGGAACTAATTACACAGAAGAACATTACTCTCAACGACATGTTCGGCGGTCAAATTGGTTTCCGTTACTTTAAACCACACGACCGCTTTGTCTTGTCGACTGACTTCCGTGCGTTCTTCGGTGGCAACTGGCAATCGTCCAAGTTCCAAACGATCACCGAGTTCACCCAGTACGACGATGTTGGAGTTGATGCCGAAGTCACCAACATGGCATCAGTGGAAACACCCGCGCTTTATAGCAAGAATTCCGAATTCTACTTTGGGTACGATGTTCGTGCGGAGCTCAGCTATCAGGTCACCAAGATGTTCTCGGTCCGAGCCGGCATGCAGGCCATCCAAATTGGCCGCGGTATATGGCGCGGCGGAGAAGCTCGCCCAGGCACACTGGGCGGAGGAGAGAAAGATCAGGGTCTGTTCATGTTCGGTGCAACTTTCGGCATGAACTTCAATCACTGATGCGGCTATTGATCACCGCCCCGGCTACTTGCGACTGACAGCAGTGTCACGCTCACCCCTCAACGCAAAGCGGCCCTGCAAAGAACACTTTGCGGGGCCGTTTTTTATTTTGGTTTGCTGCTGGCACAAAAGTCCAACGTTACTGGGCTAGCCTTTGGCAAGCAGACTACGCAACTCGTCAAGCTCGACGCTCAATCGATGCCGAAGCGGGNTTTCCGGCCGCAACTCTTCCTCAAGCAGCTCCTCTGCCTTATCGAAGGTCGCTTCATCTCGTTTCGGGTTGTTGATCAGTTCCCGGAACATACTTTCCACAGTTGACTCAGTAAGCAAGACATTCTCCTTCGATGAATAAAGCCAGATCCAAGTATTTCGCAAACTGGGCGGTTAGAAATTCAGCGCAATCAATAATTATCACCCAGCTATCTGAGGGCGATTCTAGGGCAGTCCCCAAAAGTCGCAAGGTCTATCATGACTCAAGCGGCCCAACTTCGCAAATTCATTGAGCAGAAACGGGACTGGACTCAAACCCAAGTTCGGCAAGGTGAGTTGCTGTGCGAGCAACCGTGAAGCGAATTTGCTCATCCGTGTGTTCGCTGGTAATGAAAAATCGCAACCTCGCGGCCGACTCGTCCACAGCGGGATAAAGAATTGGCTGAACGTTGACACCGTCGCCTTTGAGCCGGTGTGAAAGCCTCAGTGCAACCATGGAATTGCCAGTAATCACAGGGATGACAGGGGTTCCCCCGCTGTCTCCTGTATCTAGACCAGCTTCATGGCACAGGCTCAGGAATAGCTCACTTTTTGCTCTCAGCGTCCCGACCCGCTCTGGCTCCGCGTCTAACGTCCGCAAAGCGGCCAAGGCGGCACCGACCTGGCCTGGCGGCATTCCGACGCTGAAAACAAAACCTGGCGCCGTGTATCGCAGCAGCTCGATCAACTCTTTGCACCCAGCGATATATCCGCCACAAGAAGCTGCCGATTTACTCAGGGTGCCCATCCAGATGTCGACGTCGCGAGCATCAATTCCGAAATGTTCGGCCATTCCTCGCCCAGTCTCACCCATGGTGCCAAAGCTGTGCGCTTCATCCACCATCAACAGGCTTCGGTGGCGTTTTTTCACCTCTATGAACTTGGGAACATCAGAATAGTCCCCATCCATGCTGTAAACGCCCTCAATTGCGATCAGAACCCTACGGTACTGTGACCTGATTTCGGCCAGCATCCGATCCAGCGCTTCATAATCATTGTGTGGGAACGGCCGGCGGCGGGCACCAGATAACAATGCTCCCTGCACGATACTGTTATGCGCAAGCGAATCATGAATGATCAAATCACCAGGGCCAACCAAGTGACCGATCGTGGTCTCGTTGGTTGCATGCCCCCCAACCATCAAAATCGAGCTATCTACGCCGATCCAATCCGCGATCATGCGCTCAAGCTCACCATGAATTGGTTTTTCACCGGAAACAAGTCGGCTAGCCGAAACACTGGTCCCGTATTCCTGAATCGCATCCGCTGCAGAGTTCATCACGGCGGGATGTCCGCTGAGCCCGAGGTAGTTGTAGCTCGCAAAACTGATTAGTTCGTGCCCATCGACCACTGTATGATCACGCACGATCCCGTCGTGAACCGTGAAATACGGGTTGGGTACACCGGTCATCAACATCTGCCGCATCGTCGTTTTCAGTCGCCGATATTCAGCAAACTGCTCAAAGCTGTCTTCAGGCTCGACATCCACGCTCGGTGCAACCGCCGCTTGATCCACAGCGGTGGATCCAACCTCGGCATCCACGACTTCACCTCGGAGCAGGGCAGCCGCGCGGGCCTCGCCCCCCGGGGGCAGATAACGCTCGATTGCTAATGCTGTCTGACCGATCGTCTCGATGTCATCAAGCACCTGTTCGGGGAACCTACCACCAAACGTTTTCTCAAGCTTACGGGCTATCTCCAGCCGCTCCAGGCTATCCAAACCGAGATCCAAAACAATGTTGGTGGCTGGTTCCAGCGCAACGGCTCGTTCCCCTGCAACTCGCCGGACATGATGCTTGATTGCCTCAATCACCACAGGACTGACATTACTAACATCGACGTCAGCCGAACGCCCACCAGCGGCAGCAGCTTGCATCATCGGTGCAGCATCGAAGTTCATCCGAGCTTCGTTATTCTCTTCCCACCGAACCCACTTGGCGATCAGTTTCAAATCCCCATCCCGCACCGCGTGTAAACAAGCGTGCCTCTGGATTTTTCCGCTGCTTGTTTTTGGGACACTGCTGTTGCGGACCAAATAAACAGCATCGGGAGGCAGATCATGCTCCGCGGTTACAGCCCTGCGTATCCTCTGCAGGTTCCCATCTCCATCGATATTTCGTCTGCGTACGGTCTCAGCAACGATGACCAACTGCTCTCTGCCCTCATAGTCCATGGCAAATGCGGCAACGGAACCTGCTTGCACAGCATCGCTAGACCTCTCGACCGTCTCCTCAATATCCTGAGGATAACGATTGACCCCGCGGACAATGATCATGTCCTTGACGCGACCCGAGATATAGATCTGTCCATCATACAAGAAGCCGAGGTCACCGGTTCTCAAGTACGGCCCATCGCCATCAATGGTGGTCGCGTGGAACGTCCGCAGTGTTGCATCCTTGCGTTGGTAATAACCTTGCCCCACCGACGGGCTTTGGACCCAAATTTCACCGATACTATCGCCAGGCAGTATCTCCCGCGTGCTGGGCTCGACGATGATCACTTTCTCATCCGGCAGAACTGTGCCGCAGCCAACGAGTGTCCGTGCGTTCTCGTGATCTGCCTGCACAGGACGCACAATCTTCTCGTCCAACGCACTGCGGTCGAACGTGGTCAGCACGGGGCGAGTTTCCGCAGGCCCACCCGTGACAATCAGGGTCGTCTCTGCCATTCCATAGCAGGGGAGGAAAGCTGACTTTCGAAAACCACACTGCTCAAACTTCTCAGTGAAGGAATTTAATGTAGCGGCCCGGATCGGCTCGGCACCATTGAATGCGATTTCCCAGGTGGACAGATCAAGACCTTCCAATTCGTGGTCGCGAATCTTGTCGACACAAAGCTGAAATGCGAAATTCGGGCCGCCGCTGATAGTAACCCCGTACTTGGTGATTCCCTGCAGCCAGCGCACGGGCCGCTGCAAAAACGTCATCGGACTGGTCAATACATTTTGTCGCCCGATGTACAAAGGCATCAAAAGACCACCCACGAGCCCCATGTCATGATAGGTCGGTAACCAGCTCATCCCCACAATTTCGACTTGTGGTTCGAAACCATGCAAAATGAGTTCACTATTGGCAATCAAGTTGGAGTGATTCAGCATCACCCCCTTGGGCGATCCTGTAGAACCAGAGGTGTACTGCAGCACGGCAAGCGTGTTCGGGCTGATCTTGGGTAAACGCCATGCGTCGGAATCCCGTGTCGCCGGATCATCAGTACCCACTAATTGAACACCAATTAGGTCATCGTGCGGACGATCCCCGGTCAACTGTTCCACCAACGCTTGCGTCGTCAACGCCCACCGCGCGTCAGCATCCACAACGATTGATCGGATTCGCGACGCCTTACGGTTTCTCCGCGGAGGATAGGCGGGGACGGCGATCGCCCCGGCGGCATGACACGCATAAAATCCGATCACAAAGTCGAGGCCTGGTGGATAAACCAGCAACACACGATCACCACTGCGAACGCGACAGCGTCCCTGCAGGTAACCAGCGAGCGAGCGTACTTCGTCCCACAACTGTGAATACGTCAATCGCTGCTCAACCGACTCGACGTCAGTGAAGATATAAGCTGTTTCGTTAGGTCGATGCTCAGCCCAATAACGCAAAACCGAAACGAAATTGTCTCGGGGAGGCGTCTGGGAGCCGAAATATTTGTGCAAATCCACGGTGGATGTCACCGCCTGGGAGCAAAGGGGAGGAAAGGGTACTGCTGGGTTGAGTTTTTGGGTCTCAACCCGACTTCTAGTCGCCGCTTGGAAAATGTAAGCTCGTGTTGCATAGTCTTCGTTGCTTCAGCCGGAATCAGGATAATGATCACTCAAATTCATTATCCAAGACCCCGTATGCTATTTTCGGTAATCGTTATCATGACTGTTGAGGTGTTGCTCAACGCCTCAACCAACCCGAACAACTCGTTTTACCCGACGATTCATGAGAAAAAACCAACCATCTGATCAATCAGCGGCCCCATTTTCGCAAACAGGTGCCCCGTCGATCAATGAACCGCAAAGCTTTCAAGGACAACCACAGCGGTTGATTGATCGGGTTGTGAATCTTCTCGATCCTGCTGGTAACATCTTACTTGGAACCAGCTTGGATGCAGCGACTGCTTCGGTTAGACGCGGGGATATTGAAGCTGTACGACAAATAGGTGGTCAATTTGCCATCTGTGAGCAAGCGGGAAAAACCATCCGGATGGCACGTTCCATTGGCCGCCCCATGCGGTATTTCCTTGCCAAAAGAGCTGAGGGCCCTGCACTCATCATCGCAGAGCGGATTGACGAAATCGCGCAACAACTTCAGAAAGAAGGTCTCAGCGATCAGTTTAATCCCTCGTACACGCGAATGGTCCCCGCTCACCATCTTTTGGAACTCCAGTTGGTGGGCTGCCCTGACCCGAATCCGGTCTTAACGCGATTTTTCGCGCCCAAGCGAAATCGCCTCCCCGCCGATATCGACCAAATCGGAGCAAACTACATCGGCCGGCTAGCCGAAGTTTGCGATCAATGGCTGGAAACCATTCCTGAAACCGAACCAATTGGCGTCATGTTCAGCGGTGGAATCGACAGCGGAGCTGTCCTGATTGTCCTCGATTACCTGATGCGTCGACGTGGCCAATCACCCTCCCGGCTCAAAGCATTCACGTTAGCCGTCGATGGGGATCCCAGTGATAGCGTCCAAGCTCGTGAATTTTTGAAAAAAATTGATCGCGAAATGTATCTCGAGGTAATCGACGTCCCCAAGCATGATCTCTCTTGGCAGGATGCCATCCGTGTGATCGAAGACTACAAGCCGCTAGACGTTCAGTCAGCAACCATGGGGCTGGCACTACTAAAAGCACTTCGAAACCGGTACCCCGACTGGAAACACCTCATCGATGGCGACGGCGGAGATGAGAACCTGAAAGATTATCCAATCGAAGAAAATCCTGAACTCACCATTCGCAGCGTCTTGGGCAATCGAATGCTCTACCAAGAAGGATGGGGCGTCGACGCGGTCAAACATTCAATCGTCTACAGCGGTGGACAAAGCCGTGGCCATGTGCGCACCAGTGCACCCGCAGCTGCATTGGGCTTCTCAGGATTTAGCCCCTTTGCCGTTCCCAATGTGATTGAAGTTGCCGAAGAGGTTCCGTTTGTCGCGCTGACTGATTGGAACCACGAAAAACTATACGGTCTCAAAGGGAGTATCGTGTCTTCAGGAGTACGGCAGGTCACCGGTATCGAAATGCCAACTTATCCAAAGCAACGATTTCAGCGAGGAGCTGCTGATGCGGCTACTTTTGAATCTGTCTTTCCTAAAGAAGACCAGGAATACCGTGACGTATTCAAAACTACGTTTGTAGACAAAGCAAAGCTGCTTGCATGAAGCGGCTGCAGCGCGTTCGCGATAACAGCAAGTTGACAAGGGTCAGGAAGTTCAGAAGCTCCTGATCGGTCGCGCAGGTCTCGAATTGCCCCCGTGTCGACTCAATCGAAGTTCCGTCGACTCAATCCAACGTCCGTGGAACCTATTTTGACGTCATCAACATGCCGTCTTTGTCATTGGGACAGACGCTGCCCTGCCTTCACGGTAAATGCAACCCCTGCAACCAAACATACGCTCGGACGCCACCAGCAAGCAGGGAAGGAAAAGCCACGCTCTCACGACCAGTCGCCACCAGCACACAGCAACTCCAAATATTCAACTCCATGGCTGACGGTATTTGAATTGACGCAACCTTCGATTTGCATCCTCGTCATCCAACACACGCTCTTCCTTGGCACTCCATCTCAGAGACCGGCCCAAGGCGTGTGACACGTAACCCAAGTGTCCCGGTGTGATCGACCGATGCCCAGCCTCCGCCGGCGCGACAGGCTGCTGCCGCGTAAGAATACAATTTAAAAAGTTGCCCATGTGATCGTCAGACACAGTCACGCTCTCCGACCCCGGAACAAAGTCCGGCAGTGCCCACCGTGGATCCGATGTCCGCAGCTTGCCTCGATTCACAAACACGGATCCCTCACTCCCGATCATTTGTAAACCTGCCGGATTCTCGCTTGAGATCGTACTGCTGACTCCACCCGCATACTCACATCGTATGGTGTAGCGAAGCGGTGTGTCGTAGATGTCCGATTTTGGAAACGTCCAACCAATGGCCTCCACTTCCTCCGGTCCAGATGCATCCAAACCCAATGCCCAATGAGCAATATCGTTGTGATGCCCAATCCAATCCATCAGCACGCCCCCACCATAGGCACTGTGCCCACGCCACCAGCGATGATGCCTGGCACGCATGTAAGGCAATACTTTGGAAGGCCCACACCAAAAATCGTAATTGAGTTGTTTGGGAATCGCCGTCAACTTGGAATCGCCCATCGGCTGCGCGTAGCCCGCTTGCTGCCCGACTTTGATCGTGTGAAGCTTTCCCAGCACCCCATTTCTGACAAGCTCAACGGCGCGACGGAAGAGCTGATCGCTGCGCTGTTGTGATCCCGTTTGAAAAACCGCCTGACGCTTTTCCACCTCGCGGTAAACTGCCTGTCCCTCAGCAAAAAGATGCGTCACAGGCTTTTCACAATAAACGTCTTTTCCAATCGCAACGGCATCAAGCGTACATTTGGCATGCCAATGGTCAGGCGTAGCGATCACCACCGCATCGATGCCACGCTGATCAAGTAGGTCGCGATAGTCGGTATACCGCGAGATCCCGTCTTCCGATCCTTGCACACCCTGCTTTGCATAGGCAGCAGAAATCTTCTGGCCCGCCGGAATCAAACCATATGCATTTCCTGCACCCCACGCCCTATCACGATAATGAGTTTTATCCACGTCGCAGATCGCAACAATTCTAGCCTTGTCGTGATGCCTCACCAATGCATCGATCAGATTGTAGCCCCGCGAGCCCAAACCAATCACGCCGATCTGGATACGCTCGTTTGCATTTTTCCCGATGGCTTTGGGCAAAAGACCCACGCCAGACAACCCTCCAGTTCCGGCCAGCAACAACTCGCGTCGCCCCAACACTAACTTACCACTTTTCATCTCACACTCAATTTAACACGAGGCTCATTTCGATTTCGCATTTCTGAAATTCTTGACATGGAACCGCATGATTCGTTCACCGGCCTTGGCGTAAACCCCGCTCGCAGAATGAGGAACTCCCGGTACAACCAACCTTTCAAAATCGATTCCGAGCTCTGAGAGAAACTTCATGTAGTCAAGGTTATTCTGATAATTAAAGCCCTTGGTTCCTACATAAATCATCCAACTTACACTTGGCCCTGTTGATCGCCCACCATAGGCTCTGGCGAGATCCCAAACATTATCGCCCTTTTCGAATCGTAAGTTCGGAGACTCAAAGCCGCCTGAATCACTGATACGTTTCTCGGTCTCATATCCACCACCGCCGGCGGCCGCGCTACAAAACACTCCTGGATAACGCAACGCAAGTCGCATTGTCCCACGACCGCCCTGCGAAAAACCCTCCAAGCCGCGCCCCGAACGATCAGCGATCGTGCGATAAGTTGAATCAATGTGTGGAATCAACTCTTTGATGAACACGCTGGCTCCCTGAGCCTGCTTATCATCTGGCATGTTATAGTGACTGACGGGACCTCCATTGACGAATACGTAAATTGCCGGTGAAATCCCCGAAGATTTCATCAGTTTCTGAATCGGATCAGCGAGCCGATAACTTTTTGACTCACTTCCCGGTCGGCCACCGTGCAGATAGTAAACCACGGGATATCGCAGTTCCGTTCGGTCATAGCCTTCGGGAAACAGAACCAAATAGCCGACCTCACGTCCCAAGCTGGAACTTGAAAATGTCGCGTGCTTGAGCCCAGGTGCATGAGATTTTGGAAGCGGATTGACCCAACTGAATGGAGGTCGCTTTTTTTTCTCACTCGACTTTCCCGACTTACCAGCCCGCTTTGCATTTGTCGGTTGCTGCGTTGCCGGAGATAACGCGTGGTTGGGAACGGATCGCGTCCCACCTGATGACTGCGCATGCACGCTAAGCGTACAAGCCGCAACCATCACGAATACTTGAGCAAGCCTCACGGTGCATCTCACTTTGCTTGGCGATTCAAAGGTTTTTCAACAACGATCGACTTTGGAAATTCTGCGGCTTCTTTGCCGCCACGTTCTTCCCAACGCTTATTTTGCGAGCTTCCCCTGGGCTGATTCATCGGAATGTCCATTCCCCCAGCGTCGCCCAACATTGCATAAAGCCGATTTTCCAAATCCTTTGCAACGCTTTTGTAATCTGGGTCATTGATCAGGTTCTTCGTCTCACCCGGATCAGTTTTCAGGTCATAAAGTTCATCAACGTCCCATAACCCGTAGTACGTGATGTACTTGAATCGATCACCACGCAGCGCAAACTGGGTTGGGGATTGTGGAAAGTTCTTTTCCCAGTAGTAGACGTAAAGAAAATAGTCACGCCAATCCATTTCTGGTTGGTTTGGCAAATCCAGAAAACTGACGCCATCCATGTAAGCGGGCGTGCCAAGACCAGCTGCGTGCAAGATTGTTGGCCCAATATCAATGTTCCCAATCACGTTCTCAACAACCTTACCACCTTCATAAAGATCGGGGCACTGCATCATCATGGGAACGCGAATAGATGCTTCGTAGGAAACCCGTTTATCGATCAGCCCATGTTCACCCCACATGAACCCGTTGTCACCCATGTAGACAACAAGCGTTTCATCGTGAATTCCCATTTCTTTCAACTGTTGCAAAACGCGTCCAACACTATCATCCACCGCTAAGACGGATTCACAATAGCGGCGATAAAGATAGTCCAAGCCTTTGTCGCTGTGATAACTGAAATCAATTCCATGCCAACTATTGCGCTGGTCACGCACCCAACGCGGAGCATCTTTTGACGCACTGATCTCTTTGCCACGCGGAAGAAAACTCAAATCTGCGTCTTTGTAGCGATCCTGATGGCGTTTCGCAGGCGTAAAGTTTGCATGAACTGCTTTGTGAGACAGGTACAAAAAGAAGGGCTTTTCGTCATCTTTCTGTTCTTCCAACCATTCCACGGCGTAATCAGTCAACTCGTCAGTGATATAGCCTTTTTGCTTCACCCGTTTTCCATTCACATTCAGCGTGTACTTCGGCCCCGGGGGCAAATAATTCCCTTGCCCACGGAAGCTGATCCAATGATCAAACCCAGGTCGCGGATCATCATGCGCCCCCCCCATGTGCCATTTACCAATGAAACCTGTCTTGTAACCCGCCTGCTGCAAATATTGAGGAAAGAACAACGTTCCCTCAGGCACCAAGCGGTTATTGTCAATCACCCGGTGCTTGTGGGTGTACAAACCGGTCAGAATGGAAGCTCGACTGGGTGAACAAAGCGAAGTGGTTACAAACGCATTCTTGAGATGCACGCCGTTCGACGCCAACGAATCAAGATGTGGCGTTTCCAAAAATGGATGTCCCATGAAACCCATCGCATCGTAGCGATGATCATCCGTCAACACGAAGACGACATTACGAGGCTTGATTCCATCACGTTTACCAGTGTCTGGAAGCTTATCTGCAAACGCACACGAAGACAGAACCAAGCTAAAGCACAAAGCAACAGGAACAGGGACAATTTTTGGACGCATTCAACGACTCCGGGGCCACAAACAAAAAGAAATAACTTCCTGTATGCTAACCGACCAGAACGCAAGAACGGTTCGCTACGGCGTTTTTTTCGATACTATCACTGAAAATTTTCGTGACTATCATTGAAAATCTGAAAGTTCCGGCATGAGCAGCTTGCTGCCCCTCCCCTGCCCCAACCCTACCGGGTTGGAAACCACTTGGTGACCTCCGCTGCTCCGAGATGTCTATCCCGTGCGGGCATGCCCCCTGGCTTGGAAGATTCTCGTCAACTTAGCAATCAAATCACTCCGCTTGATGCAACCCCATGGTTAGTTCTGATGCTGCAGTAAAGTGAGGGGCCTATATTTCCTTCAACGCAGTCGACATCACGAGGCTGGCTGCTTCTCGCTGCCTTCCAAGGCGACTCTCCGTCGTGAGCACACGTCGAACCACATGCGTTGCCGGTCTGTCTTTCTCGCTGCGTCTTGCGATAGCAACAAAGACAAGCCCATCCATCCCCACAGGAGCTCCGGGTCCGAGGTGTCCTGTGATGGAGACTGCAAGCCCTGCCTCAGGTGTTTCTTCAAGAACTCCCACGGCCATCTGCAATGCTACCTCACTGCACACTGCGGTGTGCTTCGCAATTTGCGTGGCATCCACTCCCAACCACGCAACCTTTGTCGCGGACCGGTAAGTTACCGCGGAGCCGCAAAGCCACTCCGAGATCCCGGGAACACCAGCGAGTGCAGCCGAGACGAGTCCCCCGGTACAACTTTCCGCAAAAACGATTTTCAAATGTTTTCGCGATAAAGCCTCCGCCATACCGTGTACCAGTTCTTCAGTCATTGAACATCCATCTCTATAACAGCACTTTAGCTCTATCACAGCGTATGAGCTGTGTAGATCCGTTTAAAACGAGGTTTAATCAATATCATTGTGGATCAACTAATCACTGTGGATCAACTATGGATCGAGTGATTTGATCCACACGTTGCGAAACTGAACAAGGCTAGATGCTGGACGTAACCTACCGGCTTGGTCCGGTCCTCCATGATGCTGCAAAACGATCGGCCCACGCTCAGGAATCTCAGGCAGTTGTGCGTTTTCCAAAACCATATGATCATTCAAATACACCGTAACACGATCCTTGACCAAAATAATCACGAAGCGATTCCATTCTCCCACCGGATTATCCGCATTGATTCTTGGCGTCACACCAGCACGGATCTCAGTCGGCGTCGTATCCTTATGCCGAACTCCGTAAACCTCACCCGACCCCACTGGCCAGCACCAAATATTGAGCTGTGACTTGGACGCACCACGCAAATAGATCCCTGAGTCAGCATTCGGAGTCTTGATCGTAATTTTCCTGCCTGCAGCATCTTTCAGATAGCTGCCATCACTCAAGACGACAGGTACATCATAGAAACCGCTTGTCTCCTTGATTCTCCAATCGATCTTCAAAATGAAGTCTCCAAACTCTTCCCGAGTCCGTAGATTTTTGCTGCCCGTGGCTTCGCTGCGTGAATCGTAGTCGATCACACCTTCAAGCACCTTCCAGTGACCACCATCGCCCTCGGGAATCACCCAGTGGTCAAGATTTTTGCCATTAAACAATGATGTGTAACCGTCTTCCTTCTCCGCTTGAGCCCGCACATCCTCGACGATAAACGCACAGGAAAACAACGCGATCAAAACGCCTAGCATGTTCCATTCAATCTTCATCATCTCTCCAAACTAAATCAAAAACCATGGGCTCGATTCGAAACTGGCGCCAAGCCACTCATTCTTTTTCTAATGACGGCCACGCTACTGGCGAACAAGGATTGGGTTAGCCCCTAGGGCATGGCAATCCCGCCAGCATTCGCAAGAGTATAGCGGAGTCCAAGATCGCCGGAGTTGAAACCACACGCCTCTACCTCAGCACACTGCTCCCAGAGACTCAGCACACTGCTCCCAGAGAAACAACCCAGCCCTGGGGTAAACCGATCGGCCAACCTTGCCTGCTTCACACACAAACAACACACGCTCGACACCCGTGCATGTAGTTTTCATGACGTGTTGCCCTGAAACCTGGAACAGCTCAAAAGCGAAACCTTGCATCATTGCTGACGCATGTCACACGTCACTCCACCGGCAGCCCATAAATAGGCATGGGTCGTATAGTCAGCCACCATGCGTTGACTGCTGAAACGCCACGCAAGTGTACTAATGCTGTGCATCATCCGGTCGATCCATGCCTGCGGTAAACCATCGGCATCACGGTTGTAGAAGCAGGGAATAACCTGTTGTTCGAGCGTCTCATACAACGCCTTCGCATCGCGTGCGTCGGTAACATCATCATCGAGGTGACTGCGTCCCCTCCCAATTGCGAACCCATTGACCCCGTTGTAAGCCTCACCCCACCAGCCATCGAGGATGCTGCAGTTCAGGCCACCATTGAGGACCACTTTTTGCCCACTCGTACCCGATGCCTCCAGCGGTCGTCGCGGATTATTCAACCACACGTCGACGCCTTGGATCAGATGCCGACAGACATTGATGTCATAATCCTCGATGAAGGCAACATGTCCAGTGAATCGTGAATCATGACGAAGATTGGCAACTTCTTGAATGAATTTTTTCCCAGGCTCATCTTTCGGGTGCGCTTTTCCGGCATAAATCAGTTGGACCGGACGATTGGGGTCCTGCACCATTCCCACAATTCGTTCAATATCACTGAACAGTAAATTTGCCCGTTTGTAGGTGGCAAATCGGCGTCCAAAGCCAATGGTCAACACCCGAGGGTCAAGCACGCGTCTGGCTGCATCCACCACATCATCAGTTTCGCCACGTCGTCGGCATTGCCGACTGACACGCCTTCGCACGAATGAGAGCAGGTTATTTTTCAAGGCATTATGAGTTTCCCACAACTCTCCGGGATCAACTTGATGGATGCACTTCCAAATCTCGGGATCATGTATTCGAGCTTTCCAATCTGCAGGAAAGTACTTGTCGTACAACAACGCCATCTGCCCGGCAAGCCAACTGGGTACATGCACTCCGTTGGTAATATGGCCGATAGGCACCTCATCCTCTTTCCGGTCCGGCCAATTGTGCGACCACATCCTTCTTGAAACAACACCGTGCAGATTGCTAACCGCGTTAGCATACCGACTCATGTTGAAACCAATCACCGTCATGCAAAACGACTCAGACAAATCTTCTCCGTTGACACGTCCCAGAGCCAAGAACTCTTTTTCCGCCAGGCCCAAAGAATCACGCAAGGGGCCAAGATGTTCTTCAACAAGATCCGCGGAAAAACGATCGTGGCCAGCGGCAACCGGAGTGTGAGTGGTAAAGCAGGTCATGCGGGCTGCTTCACGATGAGCATCCGCAAATGACAGCCCATCTTCCTGCATCAAGTAGTTGATTACCTGCAGGGGACCAAACGCGGAGTGCCCCTCATTGAGATGATAAACTCCGGGATCGATCCCGAGTGCATGAAGGGCCTTGACCCCTCCTACTCCAAGCACCAGTTCCTGACGAATTCTTGTTCGCTGGTCTCCGCCGTAAAGGCGACTTGTCAACTCTCGATCCTCGGGCTTATTACCGTCAACGTTGCAGTCCAGCAGATACAGCTTCACTCGCCCGACGTCCATTTGCCATACCTTGGCTAACAACTTTCCATTACGAGTTTCGATGGAAATATTGATGGCGTCCCCATGGACATCCACCGCAGGCTTCATCGGTAGATGGCTAACCTGGGTTTCAAGGTATTCCTCTCCCTGAATTCCCTCATCATCCAAATGCTGCCGAAAGTAGCCGTGTGAGTAATACAGGCCTACGCCGACCAGAGGAACACCGAGCGCGGACGCGCTCTTCACGTGGTCTCCCGACAACACCCCCAACCCTCCACTGTAGATCGGGACGGACTCGTGGATACCAAACTCAGCGGAAAAGTATGCAACAGGCTTCGCACCAAGTACCCCAGCGTTGTTGGAGGCCCATGTGTGGGTGTTGGCCAAATATTCCTGCAATCGGCGGTAGGCATAATTAATACGGCTGTGCAGCACCAACTCACTGGCGCGTTCAGCCAGTTGCTCGGGGCTCATCTCTCGCAGAAGCGCCACAGCATTATGATCCAGTTGCCGCCAGCGGATCGGATCAATATCGCGAAACAACTGATCGCACTCCGGATGCCAACTCCACCACAAATTGTTGGCTAGCTCCCATAGCTTGCTGTATAAATCGTCTGCGTGGTGTTCCTCGTGATTGGGCTGCAAAAGCGGTGATGCGGGCGAGACACTCGACGGTAATTCTGCCTGGCTCATAGGAACTCACGGTTGATGAATTATCTGCTAGAAACTATGGAAGAAGTGAAAAAGTGACTAAGTCATCCAAACTGACTCAACACGACTTCACCATTCCGATGTTCACTCTGGTGAAAATAGGCGAACCTGCGATGATAGAGGCACTCCACGACGTCGCAGTGAACCTATATTTTCCTTTCGGCATGCCAAAGATACCGTGATTTCAGTTCTCTGGGACCACAGATTCCGCGCAATTTTGACCAACCCCACCAGTAACCTGAACATGCAGCACCTTCCCCCCGTCCTGAGCCCCACCTGTGTTCCGATGGATGAGTTGTGCGATGAGCTCAGCCGGCTCGCCGACACCATCACCGACGTGAGTGACTGGCCATTGAAATCACTCGAGTTGTGCGGCCAACGTGGCGTGTATCGCTGGTTCCTACCGGAAGAATTGGGCGGCTACGGCTGGTCCGCTTCTGATCAGATTCGAGGCTATCTGCGTTTGTCTCAAGCTGACCTGACGACCACTTTTGTTATCACCCAGTACATGGGTGCAGTTCGGCGAATCGCAGCCAGCGGAAATACAGCCGTGATTGAGCAGTGGCTCGAGAGTCTCGCGAGTGGCAAGCAATTCAGCACAGTTGGCATCAGTCATTTGACAACGAGTCGTCGCCATTTGAAGCGACCAGTTTTGCGGGCTGAGGAATCAGGAGACGGCTACATTTTGGACGGTATTGCACCTTGGGTCACCGGGGCGTCCCACGCTGACCTTTACATTGTGGGTGCCACACTCACAAACAGCCAGCAAATACTGCTGGCTGTCCCGTCCACGCTTTGTGGTATCAAAGCTGGCCCCGGTCACGAGTTGGTTGCCCTATCCGCAAGCTGCACCGACCAGGTCAGCTTTGACCGCGTTCATGTGACGCGAACAATGCTGCTCAACGGCCCGAGTGAAAATGTTCTCAAAAGCGCCACTGGCATCCGTACCGGCGGGCTTCAAACGTCAACATTGGCTGTCGGCCTGGCGCAAGCTGCCGTGCAATTTTTGTCCTCCGAATCCATCAAGCGAATGGATCTGAAGGATGCAGCAACTGAGCTACGACAGGAGGTTGGTGCCCTGTCCGAGCGGTTACTTAAGATGTCCGAGGGCGATAGTGACTGCGACACATCCGAAATTCGTACAGCTGCAAACCGACTTGCTCTCAGAAGCACACAAGCCGCTTTGACCGCAGCCAAAGGTGCTGGATTTGTCAACGGACACCCGGTGGGCCGTTGGTGCCGTGAAGCACTCTTCTTTCTCGTTTGGAGTTGCCCCCAACCGATTGCACAAGCGCACCTTTGTGAACTTGCATTCGACACTCACTCCTGACGCAGAGCAATGCGAGCCGCCCCTTCCTCGCTAATCGCCATTGCCAGCCAACCGTCGCGCAACTCCAGTTGACTTACGACCAGCCCGTCGGTGGCCGGGTTCTCGATCAAACGTGGCACCGTCAGAGGGATCTCACGACTGGTTGCAAAAACCTTGTTGAAAATAGCACGTACCGGCAAACGCTCGCGTATCGCCATTCGTGGACCACTGATCCGCAAATGCCCATCGCGCACTAGCCGAGCATTCATTCCGTCAATTTCAGGTCGATAACCGACGCGTACGATGAACTGCGTCAAATCAATCCCCTCATCACGACGCAACCTCAGCACTCGCAAGGTTAGCCACAACATCCCGTCTTCGATTTCGACGGTGATGGGCCGCGTGCGGGCGAACTGCACGGTCACGTCCGTGGGAATATCTGCAGGAATTTCGACATCCGCGTTGCCAAATGTCCCGGCACTCCTGCGAATCAGGTCGCGAATCCCGATCGCCTGGTCCGAGGGGATCAACTGCTCGAGCGTATTATTCAGGGCTGACTGATGTAACTGAACACTCATCAAGCTGTCACTCAGTGCTCGAGGACGCGGAGTAAATGCCCCCAGTTGCCAATCACCCGCTACCCGATATCGAGCCACTAGACGCTGCTCAGTCGTCTGCATATCCGTAACACAGGGGTCAAGTTGCAAACGCCCTAGCGGACCTAGCACCATTTCGCTCAATACCCCTGCAGCCTCATCCAAACGCGTTCCGACCTCTTCCTCCATTTCCGACTCAATCCGCACCCGCGTTTCTCGATTGGCAATCCGATTCGCCTGCGGAGCCAAATCGCGGTATCGCTCCTCCGCGATTGAACGGACCAATGTCCCCACCAATGGCCAACCATCATAAGCGGTTTCTATACCACGCAATCGGGTTGAGCTCCTTACCTTGGCTTCGGCGTCACCGAGGTACAGTCCTTCCTTCGTGACTTCGATATTGCTTGCCGCAGCGAACTTCGCAGACGCCGCAGTGCGGACGGAAACCGCACCTTGCCTTCCAACGGAATCCGTTTCTACACTTCCGTTTGCTTTTAACTCCAGCAACCAACGATCATTAGCCGGTTTCAAATCGATGTCGAATTTACTTTGAATCTGGCTGACCCCCGATACTCTGGCCCCCATCATCCGCGTGTTGAGCGACTTTTTCGTTGGCTCAATCGCTGGAATCATTCTTTCAATGAATCGCTCACTAACCGCGAAACGCACATTTGCGTTGCGATAATGAGTGTTAATTTCATCTGCAACTTTGACTGCAGCGGGACTATTCGCAAAACGCAGGGCTTGTGCGGCCGAAGCGATGTCCACCGCCGATAAATCAATCGCATTCGCTTCCTGCTGCTCGAGTTGATTCATCAAGGCAGCATAATCAATCACCGTGTGTGCCCAAGGGCGGATGGCTGTCACCAATTGTTCGACTGACTCACGTTGCAACCATTGCGACTGTTCCTTAGCAAGGCTGTGCCACTGTAACCGAGACATCAATCTCTGGGACAGCATGGCCCGCGTAGCCGCAGTACCACGCTGGGCCTGTTCCAGTACCTCATCGAGCAACAGAAACGTAGCCCAGCCCTTGACGTCACCCGTTGCCACCAAGTCATCCCGCACTCGCTGCACTGAAATTTCCAGTGGCAGTCTCGTACCGCCACTGCGCGCGTCCCAAGAAACTTCTTGCCCCTGGCTTAGACGCCAGACGGGCATCCAAATCGCGGTTCGTCGAGAAATCGCATAGCTAGCTCTCAACCAATGCAGTTGATGCTGACGATCATTCAGCAATTCCGCTTGCTCGCGTCCCTCCGCAGCCAAACCATTCAAGGCGATGATGATTGCACCAGCATTCTCATCACCCAAACGTGGCAATGACCTCAAATCTGCCAGTAATTTCTGCACACGAGATGCCCAATCGACAATGGTGAACTCGGTTCCATCGAGCGAGACAAATCTGCCCCCCTGCTGCATCTCTGAATTCGCCGACAAATCCGCAAGTTGAGTCAACTGCGTGACGAGCTGCTTTGCCTCGGGCCACGCGGCGCCCTTTTCTTGTCTGACTACACGAGCCGAGCTTACATTCCGAGAAACAGACTGTTGCACCTTAGGAATCGCTATTTCATCCTCTGCTGAGATGACGCCGCCTACTGGTACCACGGCGGCAGTCGCAACTGCAGATTGCAATTCCCCTGCGTTTACTGCCGCTCGAAGACTGGACTGGAGCTTATGCTCGGATGCGAAATCCTTCAGTTTATTCGACTGCCATGCCATGACGATTAACCAGTCGTTGCAATTTTCTCTGACAGTTTGCAAATGACCGCGAACCGCCTGACTTGCATTGGCCCATGACGGCCGCAAATCGACGTCCTGCTGCCCTGTGCCCATCAGCTCTCCCCGCCCAAGAGCACGATTGAAGTCAGACTGAGAGCCCTGCGTTGCGATACTTGCGAGATCGCTGTCTGGCTGCCAGAAATCTGCCGACCAAGGGTCAAGTATCCAACTGACACTGCCCCATTCAAATTGCGCGTACTGCTCCAGAATCATCAAGTCAGTGGCACCAAACCGCGTCTTTGCTGACTCGGAAGCCTCCTCCGTGGCTGAGGACGAGCGTCCATTCAAGTCGGTTTTCGCCTCGCCCAGGCCAAGTCCAGCAAGCTCCTGATCAATCAAGCGGACCGGTGCCGCAAGAACAGCCTTGGAACTGGAGTCCTCTGGCCCGTTAGCTGTGACGTTGGCTGCTACCGATTCGTTGCCCGGTACCTGTACATCTACCTGTACATCTACCTGTACATCTGGGACACCAGCAACTCGTTCTGGCAACTCCATGCCCTGAAGATCTCGCTCGTCGGCACTGAAGTGTTCGGCCACGAGGGCATTTGGTTCCTCGCTAGGGGGCATAACAAGCACCGGTGCAACAACCGGAGAATCATTCAATTCCGGCACAACAGCGAGGTCGACTGACGGGCTGATGCCAGATACACCGCGGGGCTCAGGCTTGTCCCACGCTGGATCCATCGGGAACCATGACATTGCCAACATTGTGGCAGATGCCGCGACCGGCCATTTGATCAGAGATCGATTTACTTCCTTGTACATCCCGTCGCTCTTCCATCCTGGGGAGGTAACAGCTGGGATATCACAAAATTTATCGGTCCCTCCGATTTTTAACCCGCCGTTATGCTACCGATCGACATTTGGGGGGTCCGAGTGCACTGAGCTCGGCTTGCTTCCCCCAACCGACAATGCCCGCGCGATCAAAATGACCTGCATAATCAGACGAGTCAGCTCAATCGTCAGTGAAATCGCCCACCCCAGCGTCACCACAGGCTTCAAAGTGGCTTGCCTCCTTGGACATCGCTGGCGTGGTGCCAAAAGCAGCGGAAGCGCCCCTGAAACGCTCGTGGCTACGCATTTCGCCAACATTAAGTTGGTAGTGACTCGCAATTTCAGATACGCTAATCTGCGAAACATGGGAGTTTCACACAGCGAAAAGATCTTGGTCACCGGCCACCGTGGGATGGTTGGCTCTGCAGTTTGCCGGCGTTTAGCCGACACCGACAGTGAGGTACTGACGGCAACCAAAGACACACTTGACCTGACCGAGCCAAACGCAACGGAACACTATTTTGACACGCACCGCCCGGACACCGTCATCTTTGCTTCAGCAAAGGTAGGTGGCATTCTGGCGAACGCAACGTATCCGGTTGAATTCTTGACAGAAAATCTGACGATGGCCGTCAACACTATCGGCGCTGCCTATCGCCATGGAGTCACACGCTTTCTTTTTCTAGGCAGTACCTGCATCTACCCGCGAGACTGCCGCCAGCCGATCACGGAAGCATCGCTTTTGTCAGGTCCTCTGGAACCTACCAACGAAGCTTATGCTCTCGCAAAAATTGCGGGACTGAAACTATGCCAATATTATCGTCGCCAGCATGGCCTGACTTACCACAGCGTCATGCCCACCAATTTATATGGCCCGGGTGACAACTACCACCCCGAGCACAGTCATGTGCTGCCCGCGCTGATCCGACGTTTCCACCAAGCAAAACAGACGGGGCAGGAATCGGTTCAACTCTGGGGAACGGGACAGCCCAGGCGTGAATTCCTGCATGTCGACGACCTTGCTGATGCCATCGTACACCTTCTGTCACTCGAATCACCTCCGGACTGGGTAAATGTCGGAACCGGGGTGGATCTCACGATCAGGGAACTCGCCACGATGATTGCTGCCACAGTCGGATACAGCGGCGAAATCGTGACGGACTCATCACGGCCTGATGGCACGCCAGTCAAATGCACCGATGTCACACTCCTGCGCGAGTGTGGCTGGAAGCATCGAATCAACCTTCAGCAGGGACTCGAAAATACCTATGCAGCTTTTTGCCGCGAAGCGGACGCCGGCAAATTGCGTTCAGCCTGACCCAGGTGTTTCAAGCGGGGATTTCGCTAACATTGAACGCCACGTGGCACAACACACTTCAATATCAACATCATGACCAAAACAGCATTCATTACCGGCATCACAGGTCAAGACGGCAGTTATCTTGCAGAACTGCTGCTGGAAAAGAAGTACAACGTTCATGGCCTCGTCCGACGCAGCAGTACATTCTCAACAGAACGCATCGACCATATTTACAGCGACGTCCACGAGGCAGGCCAACTTCGTTTGCATTACGGTGACCTTACTGATGGCCAGGCCCTGTCAAATTTGGTTCTTGAGATCGAGCCGGATGAAATCTACAACCTCGGTGCCCAAAGCCACGTTCGAGTTTCCTATGACCAACCGGTCTACACTCTGGAAACAGTTGGCGTGGGTGCTCTCAACGTTCTGGAAGCGGCTCGGCTGTTGAACCGTCGAAAGCAGGTGCGTGTTTACCAAGCCAGCAGCAGTGAGATGTTCGGCGCCGTACTAGAAACCCCCCAAAAGGAAACAACTCCATTCAACCCTCAATCTCCTTACGCTTGTGCCAAGGTTTATGCTTTTCATCAAACGGTTAATTACCGCCGCGGCTACGACATGTACGCGAGCAACGGAATTCTATTCAACCATGAGTCCGAACGACGTGGTGAAACCTTTGTGACTCGAAAGATCACCCGGGCAGCAGGGCGGATCAAGACAGGGCTGCAGAGCAAGCTTTACCTCGGTAACCTCGATGCCAAACGAGACTGGGGCTACGCCAAAGATTATGTCGAAGGAATGTGGCGAATTCTTCAGCATGATGTCCCTGATGATTTTGTCCTCGCCACTGGTCGGACCGAATCGGTACGTGATTTTTGCCGCCTCGTTTTTGAGCAACTCGATCTCAATTACGAAGATCACGTCGAAATCGACCCCCGCTATTTTCGCCCCGCTGAGGTCGACCTACTGCTGGGAGATGCGTCCAAGGCCAAGGAAAAACTGGGGTGGACAGCAACCACCGACCTCGAGGAACTTGCTCGGATCATGACACAGCACGACTATGATCTCGCTCAACGTGAGGCGCATGCCAAAAACTTCGTGCCCAGCTGATCATCAACTTCACGTTAGCGATCACCAGACTTCGAGACTCACGTCTGATCAACCCCCAGGCTGATCACGGAAATGGCCCGCCCCAGCATGCCTGCACGATCGCTACCCGACTGCCGGGACAACCTTGGAACCTGCTGCTTTTTCTTTGTTTTAGCGTTTCTCTCCAGAAAATCATCAACAGGGGTCCCCGAACTCCAAAGTGACCCTCGACATTACTGCCTTACGCCCTCGACGAAGATGGCGGCAGAGGTCAAACTGCACGGCGAAGGCCACACAGCTTACCTCCCTTGAAAGACGAGCCGGAACAAAATGGGAAAGAAGAAAGCAGCGACATTCGAGCACGTTGAACCGATCGGAGATCGGGTGCTCGTACGGAAGGACGAACCGAAACGCGAAACGCGGGGCGGAATTGCGCTTCCTGATGCCGCTGAAATCCCCACAATCACGGGAAGGATCGTAACGATCAGTGCCGTCGTCGAAAACGATGAAGAACTGCCCCTGAGACAGTACGACAAGATCCTGTTCCACCCCAAGAACGCAATTCCAGTTGACCTGGAGCACGACAATCAGCTTTTCGTCGTTCCCGTGGACGACATTGTTGCTGTATTTCGCCGCAACGAAAAGGAATAATCCAAGCTGGATCCAAGGCAACCAAACCCGGTACCGGAACGGTGAACCTGAGGGCACCTCGAGCGTCGTGTTGCGTCGGGCAACACGATTCGCCTAACAGCTTCTTTGTCGAGCAAGACGCCCTTACCAATAACCCCGAACTCTCAGCAAAACGCAGCGGATTGCAAAACGCAGCGGATTCCAATCGCGTTCGCGGTGCATCCGAGGGAATATAACCTTCCGATCAGGAACGACGCAGAGAACATCGGTGAATGCGACATAAGGCATTCACATGAACATCCCGCCTGCGGCTAACATCGCCTCGACGCAACTAAGCACCGCCAACCTGCAGCCTATCCGATGGAAAAACATCACTCCTGCGATTCGCTTCCAAGCTGAATCCAGGCATTAACCTTTCAGCTTGTAGCACATCAACTTGTCCTGCTCTCGCAAGTAGAGATAACCATTGGCAATGGTTGGATGCGCCCAGGTTTTTCCTTTTTGGTACTCGGGCTTGAATGTAGCGATTTCGCGGTACTCTTCAGGCGTGGCTTCCAACAAGATCACAACACCGTCCTGCCGTCGCATGATGATGCGACCATCCGCATAGACGAGACTGGTTTCTCCGCTCCCGGCAGCTCGCTCGGGCCCCCAAGCGATTTCACCTGTTTTCATGTTCACGCAAATGGGAAGTCCAGTGCCATTGCCATGCCCCGCATAGATGTAACCATCCACCAGAGTCATGCCGCCGTGCTTGTTTTGGAACTGCTTGCCATCAAGCCAATAAACTTCTTCTGCCGAGACGCCATCGCTATCCACTACCAACTTCAAGTAGGCGGAGCCTGTTCCGTACCCTGTACTTGTGAAGACATGGTCACCGTCAACGATTGGGGTGGGAATGTTCGCCGTTCCGTTGGAGACCCGATCATACCGCCACAGCAACTTTCCATCGCTAGCTCGGACCCCAATCAACCCACGACCCACAAGTTGAATGTATTGCTTGATTCCGGCGCCATTGCTAACCACCACGGAGGCGTAACCAGCACCATCTCGAAGTCCCTTTCCGTTAACACCATCTTCATCACCATAGTCTGGCAGTTTGGCCGCCCAGACATCTTTACCTGATCGCTTCTCGAGCGCCACAACCATTCCATTTTTTCCACCTGGCGTGCAGATAACCCACTCACCGTCGACCAATGGCGATTCGCTGTACCCCCAACCACTCATCATCTTCCCACCCCAATCGGAAAAGTCCCTGGACCACAACAGGTCTCCACTATTGCGGTTGAGGCAGACAATTTTTCCATCACTCGAAACCATATACAATTGGTCTCCATCAATCGTCGGCGTGGTACGACTTCCTTCAAAACCGTGCTTTGGTGCACCGTCTGTGATAGCCGTCTTCCAGACCACCTTGCCATTCCGGGTGTCGAGTGCCATCGCTGACTGGCTATCGGGAAAATTACCCGTTGTGTAGGCACGATCACCAGCAACCGTCACGCTGGCGTAACCTGATCCCAAACCCTCCGCCATCCAGGCCAGTGGTGGCCCATCTTCACCCCACTGCGAGTAGAGGCCTGTCTCCACGGACACATTAGCTCGCCCGGGCCCACGCCACTGCAGCCAGTCTTCGGCTTTCAGAGCGCTGCCAGGAAAAAACAGAAACACCAAAGCCGGAACAAGCAACTTGTGCATCAACGGAGTCCAATTGCAAGAGGTAGGAAAACGAGCGAATTCAATTCGCTGCGGGGAATCGTGAAAATAACGCATGACGGGTCTTCGTGCAGCTAGTTTCTTTTCATCCATCGGGAAACAACCGAACATTCACAAAATCCTTGAATGATCTTACTCATCGTCGCTGAGCAACTGCTCGCGTATCTCTGGAAGTTTTGACTTCATATACCGATGTGTACGCAACGCATCCATTCCAGCCAGCCCAACCACCACGAACAGCGACACCATTACAACGCTCCACATGGCAAACCAGACTGGCCCAGGCCCCCAGCATGCAGCAACAATCGCAGCGACACCACATCCACCTAAAATGAAATGAATACGGCGCCGTGATCGCGTCCGGCGCTGATGGTACGTCTTGTCCAACTCGGTGGTGAAATTATCGCTGGGCCAGCCCTCCGTATCCTGATAATGAAGCCACCCTGCGAATGCGAGAAGCGTGATGCCTAGGATCAAACTCGCTGCAAACATTTCTTCTCCCTACAAACTTCGCGTTACTGCTTTTGCAACCATTGGTGTACCACCCAGACGACCGCAACAAGTGAATCACCACTGCAATTAGCCGGGATATCCTGCTCTGTATGCCAATATTTTGGTGCACCAAATCCGGGGCGTGGATAATCAAAATCAATCAGATCTACCGTTGGGATTCGCGCGATTTGGTTGAGTGGAATATGATCGTCATCGATATTGTGCCGCGAGCGAGAAACAAAAGCACTCACACCAAGCTCTTCAGCCGTGTTCCAAATACCACGAACGACACTCCGTGCATACTTGAGGCTGTTTACCTCATGATAAATCTTCAGCTCACGGTCACCCACCATATCTAACAACACCCCTGCCTGATAAGGAACCGCTGGTGGCTCCATTTTGTACTTCTCCGCAAAGAAAGTTGAGCCCAGAAAGTAATCATCACGCCCCTGCTCAAAGACAAATTCCTCACCATCAAACAACACAATGTCGACCCCAACATCCTCCGGTAAGACAGAGAATTGATGTGCAAGTTCCATCAACGCTGCAACACCACTCGCCCCATCGTTGGCCCCAACAAATACACCTCGAGGATTTGCAGAATCCCGATCGGGAAATGGGCGAGTATCGTAGTGAGCACAAAATAGAAATCTTTTGGGACGATTCGGATACCAAGATGCGATCAGATTCGACATCCCTACCGGGACTCCCGTTTCGGGATGCCTGATCTCGAAACTTTGCATTCTGACGGCTGCTCCCTGCGTCTCAAAAAACTTCTTCAGTGCCTGCTGTTGCTTCTTCATCTGCGATGAGCCCGACGGGCGAGGCCCCAAATCGCAAAGTGTCGTGAGATAACCGAAGGCGCGATCAGGCTTGTATTGTGCTGGGATGGCCCCCTGCACTGGATTCGATGCATCAGGCCCCCGATCCATCTGCCCCACCACCAAGAACAGAATGATAACCAAGCCGATCCCACCACCCAGCAGCGTGCCCCAAAAACCACCACGACGGGGAGTCGAATCGCCTTCTCCCCCAACCTTCGCAACATCTGGGGCTTGGTCAGCATTCACTTTCTGGGTGGTTTTCGTTCCCCGGCTGGAATTCGTTGAATTAGCATGCCGTCGCCCCCGCTTTGCGGACCGCCTATTCTTTTCCAACGAAACAGGTTTGTTCGAAGTCACTACCTTGGCCTCATCCTGCGATCGGGATTCATGCGTCTGCATCATGCTGGGCACTCGTTTGGATAATCAGATGTCACCGTACGCATCTTTTCACTCGAAGTGATCTATTTCGGGATGGGATACAAAAAACTTCCACGACCCGTGGCATGATTACCCCCGTCATAAAGGAGTGTACAGATGCGTTTGAACCATTGTCTCTTATTTGTTGGCGTTGGATACCTCCCTGAATGTTGGATACCCGTGTCGGAATAATGTGAAGAATTACAAATCACGGCTTTTGTCCGCCACGCCGAAACCTGTTTAGAGCCGTATAATGGCGCCGGTTACTTTCAGAAATTGTTATGCACCGCGGGAGCTACCAGTGCCGAACAGCTCGAGCTCAAAAATCAAACCAATCACCTTTTACGTAATTCTGTGCGTTTTTTGCACCTATGGAGTTGGTTTCCCAGGGCAGTTGCTCGCTCAGAACGATGAGCAAAGCGAGCCTAAGAGCGGCTATGAGGCCACCGTTCCCAACCCGCTAGACGCAGCATCTGCAACTCAACTGATGCAAGACCTGACCGAACTGGCCAATTCGGTTCCTGCTGATCGGAGGACCACGGTTTTGCTCAAGTTCCAGAACGATTCCAAGGTCCCGGGAAAAACAACTTTTGAAGATGCGCTGAAAGTTGCTCGCGGAATCACTTCACCCGAACTTCGGCGACTGAAGATCGTGACATTTTTAGATGGTGAAATCACGGGTCATTCAGTGCTAGCGATCATTGCCTCGGAGGCGTTATTGACCACGCGTGAAGCAGTGATTGGTAATGCCGTAGCCGATGAACTACAGACAGACCCGACCATTCTTTTGAGTTACGAGTCGATTGCCGAAAGACGAGGCCTGTTCCCCATTCCGATTGTCGCTGCCCTGGCGAACCCGGGACTCGAACTGGCCGAGATCACTCGAGTCGGTGGCGAGCAGGAGTACGCCACCACCAAGACACTTGATGAACTCCGCAAGGACGGAAAAATCCTGAAGGAGAATATCCTCAGCCCGGCTGGGATTCCTCTGATGCTTGATGCACAACGGTTGCGTACTGCCCGCGTATCTGCAGGAATCGTCGATACCATTGATCAGGGCCTTGAATTACTTGACCTCGCAAAAGTGGAACCCTTGAAACAATCGGGACTGCTGGGTGACCCTAAGGGAGCCATGCTTGAGATCACCGGGGCGATCACGGGAGGCCGGGTTCAACGTTGGCAAAGCAACCTGAGTGCGACGCTCAAGTCTGGAGAGACCAATACATGGCTCATCGCGATGGACTCCACAGGTGGAGACCTGAACGGCAGCATGATTTTGGCGGGCTGGTTCTCACAACCGGAAGCACCACTGAGAACTGTCGCGGCAAATATCAGCGGGGAGGCCAGAGGCGACGCGGCTTTGGTAGCTTTGGCCTGCAAACCGCTGCTGATGACACCCGGCAGCACCCTTGGTGGCCCTGGTTCCTACGCAATCACCACAGAAGGCTTGCAGCCTTATGGTGAACTGATCGATCAGATCGCTATCGCTACTAACCGACCAGCTGCGTTAATCAGAGGAATGCTTGACCCGACGACGGTGGTTTACCGTTACACAAACCGCAAAACGGGACGCATACGTTATGCAACGGAGCAAGACCTTATCCTCGATGTCGACGATCCCGAGCTTGAAAAAGCGAAGTGGAATCGGGGTGAACAAATTCAACTCAGCGAAGGACTGGATGCGGCAACAGCCATCGCTCTTGGACTTGCAGATGGAGAAGCAGCATCCAATGCGGATGCTGCCAAGCGATTAGGCCTCACGGAAACTCCCCCCCTGGTTTCTGATCGTGGCTTGGTCAGATTCGTGGAGAACATTGGCCGCAGCACGAGCGTTGCGTTTCTGCTCCTGTTCGTCGGTTTCATCGCACTATCTGCAGAAGCAAGCTCTCCGGGCCTGAGTGTCCCCGGCTTCATCGCGTTGATGTGCTTTGCCCTTTTCTTCTGGATGAAGTTTCTTGCTGGAACTGCAGAGTGGCTTGAATTGGTCGCATTCACCCTCGGGCTGATTTGCATTGGCATCGAAATCTTTGTACTACCCGGTGTTGGAATCTTCGGCATCGGAGGGGTTCTGCTGATGATTCTTGGAATCGTATTGATGAGCCAGACATTTATTCTTCCCCAAAATTCGTTTCAGTACCAAATACTGAACCGGGGCATATGGACAGCCTTAGCAGCGGTGCTAGGCTTGATTGCCGGCGTCGTCGCCATGCGATACGCGCTTCCCCATGTGCCGCTCTTCAGCGGTTTGATGATGGAACCCGAGAACGAAACGCGAATCAACGAAGCGGAGAAACTAGCGGACTACAGCGACCTGCTTGGGTGCATTGGTGTCACAACAACACCATTACGTCCTGCCGGCAAAATCAGAGTCAACGAACAGCTGGTCCAAGTCGTGAGCGATGGAAGCGTCATTTCGAAGGGACAACGCGTAAAAATCACAGAAGTCAACGGGACACGAGTCGTCGTCGAATCGCAAGAGGATGCATGAATAATCTCATCTATTCATTATTGGCACTACTGATTTTTTACATTCTTCTGGTCGGGGAGTTCCTTTTGCCAACGGGTGGTTTGCTTGGCGTGATGGCCGTTGCCGCGCTCACCTCCGCTGTAGTTTTGGCGTTCAAATTCAGCATGGCTGCAGGCATCAGCGTCTCCATCTTTATTGCGATCTCATCACCTTTCTTCATCATGTTCTTGATTCGCATTTGGCCAAACACACCTGTGGGAAGACGGATGTTGAATCTAAAGCGTGGACAAACAACACAACCACCCTGCAGAACAACTAGCAGCGGGACACCGTTAGATGAGCTAACGGGGCAGCGTGGCATCGCCAAGACTAACTTGCTACCCAGTGGTCTTGTTACGATCAAAGGAGAGAAAATCGACGCTGTCAGCACGGGCATGCCGATTGATGCCGGCAGCCAGATCATCGTTGTGAAAATAGACACGGGGCATGTGCAAGTAAGAGAATTGTCCAAAGATGAGTTAGAAGTGAACGACGCGTCAGAACCGTCTCCAACCAAACTACTTGAAGATTCGCTCGATTCATTTGACTTTGAATGAGCGCAAGCGAACTGACGCCTTGGGTTTCAGCCAGCGAAACCGATTGCCTGCGGGGAATGACTGCGAATAACCTAGCTTCGGATCTGGTTCTGTGCCGCTCTTTTAATCCACCTGCGAGTTCCCACTCTGCGTTGTAGCCACAGCCCTAAAAACCGTTCCAAAAGACTGCTAAATCCGGCAGTTCGCCGTGGGTGATATGCTGCTGCCCCGCCCTCAATGCATTATGATAGAAGTGATTCGGCGAACGGCCCCTTCAAACCTGAAACTTTCATGCTGCGTCATGCGTATCCTGTTTCTTGGCGATATTGTTGGTAAACCCGGTTACTCAGCGGTTCTGAAACACGCTGGAGCTATACGCGCCGAGGAAAAGCTGGATGCCTTGGTCGTCAACGCCGAGAACGCATCCGATGGCTCTGGGCTGATGCCACGTCAATACAAACGTCTGCTTGAGGCAGGGGTAGATGCAATAACCCTGGGTGACCACATCTATCGATGCAAAGAGATCATTCCGATACTCGAAACCAGTAAACGGATGGTCAAACCTGCCAATTATCCCGGCGATGCCACAGGGCGAACATGGACGATCGTAGAGACTCCCGCAGGTCCTCTTGGAATCATCTCACTACTGGGTCGGGTCTACATGCGTCCGGTAGACTGCCCATTTGATGCTGTGGATACTGCACTTGAGGAAATTGGCAATTCAGCAAAACACATCCTGGTAGATATTCACGCCGAAGCGACAAGTGACAAGCAGGTCCTCGCACGCTATCTCGATGGAAAAGTCACCGCCGTCTTGGGCACGCACACCCATGTTCCCACGGCTGATGCACATGTCATGGAAAATGGCACAGCCTTTCAGTGTGATGTTGGCATGTCCGGCCCATACGACAGCATCATCGGTCGCGATGTCCGGCGAGTCATGCAGACCACGCGATCTTTTGAACCATACCACTTTCACGTTGCGACGCGCGATGTCCGGCTTTGCGGAGCTGTGGTTGACGCGAATACATCCGGCAGAGCCAATTCCATCACTCGCTTCGAAATGGCGATCGAGGACTGAAAACTGCGGCTACCGGATAACTGCGCTGCGTTGATCGAGCAGCGACGGCCAAGGTTCGCGACTTAAGAAATGTGATCACGACACCTTCTGGTCAAAGCAATCCATGCAAAGCGGTTGCAATCAAGCAGCGGTCACAACCCTGCTGAATTAATTGATTTGCGTCCGATGGATTTCGTATCCCACCACCAGACCAAATGCAAAAATTCGGATTCGCCTGTTTGATGCTACGGCACACATCTCCCGTCACCGCCCCCACCTGCTTACCCACGCTAGCGATATCAAGGATCACGAGGCGATGAATCCCGAGCGTGCTCGCATGATCAATCCACTGAGATGGGGTCGCAGCAAAGACAACATCCAACTCGTTCCCACCTACTGCACGAGCGGCCCCCTCGTGCTCCCAACCCTTCGCTGCCCAAGCACGAGCATGCGGCTGATTAGCCATCAGCTTCTTCGAAACAAGGAACTGACCTCCCCGAAAATCGAGCCCCAGACAAATTCGCTCAACCGGCAATCGTTCTGCCAAACGAGTCAGCGCTTGGGGGGAATCCGCCGTCTCGGTAGCAGCGATGACACGCAAGCAGGGGTGCGAGTCCACCAACGCAGCGATAGCATCAACCACTGCCTCTGATTCAGCACCGGACCAACCCAGATCAACCCAAACATCGCCGTCGACCGCTGCAACGATCTCATCGAGCAAGGTAGCCTGCAAAAATTGACCGCTGATCGCATCAAGATCGGCGATATAAAACGAACGGATACCGACTCTACGGTACTGCTGGATTAATGCGACTGGGTCTCCACCAGATAACTTTACCGGTTGGTAACTTGCCCGATGCCCTGCGATCGCGTGCACCGCCTTGCCACCCGCCAGATCGATAACTCCTGCGAGGTCACCAAAAGACCATTTCGGAAAGCCCACGGTCAAACCGCGTTTTTGTCGGCGGGCAATGAGAATACTGACTCGACTTTTACGATCGCGTAGTCATCGGGAAAAGTGTGGATCGCTTGGACAAGCATCGAGTTTTGACGCGTTTCCACATTGACATAACTCAACGCCCCCAAAGCCATTCGCCCACTCGCGTCAAACGTGTGCAGCAAACCCTCGGTGGGCCCCTCACCTAATTGCTGTTGAACCATCCAGAAAAGATCTGGTTCGACCGACTCCAACTGGAAACTGGTTCGATACTCGACTCCATCACGGCACTGGGCTCGCTCGGTGCGACTGCCTTTCAAAGACTTGGCCAACAAGCATCGACGCTTAGGCAGTGGTTGGTGAGCACTCGTTGCAACTTCACAGATCGTCACACCTCCGCCATTCCACGTGATGACATGGCCGCAATTGGTTATGTCAACTTGCGCCTCGTAACGTGTACGTTCAACGCGACGACTCTTGTGAAGAGTGTAGAGTTCGGGATGCAATGACCGGCTGAATACCTGAAACGCCAGTTCGGCGACTTTGGGGCGGACCGAGAGCACAATGGAGTTCCGTAACACGAACGAGTATAAAGTCCGAAGTTGACTTGTCACGCGGGACAAATGTCTCATCGGTTAAGTTCCGCAGTCAGCCAATCGGCATAACTTTAGGAATGAATAATTAATCGTTGCCTGTTCTCGAAATACGAATTCAGGACTCGCAGTACAAACACTTGCCTGATTTGCACTAAGTGTATTATAGGCACGGTATCCGAACTGGCTAAAGAGCGTTTAAGCTGGTAGGACAAGATTATCTTTTTTACGTTACATTTTATTTTAGCATTGACATCATCAGCGAAGCGTGCGCCATGGTAATCGTGATCGATAACTACGATTCCTTCACCTACAATCTTGTGCAGCGACTGGGTGAAATTGACCCTACCGCGGAAATCCGTGTATTTCGCAACGACAATTTGTCGTTAGCTCAGATCGATGCCATGTCACCATCACGCATCTTGGTCTCGCCGGGTCCATGCACCCCCAACGAAGCTGGCATAAGCGTTGACTGCATTAAGCGTTTTGCTGGCCGGGTACCCATTTTGGGTGTATGCCTGGGCCATCAATCGATTGGGCAGGCATTTGGTGGTAGCATCGTTCGCGCGCCGCAACTGATGCACGGTAAAACCGATCACATCGAGCACGATAACGAAGGACTTTTTGCAGGAATCGCCAACCCATTTGTGGCAACACGTTACCACAGCCTCGTCATCAAACCGACGACGTTGCCGAAAGAGCTGACAGTCTCTGCCTGGACTGACACGGGGGGTGAAAGGCAAATCATGGGCGTGCGGCATACCGAATACCCTCTCGAAGGTTGGCAATTTCACCCTGAAAGTTTTCTAACCGAGCCGGGAATTGAATTACTAAAACGATTTCTAAACTGGTAGTCTCTTCAATTAGGACACTTTGTTGAAAAATACTTTTTCACTTGTGTCACGAAGAATCCATTGACGATCTGTTTTTGACAACGATTCCAGATGGTCACCTACCAAGTCAATCGAGGACTGATAGTCGTGCTTTCCTTGAACTTGATAGGGGCAATCGCTGGCCCACATCAGTCGCTGCGGCGAAAACGAATCAACGACCCGGCGAAGCATGGGAAGCAAATCTTTGTAGGGCGGTTGCTTCTTTCCCAGAGCATAAAAAGCCGATGTTTTGACATGGACGTTGGGGTGTCGAGCAAGCTTGCACAGAGAGTTGAGTTGTGCCGGCACAATTTCCCCCGTCACTCCTACACGGCCAAAATGATCAATCACCACGCGAGTCTCAGGATACTTAAGGCACAACTGGTCAATCACAGCAAAGTCGCGTGGATTGATCAATGGACATAGACTCAATCCATGGCGGCCAGCGATTTTCCAAAGTCTTGCCATACCAGGATCGGTCAACCAGTTGCCTGCCCCCTCACCACGACGACTGATGCGAAATCCACGAACCCCCCCCGCGGATAAAGCTTCGATTTGCGTGGGCAAGTCCGCAGCGTGATGATCAACAATAGCGACCCCCGAGAAAACTCCTGGGTGCTTCTTGATCACATCAAGCAGGTAGGAATTGTCCGTATTGTAAAAACTCATCTGTATCAGGACGACACGCTCAACGCCGGCTGGCTGGCATTCCGCCATAAGTTGCTGGGGCGTAAAACTTGCCGGCACCATGTCATCGACGGAGTAACGGCGCGTGTCGATTGGATAACGATCAACATCCGGCGTCCACACGTGCACGTGAGCATCGATCCACCCAGTTTTTTTCTGATCCACGCCTAGATTTTGATCCGAACCAGCACCCGACGTCACACCGTTGTTCGAAAGTGATAAGGAGGAAACGGTGGCCCCCAAAAATACGCGTCGTGTTACATGCCTATTCATCCATCATCACCTTCAATGAGAAATTAATTTCAGGGGAACGGAACGCGCCCGCCAAATCCCCTGGAACAAGTTCCCGCAGTAATCTGGGTAGCTTTCGAAAGTCACGTGCGGAGGCCATTCCATCTGGCTTCCATGCCTCCGAAAGCCCCCAACACCTGTATTCATTGGAGCGGGCTGCTTTTGAGCGACCTGCATCTTGCCGCCGCCCTGAGGATTTCTCTCTTTCACTTTTTAGTCACGTAGACAAAGTAGGCTCCGTGGACCGTTCCGTCCTCAGATTCAAACGATGCTGATAAGGTTTTTTTACCGGCTTTGATTGTCAAATCGAACGTGACTTCTTTGGCATTTTTTTCAATCGGTTTAGAGACAGTGACGTCACCAATTTGCAAGGTTGCCTTGCGTGGCTCGATGGCAACACCATCAGCAGTGCGGTAGGCTTTTGCGCCTGGCACGGATGCCCCGGGTGCAAGCGGTGCAGCAATCGGTAGATCAACCTCTTCGGGCCAACGTCGAAGACGGAACTGATACTCCCCGGGCTCAGACACTTTCACATTCCAAAAACCCGTATTTCCTTTTCCATTCATAGCCCGACGCACATGGCTCTGGTTCCAAGGAGTCGATCCGGTGGTGATCCAATCGTGCGATGTCAAACGAGCAGGATTGTCGGCGGGATGGCCGAGGTAAATGGCGGTCGCGTTTTGAAACGAGGGTTCAATTTCAGACCACCATTGGTTGTAAAAGTCAGTCAGACGCTGCACCACTTGGGGATGCGTTGCTGCAACATTCGTTTTTTGGCCCGGATCCGACTTGATGTTGTAGAGTTCTTTCCCGTTATTCAAACGCCACATTGAAGTCATGACGGCACTTTTTCGCCATTTGATCGGATCTTTCACCCGCTGAGAATCTGTTACCAAAATTCGATCAGGCCAGGTATCGGGTCGCTTACCATTCAATAATGGCGTGATTGAAACGCCGTCGAACTTGATGTTCTTGGGGGCCTCAACCTCACATAGATCAATCAGGGTCGGCAAGACGTCAACGTAGGCGGTGATGGTCTCAACATCACGTCCCCCCGTCAGTTCGCCACCTGGCCACCGTACGAACATTGGAACACGGTGCCCGCCGTCATATTCGCTACCTTTCTTTCCACGCATGCCGGCGTTGAAAACGCGGTCACCCGAAGACGTTCCATTGTCGGTTGTAAAGATAAAGATCGTATTCTCGGCCAGTCCTTGCTGATCGAGGAAGGCCCGCAACTCGCCTACATTCTGATCGATGTTCGCGATCATGCCGTAAAAGTTTGCCAAATTGACATTCTGGTCCTGATAGGGCTCGCTGAATTCCTCGGGAGAATGCATGGGACCATGGGGTGCATTGGTGGCAATGTAGGCCAGAAAAGGCTTTCCCGCATCTTTCTGTGTTTTGATAAAGTCCTTGGCATAGCGGAAAAACACATCCGTGCAAAAACCCTCGACAGCTTCGGGCTTGCCATTGTGCCAGTAACTGCCATCGAAATAGGCATTGTCCCAATAGTCGGGTGTCTGTCCCACACCACCACCGCCATGCCGCATTACTTCTGTGAAGCCACGATCTTCTGGACGGAACGGATAGTTGTCACCTAAATGCCACTTACCAAACATTCCCGTGGCGTACCCGTTGTCTTTGAATACTTGGCCCATCGTCACTTCACTCTCACGCAGCATGGACCGCCCCATAATCGTGTGCCAAACACCCGTGCGATTGGTCCAATGCCCAGTCAAAAACGCCGCTCTTGTGGGTGAACACGTTGGTGCAACGTGATAATCAATAAGCCTGACTGCATCAGCGTGCAGTGCATCAAGATTGGGTGTCTTCAGAACTGGATTCCCGTGGCAGGACAAATCGCCGTAACCTTGGTCGTCGGTAATCACGATCACGATGTTAGGTTTCGTCTCTGCGTGTGCCACGCAGCAACTAGGCCCGAAAAGTACAGAACAAAAAAGCAAGAACGCAAACTTTGAGAGATGTCGGAGTGGCATAAATAACCCGAAGCGATTGGGAGTGGAATGATTGGCGAGTCCGCATGCACAACTTGCTGAAGTTTCACGGCCTGCGACAATTCGTCGATTGTATAGGAAACACCCCCTTTATGTTCAGCCGTAACCTTCACCTCTTGAAGCGGTAGCGTCTGATCAACTAAACAATGAAGCATTCATTCCAGAGGAAAATCTTCTGCTCAGCCGACGATTTAGCGCAGCAAACGTCCGAACATCCCAAAAAAACCGCAGAAAACCAGACACCCGCCGACACTTTGTGTGCGATTGGAGTCGGCTCCGCGATGGAACAATCTCGAGCAAGGGTTAACAAGCGACTATAATCATCTGTAGTTCGTGTGAACGGCGAGAGGAATCGCCGTGGCACTGGCAAACCCCAATCAGAAGCAAGAAAAGATGAAATCACAGTACGATTGCGTTGTCATTGGTGGCGGCCCCGGGGGAGCATCCGCTGCGGCTATCGTGGCCGAGTCCGGTTGCGACACCCTGCTCATCGAGCGGGAAGCGGTGCCGCGTTTCCACGTTGGTGAGTCGCTGATGCCCGAAACGTTTTGGCCACTGCAACGTCTAGGGCTGACGGACCGGATACGAACAAACGGCTGGCAAGTCAAGAAAAGCGTGCAGTTCATTACCCACAAGGGTACAGAATCGGATCCGTTCTTCTTCCGCGAGCACGATGACCGGGCATGTAGCGAGACTTGGCAGGTCGAACGCAGCGAGTTTGACAAGATGTTGTTCGACCGAGCGGCTGAACTAGGGGCAGACTGCTACGATCGCACCCGCCTTGTCGACGTCAGATTTGACGAATCTGGCGCCGCGTGCGGTGTTGTGGTCAAGCAGTCGAACGACGAACTGAAAGAGATCGACTGTCGCGTGGTGATTGACGGAACAGGTCAACAGTCCTTCATCGCTAACAAACTGGGGCTCAAACAAATCGACCCGGACTTGAAGAAGGCGGCCATCTGGACCTATTACAAAGATGCAGTGCGTGGCGAAGGGGACAACGAAGGCGCCACCATCATCATGAATACCGAGAATAAGGAAGCATGGTTTTGGTTCATTCCGCTCTCGCGCGGGATTACCAGCATTGGTTGCGTGTCCGACAACGACTACTTGCTCAAGGGCCGCGGCAAACCGGAGCAAGTATTCTTTGAGGAGCTCGAGCGATGCCCCGGGTTAAAGCCAAGGCTCGCTAACGCCAAGCAATTAGGTGACATTCGCACCGCCAAAGAATTTTCGTACATGACCAAAGCGAATGCTGGTGACGGTTGGGTTTTAGTCGGCGACGCTCTCGGTTTTATTGATCCTGTCTATTCCTCAGGTGTTTATTTTGCTTTGGAAATGGGGGTCAGGGCTGGCGATGCTGTCGCTGAGGGCCTGAAAACAGGCAACCTCTCTGAGCAGCAACTGGGATCTTGGTGTGGAGACTTCAAAGAAGGTGCCAAGTTAATCCGCAAACTGGTGCAAGCTTTCTACACAAAGGAATTCAGCATCGGCCGATTCATGAAAGAGCATCCTGAGCACCGTGGCAGCGTCACAAACCTTCTGATCGGTCGCATTTTTGACGAGGGCACTGCAAAGGTTTTCGATGACATGGACGCATCAATCTCGCGTGCGAAAGCGGCCTCAGCACAAATGTAACGATCAGGTTCGCCTTGCCGTTGTTCACCAAGACGGATTGTTGTGACCCGCGCTGAATTCCCGTGTTTTTTTTGACGCAGGCGTCTACCGTTGATACATTCAAGTATCTGCCGCTGTTCTGTTTGAGGTCGCGCCGCCGTGTCAAACAGTGGGCGGGACGCGACCCAACTTTTCCGTTGATACCAAATCGGGGATCCTGTGAAATACACATACCCACTGCTTTTGGTGCTGGTGGCAGGCTGTCTAAACCTCCTCCTCCCAAAACCGAATAGTCACGCACGTGATGAGGCGGTGGCGGCGGCCGCTGCAGAAAATCGAGAACTCCGGAAATCTGCGGTATTCCGCGGCTTGACTGCGGCTAGTGAGCCGACACGGCTGCGAACCATCCTGAATTGCAAACAGCAGTCGGTCCATCTCCTCGCTGAACTCCCCATCCTCTTGGCTGCTTCTCGGCAGAACATCGAGTCAGCGGAGATCGAAAAAAACATCCGCGCGAGTACTTCTCAGCTGCTGTACCTAATCGGCGGTCTTCATGAACCCGAAGTTGAGTCGTTCCTCATCAGCAGGCTGGATTCGCCCCTCGCAGGCATTCGTCTCCTCTCGACCGACGTACTGGGGCAATTTCAATTCCATGGTGCCATTGATGCATTGAAGGAAGAAATCAGTCGTCCTGAATACAAAGAAATGTACGGTTATCGATTCAACCTGTTACGCGCTTTCACGCGGATGAACCATCCCGACGCGGTTGAATTTCTGACAAAAATTCATCCCACACTTGACGGGCAATTGCAGCACTTGATTGGGACAGCCCTTGAATCAGTCACCGTGTCCGACTTTTTGGGAGATGAAGAACGCTTTCGCGTTTGGCTGGAACGCAACGAACCCGCACAGGAAACAAAAGCAGCGGACGAACAAGAAAAAATTGTTTTCAAGACGGCCGGGTACGAGTCTGAGTCAATGAACCGCATCAAGTTTGCGAAGCAGCAGTACTACGGTATCGATATTCACGCCCAGCGTATGATGTTCATTATCGACCACTCTGGCAGCATGGAAGATTACTGGGCTGGGATGAGTCGCCTTGCCAGAGCCAAGCTGGAACTGATCAAGGTAATCAGGGAACTGCCTGAGGAAACTGAATTCGCAATCATGTTTTACGCGACCAGTGTCCGCGTTTGGAGAAAGACATTGGTGCATGCAAACGAAAAAAACAAGCTCGAAGCCATCGCCTTCGTCCGTAGGCTTGGGTACGGAGACCGAACCAATACCTACGGCGCCTTGCGTCAGTCTCTCACCTTTGACCAAGACTTGGAGACTGTCTTTCTGCTGACCGATGGCAGACCGACGATTGGTGAAACTGTAGACCCTGAGAAAATTCTTGTCGATATTCTTGGCCGTAATCGCTTTCGGCACCTCAACTTCAACACGATCGGTATCGCAGTTAATCCACGCACGGAATCCTTTTTGAAGCATCTCGCTGAAGGCTCCGGGGGCGAGTATCGGCGGGCGCTATGATGTGCGGTATTGATTTTCAGTATGCCAGGGGCTTTGGACCGGGATCCCAAATCTTTCACGCACCCGTCACGGCAGCGTCACAGCGTTGGTGTCCTGCCAGCAAGGTCCGCAAAGCGTTGCCTCGATGATGGTAACGCCAAGCCTTGAACGATCATGAACTGAACGATCATGAACTGAACGATCATGAACTGAACGATCATGAACTGAACGTAGGCAGAACTGCCGGGCCCCCACCCGAGAAATCCACTGTTCCCGTTTTGAGCCCGTGTTTTCAAACACCTTTTCTCATTTTGGCTCGGCTTCAAAGTTTCCCACTCACTGACGTCCCTCGTCACGACTGAAAATCATAAGGACGTATTCAGATCCGTGCTGATCAGATGCCAGCACATCAAGCGGCACGCCTGCTCGAAACCCTGTTCTTGTCTATGATTTGCTTGATTTTGTCGCAATTTCGCAAACCAGACACTTCGATCTCAATCGATGACTGTGCGGCACTCGAGATCCCCATTCGCCCTACGCCAAACAACCTCTGAAAGAATGTCTGCTCTATCTGCACGTTCCGCACATCGCGGTGCCATACCTCCGTAATGGAACGACTCAGCCACCCCCGATGTAAACAGGTGCGCAAGTCAGTCACGGTCAGTTGCGTGCTCCGGCAACGGAAAAACCAGATCACCAGAATGGGAATTCCGATCCCCACCACAGACAACGCGCAAACCAGGAGAAAACTGAACGGACGGTTTCGAAACATTGATGGCGAAGCTACCAATAAGCAGGTTTCGCTGGACATGACTGATACTCCATTTACCAAATACAAGTTTCAAACGACTTCTATTCTTGATTGGCAGTAATCAGACCGTTCTTGGGCGCAAGGAAATACCGTTTTTATTCCGTTGTTAACTCGTCACTGTTTAATTCGTTTTAAGAAATAAGAAGAAAACAAGACTAGCCAAAACAATTACGTTCAGGCAATGCACCTCGGCTAGCTGCCACCCACAACCACAATAGATAAACCTCGTTCTTCCATCCCAATCGACAGTTCATTGCAAACCAGAAATTGATCCACAAGACTCGGAAAATCCTTTCACTCGAGTGTTGGGTGGTGATCCTGCATGGCGAGTGGCATTACCGCTCAGATTAGCGTAAAGGCGGACCGGCAAGAGGTTTTCCATTGGTCGTGAGCACTTGGAAATGGTGTGCTCGATACGGTCCCTCAAAAGTCCATACAATTTCTTTCGCGGGTGTGACCTCAAGCAGTTTGATGCCCTTTCTGGCGTGATAGGCCGTGATCACGGTGTTCCCATTAGGAAGCCGCTGTCCACCACAGGCGTCATCAATGGGATTTCCAGGCAAATCTTTGTTACTGACTTTCCAAACCACGTTTCCCTCAGCGTCCATTTCAACCACTTTGTTGCCATTGGTTAAACAGACCAGAGTGTTTCCATTTTCAAACCGAATGGCAGTGAATGGCCAGTTTTTTGCGTCTCGGCCTCCCAACGCTTCCATATCCGTGGCAAACGAACTGACAACCTTTCCCTCAGGGCTGTACTCTTTTACCTTGAAAGCCAAAAGGTGTGGGACCAAGTAATTACCGTTCTCCAATTTTCTGGCCATGCGTGTTTGCATGTGTGCGTTGTCCGTCTCGGGCTTCAATGCGACATCCACTGCGACTTCCCCGCTGGACTTCACTTCCAGCAACCGAGGCTTGCTCCCGAGTTCTGTTATCAAAGTGTTACCATCAGGAAGCCGTTGTACCGTGCCGATTTCTTTGTTCGGTGAATTCAATTTGTATTCAAAAACCACTTCTTTCTCTGGAGTGAATTCCCGCACAATGTCTCCCCAGGCAATCAGCACATTGCCGTTTGGCAAGACCCAACCATCACGTGCTCCTGCTCGTCCCGAATCCCACTTGGGCTTACCATCTTCCCCGACGATTCCGGTAAAGTCCGGACCAGCAACAAAGAACGAATGTTGGATCTCAGCAGCCTGCAATAGCAAGGGCGCCCAGCAACAGATCACAAATAGCATGGCAGTGAGCATCTGAGTCAGTCGTTTCTTCATCTCAGTTCCTGTAGGCGTGGTTGTCTTTCATTGAACTATCCACATCAGCTTACACTCGGCTGACGTTACATCGCGAACACAGACCGCGTTGGGTCACACAGTCTAACAGGCCCCCATACCGCATGCAGTACAGCTTAAGGCCAGTGAGTTATTAGACAGGACATGCGGACGCCGACGGTTGCAACAGAAGTGGAAACAACCCCATTTCATGATCATTTCATCGCACGCGAACACTATTCTGTGCCGGCACCATGCCAAAGATGCAGGCAGCCACAGAAAGACTTTCAAAGTCAGAAATACTGAAATGAGCCTGTAATGGAGCCCAACCCGACCACACACAAGGTTTACTCGGCAGCGATATCATCGCCTCGAAACACATGTTGCTGTGGTCAAGAAAAGCTACCTGAATCATGATCGCCGGCGATCCGCGAATGCAAGCGGGGAACCAGAACCGAAGGCAACAATCACTTGGCGACCTGAACATCCTACCGAGGAAATTTGCAAATTTTTCCAGCGTCAGAGTAGTCCAGCGTCAGAGTAGTCGTTGGTCATGGCGAGACACCAAGTCGGGGACATCCATCAACGCAGGCCCTGCTTCTTCGCGTTTCAAAGAATCTCCAAGAAACTCGGTTGGCCAGCCATGTTGCGTTTCGACGACGGTTTCATAAACGAAGACGCGAGGAGACGGGTACGGGGCGTTGCAGACGAGACTCTACTCCCGCCCACTCCCAAGCTCCAAATAGCAGCATGCTGAAACACAAATCACCAACAACGCTGTATCCGAAAAATGGGATTGCATTGGTGAAGCAAGCAGCTAAACCTGCCCCAGTCATTGGATACCACCCGGCAGCCCAAACTCCCAGATTGCTAACCAGAAAGAACAGACAAGATGCCAACAAGGCTCCACTTATTACCCGGAGCTTACCTTGCCGCTTCGCGATCCAGCGTCCCACGGGGACAGCCGCCACGGTCCCAGCGTAGACAAATCCCATTGCAAGGGGACTGTACAGCCCCATGCCAGGAATCCCCAACGAATGCCCCAACAAGTCACTCCCCGCAAGCACGGCAAGTGGTACGAGATAAGCCCGAGATCCTGAGAGGTAACAGCCCGCGAACAGGCCAAGAGCAGTCACGCAGGCCACATTGGGGGGATGCGGCAGAAAACGGCTAGCTGCGGCGATAACAATCAGCAAATAAAACATGAACAGCCATTGATTGCGAGTAGATTCAAGTCCGTTGACTGACCAATGTTCTAGCGTCCCTAGCGACCCAGCGAAAGCCTACGGGAAACCGATAATCAACGCAGCGGCTGCTCCTGCCTCGACTACCGCAGCACGATTTTCGTAAGGTGGGCGTTGCATCATGATCGGAACACATTGCCCGGCAGGAAAATACCCAAGCGAATATTCTGATTCGCATGGATTGGAAATCGTCCACAGATAAGGCAGCATCGGCACAGTGCCAAAGAAACGTGCCCCTGAAGCCAGCGGTTGCAAACAGGCTATACATTCCTGCCCATGCCGTTCCAGCATACGGTCTTCAAAGTAGCGAGGGTTCGAGAAGGTATTGGCTGCCGACCAGTAACACCAAGACCAATCCCAGTCAGCACTCCGATCCGCCCCAGATTCCGGCAAGGGCTCCGCGAACTCACCAAACTGCTGCACAAACGTTTCAGGATACCGATCACCATCGCCTTTTCCATCGGGCAACGCTGTCGATGCCGCAGCTAAGGCCGGCAATGCGAACCGTGCTTGTGTCATCCCCAACTTGCTTTGCTCCGAAGCTGACAATACCTTGGGAATAATCGAGTCGGACACTGCTGATGGAATATCCCCATCAATCATGCCATCAACCACTTTGGCGTTTGAACCGGTAGCGGCTTCCTCGTTAGCTGTTTTTTGCTTGATCTGACTTCCGGCAGCAGGCTGCTCCGCTGCGGACTCCGTAGGCATAGGATTTTGAGCAAATGCATTCACTGAGCCGATACTGACGAATACAGCCAGCAACACAGATAGATTCTGTGCTCGATGCTCAGATAATGCATCACATTGCATCGTCATGGAATTCTTCCTCGAAGTGATCAGGTCGGGACACCTAGGTGGGATCGACCGTTCCAGACCGGTAATTCAAAGCGATCCGAGCAACGCGTCACAACCGTCACAATCGGGCCTGGCAGAGCGTTCCAACGGCAGTCGTGTGAAATGCATGGTGAAGCAAATGCGTCTCGTGCCGGCAGCGCTTATGATAATGGCTGATCCGAAACTCTTTAGAAATCAGGCCCAATGAGTGAAGAACTCCCCATTCAATCACGTCCTCGCATGGGAGCATTATTGGCTCTACTGCTATTGATTGCTGTGCTCGGCTTGTTTGGCTACTATTGCAACAAAAGTGACTGGATATCCGCTGCAGCAACTTTGGCGATCGCCTTCGCGGCGTTCGGAGGATTCAAAACGGGTGCGAGCAAGGCTCTCGCGTTCTTGACATCTGCAACCGCAACGTTTTACCTGGCACCTTACCTGGGAATGCAATTTGAGAACACGTTCTCTGATTGGGTCGGGACCACCGGGTTGGCAAACCGCTTCTATGCAGTTCTCGTCACCGGCCTGTTGGTTTTTTTAGTCACTGTGATTGTGACCCTAAAAATTGGAAACCGCGTCCTTCAAGGACGCCCCAAAACAACGCTCCTAAACCATTGGCTTGGTTTTCTACTCGGTGGGATCCAAGGATTCCTCGTGGTGGTAATCCTGCTTGGTGGCATGGTAACAATTCAAAAGGTCAATGCTGAACGTCTCAGCGAGCGGATCCCACCCACAGGCCGAGCGAAGTTGCTTGCCGAGATCCTCGACAAAACAAGTCAGCAAACACAGGCAAGTCGGCTTGCTCCGATCGTCGCCCGCTTCAATCCATTCGAACATATTCCCCAACTCAGCCACGTTGACGAATGGCAGCGAGGCATGGAGGTCTTGATGGACCCCTCCAAGGTGAATGCTCTTTTTGACCAACCGGCCATCAAAGAATTGAAAAACAGAGAAGATGTCTCTGATACGATTGCCAAGCTTAACGAGGACCCTGAAATTACAAAACTTCTGAACTCGAACAAACCAGCGAGCAAAGAACTCGCTATCAAGCTTTTGAATCACCCTGCCGTGCTGGAGTTACTTGACCAACCTGAATTCCGCGACGCAGCCATGTCCGCCTTCCGCGACGCCGTCATGCCCAGCGGAACACGCTGATCCGACCAAACGTTTAAGCCCAAAACAAATTCTCATCACCAGCATGAACCGGTTGCACACTCGGTGCCTCCGACATAAATCACAAAGGCACTGTGAGCCGAAACTGATGCAAAAGACGCGGGCGGTAGGCCTTTGAAAAGGGTCCTTAAGAACCAATCCCTTGAGAATCAGGTCCCTTGAGAATCAGGTCCAGCAGAAGCCTTTGGACTAAGCGACATGCGCCGCCGATCACTCCGCACTTTGCGGCACGAATCCGGGCCAGTCACAATCTCCATTGCCAAAGACAAGAAACCACGGATTGAGAATATTTTCTTTGTTGTAAACCAACGGCTCACCGCAAACGTTGGTCACTTTTCCTCCGGCACCAAGCACCACAGCATGAGCAGCGGCAGTATCCCACTCACATGTGGGGCCCAATCGTGGATAGATATCTGCTTCGCCTGTCGCCACTAAACATATCTTCAGAGAGCTTCCCATGCTTCGCACTTCAGGTTCGCCGAAGCGCTGCGTCAATGTGGAGATGAATGCCTCAACGGCCTCACCTCGGTGCGAGCGACTCGCAACCACAGTCATCAGTCCATCGCTCTTGCCGGCAACCACAATCTTCTGGCGATGACGTTCATCACCATCCACCTTGCACGCTCCATAGCCCGGCCCACCGCAGAAACAGCTATCAAGTACGGGAGCATAAACCACACCATAAACCGGTTGCCCGTGATGAACGAGCGCAATGTTGACCGTGAATTCACCGTTACGTTTGATAAATTCTTTCGTGCCGTCCAATGGGTCAACCAACCAGAATAGGTCCCAAGAAAGCCGTGCTTCCATTTCTTCCTTGTCTGACTCCTCAGACACCACAGGTATTTCCGGTGTCATTTCAGCGAGACCGGCAACGATGATCTCGTGCGCCAATCGGTCAGCTCTCGTCAATGGTGAACCGTCACCTTTGGACTCGACATCAAAATCGTCTGATTCATACACACTCAAGATCCCAGCCCCAGCGTCTCTGGCAATGGCTTCCAACTTTGCTAGCTGACCGTTTTCAAGCTTCATTAATCTTTTTCGATTGTTGTTTTAGTTACACCGCGGGAAAGTCAAGTCCCAAGCTGTTCACCGATAGATGCGTAAAAAGAGCAAATTTTAGTAAGAGCCATCACTGCATGAACAAATCACACACATTTCCCATCCGCGATCATAATTGCTGCTCGTTTCCTGCACAGCCCACTTTTTATTCCTAACCCAACCGGCGACTTTCCAACAGTTTTGATTTGTCGATCCAGAACTTCATGCTACGCGGCATAAATCAGATTGACAAAGCATCTTCCGTCACGCTTAAAATGCAAATCCCGTTTGTAATATTTCTCGTTCAACCTGACCATCAAACCTCACCTCAACCTGAAACGCCACCACGCGATCCAAAATGCCCAACCTGCTCCACGCCAACAAGTGTTCCCACGACGTGATTGCTATTTTGGCTTTCATGTTACCAACCTGCCTCGCTCGATTAGTTAATGCGGCTACACCTGCCACAACAGAACGTCCCAACATCCTGTTCATCATTGCGGACGATGCGTCCCGGGATAGCATGGGGGTTTACGGCAGCACTTACGTCGAAACCCCCAATTTTGATCGCATCGCACGTGAAGGGGTACTTTTCACTCAGGCGTATAACTGCAATCCCAAATGTGCACCCGCGCGAGCTTGCCTTTTGACGGGACGCTATTCATGGCAACTGCAGGAAGCATGCAACCACAATCCCTTTCTCAGTGACCGCTGGGCGTTTTATCCCTTTCTTCTTGAGGACGCAGGTTACTGCGTCGGCTATACCGGAAAAGGATGGGGACCGGGAGAATTCAGTGGTTACGATGCCAGCAAATCGAAAGACAAACTCAACCCGGCGGGACGTCCCTTCCTCACCAAAAAACTCAAGCCTCCCTACAAAGGAATCAATAGCATTGATTACGCGGGTAACTTTGAGGAGTTCTTAAAACAACTGCCGGAACAGCAACCCTTTTGTTTCTGGTTCGGAACCAAAGAGCCCCACCGAAGCTACGGAAAGGACAACTGGAAACTGGATGGACGCGATCTGAGTAAGGTGACCGTGCCGGCTTATTATCCTGACAATCCCACGATCCGCGGAGACTTGGCTGACTACGCCATCGAGGTTGAATGGTACGACCATCACATCGGTGGTGCTTTGGAGCAACTCGAAAAGCGGGGCATGCTGGAAAACACGCTTGTCATTGCCACCAGTGATCACGGCATGCCATTCCCTCGCGTGAAGGGTCAAATCTACGATGATGGTTTTCACATTCCACTGGCGGTTCGTTGGGGAGCTCGAATCAAGGCGGGTCGTGTGGTCACCGACTTTGTTACGTTTCCTGACGTAGCCCCAACCATCATGCAGGCTGCCGGTGCCAAGCTGCATCCGCAAATCACGGGACAAAGTTTCTTACCGCAGCTCTTGTCAACAAAATCGGGCCGCATTGACCCTGATCGCGATCACACGCTGCTGGGAAAAGAGCGTCACGACATCGGCCGAACTGATGGCGACCAACTTTCGGTGGGCTATCCCGTCCGAGCCATTCGCAACGATGATTATCTTTATGTGCGAAACTTCAAACCCGATCGCTGGCCTGGAGGTGACCCCGCCTACGGACTGTTGAATTGTGATGGGTCACCAACCAAGTCCTATCTAACGGGCCTGTCAATGTCCGACCCGGACTTCCGATTCTATGAAATGAGCTTTGGAAAACGAAAACCGGAAGAACTTTATGACATAAAAAAGGACCCTGACTGCATCCAAAACCTTGCCGACGATCCCCGCATGAAGGAGGTCAAAACTGTTTTGTGGCGGCAACTCAAACAGGAACTTGCATCGCAGCGTGACCCAAGAATCATTGGGAACGGTGACATTTTCGATTACTACCCCAATCGCCAAATCAGTCGACAACAACAGCTGTATAACGCACCCGATTATGACCCCGTTGGCGAGTTCGAAACGCGGTTTGGATCCCCGCAGACGCCATGAGTGGCGTTGCGTGGTTTTCAACAAACCGAGAAATGAGCAGCATTGAAACTTACCGATCCAACTGCCGCCCTTTACCCGCAAGCGGCTCCAACGACACCCGGTGAAATCGATACCGGCAGTCATACGCACCAAGAAACATTGCCTTTTTGTCAGGCGTTGCCCAGTAATCCGAAAGTGACAGACGATCCGACTTACCGTGCCAATGGATGAACTGCCGCCCGTCAACCATCATGTGGATGCCCGTTTCCCGCACGGTTACGACGAGTTGCGATATTTGCCCGCGTGTGAACACCTCCCCGCGGACCGTCGTCTCATTCCCAACATTTCGGCCATCAAGGTTCTCGATAGCACTGGCATAGCCATTTCCCGATCGGTAGCTGAACAAAGAAACAAATTGATTACCACCAACCACATTACCAAGCAGCAAACCATTGGGATCATCCAAGGGCTCCAGCACCACGGTCAATCGATATTCATCCGGAGGTGAATAGGGCAACTGCAAACGTGCGCCGAACTTTTTGGGACTGGTCAAGACACCGTCACTCCAAGTCCAATCTCCAACACTCCAAAGAGGATTCTGTTTATCGTCGCCCTCTTTTGATCTGTTTTGGTTCGCCATCGCCAGCAGATCGATTTCGCTCTTCGGCATTCTCTGCGCAAGTGCGTCACCCTCGACCTGCTGCGATTTCAGCAGGTCGAGTGCCATGGCACCCGTCGGAGCTGGCAAGGGTGGCTTATTCGCGTCGCTTCGCACTTGAAAATACCCCCACAGCTCTGCCGTTTCACCGCTTAACAGCGTTACATTCACGCGGTAACTGACAGGAGTCGGACGATCGAATTCGCCGAGAAGAGCGAACCCTGGCGTTGCACCCTCCCACCGTTGTGGCACTTCAACCCATGGCCCGGTCACCGAAGTCTGAAGCTGAACCCGTAACGCCTTGACCATGGCGTCGGGAGGAAAAGCCAATTTCAGTCGGACGGATTGCCCAGGCTGAGGCACCGTGGGCGAAGCAATCGCGCGAAAGGTGGAAAACAACTCCAGCTGCGTATCCTCTGACAATTCTTTCGGCGTCCAGCCCAGACGCGTTTTCTGCTCCTTGTCTAGCCAGGATTCACTGATCCAACCACGATACTGGCCCATGCTCATGACGGACCCATTACCGGGTTCCGGATGGGGCAGACCGACGGTGTGACCGCACCCCTCGTGATACACCACACAATCAGATCCGCGATACGGCACACGCCAACCATCCGCACTCACCAACCCCCAACCGATCCCTCGCTGGGGGTTATACAATGCGCGAGCCCCGCCTGAGGTAGCACCGGGAAAATGCTGACCACCGTTGTAATTACCTTCGAACACCAAGCCATTGTCGGTGGGTTTGACCCGGAAGAAGTCATCCAAGGGTCGCCAATTGATCTCACTCAACACAAGCAGAATTGGAAATGCCTTTGGTTTCCGCTTGGCTTCTTTGGTCGACGGTGCAAACTTCAAACGCCGATCCACCTCGTTCAACGTTCGATAGTAGATTTGGTTTGCATCACCCACTCTCAACTGGTTGGTAGACAAACCTGAAACGAACGGTTCTGGGCGAACAACTGTCGTCAGTCTGGATTGGCCTTGGAACTCACGAGCGTGGAATTGCTCAATCCGCTTGCTGTAGTAATCCACCCTTTGACGCCAATCAGCCAAAGGCATCCGGTCTGACGGCACGAAATACACCAACGTCACTTCAATTTGACTCGTGTCATATGCGTCATCCCATGTGTTGGTAGCCGAAAGATGACCAAGTTCCGATACGAGCACGGCTATAGTAAAGATCAAACGGCCCATCTTTTCATTCTCTCTACGTGTGACACATTCCGCGAGCAAGACTAACTCGTTCGACCAATCGTGTGGACGGTATTCTGCCCCATTTCGCCCCATCAGCAAGGCGAGCAATAACAATTTCGATCGACGCGGCTTCTAAGGTTGACTCGCTAACCTGACATCCCGCACGAACTGCAGCACCGCCTCATCCTGTTCTTCCCCCAACTTATCAACTAACCGCTGCTTCTGATCAAAGCTGAGGACTTGAGTTTGACGCATCGCCCCCCAAACATGCCTTCGCACTCCGACATCGCTATCGTTGAAACACTCTTTCATGAGATATCGCATTGCGTCGTTATCGCATGACAGGTCGGAGATCGCCCATGCCACTGCCCTGCGGACATTCGCATCGCCTGTCTGCAGCAACTCGATTTGTTGTTGCTGCGTCACCGCGTCTGACCAGATCAGTTCAGCAAAGTCGCAAGACGCACTGGCGTAGCCCCTGCCGCTGGAAAGATACTTCACCCATTTCGCAAGCAAATCTTCGTCCATCGCATCCCCTCCCCCGTTTCTCAACAACTGCGAAATCGAAATTTCACGTCACACGTTCCCCGCCAATAAATCAGACCGGCAAAACGCACTGGTCCAGTACTCGCAACACTGATTCCAATTCCCTTCGACACATTTGCCGCTCCAGCGTTTGTCGAACAAGCCGTTCTGCTGAGAGTTCCACGGCTGAGACGATTCAATGAATGAAGAGTGTACCGTTCCCCAATGCTACAATGTGATCTGCATGGGAAACCGTTGGACACAATCAGGCAGGATTACATCTCGTGAGACAGCGAATCACGCCACAGTCACCAGTCACCAGTCACCATTAAGGTGAATCCATTTCCAAGCGACCTACCAAATCACGCACATCATCGTCAGGACACCGCGGATGACAGAAATCAACAAGGCCGTTGCAGCCAGGATCCTCTCTCATTCGTTTGAGAAGCAGGCTGACATGCTGAGCATGCTCAAAAACGCGGTCAGCATTGAGAGCCCTTCACAACTGCCCAACACGCAACTCGCTGTTTTTGAACTATTCACCTCGATGCTGGAATCCATGGGCTACCGGTGTCGTTTTCTTTCAGGCAAAGATTCTGGTGGTCAGATGCTTGCGATCCCCTGCAATCGCCAAAAACAGCAACCCCAGCAACTCATTTTAGGACACGTCGATACGGTTTGGCCTATGGGAACCCTGGAAACAATGCCGGTGGAATCACGCGAGGGCTGCTTTCACGGACCCGGTAGCTACGACATGAAAGCTGGCTTGGTCCAAGCGGTGTTCGCCGTGCAGACCTTACGTGAATTAGGGATGACTCCACCGCTGACACCCATCTTCTTCATGAATTCAGACGAAGAAATTGGTAGCCATGAATCAGCCACGCAAATTGAACGTTTAGCACGCGTGGTGAACCGCACTTTTGTTGTAGAGCCTTCCCTTGGACCACGTGGAAAGCTCAAGACACAACGTAAAGGAGTGGGCAGATTCCAAATCACGGTCCACGGACGAGCCGCGCATGCGGGACTGGATCCGGAAAAAGGCATCAGTGCCATCCATGAGATTTCGCATGTGATACAAAAACTATTCACCATGAACGATGCAACCTCAGGAACCAGCGTGAATGTCGGAGTCATCCATGGTGGCATGCGTCCCAACGTGATCGCACCGGAATGTCGAGTCGAAATTGATGTACGTGTCACCACCCAACAAGAAGCTCGACGTATCGAAAAAGCAATCCATGCAATCCATCCCACCGTCGAAGGCACCCAACTGGAGATCCACGGTCGCATTGAAAGACCCCCACTGGAATCCACTTCCGGAAACCGGAAATTATGGCAACAAGCCCAACTGGCTGCCGACTTACTTGAACTTGAAATCGACCAAGCCGCAGCCGGCGGAGGCTCAGATGGAAATTGGACAAGCCAATACTGTCCAACGCTCGATGGCCTGGGTGCGGTTGGCGATGGAGCCCATGCCATTCATGAACATGTTTTCGAGAACAAGATCCCAGAACGCTCTGCACTACTCGCCATGCTGATGATGACGCCCCCTTTATCACACAACTAAACACCTTGCCACGTATTGCAGCAGCAGAAACGGTACGACGAACCTACACGTTCTACGATGAAGCCATCCCTTCACGATTGCGTCCTAAGGAACTTGGTCTTTCCAACTTGCGAGATCAACCTAAGCCAAGATTAGAAAAGCTCTGAGCCCAGAATGAATGGGCAGGGCAAACCAGTCACCGACGTTGGGACATACAGAACGACTTGTACCGGTGTGTGGTAAGCGAGCGCAGGTAGTGCAAGACCACCGACATTCATTCTCGACCATACCAAAACAGAGCGTCCACACTGACGGGGAAATCGCCCGCGTCCACTGATACTGGAAAACAACACATTCGCTGACACAGAGCACACATCACAGAACACACATCACAGGAAGTCCAACGCTTGCTGTATCGCAACAGGCGGCAGCCAACTAACCCACCGGAGTGCAACCCAAGCGGGAACTCCACCTCTCAGCAATGCTATTCATGGAGCGACCGTCAGCCAGAACTTATCAATCCGAACCATTTTTGCCAATTCATGGGTAACGTGAAATGGTTCACCGGCAACAGAATTATCATCTGCCAATCCTACCGCTTTGATTTGAATCGGACCTTGGTACACCAAGTCATCCTGGGCGACCAATTTCAACTTCACCGCCTTCGCTGAATCTCCCTTGGCTTCCGACACGATCGTCGCACAGGTAACTCCCCCAGGCAAGTCCGCAACACTGAACTGCACCTTCATTGCATACCCATCCAGACGCGTGACGGTGATTGGTACCTCCAGTGACTCACCTGCCTTGAGTGCAAAGTGATTGGCTGCCACGGTAGCTTCCACGGAAGGTTCAACGATCGACGCAACAATCGTGTAGGCATGCCGCATCCCAAACCCGTCCACTAGATCTGAAATTTGAACCTCCACCTGCCCATCCCGCTCAGCAACGAAATCAACACGCGCATCGTACTCACCGCGTTTCATATCATCATTGCGCCCAAGTTCCTTCTCATTCTCCAAATCCACGACCCGCAGGACCGAATCGAGGATCATTCCGCTGCGCCGTGAGTGAACAGCAACCCGGCACCGGCTACCCTTGGTAACGGCCAAACGCACCCGATCGACTTCACCCATGTCAGAAATCTGCCCTGAAAAAGAACAGGGTAACTTCTCAATCACAACCAAGTCATCCGACTCAAAGAAGTCATTGCCGCCAGCAGGATTCGCCCCTTGGTACTGCCAGCCCAATGCTGCTGGTACGTGCATTACTTCGCCATCAAACAGCTTAGCGTTTCCATTCTTGGCGACAGCATCTCGCGACAAATTCCAGCCATGAACCACCGCATTATCTGGCGTTTCAAGTTCGCCACTGAGGGGTAGCACATGATCAACAAAAGCATCCGTAGTCATTTGCAGCTGGTAAACAAAGGTTTCCGCGCCAGCAAATCCGATTGTACTATTGGGTGTTTCGGGAAACGCAAACAAACGAATGAACAATGCCTGATCCTGCTCGACCATGAACACCAGTTGTGGATCTAGGCCACGTTGATCATCTGCCTGTGCCAAGACATGCCCCTCTGCATCGACAACCTGTAACACTGCGTCCATGGGCGACTGCAACCATCGGTTTGCCATCACCGAAACCACGAGTTTCCGGCCTTTTTTTGCGAAGACGCGGTATGTGTCAACCTCACCGGATTTTGAAAGTCGTCCGGCCACCACACAGGGTAACTCGGCTTCGGTTGCGGTACCCAGATGATCATTCGGTTCGACCTCAACCATTGGATCAATGGGTTCAACCAATAACGGGACAAGTCCCGAAGCAGAATTGTCATCCAAGCCGCGTATCCAAACAACTCCGGGCGTGGCATCATTCTTCACCACAACCTGAAGCATGCCGGATTTTTCAGCAGCTTGAACCGACACACCCACGGTATCCGTCGTGAGTCTGATCGGCCACTTCGGGAACTTTCCCTCTGCTTTTATCGCTGTACTCTGGCCTACACCCACGCTTGGCGGAAAAAACCGGTCCAGCTGGATCTGTGCCAGCACACTGGAATTGCAAACGCAAACAACGGCTAAGGTAAGCAACAGCCTCGGCAATCTAAATCCAGACATCTCAGTGGGTCCACTCTGCAACTTTTTTAATCTTATCTCGTTGCCCGACGCAACGTTCGATGACGCAACCGACCGCGAGTGCCGCCCACGTGGCCCCATCATTTCATCTCCTGCAGAACCAATGATGCTCTGACATATTGCCTTGCTTACAAGATTAAGCCATTAACTCGGAAATCGGTTCGGCATCACTCACCAGATGAACCGGACGTCCATCCGGCGTATACATCATCTGCCCAGGATCGATCCCAAGTTTTCGATAAACCGTCGACACGAAATTCTCTGGTGACAGAATCCGCTCAACAGCAGCATACCCCTGCCGGTCGGTCGCCCCAATCACTTGTCCACCGCGTGTTCCCCCACCTGCAAACATAACGCTCATGGCGTTCGACCAATGGTCACGCCCTCCGCGGTCATTAATTTTGGGTGTGCGTCCGAACTCTCCCAGCGCGATCACCATTGTACGATCGAGCATGCCTTGCTGTTTCAGATCTTCGATCAAAGCGGCAATCGCACTTTCGAAGGGCGGTACTTTTTTGTCAAACGCATTGAACAAGTCGGTGTGATGGTCCCAGCCTCCAAAGTACAACGTCACAAACGGCACCCCCGCCCCGACCAACCGCCGCGCCAACAATGCTCGCTGCCCAAAGGGGCTTCGCCCGTAGGCATTGCGAACCTCGTCCGGTTCGGAATGAATATCAAATGCCGCCTGAGCTTCACTGCTTTGAAGAATCTGCATTCCCTGAGAGTAAAACTCATCGGCCGCGACAACGGGATCGGCGATTGCCGCCTCCGTCAGACGCTGCATCTTGTCAATCTGCCTGCGAATCTGTTGACGACTCTCGAATCGTGCATCAGTCAAACCCGTTGGGATCGTCACATCACGGACGCGGAACCCTGATCGATTAGGATCATCCGGAACGATAAACGGTGCGTGTCTTGCTCCCAGAAAATTGGGTCCACCCGAACGAGACATATTGGGCATCGTGAAGTAGGGCGGCACACCGTCTGGGGCGCCCACTTGATGCGAAACCACACTGCCCAAGCTGGGATGAAAACTAACGAACGCACCGCAGCCCACAGGAATCCTCGGCGGAGCACCTGTCATCATGTAGTGATTGCCCGCACCATGATTCCCCTGATCGTGGCGGATGGACCGCACAATCGCCAACTCATTGGAAATGCCGGCCAACCGCTTCATGGGCTGCGAAAAGAACATGCCGGGCGTCTGCGTTGCAATCGGACTGAACTGCCCGCGAATCTCAACCGGTGCCTCAGGTTTAGGATCGAAAGTTTCATAATGGCTGGGGCCACCGTCCATCCAAATCAGAATGCAGGCATCAGCCTGTTTCTTGATTTCGCTGCCGCCTTGGCTCCCTTCGGAAGCTGTTGCTCGCAACGCTCCGCTAAGACCACCAGAAATCAAACCACCAAGCCCAAGCTTCAGCCCGTCTCGACGTGACATGCCTTCGCAATTTTGTGTCCATTGTTTCATGGCATCAGCCTCCTAATTCCGGATCGTAAATTCGGGTGAATTGACCATCGCCCACATCAGATCTTCGATCACCGCCCTGCGTTTTTCAACATCCTTGAATAACCCCAGAACGTAATCACGCTCTACCTCGCTTGGGAACCGCGAGAACACAGCCAAGTATAGCTCATCAGCAATCTGCTCCGAGTTCATCTCACTGCCAGCAAGTCGGGCAGCACGGCCACTGTCATCACGAATCCGACCATCCAACACCCGTGAATTCATCAGGTGAAGTGATTGGGTCACCGTTGAGTCTGGAGTCCGTTCGCAGGGTGGATCCTGATTCTCGTTCGGACGACCGAAGGTATCAAGAAATACCGAATCAACCCGCGTGGTCCAAACCTGGTTTGCCCGCGATTCAGCTGGCAAGCCGGTCAACTTGGCCGGGGTTTCAGTCACGTCAGCCACAGCATCCATCAACACCTCGGCCCGTAACCGCCGCCGATAATTTCGTGAGTAGTTCAACCGATCCGTGACATTAGACTCACTGGGCACCGAACTGTGACTGTACACCCTTGAGAGCACGATTGTTTTCAACAAGGACTTGAGGTCAAAACCACTGGCTCGGAAATGGTCTGCTAAGGCGTCAAGCAGTTCAGGGTTACTGGCCGGATTGGTGCTGCGCAGATCATCAACTGGCTCGACAAACCCACGCCCCATCAAAATGCCCCAGAGACGGTTGACCTGCACTTGGGCAAAATAACCGTTCCCCGGTGAGGTCATCCATTCCGCTAACGCAACCCGCGGATCGTCCGGCGCCGTAGTCACTGGCTCGTCATTGACTTTTGTGGTCGTGACTTCGTTGGAGGAGGACTCGGTGGCCAGTTTCGCCACTTCGTAAAGTGGAACCGGATCCAGCACTTCAGCCGTCAAAGGATGTTTCACCTGACCCTTGCTGGATATGTAAACAATCTCTTCTCCTCCCGAGATCGGCGGCGAAAGCCCTGTCCCCTTGCGGGTCACCTTCGAAAAATAAGCCGCGAACTGGTAAAAATCTTTCTGGCTCCAACGTTCAAACGGATGGTGATGGCACTTGGCACATTCCAAGCGAATTCCCAGAAAAAGTTGACTGACCATTGTGGCAACTTCATCAGGCGACCGCCGGTCGCGATAGAGAGTGGCCGCACCGTTTTGCCATGTGCTTCCCTTGGCCGTTACCAAACGACTGACAAAACGATCGTACGAAACATTTTCACGGAACTGGTCACGTATCCAATTGTCGTAATTCAGGACAGCCTTGATCCCAACGCGGTAAGGATTCGGACGCAACAAGTCAGCCCAGTAACCTGACCAGTGATCAACGTACTCGGGACGCTCCAGTAAGGCATCGACCAGCTTGGACCGCTTCTCGGGGTCCTGTGATTCCAGAAAAACCCTCGCCTCATTGGCTGAGGGAAAACGACCAATCAAATCAACATGCACACGCCTCAGAAAAATTTCATCTGACACAACCTCGGATGGACGAATCCCCAATCGCTGCAACTTCGCATAGACCTGTTCATCAATGAAGTTATTGCGAGGCAAAGCCTCGTAAACGCTGGCAGAAATGGAAACGGTCCGCGGGATCGCGACATTCGCCACGCAAATGTGATTCATGTAACGAGCCATGATGGCGGTTTCACCCGGCAACGCCCCAGCAGTCAACTGCCCATGCTTCGAGACAGCAACCACTGCGGCTTCATTGGAGAGGTAAGTGGCAAGCTTGGTAACGTCGCGTGAACTTCCATCGCTGTAATGTGCAACCACTTGAAGTTCCTGTTGCTCTTCAGGTAGCAACGAAAAATCTGACCGTCCAAGCACCACACGATCCAACTTCGGTTCATCCTTGATCTCTCTTGCCGCTCCCTGGTTAATCCAAGCCAGCAACACATCATACGCGTCGGAACCAATGTCAAATCGTTTACCACCGCCATGAGGTAGCAAAGCGACTGACTTCTGCAGCAACAAGCTTTGCTGGGGTGCCGCAAGAAACAGTCGCCGCCCCCTCGCATCCCGCGTCAAAGCAGCGAAGTCGAAATCTGGATCGAATCCGAGCAGTGATAACTGAAATCCATTCTGCCCGCGTTGCTTCCCGTGACACGCCCCCATGTTGCAACCATACGCGGTCAACACGGGAAGCACATCAAGCTCAAAACTCACTGACGTGGTGCGCTGAACGTCACCCTGATTTTCCGAATCATCTGCATTCAGAGCGGCTCCGTTGTCCGGCAACACCGTTTCCGTGGCACAGGCGTATCCCCCCAACAAAACCGCGAGCATCGCGATCGGGCAGGCAAGTCGGAAATCGACGGTTCTCGGAAACATTGCAGGACAGGCAGGACTCTAGGGGGGAAACAAGGCAAGAACTACAGTTTATCTGATTGCAAGCCCAAATGCGCCCCTCAAACCCTGTAACTGCCTCACGCAAACCGGTCTGAAACGCTCTGCAGCGGTCGCATGGGCAACAACGCAACCCACACCCTGCGAGCAAGCGGCATTCCGCTCAGCTGTGGTTATTTGGGCCGCTTACTTTGACTGCTGTCGTTTTGCGGGGGGGCAACCACTGTGGTTATACGATTCACTCGAGTCTTCTGACTGGCACAATGTTCACCATGTGAAACGTCCTGTGAGCCGTTACAGGGCACAGCCGACGCACCCTGTTCATCAGGCGGTTCTCGCTCGCTCGCGGGTTCAGGCTGCACAACTGCCCCCGATCCTACAGCGGGTCCCGACTCTACAGCAACTTCGGACTGATTGACAGCAACCCCAGATTGCACTGCCTCGCCTTTGCCCCCAAGTCCCGCTTGATCCAATTCCGCCACGGCACCCCGTTCGGCTTCAGCATTGGCATCCATCTTGATTTGCTGAGCCCTTGTTAGCTTTCGTCGAATCACACGCACTTTTGCCTCTGCCTCGCGCAAGTCCGCCTGCAACTGCTCGACCATTTGTTCGGGCTCAGCCTTGAAAAACCTTGAAAACAGATCAAGCACAATCAGGCCCCGCAAGGCCTTCAAAGCGGTTCCCCGCATGCGGTACACCCGCAGCATCTTTGTGAACTGCGGTAAACGCAGTGCGTTCGTAGCCCGAATGAATTGCACCGAACGCAGGAAAGAAATCAAAGGCAAGAGCAGGATCGCCAAATCCAGCCAGTGCTCCTTGCAATAGGCAATCTTTTTCTCAGCCACCGACACCATCAAAATAAATTCGATTGCAAAGGCGAGCCAGATCACCCCTGTTCCCACGTGTAGTAATGACCACAGCAACACCGAACCTTCTACGCGGTCATGCAGAAAAAACTCGATCACTAGAACGGGTAGGATCAAAAGAGCAATGGCGATCATTGGCAAACTGAAGTGCCGCTCCAGCCTCGCTCGCAGTCGCTTGTTTGGATATCGCCAACCTAAACCAGGCAACCAAAGCCGATTCCTTTTTTCATGACTGCGAGCACACATCCGAAGCGAGGGACAAATACAGAACAAAAAGCTGAAAAAATGCAACTTACGTGTTTGGTCATCCCACGGTCGTGACAACCAATGAAACCCCGCCTCAATTACCACGATGGGCCAAACAATCCAAATCAGGCTGACTGACCAATCATAGATAGCTAATTCGACCCCATTGGTCGACGCGATTTCACGCAACCATCCCTTGGTTGAACTATTCGGATCAATCGCTGTTCCTGCATGCTCACTGAAGTTCGGCATGTCCACAAGAATCACAACAAGGACCGCCTGACACACCAGAAAAACCAGTGATAGGGCCAACATGAAGGGCGCCGTGCATTCCGCAAATCCACGACGCAACTCAGCGTTACTCTGGCTGTCCAAGAACATTCTCATCGATCTTACTTTTCGACCTCCTCAACCATCCTGTCAATGCTGATCCGATCAATGCTGATCCGATCAACGCTCCTGACTCGCAGCGAAGTACTTTCTGAACTTATTGTCTTCGAGCCTCTGACTTCTGGGCGACCTCGCATGCCACCCATCGATTTCTGTTTTCCACTTCTTCGTCTAAACAGCATGGCTGAAACCTGACGTGAGGGAGGCGCGAAATCCCCAGCTTTCGGATTCGACACTCTCTTCTTTTGAGATCACACAGCGAAGATCTGACGAACGAGGATCTGACCGACACAAAACCACAGCCATTACTTTGCAATCTTAAAACCAATTTCCTGCAACTGTTTTTTCACTCGGGCCGCATGATCACCCTGCAATTCAATCTGGTCGTCCTGCAGGCTTCCACCGCTACCACAAGCAGCCTTGAGCTTGGACAACAAATCCTTGAGGTCACAATCCACTGGATCCAACCCCCACACAACAGTCACCATCCTTTTGTGTTTACGGCGATCTGCTCTTACTTTTGCGGTCTGTTTTTCAGCGGGCAAGCGTTCCGGCCCCAACGACTCACAACCACAGGACTCTTCCAACTCACCACATCGATCACATCGTGGCGGAATGTCAAACGGTGTACCGGCAAACAATCGTGTCATTTTATTAATAACGAAAAAAGAACATCATGCAACACAAAGTTATCGTCGGTCAGTCTGATACAAAAGCACTCCGTGTCAATCACTCTTGAGAACGTATCCCAGGCGGGACGCCAGCTAACACGTCGTCGGGCACTTCGAAAGAACCGTCGAGCAATTCTTTGTCTTCATTCACTAACTCCGGGAAGCGGTGGGAAATAACCTCCACCGCAAAAATCTCCTGCACTGCATCCTCGAACTTGACAAAAGCAATGGTCTCGGCAGTTTCCAAATTCACAACCCAGACACCACACGTGCGTTCCTGCAACTGCTTCTCCGCGATAGGCACTCCGCCAAATACCGCCGTTTCACGAACCTGCGACAGACCAACAAATGCAAGCGGACCACAGAATGCCAGGCCACGTGTAAACCCAGGTAGTTCGATCAACTGAACGTATTCGCCCGTCCCTTGATCCACATAGCCCAGCCCACCTCGCCCTGATTCCAGCACCCATAAACGTCCTTGATACCACCGGGGCGAATGGGGCATTGATAATCCTCGGGAAATGACATCACCACTTTCGACGTCCATCAAGATGCCTCCGTCTTTTTTGTTATCGCGCCATCCCCGCGCCGACGACGTTTCACCCAACGCGGTTACAAACTTCGGTAGCCCTTCACGCAGTCCCAACCCGTTGAGGTGGCAACAGTCACCCGGCATAAAACTGTCGATGAATGGAGGGCGCCAGACAGGCTCAAAGCTGTAAAGCCCGCTTCGTTTGCACAGACACGAAAAACGGGTGTTCACAAACCACAACTCGGCATCCATCCCTTGCCCTACCCATGCCATTTCATGGATCTGAATATCCCCAGTCCAATGAGTTACACGAGGCAAAAAACAAGCGTCGTGCTGACTTGCCGAGGATGACTCGGCTTCGGCATTGAGTTTATCACCCACTGCCGGCAGATTGTGGAATTCCCAAATCGTGTTAGCAGCACCCACCGCCAGTCGGTTCTCCGACAAGGCGAGGCCCATCGGCTTGTCGAACGACCTGAAGTGCGTGTTCAACACTCCGTTCTGTGCTCGCAACATCACCAGCCTACCGGCTTGATAGGTACTCACCATCAAAGAACACCCAAGATGCTCCAGAATCTCAGGAAGATTGGATGTGTGAACACTGCGTAGTGGCTCGACATCGTTGTCACCAACCCGCTGCTCGGTAGAACCGATCACCCTGTTGGTCTTGTTGCGTGTGTCGGCACTTCCGTCTGACGGCACTTCACTCTGAGGCATGATGCGGGCGTGGGGTCAAGAGTCCAAATGATCTGAAACATGCAATACACGACATCCAAAGCACGCGACTCAAACAATGCACCACTCTGGTGTCGTTGCCCTAAAATGCTACTTTTGGAATCCATGGCCCGCCGCCTCATGCCAACAAATCAACAATCGACAACAACCACATTTCAAGAAGCATATCACGATGTTAGCATGGCGTCAGTGAATTTCCTGGTCACTACGATCGCGGAGAGATCGACCGGTATTCGAACGCTGTCAAACGTCTGGCTTAGAAACGAATTCTCCCATCAACTCATCTCTTTTTCACCACAGACCGAGGACCGGTTGGCCTCTTTGGCAGCCCGGCAGCAAAGAGTCTCGTAAAGAGTCTCTTTGTGCGACTAATCCTCGGAGTTCCCGACCGCTGCGACACGAGAGGTTCGTTTCCGGGTCTCACCGCGCAGCCCCGTCCGGTCTGGGCTTCTAATCTTAGGATCCGAGGCGACATAGATCGCCAAAATGCCGACGCCAGCCTTTCTACGAATGCAACGCCAGACTCATTACGATGGCTGAGCCAGCAACTCACAGAACTGCAAAAGACCACCAGTAAATAGGAAAAATAGGCAAACGGGGTCTGCCGAATGATCTGATAACTCTTGTAGAGACGCCGAAAACACTCAGAAAAGGTTAGGAACATAAAACAGAACTAGCCCCAAGGAGCCCTTTCATTTACGCTGAGTTGTCGGTCGAAATCACGTTATTTACGCACTATTTGGAACTGTTCCACAGACCTGTCGCATGCTGAAAGCACTCGAGCTGGCCGGTTTCAAAAGTTTTGCGGATCGCACGCGCTTTGATTTTCCGGAAGGGATCACGGTGGTGGTGGGACCGAACGGGTCCGGAAAGTCCAACATTGTGGATGCCATCAAATGGGTGCTCGGATCGCAGAGTGCCAAGAGCCTTCGTGGCAAGGACATGTCCGACGTGATCTTCAAAGGATCACAGACACGCGGTCCTGCCGGCACTGCAGAGGCAACGATTGTTTTCGACAATCAAGACGGCGCACTTGGCGTCGACGCACCCGAGGTTCATGTCACCCGCCGCGTCTATCGTAGCGGCGAGGGTGAGTACCTGATTAATAATCAGCCGGTTCGTCTGAAGGACGTGCGAAATCTGATTCGAGGCACGGGGATTGGGATCGATGCTTATAGCCTGATCGAGCAAGGCAAGGTCGATCGGATGCTGCAAGCGAATGCGAAAGATCGCCGCGCGATATTCGAAGAAGCTGCCGGGATCAGCCGATTCAAGGCCAAGAAGACTGAAGCAGAACGTCGTCTGACACGAGTGCAATCCAATTTGACTCGTTTGGGCGACATTGTCGATGAAGTCGCGTCACGCCTGAAAAACATTCGTAGCCAAGCGGGCAAAGCGGAACGTTACCGGCAAGCAAACGATCGAATGAAAACGCTTCGGACCCAAATGGCCTGGGCGGACTGGCGAGAGTTATCTTGGGAACTGGAGAACACAGAAACCGACCTCGCCAAAGCGATCGCAACTCACAAAGATCTCGAAACGCTCCGTTCCCGCATGTCAGACGAGCGTCAGGCTGCTGATCTACAATTGCAACAAATCGCAGACGAAGCCCGCCAAATTGAACAAGAACGGAGCACAAAGCTTCAAAAGATTGCGGAGTATGCGGGACGTCGAACTGCCGATCAGGCATCCATCCACGATGCCCGCGGAAGCGTGGCAAAGCTGCTTAGACGCGTACGGTTACTACAGACTCAGGCAGGATCAGCGGCGGCAGAACTGAGAAATGCGACGGACCGATTACAAAATTATGAGGACGAACTGGCACGGGTTCGCCAACGAAACACCGCCGCTCAGCAGGAACGCGAGCAGGTCCAAGAAGAAGTCAGCGAAGTCATTGCCAAACGTGACGTTATTCAGCAGCAGCACCTCACCCTCGTACGTCATGTTGCTGACCTGGAATCTAAACGCCAGCGTAGCGAACAGCGTGTAGGAGAGACTCAGCGTACGCTAACTGGATTGCGCAAGCGACTAAGTAACGCGGAAACACTTCTCGCAGAGGCGATTAATGAATCCAAAGCTGCCGGCAAGCAAGTTGAAGTTGCTGATGACCGCATTGTTCAGATTGTTCGTGAAATCGAGATCGCAGATGCAAAATTACAAGAGAGCCGGCGTACGTTCGAGCGTCGCCGCGAAGAGGTATCCGCGCTCCGCATCCGACTTCAGGGTCTCATCGAACGTCGGACTGTTCTCGACGATCTCCAACGTCGGCAGGAGGGGATCTCGGGCGGTGTACGCACCATTCTGGAACAGCTCACCAACACACCATCTCCGCTCACCCAGCAGTTGCACGGCATTGTCGCTGACAGCTTTCAGGTGGATATCAACGTCGCTCCGCTGATTGATGCCGCACTCGGGGAGCGCAGCCAATACGTGATCGTCAGCGGGGGGGAACTACAAGCGGCTATCACCCATGGCAAGCTGGCAATCGATAGCCGGGTGGGCCTGATTCGAATCGATGAATTACCCAGCCGACGCCCAGGCGACCGCATCCGTCTTGACGGATTGAAAGGAGTCATCGGCCGTGCCGATCGTATGCTCAAGTGTGACTCAGCCTATGAATCGCTGGCGCGACATCTTCTCAGCAGCACATGGCTGGTTGATACCCTTGAAACAGCGTTGGGGCTAAGGAAGCTTTCGGGAGCAGGTCTCCGTTTCGTAACTGCCAATGGCGAACTACTGGAAAACGATAGTTCAATCGTTGTGGGCCCCCCAGCCGCAGCGACCGGTCTGATCAGCCGTCGCAGTGAACTTGCTGCTGCCGAGCAACAGATCAAGCACTACCAATATCAACTCTCCGAAGCAGAAGCAGAGACTGAACGCCTGAACGCACGCGTTGATGAAGAAGCAGCCTCATTGGGTCGACTCGAGCAGACCCACCGCACACTCATTGCGGACCGAGCTGCAGCCGAGGCAGAACGCAGGCACACCCACCAACGCGAGCAATCCAATCGCATGGTGGTTCAAGAGATTGCTGACGAAGTCCACGCCACAACGACGGCTCAGGACGCCGCCCGCCTTCAAAGTGATGAACTGGCACAACAAATCAACCAAGGGCGTGAGCAAACTGAAAGTCTGGAACTTGAAGCTGCGGTAATCGAAGAGACATTATCAGAATCACAAACCGCGTTCCAAACTGCCACCAGCGGTGTGATGGCAATCTCGGTCGACCTGGCTCGTGCTGAGCAAAAAGTCGAAGCCCTGTCCGCCACCATGACACAACAAAAACGCGACCAGAACCAACGGGAAGCGGCCGTTGATGAAGTTCGGATGCAGGCAACTCAGGGACGCCAACGCATCAATCAATTGACCCAACGCGTTCTTGAAGCAACCAATCAGCTTGCCACTTTGCAGTGGGATGCTGACCAGAACACAACCCATCTGAAAAAGCTTGCTGAGGCTGCTGAACGAGTCCGCCAGGAGAACCGGGACATCATGCGGGCCAGTGAAGAAGCGATGAAACAGGCTGCAGCCGCGAGCGAATCCGTGCACTCACTCTCCGCGAAACGGGACAGCGCTAAGCTGAGGCGTGACACCCTCGCCGAGCGGTTGATGGAAGACTACGAACTTGACCTACGAAACAGTGAAGTTCCTGAAGACTGGGAAGCTCCTGAAGACCGCGATGCAACCGAGAAGGAAATCAATATCCTTCGGAGCCAGTTACAACGCACCAGCAATGTCAACATGGAGGCGTTGGAAGAGTTGGAAAGTTTGCAGGCCCGCTACGATGAACTTCATGGTCAGTATCAGGACCTGACAGCTGCCAAGGACTCCCTGCAACGCATAATAGGTCGAATCAACGCTGATAGCCGCCGGCTGTTCCTTGACACGCTGGAAGCAATTCGCGTCAACTTCCAACAGCTGTACCGCAAATCATTCGGCGGTGGCCAAGCTGACCTGATCCTTGAGGAAAGCGAGGATCCACTGGAAGCAGGAGTTGAAATCGTCGCAACGCCACCGGGCAAACCGAGTTTCAGCAACTCTCTCCTGTCTGGTGGAGAAAAGGCCCTGACGGCAGTCGCTCTGCTGATGGCTATTTTCAAATACCGCCCCAGTCCTTTCTGCGTTCTCGACGAGGTGGATGCACCGTTCGACGAAGCGAACATTGGTCGCTTCGTCACGGTTTTGAATGAGTTTCTGGAGAACTCAAAATTCGTGGTGGTCACGCACAGCAAAAAGACGATGACTGCCGCCACCACCCTTTATGGGGTGACCATGCAAGAATCAGGAGTCAGCAAACAGGTATCGATTCGCTTTGAAGATGTCAGTGATACGGGCGAGATCACCGAGGGGGGCGAAGCCGCTTGATTTCCGCGGGATCGTCACCCACCCACTTCTGTGCCGTTGCCACCATCTCTACTGACCGGTCAACGAGTCTCTTTTGAACCTGGGACAGAGTCAGATTCCAAAGCCGCCTGCAAGGGGCAATGCTTGCGTTCGACGGCATCGCCTCTCCGATAACGCGATAGCAAGTTTCTGGATTCTTCCGCCAGCATCCGACGAACCTCTCGTCTCTTGCCTTTGACCCGTGCAATTTTCATGTGATCATAGGCAGTCGTCTGGTGACGCAACCATGCGATCACCGCAGACTCAGCACGTCTTTGAATTGGGATTCGCTCTGTTCGAGCCACGGTACCGCTACCCACCGGCGTTGCATGCGTCGTCACGAGCGTTGCGATCTTCTGTGCATCGTCTCTAAAATCCTCATGAAAGTTCAAAAACGACAAAACCGCCCCATGGAAATCCTCGACATAAACGGCCTGTTTTTCTTCACGCCTCACCTGATCGCGTATCTTTCGTTTCGCATACGCATCGGTAGCCCGTTCTGCGTCAAGAATACGCTTGGTTTCCTCAACGCGATCTTTTAACGCCCACACACCTTTTGAAAAAGTACGGCGTCCCTTTTTTTCTTTCACTGTCCAAGTGGGACCGCCCGCCTTCACTCGCCGCGTCCAACCTGCATCGCCAGGTGGCAACAGCACCCATCCCTCTGGAACCTGCAATTCGACTCCATCCGCAGAACGCACTCGACGGTCATTCGAGCCTGGGGAAACGATCCTAGTTTGGTCTGGCATCTCGTCCTTCGCAGATTTTTGTTTGGCTTGCCATTTTCACTCACGTCGCCTTAGCATCGGCAGATCGCCCCCCAACGCGACAGCCTAAGATTCCAGACGTACGCCACCTGCACTTTGCACAAAGGCCACACGCTGCAGGCGTCCGACCAACAATTCCATCCGTGAAAAGAATTCATCCTCGCAACCAACTTCTGGTGGTTGAATACCCAGAAAAACAAATGCAGCATCCCGACTCGTGGTTTGAATTGCAGCTGCTGCATCGCTGGCGACCACAACCTTCGTTATCGCCTGGATTCTTGCTTCACGTAAAAGCCCCTCCAAATGGGATCGTACATCCTCAGTACCCGCTTCACTCTCGACAACTCTGAGCAGCCGTAACCGCCTTCCTTGCCACAGTGGATGTTGCAGGATCAGATGCGACAACAGAACCATCATTTCGCCATTAGCCCGTCCACGCCACCAGACATCGATGGGGCCCGCGGGGGCCGCCCAATCATTCGCTGGCTCATCTGTCCTGCGGAGAACCACCGCGCTTCTGCCCAGAGACTGTAGGTTACGCAGTAAATTCCCAAAAACACTCATGCGTGCAACTGTCAGCGGGCATCCCAACAGCACAACATTAGGTCTCAAGCTTCCCAAGCCCTGGCATTGCACCAAAGCCTCGATACCCGCAACGTAATCAGCGGCCACTACCACCGATGGAAAAGCAGCGAGCTGCCGCTCTCGGATCATGGATCGCAAGATATTTTCTTGCGACAAGCTTCGTTCCAAGCGATCATCCAAGTTCCCTGAAATGACTTGGCCCAGTGTCAGCACCCCCGTCTCTGCTGTTAACCAAGCACCAAATACTACGAGATGCGGTCGGGTGAAGCCTTGACCGCTGAGAGCCAAAACAAAGGGACGCCAATTTTTTGGATGATAAAGGTCGTTGTCGAGCTTGATCAAGTTTTGACGGGTCCGCTCAAACCAATAACCACTCTGTAAGTTTCCCCACTGGTTCACCGGTACCGTTCGCGATAGGTACCAGTACAACACTCCCACCAACGCCACAGCCAATAATGCCCATGACCAATCAATCAACAACATCATCACACCGCAGCCAATGGCGCCTGCCAAACACGTCGTCCAATGACAGAAACGAAATTGGGGCCGGTAGCTGGGGTTCTTTGTTATCGACTCATAGAAAGTGGCCAGATTCAGCAAACCGTAGGTTACAAGAAACGCCATCGTGATCAGCGGTGCAATGGTATTTAAATCAGCGGCCATGATCCCTGCTTGAGAAATCAAGAAGGTCACAACAATCGCCCGCCGGGGCTCCTGATTTTTGCCTGACAAAACCCCCAGTCGCTCCAATTGCCGTAGCACACGGTCACGCGCCATCGACTGAAGAATCCTGGGGGCACCCATCATGCTTCCCAAAGCAGACGACATCGTTGCAGCAATCACCCCTGCTGCGATGAAAACCGGCAGGATGGCAATGTCGGACATCACCATTTCCGTGTGTACTAAATCCTCTCGCGATACTGCACCACCAAGAAATATCGCCTGAGCCGCGTAGATCAAAGCCGTAACCAACACGGCTGCCAGCGTCCCACGCGGAATCGACCGTGCAGGGTCCCGCAATTCACCTGACATATTCGCACCCGCCATGATTCCCGTCACAGCCGGGAAGAACAAGGCAAACATCGTCCAAAACGACTCGCCACCCGAATATGCGGAAGTCAGATTGCTGCTGAGCAACTCCGGATCAAATGCACTCCATGCCCCTATAAAAAATGACAATAGAGAAATCGCAACCGTTGCCAAAATAAAGAACTGTATTCGCAATGTCCAACCAGCTCCGATCGCAACGCAACCAAATACGACCACATTGGTGATCGTGGAAATCAGTAACGGAGGCACAGATACGGGCAGGTACTGCTTCAAAGCAATCGTGAAACCAATCACGTACAAGGCGACAGACAGAGCCTGAGCAGCAAAGAAAAGTAGCCCGATCGCACCACCAAACTTATGACCAAGACTGCGGCTGATAAGAAAATAAACACCACCACCCTCGACCTTGGTGTTGGTGGCAATGGCTGACAGCGACAGCGTTGTCAGGATCGTGATCGCATTGCTTGCCAACACGATCCCAAGTGCCGACAAAACGCCTGCGTTCCCCACCACCACGTCAAATCGCAGAAACATGATGACGCCCAGAATCGTCAACACGCAGGGTGTGAAGACCCCAGCAAACGTGCCAAAGCGATTTCCATCGTGTACGGGTAACACCTGGCTCATGTGGCTCGGCTACGGTGGCTAGTGAGAGACAGGTTTCGAGAATTCGAGAAGACGAAAACCGAGGTAAACACGAACGAACATCAACAGGGTCATGCACGTGAAACCAAGTGGCAATCTACACCTCATGTGATCCATCAACATGTGATCCTTATGACCTTAAGCGCGTCTCTGGAGCGTTGCTTGATTTTCCTTTACCACGCAACCAATAAAATCCAGACGATCGCACGCAGTCTATCAGAACAAATGAGGTTTTGTGATGCCCGATTTTTCATTAGCAAACCCCACCAAATCATTGGACAGGATTGGTGTCAGGGCAAGAACACGAAAGCGTCGCAACTGATTAATGGCATCCGACACACTCACTCACAGCGACCGTTGACTCACTGCATCATGCAAGTTAGACGGCACGAGCCTTCGGCAAGATCAGTTTGGGCCGCTTTTCAGGTTTGTCAACTCGCTGCTGGATCGTGTCCCCATTGCCCCCCAAACTCCATAGGGACTTGGGCTGCCAGGCGGTGTGGGGCTTCCCAGATAAACCGTGGGCTGGTGATCACTGCCAGCATCTATCTCATCGCTGATGAAACGCACCGCGCCATCGACCATGGCAATGTTCACGCCGCCTTGATGACGACTGCTGGGCGGAAGCACTCCCCAACAGTCATCTCGTGCCGCTGACAACACGAGCTCTCGATTGGGTGGCAGGATTGTGTTGAAGCCCGTGTATAGCGGCATCCCATCAACCCAATTCAAGCCGCGTTCCTGTGCGTTATTGAGTCCCGTATCCACCGTAACCTGCGGATCATCTAACGGGTCCCAATGCATTGGACGGTATAGCAAGGGCTGTTTGCCAGAATCTCTGCGTTTCTGCTCAACCGTCCAAACCAAGCCGGGATCATTCAACAGTTGCTCAGCCTCGACTGCCACTCCAGGTTTGCTGCGAATGTCAGCGTCGCCGAGCGAAGTAGAGATTTCCCCCAGCAAGAGCGTGTAGGAGATGCCATCAGTAATATCCGCATCTCGCGTGGGAACCCGAGGCACAAACACGCCTCGCATTGCCGCGTTGGTTTGCGTTGCTAACTGTTCATCGAAAACGAGCGTGCCCTTGATTTGCTTGTAGGGACCTGTGGCTGCAGTCAGGCAACCGTCGCCCAAACACGCAGCATAGTTTGTCCTGCCTTTAACCCCTCCGCCTCCGAATCCCGAATTCGCTCCATATCCAGGATCACTGGGGCAGCGGTAAGTCGGCACTTCGCTCTGCCATGGCGGATAGCCCGCAGCAAAGGGCTCGGGGCCATTGCGCGGCCACAGACGCACGGTCTGGGATTCATCATCCGACTCCCAAGCCAAACTCGGTTCGCTTGCGTATTCCTGTTCCTGATCAATCGCGTCGGCCATCGGAATCTGGTTGATGAATGGCAGCAACCCTACAAGAAAGCTAAGACGCCCATCATTGTCGGCGGCAGGGACCTGACTGCCATCTGTTCCGTGAAGCTGCACAGGAAAGTGTCCATGCACACTCTGGTAATTGCGTACAGCCAAAGCCACGTTGAACAAATTATTCTGGCAGCTGGTACGGCGAGCGTTTTCTCTTGCGGATTGCACAGCAGGTAGCAGCAATCCCACTAGCATCCCAAGGACCACAACAACTCCAAGCAGCTCCACCACGGTAAACCCGCGTCGGCGTCGGCAACGACCTTTTGGCCCAATCTGCATGGCAACATCTTTTCAAGTAAAAGGTTCAACTTCCCAACTATCACGGTTTTACACGCATCGGTCAAGCTTTCGCCTCGGAGCATTGGTTTCAGCCCTTATTAGTTCCCCGTTTGGTAAGGCCTACCACGCTTTGGCGAGCTTTCATTCAGTCCACGGAGCCGCCTGTGAGTCGCTAAAAGGCTGTTGGGTTAGAGAACCATTTGACTCAAGCGTTGAAGATGCCGATACTGACAGGGCTTGGAATTGGAGATTTCCGGGCGCTGGAGCTTCTCCTGAGAGAATGATTTCCATTTTTCTCTGGGGGTGATCTGGATTCGACCGGATGACAAGAAGCAATGGTTGCGTGTCGTGGTTGATCAGTTGGCCACGTTAAAAGCTGATCAAAACTTTTAGTTGCAGATGAAAGTCTCGCACTGGCCGCCTAAGAACAGGTAGCCCGGACTGAGGGGGATCGCCAGAGTCGCCCGACTGTCCGTCACAATTCTGGATCGTTCGCCGTCCTACTCGAGACGCGGTGAGCTAAATAAAGTTTCGGGTTAGCGAGCTTCGGAGCCTGTCGAGCAGCGCCGCGGTAAGCGAAGTGGTTTCTTCGGAGATCAAAATGGTTCGACTACACACGTAGACGTCATTGTGGATGCATCGCGGGACGCGGGTTCAATTCCCGCCGCCTCCACTCACGCCGGAGTAAAACTCCGGCTCAAAACGAAAAAGGCTCGTCAGTTGATTCTGGCGAGCCTTTCTTTTTGGCGCCACGTATCGCGGGATTTGGGCGCTTTGCCGTTTGCTCGATCGTGATCGTCGCGAGACTCACCCCGCCCAAAGCCACCAAAAAGTCTCGAATTGCCCCCAAAGTCTCGAAACGGCGGGACTCACCCCAAGTGGGTCCCGCGATGGAAGTCGTTTAAAAACAGGCACTTACAAAAACGGTGTTTTTTTTCCAGTTTTGCGTCGTCTGTCAGTAGGCGGCCGTATGAAAACGTGAGCGACAGATTCTCAGCCGAGCACACTGGACGGGAGCATGCCGACGCAAAGATACGGCTGAGATCTGGAATGATTTCAATTTGCAACCCGCGTAATTCCCCGGTGTAAGGCTCGTTCGAGTTTTCTGACCTCACGGCCTGCGAACGAACTGCGATCGGACCGTCTTCGATGAACGCAGGCTATCTCACACCAGCCCCGTCAGCGTTCCGGTGCTGCTGGAGAAGCGGTCGGCCTGGAGGCCCATGTTCTGGAGCATGCTCAGGTAGAGATTAGCCAGAGGGCTGTTGTTGTGCTGGTTGAACGCGAGGTGATGGCCGTGGCGGAAGCCGCCGCCCGCGAGGATGATCGGCAGGTTTTTGTTGTTGTGTATGTTGGCATCGCCCATGTGGCAGCCATAGAGCACCATGGTGCGATCCAGCAGCGTGCCCTCTGGCTCTTCGACATCCTTGAGGCCTTGTAACAATTCACCCAGTAACTCCATTTGGCCGACTTCGATCTCGGCGAGCTGTTTCAATTTCTTTTCATCTTTTCCGTGGTGAGAAATGTTGTGATAGCCGCCGATCGTGCGCCCACCTGCAAGATTGACTCCCGGGGTGCGTACACTGCCAAGGAACAGCGTAATCACCCGGGTGGAATCCGTCTGGAAGGCGAGCCGGGACATGTCATTCATCATGCCCACCATTTCAAAGAATTGCTTCTTGTCTTCAGGGTACTCTGGCATGGTCTCGTCCACCTTTGGCCTCGGTCGGGCTTCCCAGGCCTGCGCCTCGGTAAGTCGCTGCTCGAGGCTGCGGACCGCCGTTTGAAACTGGTCGATCCGCTCGCGGTCTGAGCCGCTTACGCGTTTACTCAGATCCGAGCTCTGCCCCATGACAACGTCGAGAATGCTGCCCTTTCGTTTCAGCCGAACGAGTTGTGCCTCCATCGCTTTGCGATCACCCTGNAGAAACATCTTTTTGTAAAGCTCCGCCGCNCTTTGAATGGTGGGGATCTCAACNCCNGCCTGGGTGTAGGACAGNCTCCTCGCATCGTTGATCCCAAGTGAAAGNGACCGGAAGCGTGTCTCGTGCCCCACNTGATTGGCCATCACCTGGTCCAAAGAAATACTGTTNCGAAAACTTGCTCGCCCGGGGTGCGGNGCCGCGGTCAGAAACGTTTTGTCAGCGCGGTGTCCTCCNTCNACGCCGGGATGNGANAGCCCNCTGAACACGGTGAATTGCTCCCGGTGAGCCGCGAGTTTTTCGAGGTAAGGAGACAACNCATAACCCCTGCCCGACTTCTCTGGAAAGAAGAGCCTGGGAATGAAGCCGAGATCCTGGTTGATGGCGATCATACGCTTCGGCGAGGCCTGCGACGGAGCGGCCCCGAAGGATTCGAGCACGGGCAGACTCAGGCCCACACCAGCGGCGCGCAGCAAGGTTCGACGGGATGTTTTCATCAGCTTACTTCCGCAGGAACAATGGACTTTGAATAACTTCATGAATGATCGTCCGGACGCCAAACGCCGACGCCCGGCTCTTTTCAAGAATTGCCGAAACGTCATCGCGATCCGCGAAACCAACGGGTGCTCCCGTTGCATACACCAAAAACTGCTCGGTCAAATTGCGTGCAATGGCATCCTCATCNTGGAGCAGGAGTTTCTTGAATTGGAGTATGTCGTCAAAGTGCTCGCCCCTGAGCGTCACACCGGAGGCATCGACTTCCTTCCCGATGTAATGAACAAACTCGTTTCCGCTCCGGCCCACTCCCTCGATACGCGTTGAGCCCTGCGCGAGCGAGCGGTAGTTCTCCCGCCAGCGCCCCATGACGTCGAAGCTCTCCAGCGCGAATCCTGGCGGATCGATCTTGTTATGACAGCTCGCACACGATGCATCCGCACGATGCTTCTTCAGTAACTCTCGAATCGTTGCCGCACCACGGATATCGGGTTCCACGGCGGGAACGGAAGGTGGCGGCGGAGAAGGAGGATCGCCCAGAAGTCGCTCCATCACGTACACCCCGCGNAAAACGGGTGAGGTGACCGTTCCGTTCGCNGTCACTTTGAGCACGGCCGCCTGGGTGAGAATTCCCCCGTAAGGGCTGCTCTCCGAAAGAGACTTGCGACGGAACGAAGGGCCAAAGACCCCGGGAACGCCGTAGTGCCGAGCAAGACGTTCATCGACGAAGGTGTAATCGGCATCGATNACGTTCCNAGCCGGCCGATCGCCCGCAATNAGATCGGCGAAATAGAGACGCGACTCCTGNACCATCGAGTTCACGAGCCACCAGTCTCCAGCGTACTCCGGATAGAGCTCCCGGTCGGGATCGGTGTCGTTGATCTCGTCGAGTTTGAGCCAGGAGTTGAGGAACTCCTTCACAAAACGTTTCGCTTCAGGCTTGTCGAGCAGGCGATCCACCTCTGCTCGAAGCGTTTTGGACTCGCGAAGCTTTCCTTGTCGAGCCAGGCCGCGAAGTTGCTCGTCCGGCATCGATTCACCCAGGAAAAATGAGAGGCGTTCGGCCAGGGAAAAATCATCCAGTTCGCCCGGTTGTCCGCAGTGAAAGAGGAACTCAGGCGAAGCCAGCACCGCCGAATAGGTCGCAATCATCGCCTCCGTAAACGCCTCCTCCTTCAGCAGTTGCTTCGCATATTGGTAGAATCGGTCGAACTCCGCTTCCGCGACCGGACGCCGGTACACCCGCTCCATGAACGCCGCTAACAGCTTGCCCGCATCCTTCATCGGTTGTTCCGAGACCGCTTCGACATGGCGCCCCGCCTGCTTTAACGGAATGTCGCCAAACAGCGTCCGATAGGACGCGGGCGGCCACTCCTTAACGATCGGGCCTTCAGCCTCGAGCCAGTGAAAAGCGACCCCGGGATATCCGCCATCNGTCGGCTGGATGGTATGCGGCATNGCCGGAACCATCGGGCTGGGNAGNCGCATGCAATCGAGNTTCACCATCGCGCCCTTNTCCANGAANGCTTCCANCTCAGAAACTNCGGGCGTTTCCGGCGNNGCTTCGAACATCCCGATCGGCAACATGCTCTGGGTGTTCGGTTCAGACAGGGTTGACGAATAAACTTTGACCGGCTCGCTGCGTTTTCCGGCAAAGATGCGATCATTCACCGGAGTCGGATAACGCCGCGTCGCATCGAGCACCAGGTCCGGATAGTGGCGCGGTTTTTTCTCTCCTTCCCAGTCGACGTAATCCGTTTGGCGAAGCACCGATCTCGCTTTCAGGCGAAGCTTGTAGTTGCCCCGGACAGGTGCTTTGAATTTTTCGAAACCGTAGTAAAACGGCGTGTAGGCTCCACGAAAAATGGCAGTGGATGCGTCCTCGAGGTATGGCGCCGTTTGGTCACGCGAAGCGTTTCCATCTTTGTTCTCGTTCAAATCATCCAGATGCACGAACTGNACNGCATCNGCGATCACCCAACCGCCAGCGTNCTTGTTACTCAGCGATACCTCGGCCACCACCGGCTCGGTTTTCGGATCACCGCCGCTCGCACCGAAGGTGAAACGCCCAAGGGGATACCAGAGGCCTTGTATGGTCGGCTTCTGGCTTTGATCGATGGTCAGGCCGGTTTCACCCTTGGCGTGGCGAACCTGATAGGGTGCGGTTCCGGCCAGCCCTTCTCCCCCACCGAAGCTGACCCGCACTTCGTAGGTCCCGGGTTTCGGCAACGTCGCCTTCCACGTGATCGCGTAGGCTCCCGTGTTCTTGTTGTCGTCAGCCAGGTAGTGAGCCCCGACGTGGTTGGAGCGACGGGTGGACTTGCGCCAGGGCCCGGTGCGTTCCGCCACGGCATCGTCGACGATGGTCCCCACGGGCTGGACCTCCCCAGCCTTCCTGGCTGTATCAAAGCCTCTTTTGTTGAAGGAGTATTTCTCATTGATATCGAGCCCCTCAAGGGCGAGGGAAAATCGCGCCCAGCCGCCATTTCCCCCACCAGCCCACATCCGACCTTCCTCGCGGGCATAGTAACGGTTCGTAGTGGACCGGGGTTTTTCCGCGGGAAACTCAAGCGCGCGACGAAGGGCGAACTCAGCCGCATCGAGGTAGGCATCGACCTGCACATGAGAAACATCAAGAGCAGTCCCCACTTTGGCAAAGCCATGGACCTCACCGTCGAGCGGTAACTGATCCGCAATCTTGAGTTGAGGATCGTGCAGGAGATCGCGAAGGATATTTTCGTATTCGAAACGATTCACACGTCGCGAAACGGCGCGGCCGTGTTGCACGTACCTCTTCTCTTGGAACCGGACTATTCGACTCGCAAGATCCTTCACCGCCGCGCCTCGCTCGATTTCGTCTAAACGGCTATCTTCCTTTGGCGGCATTTCCCCGGACGCAAGCCGATCGTGAATCTTTACCCAAACACTGCTGATGTGCGGATCGTCAAGCTTCCATTCAAGCGACAGAAGATTCAATCCACCCTCCTTCGTGTCGTCGTGACAATCCATGCAGTGGTTTTCGACGAGCGCGGTCAATGTCTTCGGCAAGTCCGCTCCCTGGCAAACAGGCGCAAACAGCCCCAAACCGATCACGATAATCGCGGCAAATCGCACTGAGACAGAAGTCAGGGCTATTTCTTTCATGCCTTGCCACCTTGGTTGTCTTTCGTGCAACCGAATCCACCGCCAAGAAAAACGACGCTGCCGATTTGTAGAATTGAATGAGGAGACGTCGAATCAGCGCTAAATTGTTTCATGAAAATCCGTTGTCTTTATTAGGTAAGCCTTGTTAACGATCGATGTTCCATTCTGGACAGATCCGCTAATAAGGTCAGGGTAGCGTGGAATCTGCCGAACTCAATGATATCACACAGTAGTCTTAACTATCGAAAAACAGATACCGTTCGCGGTAGGAACGGCCCTTTTTATCGGGCCGCCCATGATTGTTTAAACCGTTTGAAAAAACTACGATCCTAGAAACGCCCACATTAGCCAGCGTGTCACAAGCTATGCTGCGGTCCATTTTTTCAGGAGCTTTTCCATGCCCACAAATCTGCTGGCTTCAACCCTCCTATCACTGTTGTTTGCTACCGCCGGCTGGGCTAACCCTCCCATCAAGGAAATTGGGAAACTCCAGCTAAAAACCGCTGCATTCGACGTGGCCGGCGCTGAGAAACCGTTGGTGATCCAGACGGCTGCCAAAGCTGCCACGTACTTCGATGCCAAGAATTTGTCCGCTCTGAAACATGAGGTCGATTTCAGCAAACAGGAGGTTATTCTTTTTGCTTGGCGTGGCTCGGGGCAGGACCGCATTGAATTCATTGTGCTCGAGTCTTTTCCCGAGCAGATCAGCTTCAGCTACCAACGCGGTCGCACTAAGGACTTCCGTCAACACGTTCAAGTGTTTATTGTCCGCTCGAACGTGAAATGCTTTATAAACGGCAAGCCAGTCGAGGGTAAAACTGTCAGCAACTTGGAGATCAAAGAGAACGGTAAGTGGAAGCCGACCAAATTGCCGCTGGCCGGTTTAGCCAGCGGGAAGATAATCGAAGTACGAGTGCGCGGCACACTCAAGCATGGAATTTTTGCCCTTGGCGGCGAGACAACCGGCACCACCATCCGTTTCGGTAAAACGATATGGGAACTCGACCTGCGGAACGAAAAGACGGTTGGCTCAGCCGTGGAAAGACTCAATGGTAAACCCATTGTGGTAACCGGGTCGCTTCGCACTCAGAAGGGAGTTGAAATCGCAAAGCGAACAATTCTGAACGTCAAGTCAATCAGTTCAGCAGCACCGTAAGAAGCGATGCTTGATGGGAACGAAGCGGTCAAACGCAGTACCCCTCAATGTTCTCCCAGAATTGTGCTCCCAGATCTGCCGGGTACGCTCACGTGATTCATTGCTTGACTTTGCCCCACGCACCACCGCACTTTAAAGTACCATTGCCGACATCCTTCTATTCAGGCTAAAAGCGGCCACGCATTGTTTGTTCAGTCGCACTCAGCGACGCTTCCACTAGGCAAGACCTGATCAGAGTTTTGGTTTCTTGAAACCAAAACTCTGCCAACTCGGGTGGCGTTTGGGCGATATTGGGGTAGTCGGCGACCCCGACCCAACGCTCGCACCTTCAACTGTGCGGTGACGAGAACCCATCAACGCGTTTGGCGCCCTGCTCTAACGGGACTGGAGCCCCACCCCACCTAACTCCATCAAGTCAAGTCAATGAGTCTCTTCTAATGGATCCCATTCAATATCCTTGGGTTGTCTGTCTGGTTCCACGCGTGTTGAATGCAGCATCTGGATTTTCCACTTGCCGTCAACTTTGACCATGACGGCACTCTCAAGCCAAACGAGAATCTTCAATTCTGTCGCGCGCTGGATTTCTGCCTTATTCCAGTAGCTCACCCAAGCCATATCACCTGTCTGTCGAGTTCGAATCTGCTTGAAGAAGTTCTTCCGCTGATGCGGTTTCCCGTTGGCCTGAACCACAGCGACGAGTTTCTGCATGCTCCATTCTTCGCCATGCTCGAGTAATTGAAAGTCCTCTGTGGAAGTATCTTGCATCGCCTTGCCATCTTTCTCGGACATCGCAGCAAACAATGCTTTGACTGGTTCAAAAGCAGGATAATCTGCAGCCTCAGCCACACTGGTTGACCATAAAGATATTGCAAGCCAAAAACAAAGTCGCAAAACCGTGGGTACCACGTCGTTTCCTCTCATAAATTCCGCCTGAATCATTGGATGCATCAAGAACAATCCTTGCAGTCTAATTTACGAGCAAGGGCTGAACAAACACCCTAGACATGGAGAGGCATTGTTTACTCAACTGCATTTGCCAGCAGCTGTAAAATTACCTTCCTACATCGGCCCCTCTTCCGGCCCTGATCGCGTCGGGCGAATCTCCTAGAACGCAATGCTCTGGTCACCATCAGGTTTCTCGTTCGTGACGCTCTGATAAAACCGTCCGCTCGCCGTCAGATTGCCATCACCATCGAAGAGGGCAGAAGAAGTGCCATTGGGATCATCGATTTCGAACGAAAACCACGCATAACCCGCGATCCAATTCTGACGTTCCATCCAAGGCAAGACATCCTTCATGAATGCGAGGACATCCTCGCGTTTGATCGAATTCTGCTGGGGTGTTTTTGCGCCCCAGTCTGCGAGGGCAAACTCCGTGATCAATAAAGGTCGCTCCCCGTAAGCCTTGTAGATTTCAGCCATACGCCGCTTGAATGCAGTCGGGCTCGGACCTCCGTACCAATGAACGCCTATGTAATCCATCCGGTAACCACGTTCGTCAGCGAGCTTGATGAAGTCACGCATCCAGGTTCCTCTCACGCCTTGCGTGCTGGCATCAACATCGCTCAGAGGATTGGCGCAAGCCGGACTACAAAGCGGAACATTCAGCGCCTCCAACATGGGCCAATATTTCAAAGCCTCTGTGCATGGCATGTTCGCCTGCTCTGGTTTATCGGGCTCATTGAAACCCAACACCCAACGGACGTCTCCTGACCTGATCTTTGGAACCACTTGAGCATTCAAACTCGCTTGAAGACTTTTTTGTCCCCAAGCTCCCCAAACCATCGGCATGAAAGCGATCTCGGCTGGTTGTTGCTCGATCCGCTCCATGCCCCAGGAATAATTCCAATACGGTTGAACGGCTTCGGTTCTTGGGACATTCTGCTGCCATGAACCTGCCTTGCCTTTTTCGCGAAGGGTAAAACAAATCCCCTTCTTACCGGGCAGTCTTAGCGACTTTTTCAGCGGATCGGTATCCAGATGAATCTCTGCTTGCGATCCCGGTGCCAGTTTTCTGATCTGGTCGCGAGCAGCCGCAGCTGGCTGCCACCACCATCCCTTTTGGTCCCAACACTGCCCAAAGTTGTAGTCGGCGAGCAGAGTGTAGTACGCAGCGAGGGCGCCATCGGTATCGCCTTTCTTGCGAAGTGCCTCTCCTTTAAGAAACATGACTGTCGCTAATTCGTTCAGGTTCGCGAAAACTTTGGCTTCATCTGCAGATGGAAACTTGCTCAGCCCGTCGTTGGTCTTTTTCGCGTTGGCTCCCCAAGCCCGGGTCGCACGATTGGCAAGCCTTTCGACGCCGTCCCAGTCTTCAGCAGCAAGGGCATCCCAAGCCTTGCTGGTGACCTGCCAAGCTTCTTCGGCGGCTGCAGGAACAAGAAGTGCCGGAAAAAGGATGAAATGGAAGAGGAGGGGTCTGATCATGGTGAATCTTGCTTTGAAAATATTTTCTTATTTTTGTGCTGTGCCGAATTCCTGAGACGGTTCCATGGCCACGTGCAGTGACCACGCAAGACTTTAGACACAAAAAAACGCAGCCAGACTTTGTCTTTACCACTACTAAATGCTAGCTGAAAGAAGAACGCTTGCCCCCACAGTTTTGTACCCTTCGTTTGCTGACCTGATGCCTGCCACTTACCGCAGAATTTCAACACGACACAGCAAGACAACGAACACCTTGCCCCCCGATATTACGGGAAACGTCATTACGGGAAATGTCGTCGCAGCGAACCTGACAATGAGTGATTTTCAGCAGCAGATGAAATCGGACATCACGTAGCAGCAATTTCGGTTCGCTACCCTCATGCTTGGGCAGCTTCTCCACAGCACGAAAAGCCTTGCGAAATCGCTTAAAAACCGGAATTACCGTTGAAGCATTCAGCAGCGAACTTGCTGCCCCACCAATCCACGACCTGCTACATGCAGGCGATGGGGTGGGCAATGAAATGGCGCTGTTGACGGACACGCGAGTTATTCTGCTGAGGCATCCAACGGTTCCCTCACTGAGTGGCAAGTTCAACGACGACTCAGGCTCCTCTGTATTCGGTTGATGGATGGGAAATTTCACAGCACCGTTCTGGAACATTCGGCGCAAACTGGATCAATCCGAGCAAAACGTTGTTCAAATTGCCAGCCGTTACCCGTCAGAAACCGAGCCCTGCGTTCCTGAAAATGGATTTCGCCGTTCTTGCGAACCCAGTACTAGCCGCCATTGCGAACATTTACTTCACCCATTTTGGTTGACGGAAGTCGTGTCCATCTCGCCGCGTGGGTTGGGTGAAAATGCCCGCTGCGAAAACCTAGATTGCGATACTTAATTCAGGCACCTTTCACCGCAATTTACAGTGTTTGCCTCTGGAATCCCAAAGCGTGTGGGTGTTGACCATGAATCATTGAAAAGCGATACTTATTTTCAACCGCAGGGGTGTCCTTTCTGGACTGAGAGTTTTGGACCGCATGATTCCAAACAACCCTTCGAACCTGATACGGGTCATACCGGCGAAGGGAGCGAGACGGCAGCGTAAATTTTCTTTCGGACTTAGCCGTTCTCTGTTCTCCGCGTCTTTTCCTGATTGCAACTTAAAGGGAAGAAATGAATTCTCCAAAAATGCCAGTGTTGAATCAATTGAACAACGCCAATCAACGTGGTGATTTTTCGGGGCAGGTTACTGAGGGAACGAACAACGCTGAAGAAATTCGAGCGATTGAAGAAGATCCAACCCTCTTTCCCAATTCGACACGCATTTACGTCGAAGGCGAAATTCACGAAGGACTGAAAGTCCCGATGCGCGAGATTCGCGTCTCTGACACAGAGCATCCCAACGGGGAAATCGAAAAGAATGCACCCGTGCGAGTCTATGACTGCTCGGGCCCATGGGGAGATCCAGATTTCGCTGGCGATGTAACCCAAGGCCTTCCTGCCTTGAGAAGCCAATGGATTCTGGATCGGGCCGATGTCGAAGAACACACGGGTCGCGAGGTTAAGCCAGAAGACAACGGGTATCTCTCCGAGGCACATTCGGAAAAGTACAACCAGCTGAAAAAGTCAAAGAACCGACTCAAGGAATACCCTGGCCTGAAACGCAAGCCATTGCGAGCCAAAGGTAGTAGCGATGACAACGCTGACTGGCATCCGGTTACGCAGAAGTGGTATGCGGATCAGGGAATCATTACGCAGGAAATGGAATACATCGCCATTCGCGAAAACCTCGGGCGTAAAGAAGAGTTCGAGACGATTGCTGACAAGTATCCGAATCTTCGAGATCTACCGCCAGAAGCGTCCGAACGAATTCGACAGCTATGTTCCACGCCCGAAGGCTACGAAATGCCCCGGCCTTCCGAAGTTGACCCGAACTCGCAGGTGCCCCGCAATCGCCTGAATCACCAGCACCCGGGACAATCCTGGGGAGCGATGACTCCTGCTTTCATTACACCTGAATATGTGCGTTCCGAGGTTGCCCGAGGTCGCGCGATCATTCCAGCCAACGTCAACCATCCGGAAAATGAACCGATGATTATCGGCCGGAATTTTCTGGTAAAGATCAATGCCAACATCGGTAACTCCGCTGTCACCTCGACCATCGACGAGGAAGTCGAGAAGATGCGTTGGGCGACCAAGTGGGGTGCTGACACCGTCATGGATTTATCGACCGGAAAGAATATTCACGCAACACGTGAGTGGATCATCCGCAACAGCCCGGTTCCGATTGGAACCGTTCCGATCTACCAGGCCTTGGAAAAAACAGGCGGAAGCATCGAGGCGTTAACGTGGGAACTGTTCCGCGACACTTTGATTGAGCAAGCAGAACAGGGTGTCGATTACTTCACCATTCACGCGGCAGTGCTCAAAGCGTTTGTACCTCATACAGCCAAACGGATGACGGGAATTGTTTCCCGGGGCGGTTCCATCCTGGCCAAGTGGTGCATTCACCACGAGAAAGAGAATTTTCTGTATGAGCACTGGGACGAAATTTGCGACATTTGCGCCGCCTACGATGTTAGCTTTTCGATCGGTGACGGTTTACGACCTGGCTCGATCGCCGATGCGAACGATTACGCACAGTTGGCTGAACTGGAAGTACAGGGCGAGCTGACCAAACGCGCTTGGGCCAAAGGGTGCCAAGTGATGAATGAGGGTCCCGGGCATGTGCCCATGCACCTGATACAAGAGAACATGCAAAAGCAGATCGAGTGGTGCCACGAGGCACCCTTCTACACACTTGGCCCACTGACGACCGACATCGCCCCGGGTTACGACCACTTTACCTCGGGTATCGGAGCGGCACAGATTGGCTGGTACGGTTGTGCGATGCTTTGCTACGTCACTCCCAAAGAGCATCTGGGGCTACCCGACAAGAATGATGTTCGCGAGGGTGTGGTGACCTACAAGATCGCAGCCCACGCAGCTGACCTTGCGAAAGGACATCCTGCGGCTCAGATCCGGGACAACGCACTTTCCAAGGCTCGCTTTGAGTTTCGTTGGCGGGACCAGTTTGCGCTCGGACTCGATCCGGCACGTGCGATTGAGTATCACGATGAAACCTTGCCGGCCGAAGGTGCCAAGACCGCGCACTTCTGCTCGATGTGTGGTCCCACGTTCTGCTCGATGAAGATCACCGGCGACGTGCGTAAGTACGCCGAAGAACAGGACGCGGAAGGACAAGACGGCGGCAGCCCGAAGGCGATCATCCCAAAGGCGAAATAACCTGCGAAATCGACCAAACAAGCTCCCACCACAAAGCCCGTCTCCGGCCTCGCCGGAGAACAGAATGCAGCTGGAAACCGCTCCTCAGCATGAACGTTTCGGGCGAAATTTTGATGAACGTTTCGGGCGAACCGCCCGATGCTGGCTTGTCCCCTCAGTTCCGCACACCTGCCTCTGCGGGTTCACCCCAGCCTCTGGGGTGTTCAAATTCCGTTTGTAAAGACCGCCAGTGGCCTTTCATCATTGGGGTGGTGCGATGCGATCGCTAAACTCTGCATTCCGAGCCCTATTCTGAAGTATACTGGCGTGCTGCTGTAAGCCATCGTACATACGGCATGCGAAAGCGGCCTGCCCCAATTTTTTCAACATGACACGCAACGAAATCTGATTGCAAATGTTTCTTCGAATTTCCAGCGTCGCCATTCTTGTTCTGGGTTTTACCAGTCTTGAAGCTGCGTTCGGCATGGAGCAGGAGGCTTCGGTTCGCCAGTTGGTGAAGTCCCATTGCATTGGTTGCCATGGAGAGGAGACGCAAGCAGGGAAGGTGGCTTTGCACAAGGCTCCGTTTGATTTCACAAAGGGCGAGACGTCGGCTCTATGGCTTAAAATTCTTGAGCAACTGAAGACCGGAGACATGCCTCCACCTGACGAAGAAAATCAGCCGAGCGATTCAGAACGCAACTTGGTCATCGAGTGGATCGATCGTCAACTACTGACTGCCGGTTCGGGCGAGGCTTACCGCAAAAAGCTGCTCGCGCCGGAATATGGCAACTGGGTGGATCATGAAAAGCTGTTCTCCGGCGAGATCCAAACGCTGCCTTTCTCACCGTCGCGACTATGGCGATTCAGCTCAGAAATTTTCTTCTACAAAAACTTTGGAAAAGCAAAGAGCCCATTTACCTATATCACCTCGGAGCGTGGTATTCGTGACTACGCGGCAATGTCGTTAGCGGATCAGAGCACGGTGCAGATGACGATAATCGTGGCTGATGCGTTCCTGGCAGAGAGGGAAAAGCGTGGTGACTTCAAGGATTTCGCAAATGACAAGCCGATGCCAGGCGAAAACACGCTCCAGGACGTCATTCGACGCGAGTTTCTCCGGGTGATTGGGCGTTACCCAACGCCGGAGGAACAGAACAAGTATCTTACGTTTCTCAAACAGAGCATCACGACGGGTGGCAATCTTGATGGACTGCGAACGACCATCAAAGCGATGTTCCTGAGCGCACCGTCGATCTACCGGATGGAATTCGGACAGGGCGAGGTGGATGAGCACGGNCGCCGACATTTGTCCTCNGACGAGTTAGCGCATGCCTTAGCGTTTGCATTGACTGANAAAGCACCGGANCAAAACANNTTCATTCGNGAGGCGTTGCANNACNATNAATTGAAGACNAAGCAGGATGTGGCTCGTCTNGTNCAGCAACTGNTNGACGAACAACTCACAACGGGGAACTGGGATCGAAGGGATTTATCGCGGATCATGCGGTTTTTCGACGAGTTCTTCGGCTTTCACCGCGCCGGAACCGTGTTCAAGGATAACGACCGGAAGCGAGCGGAGAGGATTCCGCAGTGGAATACGGATATGCTGATCCATGACGCGCGCATGTTGATCGAGCATGTTTTGAAGAAGGACCAGAACGTCATTGCCGAGTTGTTGACGACGAATGAGTATTTTATCGCACATCCCGGCAACAACGAATATGCTCGAGAACGCTACGAAGAGAGGATCACCGAAGTCATGGGTTCAGGCTATGTCGAAGCACAGGTTGAAATCCGCCGCGAGCAAATCTCGCGGGATTTCAACTTTGTCGATATGCCAGAGAAAGCAGAGAATGCATTAAAGTCTGCAAGGAAAGACGCAGAAAAGACGGTCGCGAAATATAAGACAGCACTAGACAACGGAATGCATCCATTCCCAAGCTATCCATTCACGCGGAAGTCACGCGGCATTGGCGATTTACTCTACATTGAGCCTTACAATTTGCCGACCAACAATCGGATTCAGGAGCAGAAGTGGAATTGGCCACTCGAACAACCCTTGCAAATGCCAAAAGACCAACGCGCAGGGCTGTTGACGCATCCGGCCTGGCTAGCGGCGTATTCGCTGAATGAAGACAACGATCCGATTCATCGCGGCATTTGGATTTATGAACGGTTGCTTGCCGGTGTACTCGGCGATGTACCGCCAGACGTCGACGCAGCAGTGCCAACCGATCCGCACAAAACACTCAAAGAACGGATGGAACCGCTGCGCGCGGAGCGTTGCTGGAAGTGCCATCGCAAGATCAATCCACTGGGTGAACCCTTTGAAATGTTCGACGACTGGGGTCGCTATCGAAAGGACCATTACTTCGACGAGGATGGCAAGATCTACACGAGGCGTGATGGGGAGTTCGACCGCAAATTGAAACAGGGTAAACTCTCAATCCGCGAAGCAGATGCGTCGGGCAGTATCGGCTTCTCAGGGGATCCCAAGGTCGATGGCGATGTCAAAAACGCGGTCGAAATGATGCACCGCCTAGGACACTCGGACCGCGCACGCCAGTCGTTCATCCGGCACTTGTTTCGCTATTTCATGGGGCGAAACGAAATGCTGAGCGATTCAAAGACATTGCTCGAGGCGGAACAGGCTTACCTGAAGAATGGCGGGAGTTTCAAATCTCTGGTCATCTCTCTGTTGAGTTCAGATTCGTTTCTGTACCGGCGTTAGTTGTACCGGCGTTAGTTGTACCGCCGCTAGTGTCGATCACGCACACCTACACTCACTTACATCAGTCCCAAATCAGACAAGGCGAACCAAACCATGCTGCATTCAAGACGCAAAGTCATGAAGGACCTCACCGTTGGTGGGTTGTCTCTCGGAATGGCCTCATGCTTGCGGTCGATTCAGGCACACGCGGCCGGGAATGAAGAGGGTCTGCCCAAGAGGTTTGTCTTCGTGGTCAAGTCGTCTGGAATCGACAAGTTCAATCTCGTCCCCGAGGGTCTGGAGAATCAGTTCATCAATCCGGACGACGGCAAGAAACTCGGCAATCGAGGACGGCTCGCGGGACCGCTCGTCGACGTCTCGCTGACCGACCGTCAACTCCCCGAGAAGCTGAAGATTCTGGATCCATTCAAGGATCGTCTGACAATCATACAAAGCCTGTCAGGTGTTGGCTTCCGAGGCAATCACACCAAGNGTTTTGGGACGCTTTCGCTGCACGATTCCGAGAATGTCGCTGTGGCGCCGACGCTGGATTGCCTGCTCGGGCAACATCTCTCGGGCGGTCCTTATCCCATGTACGGGATGGCGATGAACGGACGTTTGCTGGAACCCGGATGGAAGCCAGAAGACAGCTACTGTTATCCCAACCTTTCAGCNTACGGTCCCGCGAAACCGGTNGCCTANCANGGGTCGCCNCGCAAAGCATTNCTNGAACTCTTCGGTGCTGCCGTCGCNAGTCCNGAGCAACTCGAAAAGAAACTNGCGCTCAATGGCAAACTNATGGACTTNCTGACNGNAGACGCCCGGCGTGTNGAGANGCAACTCTCTGGAGATGAAAAAGAACGTTTCGCACTNTACATGAATTCCTTCGAGTCGCTGAGAAGCATCGACGAGAAGAAGGCCGCGCTCACAGGCCGCATTCAGGAGCATGCTCCCGAATTGACCGATCGCTTCGATTCAATGGCTCCCTCTGCCCGCATCGAATCCCACTTCGAAATCGCCACTGCGGCTCTGATCGCTGGCCTGACGAATGTCATCACCTTGCGTCCGGACACACTGGGTGTGAAGTACACGGAACTGGGGCTCTCCAACTCCGTCCACTCCCTAGGTCACTTGCAGGAAAATACTGCTTCCAATGGATGGACGGGACATCAGGCGCGGATGGAAATCGAAAAAATGCAGCTGAAACAGATTGCAAATATGGCACAAAAGTTTGACAGCATTCCGGAAGGAAACGGAACCATGCTGGACAACACCATGATCGTTTACATGTCCTGCTCGTCCGGCGATCATCACTGCGCAGGGCACGACTGGCCATTCGTCTTGCTAGGTGGGCTGGGCGGCAAACTGACCGCGGGCCGCTATCTTGAGTACCCCAAGTATGGCGACCAAGGTCACCGCACCGTAAGCAGTCTGTATCTGTCACTGATGCACGCAGCCGGCATGCAAATTCCGGACACCTTTGGGCAACCGGACTCCAATCTGAAACATCTCGATCTTACCGGCCCCCTTGAGCAGTTGATGGCATGACCCTGCAGTGGGCTTCGCATCGGCTTGATTCCGGGCCAACGACAGTCGCCAAGCGTTGCATTCCCTATCGTCATGGCTGACACAAACCATGCAGCAGAGGTCTATTTGCGGAGCCTTTGAGCAGATGGAGAATGCCTGATGAACTCCACCTTATCCAGATAAAGAACCTGCCCTCTGGAACCTACATCCAGTTCAAGGCGCACATCCATTTCAGTTTCCGCAGTGTGCGTATAAAGTCGCGTGTAAGTACGTGGTTCTTTACCGACCTCAATCCACGCATGTTCAGTTTGACGGCTGTCGTAGAGCGTGTCCCCGGTATTGGCATTTTTGAGCATTAGTTTGATCTGTCCGTTGCCATCTTCACTCGCTGCAATGAAACTTATTAAATAGGTTTGCCCTTTGATCAGGTGCAGCAAAGTTCTGGCGGGAGCCCCCATGTACTCGTTTTTTCCTTTGTACGTCTGCAAATACAACTGTCCTTGCACGCCATCAGGGATGGTCAGTTTCAGCATGCTGGAACCGCTGAAAGCTTGCTTGCCATGAATGAATTCGCGTTTGATCTTGTTCGAGGTCAGAATCCATGCATGATCTGGCGCAAAGAATTCACCATTGATTACCTGAGAAATGGATGGCAGCACGCTTGGTTTTGCACCCGTAAGCTTATCCAACACGGTCTGGTTCCAGCCCAGTTCAGAATCGAATATTCCGAATGACCTCTGGTTATTCTGTATTCCTGTGTACCACATGTTACCCAGCTTGTAGGTGGTGAAATTAGACATGTGGTAATCCAGCCATTGTGATAATTCCTGCTCTGAACGCTGCGGAAACTGCCAACAGCCCCACTCAGTCGTAATGATCGGAATATTGAGTCCGATGCTATCTCTCCATTTCGCCGCATTGGTTATCTCGGTCAAAATGGGAGACTTCCAATCTTTGCCTTTGAGAGACTGTGTCCACATGGCAAAATTCAAACCATCTTTATGTCTTGGACTATAAAAATGGATAGCTACCCCCGTGTTGGTGTCCTCGTAAAATCCCTTGCCATCATCGAACGTATAGGTCAGGTATTTGTCAGTGACATAGGGATCTAGAAACTCTGAATCGTTCGAACCCGGCGAGCCAATCAAGATCGGGCGATCAGGATCGACATCCCGGATTGCTTGCACGGCGGCGTTATACAACGGCATTACTTTCTCAGCGCCGGTCGCCTTCATGAACCCGATTCCTTGAGGCTCGTTGAGTATCTCGAACACAAGATCGTTCGGAAACTCTTTCCACGCTTCGGCCAATTCCCTCCACTTATCTGCTATCTGCTGCTCGCCCAAGTGTGGATTTACGGACCACGCAGACGATCCCCACATACAGACGACGATGGCCAGATCATTCGATAATGCATCCTTGATCTGTTTCTGGATAGACTCGTAATTAGCGTTAAACGGAATCATGACCCGAACCGAATCGAAGCCGGCGTCGGCGGCAGCCTGAAAGTGAGCGCGATCATGTTGAATCTTCGGCCATACTCCCGCGTCCGGATGTGCAGTGTCGACATTAACACCCTTGGCCAACTTTTTGAAAACTGATGCATTGACGCGCGATCTCCCCACTGAGAAATCATCTGCGATTCCCGGTGTTGACGCACACAAGAATACGGCGATAGCTGCGAGACACTTATTCACCACTTCGTGTTCCTTCCATTCGTTTCATTTGGTTGCGATCGCCTCTGATCAATCCCAATAATAGCAGTTGTCGAATGTGAACGTGGACGTCCTGAGTCTGGTGGATGCGAAACATGCCCTGGCTTGCGGTTCCTCCTCAGACTTCCCTGCAACGGTGCCAGCAGTGCTAAAATCGTAGTCTGAATAGCCTGACAGGCCGAGCAGTCTGGACAGTCTGGGAATCTGGTAGTCTTTGACCCCAGCGAACCGGAATACCTGCGGAACTCAGTAAATTCACACATTCCTAGGACAGTGGCATGCCTTGTAAATTCCTTTTGATCCTGATGGCGATGCTCACCTTGGGTCTGCGTGAAACGGCGGCCCAGTACGGTGCTTGGAAAAACGCAGGCTCGATGTACATCGTTACAACGCCCGATGGAGCGAACTTACCCGCATCCGCGTTGGAGATAGACTTTCCGCTACTGGTCCGGTTGAACCAGGACTTTTTCGACTTTAGTCAGGCGAAGCCTCAGGGGGAGGACATTCGTTTCTCCGCCAATGGCAAACCACTGGCCTACCAGATGGAACGCTGGGATACATCGGCAGGCAATGCCGCGGTCTGGGTTCGGATCCCGACCATCAAGGGCAATGATCAGCAGGTGATCAAGATGCATTGGGGCAACGACAAGGCTTCCAGCGAGAGCAACGGCGAGCAGGTGTTCCAGACGTCGACAGGGTTTGCCGGTGTCTGGCATTTAGGAGACAATCTGGAGGACGCAACTTCCAACAATCTTGACGGATTCAACAGGCCCGACAAGCCAACCACCAATACCAGCGGCATCATCGGTGACGCCCAGGAGTTTGGCATGAACAAATTTCTTGTCGTCCGTCCTCCGGGCGCCCAACGGGATCGACGGGTGACCTGCATGCCTTCGGGTAACGCCGACCGGACGATGTCTGCATGGGTAAATCCCAAAAACTTCGAAAGCCACAACTGGGCACAGGCGTCGATTGGTGGCTGGGGTGAACCGGAGCGTGGACAGAAGCCGAATATGGGCTTGTCGTACTTCACGATGACGGGCAGAGGGCAACCGCGTTTTCATCTCTACGGCTTTGACCCCAGATGCGCCAGTACCCTGCCCCGTAACCAATGGCGGCATATCGCGCTGAGCGTGTCGGAGAACATGGTTCGCTTTTACGTTGATGGGGTTCTCAACAGAACAATTGATAACAACAGCGAGGTGGTTAGCAAGCTCGGCATCTTGAGCACCCCTGCATCAACGCCAGTCGATCTAGGTGATCATGGGAACGGACGTGGACCATTCAATGGAGCCATGGACGAGGTACGCTTCGAGTCCGTAGCCCGCTCGTCCAACTGGCTGAAACTGTGTGTCGAGAACCAAAAGCCTTTGAATTCGCTGGTTGGTCCACTAGTTCAGGATGGGAATGCCTTCTCGGTTTCGGAGTCAAACTTGGTGATGAAGGAGGGGTCCTCAATCGCCCTGTCAGCAAAAGCGGGAGGAGCCAGAAAGGTCTACTGGATTTTGCAGGATGGAGACAAGGAGGAAATCCTTGCCGTCGACAGTTTCAATTATGAGTTCAACTCAGGACGGATTGCCGAAAGCAAAACGGTCAACTTGCTGTTCAAAGCGGTATTGGAATCTGGTGTGAAGACGCACACCCTCCCAATTACCATCCGGGAACGCATCCCAAATCCTGTTTACACGCTCGAAGTTCCCCAGACGTGGAATGGAAGGGATGAACTGGAGATCTCGCCCTCAATCGTCAACCTTGCAGAGATGAAATCTGAGGGTGTTGGCGACCTGAACTACTCATGGAAAATTTCGGGAATGGCCACGGTCAGCGAAACAGACGCGGGAAAACTGGTCTTGAAGCGAGCCCAGAACAGCGGCACCCTGACAGTCGCACTCGCCCTCGATAATGGCGGTGACGCGATTTCACAGTCTGCCAGCATCATCGTTACCGAACCGAATCATGATCCATGGGTTGTGCGCACCGCTGACGCCGACGAAAAACCAGTGGACCACCAGTTCTATGCTCGCGACGAGAGTGGTCAGGGAACCCTTCACTACAAAGGCACGCTCAAAGAACCAGCGGATTCCGTTTTTCTGAAACTCTATGCCGGTGACCAACTGTTCGACACGCAGCGGCAACAGGTCAGCTCCGAAAACAAATATTCCCTTGCCGTAAATTTGCAGGCGGGACTGACCGCCTATCGCACCGAGTTTGGAATCACGCGTGGTGAAGTAGATACCGTACTCGAAAAGGCTGATGACCTGGTCTGCGGTGACGTCTTTGTCATTCAGGGTCAATCCAATGCCGAAGCATGGACAGACCAACGCGTCGTCCATCCCTTCAGAAGTCCGTGGTTGCGCAGCTTTGGTACACCCACGACCAACAAAGACAGAGCCCGAGACGTGGTCTGGGGCAATGCCTTGTCTTTCAACGGCGGTCAGAAACACCATCATTTACAGATTGGCTATTGGGGTGTCGAACTGGGCAAGCTGCTCATCGAAAAACACAAAATCCCCATGTGTATCATCAATGGCGCCCAGGGGGGAACACGCGTTGACCAGCACCAACGCAACGAGGCTGATCCGACAGATGTGGCCACCATCTACGGCCGACTACTGTGGCGTTTACAACAAGCAAGACTGACGCACGGCGTACGTGCCGTGCTATGGCATCAGGGAGAAAACGACCAAGGAGAGTCAGGGGCAACCGGCACATTTGGCTGGGTAAATTATCAGGACTACTTCCTTCGCATGACAGCAGCCTGGAAAGAAGACTACCCGAACATCAAACACTACTACATTCATCAGATCTGGCCGGGAGCATGTGGCAGTCGGTCGGTGGAAAACGACAGGCTGCGGGAGCAGCAGCGACAATTGCCCGGGCAGTTCTCCAACATGAGCATCATGTCGACTCTCGGGATTCGACCCGGAGGCGGCTGCCACTTCCTTGCGGAAGGCTATGCGGCGATGGCAAAGCAGTTATTTCCGCTGGTCAATCAATTCAACTACGGTGTGGAAGCGAAAATACCTGTCACGCCGCCGAATATTCAGAGTGTTTCGTATGTCGGCACCGGAAAAGATGCAATCAAACTCGTTTTTGATCAGAATGTAAAATGGCAGGATGAAATCCTCGGACGGTTTTATCTTGATGACCTTTCCGCTGAGCTGATCTCCGTTTCCGGCACCGACAGAATCCTCACTTTGAAACTGGCCGAACCTTCAACGGCAAAGACCCTCTCCTACGTCCGAGGTGGGACGTGGAGGCAGGATGATGCAATCATCCGTGGCGCCGCCAACAACATTGCAGCACTGACCTTCTGCGAATTTCCGATCCGGCCTGCGGCATCACGGAATGATTAACGCGGACAGCGGGTCTGTCCTTGCGATCGTGAACGACACAAAGATTCACAACAGCTTCGGTAAGCTACAAAGAATCAAAACTCTTCAGTCCACTATCAGAAGATTTGCGTGACCATCTAAGACAGCAGAAGCAAATCTGGTCAACAGCAAAAGCTTGCCAACCTCAATTTGACGTCCATATGATCGGCATGATGTGATCGATTCCAAACGCCTTTACGCAGATCCAACGCTAGCAAGTACTAAGCAGTTGGAGCAGAACGTCGCGCGCTTCGAAACCATAATCAGCGGATCAATCAAGCAATGGGTTAAAACTCGAAGATCCACTGCAAAAAAATGAAAGAAGCCAAAGTACAGAATGAGGAACCACAAAACGAGAAGTTTGCTTTTCTCACCGTCTACAATTTGGCGTCTTGTTGCGGTCTTCGCGGTAAAACTCTACCAACCCGCGAAAGTTTAACCCCTCAACCGCGATCCATATATTGCAGCCTCATTGCAGCCTCACTGGGTTTCAAAGTATTACTGGGTTTCAAAGTATTACTGGGTTTCAAAGTATTACTGGGTTTCAGAAGGTTGCCGAAACCAAACCAACCAACCAACTTGGCTGGCAGATGCACTGACTTCACCACATCAGAGATCCGACCGCAAACGCCCCGCTTTTTGCAATTCACCACCAGAGACTTTTACGCTCACGCTAGGATTTCGTGAATAACGTGCCCATGAACATCAGTCAAACGTCGCTCCAGTCCGTTATGCCTGAAAGTAAGGCGTTCATGTTCTAAACCAAGCAAGTGCAGAATAGTGGCATTAAGATCATGAACAGATGAAACGTTATCAACTGCCTTGAAACCAAGTTCGTCCGTAGCTCCGTAACTGACCCCGGGTTTGATCCCTGCACCACCAAGCCACGCGGTAAAACCAAATGGATTGTGATCCCGGCCCTGCGCACCCTTCTGAAACATTGGCATGCGTCCAAATTCCGTACACCAAACAACCAACGTGTCTTTGAGCAAACCTCTCTGTTTCAAATCATTGAACAGTGCAGCGGAAGGCTGGTCCATGATTTCACCATGCACGTCATACTGCTCTTTGAGTTTTGAATGCCCATCCCAGTTAAGCTTGCCGCCGCTGGCGTACGCTCCGTTGAACAATTGCACGACGCGCACTCCTTTTTCAATCAGCCGCCTGGCCAAAATACAATTCCGCGCATAACCCGCTTTGAGCTCGTTGGGTGAATCAGCACCGTAAGCAGCCAAGGTTGCCGGCGACTCTGTTTTCAAGTTGCTGATCTCGGGGACAGACAATTGCATGCGTGCCGCCAGTTCATAACTGGCGATCCTTGCTGCCAGGGAATCATCACCAGGATGCTTTTTCAGATGCTCACGATTCAGCTTTTTCAGCAACTCTCTGGCCGCTAAGTCCTTTGCTCCCGCGAATACTTCAGGCGGTTTCAAATTTCGGATCGGATTCGAGGAGCTAAAGGGAGTGCCTTGAAAGACCGCAGGAAGAAAACCCGGCCCCCAATTATTGACACTCGCCTGAGGCACCCCGCGTGGGTCGGGAATCGCAACAAACGCTGGCAAGTTTTGATTCTCTGAGCCAAGTGCGTACGTTACCCATGACCCGAGGCTTGGAAAACCATCAAGTACGAATCCCGTCGAAAGAAAATTTTCTGCAGGACCATGAGTGTTCGACTTGTTCGTCAGAGTATGCACAAAGGCGATATCATCAACGATCCCTCCTAGATGGGGAACCATGTCCGACACCATTTTCCCGGTTTCACCGTAAGGCCGAAACTTGTACTGCGGCCGAGCAAGGTTTCCAGCTGGTCCTTGAAAGGTGACTGCAGGACCTCCCTCCAAAGGCATGCCATCCCGCTTGATCAGTTCCGGCTTGTAGTCAAATGTCTCCAGTTGACTGCATGCACCAGCACAAAAAATGACGAGAACATTTTTTGCTTTCGGTTCGTTGTGTGGCTGCCTGGGCGCATGAGGATTTCTGGGGTCAATTTTCGGCGCCGCTAAAAGCCGATCACCTTCAAGCAGATTTGCAAGCGCGATCGATCCGGCGGCCGTCCCTGTTTTCGCCAAGAAATCGCGACGTGATAAAAACTGGCGACCCACAGTGCTTAGGATTTTTGATGAGGTTCTATTCACGCAATCAGACCCTACGGCAACATCAAGAATTCATTGGAATTGAAAAGTACCCTTGCCAACGTTGGTAGCCCATGTTCTTTCACAACTTGCCTTGCTAGCTCAAGTTCGGTTGCGTTGGGTTCCCGCTGAAACATGCGCCGGTACGCATTCACCACTTCATCACTCATACTACCGCCCTCACTTTGTATCACACGGGAGAATTCAATGGCGGTC
>NZHC01000129.1 GCA_002689655.1 Rhodopirellula sp. | reverse complement strand
GGTGGTTTGGGAAGCGTTTACCTGGTCGCTGTGAATGACATGACGTTAGCTGATTCTGTAACAAGCGTATCTGGGGACATTCTTGTTGATGTTCTTCATGACTTTGACCAGACAGGCAGAATCCACAGCGTTGCAGGTGATGTTGGGCTGGTTACCGGCAATCATCTGGTCCAAGGGGCGACGAGTTCGGTGGTCAGTGGCGGGGACTTGCTTCTGAAGGCTGGAGGTGAGTGGACGATGTTCGGAAACGCCACTGTTACGGTTGGTGGATCGCAGTTGCTCGGCATTTCCGGGGGAACAATTACACTTGGGCGAATCATGATGAACAATGATTTGCAAAATCATGTGGTTCTTGAAGCAGATGCGGATATTCTTGATGGCAATGTAGGTGCTGCCAATATTGAGGAAATGGTTTCTTCCGCTAATACGATTGTTGCACTTCGAGCAGGTGGAGAAATTGGCAGTACGAATGGTGTTGATGCGTTAGTCAATGAGCAGGCATTGGACTTGGCAATCGACAGTCTCTCCGCGGAAAGTGCGTTTGGGATATACCTGAAGCAAATGGCTGCGGGAGGAGATCTTGTTATTGGACAAGTTGCAGGTCAAAGCATTGAGATTGAGGGCGTCGTAAGAAGTCAATTCAATGGGGCATCTGAGTCGGTTCCAGTTGAGTCAGGGCTTGCAGTTGCCTTGGAGGATCTGGTGACGAATGTAAATGGTGAGATTGAACTCGTTGTTGAGGGTGGGAATCTGAGATTTCTGGATGGTGTTGATGGCGATGGCTTAGACTTGAAAAACGACCCGGAAGTAGTTGCGACTGGTTCAATGGGACGAATCGACTTTCGTGCAGTGAATGGGTCGGCAGTCATTGAATTGGAGGATAATGTCCAGTTTCATGCGGATAAAATAACTGCCGAGTATGCGGAACCCGTGACGGGAACGATGACGATAGGGTCAGGGCCGTCATTGAAGGCTCGTGCTATACACCTGCAGTCTGACTCCCTCGTACTGGGTACCGATGTTGAGTTGTTTACTGGGGTAAATCAGGGTACCGCTCGAGTTTTGGCACCTCGTCCTGCCGAATACACCATCGACGATAATGGGGTTACCATTCCAGTCAGTGGAGTATTTCCTGCGGAGTCGGCTTTCTACGATCCCTCGACTGTTTCTACATCTCAACTGACACAAGTCGACCCTCGAAATCTTCTTGGTACACTGTCGGTTAACATTGGGAATTCAGGCGAGAGAGGTTTGGCGTTGGAGGTGGACTGGGGAGCGCCGAGTCAGAGGTATCAGCAATTGAGCGGCTTGTCCGGTGATTTGAACATTTCAGTTGGCGTAAACGGTGTTGGTCAAACAGGGACACCAGTTGTTTCACCCGGAACTGGAGATTTGAGTTTAGATCACTACTACACGGACTTGGACCTGCTGTTCAGCCGGGTGAATGGTCGAACTGCTGTTACAAGCCCAATTGTTGTTCGTTTTGCGGTGCGACACCACGAATCGATTTTTGTTCAGGCAGGACTTGTTCAGCAGGATACTTCGCCAGTTGAGTCGATCATTGGCGGTGTTGTAAGCTCAACCGATAACCCTGCCTCGCCACCGGGGAGTGAGCGTGGCCTTGAGAGTGGGCATCATCGTTTTAATGTCCCCAGTACCCCGGATTTTTCGGTCCCCGTTCTGCCGCAACGTGAAGTCATACCGGTAATTGAGATTGCAAGTCTTCTTCCGGCTGTGGAATTGTCTGCCGTTACTGTTCAGTTGGAGATTACTTCTGCAAATACGACTGGTTTTGTTTCTACCGCACGGGATGAGTATTTTCAATTACGTGTCTTGCGGCCGGACCAAAGTGCGGAACCCTACAAGGTTCTGAGATTGGCGGACAAGATTATGACTGGTGACAACTTGCAGCAGTTGCAGCGTTCCTTGCCCGATGGTAGCTACGAAATTGAATATATTTTGGGTGATACATTCAGTCGGGTCATTCTGCGATTTGATGTTCGGAACGGTGAGCCTGTCATTCCGGAAGATGCCCTAGATGAGGGAGAGCTAGTGCTTGAGGAGGTCTCGGAGCAAAAAGAGGCACAGCCCCTCGAAGGCAATCGAGATCGGAAGGCCGAACAACAAAGCGAAGATCAAGATGAAGAAACCGACGATAAAGCAGGTCGAAGTATCCAGCCAAAGGGTGGTGTTGAACCTCCTTTGAATCTGAGTTTGGAGCATCTCGGGTTTTCTTCATGGGAACCAATGACGGAGGCAGGAGTGATGATCCCTATTTCTGCTGTTCATCCGCTTGGTCTTGTAGACGATGAAATTTCAGGTGATAGCTTGGCGACAGGACAGGTGGGCGAACCGGTTGCAGAAGATGAGGTAGACAATGTCGACCGTGGTCCTGGGCAATGGCAAAAAGAGGCTAAACTCGAAACTGGTTTGCAATTTTCTTTAGCCAGCGTTGCCCTCGCGACTGCTTTGCACAGGCGGCGTCAGAAGTTGGAGCGGAAGAAGCTGTCCCGGTCCGCACGGTTTGCGGCAAGACGAGAATCGGTAGAGAGACTACACGACTCAGAGACAATTTAGATCACTCAGATCGAATGAATTGAAATGGTCAATCACAAGAACAATCAAGATGATGAGTCGAAGCCCGTTCCTCAGGAGAGCGATGCTGAGAGTATGCAGAATGCAGAACCGCTAGCATCACAAGTAAACCATGGGGAGCCTGCCGATGGAACTGCAGGAGATGTTGAGGGAGCAGATAGCTTGGATGATGGCCCTGAAGTGGATCTCGACGCCACCGTTGCGGGTATTGAATCCATTGACTTGCAAGAGGATGCTGGTCAGAGCCCGGGTGACGGAACTGTCGGTGATATAGCTGAAGGTGATGGTTCCAGTGACAGCGGGGAAAGCGGTGGAGACCTTGATGCAACAGTTGTCGGTCTTGATGCACCTGTTGGTCTCGATCTGAAAAAGACAGATGAGCAGGCGGCAGTAGTCGGACTCAAATCGGTTGAGGCGGACGAGGTTGGTGAGGCCGATGGTTTTGATCCAAACGCGACGCTAGAAGGATTAGACGCAAACACAACGGAGGAAAGTAGCGGCAACCAACTGTTGGAAAATGATAGGGCCCCTGGAGCCCAAGAGGATGATGGCGATGCTGAGGTTGATGTTGATGCGACAGTCAACGACTTGGACGCAACCTTTATGATTGATGATCAGGCTAGCAATGATGTGCAGCCACAATCTCAAGACGATGAGTCTTCGTCTGAGGATCTCGATAAGACAGTGATGGAGGGGGACATCGATCAAACGGTCATGACTGAACCCGATGGTGATGGTCAGTCACTCGGCCAGCCGGTTATTCGCCCCAGTGCTGGGAGCGAAGGGTCAGGTGGGCCGGGGAAAGTTGAATCCACAATCAGGGATGCTCAGGAAGCCACTTATGACGGCTACGATAGTGATCCGAGTGTGCAGACGGTCGACTCATCTGCGCTGGAAAGTGATGATATCGGACGCACTATCAATCCTCGTGAACTGTCGGATGAGGAGGCTAGCGCTTGGAGTTTTTCAGGACAGGGTGAAGCACCCAAAGCTGGCAAGACAGTTGAATCTGGTTCCGGACCGCGGAGAACCTGGGTTGATTATCAGTTCAGCCGATTGCGTGAGCGGACTGTCGGCGCAGTGAAGGGCAAACAGAATACTGACGATGACTATCGACTCGTCAGAAAGCTCGGTCAGGGTGGCATGGGAGACGTGTTCGTAGCTAGGCAGGGATCACTCAACCGTCTCTTGGCGTTGAAGTTGATTAAGCCACTGGATGGGGAACGACGCGCACAACTGGAGCGTCTTGGTAAGCTTAAGAGTGTTGAAGAGGAACGCAGGCAGCAGTTTCTGTCCGAGGCAATTGTGACAGGTGATCTTGATCACCCCAATATCGTGCCCATTCATGATGTGGCTGTCACGAGTGAAAATGAACTCTTCTATTCGATGAAGCGAGTTGTTGGGACGCCTTGGTCGAAGGTAATCAAAAAAAATTCGCGTGAAGAGAATCTAGAAATCCTGATGAAGTCCTGTGATGCCATTGGCTTCGCGCATGAGCGTGGCGTGGTGCACCGGGATATCAAGCCCGAAAACATCATGCTAGGTGACTTTGGGGTTGTGATGGTCATGGACTGGGGGTTGGCGTTACCAACGGCAAGTTACGATAAGCACGATTCGATCTTTGCAACATCCGGGCTTGGAGGTACTCCAGCATTCATGGCTCCAGAAATGGTGACAGGACCGCTGGAAAAAATTGGGCCTGCCAGTGATGTTTATCTTCTTGGTGCGACCTTGTTCATGATTGTGACGGGTTCGGCCCCTCACAAAGCGAAGAGTGTGACGGAGTGTCTAAAATCGGTCCGACGTAATACCATTCGCAAGGTCAGTGAAGCAGAACAGGGTGAACTGCTTGATATTGCGATGAAAGCAATGGCAACGAAGCCCGAAGATCGATACCCCGATGTTGCTAGTTTTCAAAATGATATTCGTGCGTATCGAGAACACGCCGAAAGTATTTCGCTGACCGTGCGAGCAACTGAGGATCTGGTATTAGGACAACGGGAAGCTTCCTATGAGCCGCTCTCTCGAGCTGCTTTTCGCTACGCAGAAGCATTGAAATCTTGGGAAGATAACGAAAAAGCGAAGCAAGGGTTGGAAAAAACCAAGCTGGTTCATGCCAGAATCGCTTGCGATAAGGGTGATTACGAATTTGGATTATCGCTTCTGAGCCAAGATGATCCAACGCATTTTGGACTGCTGCAAGAGTTGGAAACTGCAATTAAGGTCCGGGATTCGCATGCAGCCAGAGTTGCGGTCTTGCGCAAAGTTGCGTTGGCGATGCTCGCTTTCATTATCATTTTTGGCTCAGGTGCTATGTATCTGATCAATACAGCCAAGGTTGAAGCCTTGGCTGCCAAAGCTGAAGAAGAAAATGCGAAAGAGGAAGCGTTTGCTGCCAAAGACAAAGCAGAAGAGGCAAAGGAAGACGCCTTGAAGGCAGAGAAAGTTGCGCTTGCTGCCAAAGCCAAAGAAGAAGAGGCAAAAGAAGAAGCCTTGAAGGCAGAGAAAGTTGCGCTCGCTGCTGAAGCTAAAGAGAAAGAGGCAAAAGAAGATGCATTAATCGCTAGGCAAGAAGCTGAGTACGAGGAGTACATCTCCAAGATTGCTTTGGCTAAGGCAAGGCTTGACCGTAACGAAGCTGATGGTGCACGAGAAATTCTTCTTGATTTGAGGGGAAATCCAAACTCCGTGGGCCGGAACCAAGGCTGGGAATGGAGATGGCTTTGGCGGCAGGCGAATCAGTCGACGGCCATTGATAGTGGTGACGCACCCGTTGTTGACCTTGCCGTGAGTACCGAGGGGAAAGTTGGCGCAATTGTGTTGGCAGACGGCACTGTTCAGGTGCTACGTTTGGGAGCTGAGCAACAAGTGGTCAACAAATGGAAAATTTCATCTGAGATACTTGGGAATGGGAAAGCCACAAGCGTGGCTCTTTCCCCCGACGGACACTCGCTCGCTATTGGTACTGCTATCGGGAGCGTTGTGGTTACCACTGGGCTGGATGACATTGGCACTCTTGAGAGTCGGTCAGTCTCAATCACTGCACATAAACGTTCAATCACAGATCTCTGTTTTGATAATCAAGGAACGTTGTGGACTGCGTCAGAAGATCGAACGGTCAAATCCTGGAAGCGGTCATCTGACGGCGTGTTTGTGGAAGATGCAGTTGCGTGGCATTTTCTTCCGGTACGCCAGATTGCAGTGGTTGATCAGAGTGACGGGGCTTTGTTGGCTGCGGTTGTCGGAGATGAAAGAGGCGGGAGAATTGCGGTTTGGAAGAAGACTCAGACTCTCGATGGATCGGACCTGCAACTGTTGGGGCGTATGTCCGGTCATACTGCTATGCCTTCGGCTGTTACTTTCAACCCAACAGGACAGCTTGTGGCCTCGGGCGACGTTTCTGGAAACGTATTGATTTGGGACACAGCTGCCGTCTCCGCGAAGGGTGAACAAGAGTTTTTGAAGTCAATTCGAGATGCGGTGGATAAAAGTCTGCTGAACACGAGTTCAACGGGAACAAATGCGACTGGTAGCACTGAAGTGGCTGGCAACAATTTGGAGGGAGCGTTGTCACTCAAAGATGTTGAGACGGTGGCAGACGCCCGTTCGGCATCATCTACTAGACGGAATAGCCGTAGCCTTGCTTTAGCGAGAGCACATAGCGACGCGATTGAAACGATTCGTTTCAGCACCAATGGAGAGTCACTGTTAACCGCCTCGGATGATTATACGGTCAAAGTCTGGGATCTCGAGAAGGGCGAAGTCAGTCAAACATTGAGGGGGCATGGCGGTTGGGTAGTGGGAGCCGATTTTCTGGCCGGACAGGATGACATGATCGTCTCTGCTTCGGATGACGCGACGGTCCGTATTTGGGATACCACAACCTATGTAGGTGCCTTCAAGTCGCAACGGACGGGAGATGCTCTGGAAGCATCCGATCCACGAGATGAAATATGGTCAGCGAGTTTTGCACCGTCGGGCAAGAAGATTGTTATTGCAAGGGGGGATCATAAGGCGGAGATCATTCGCGTTGATGATGAGTCGCTCGATTTTCGGCAGATATCGGAATTGTCTCTGGGCGAAGGGACAGATTTTGTTGCCATGTCGATGCAAGTTGATACGCTAAATGGATTGCTCTACGTCGGGAGTGGAGATGAGACGATCCGTGTTTGGGATCTGTCACGAGGCGTGGAGGTAGGATCAGCTAATAAAACCGGATTGAATACCTCATTTGCAGTGTCAAAAGATGGGCGTTGGATGTTGACGGGTTCCAGTGATCAAAAAACCCGTGGGATTCTCTGGAAGCTCGATACCACGGGGAAATCCTCGCCGCAAATTGTTTACCGCCTTGAGGGCAGGCCCGGTCAGGAGAGTGCGTCCAGCTATACCATTTCACCAGATTCGAAAACACTTTTTGCCGGTGACGATTTCGGAATCGGGACGCTATGGGATTCGACAACTGGGAAACAGATAGGGGAACCGATCGTCAATTTGAGAGGAAGACGGATCAATGATGCAGTTTTCGCACGAGATGGAAAATCCATTTTTATCGCTGCTGATAACGCAGCAGTTACGGAAATCGACTTGCAGACACGGCAGGAGGGAAAACGACTTCAACAGTTGGGTTATGTGGTTGAGCTGTCGTTCACTGAGGACCAAAAACACCTGCTGACCATTTGCGAGGTTGCGAGCCAGTCGTACATCAAGACTTTTGCGACGTTGTGGGATGTGAATTCAGGCTTGGGGCAGGTTTTGGATCTGACTGTGATGCCAAGGACAAGTGAGGCCGGTGCTGTGAGTCGAGCACGAATCACTTCCGCACGGTTCGATCCCGAAAGTAAAGCGATTCTTGTCAGTCGCACTGCAAACGAGAATGACACTTCCGAGATTCGTGTCTGGGACTTGCAGAAACTGGTTAAATCCAATGATTTTAAGAGTTCGCAACAGATCAAACAAATCTTGGTGCAGGCTAATCAGTCCAGTAATGGGGGCAGGTTGTTTATAATGCCGCCCGTTCGTGGTGATATTGAGGGTGTATTACCATTGGCTAGCGAGAAACTACTCACCATGAATTACAACGGCGTGTTTCTATGGAATCTTAAGAGCAAGCGAGAAGAAAAGAGTTACCGAGCACATGCGGAATTGACGGAGGCTGGTTTCTCGTTTGATGCAAAATACGTTGCAACGGCAAGTCGGTCTGTAAAGATTTGGGATGCCGTGTCTGGAGAGGCCCTGGCGAAAATTGAATCAGACAAGCCAATTCGGACGATCCAGTTTTCACCTGTCAGGACTGGGGCCACTGGTTACATGTTTGCGACCGGGGGAGACAAGGGAGTCGTTGAGTTCTGGGAATTCAACCCACTGACACGGGAAGTTAAACCTTTTACCGGTGTCGCAGAGGAAAAGATAGCGGAACAGCAATTAGAACAACAGCAATCAGAGCAACCAAGAGCCGTATGCCGAATTCGTTTCTCTAAGGATGGTGATCGACTTTGGATCGTCGGAGTTCAGGGATTGGCTTGTCTTCGGCATTTGCGTAACGCCGCTGAAACAATTGTTGTGGAAGTGCCGGAAAAGCAGACTCTCAAATGCGCTGCGATTTCTGACAACGGCGGATTCATCGCAGCCGGTAGCAGTGCAAAGAACGTTCTTGTTTGGCGGCTTCCTCTACCTGGGGAGCAAATGGAACTTGTGACTTTGAGTGGTCATGCAGGAGCAGTTAATGATGTTGGCTTGGTCGGAAAGGATCTCCGTACTTTGAGAGTGTTTTCAGCGTCTCAGGACGGTACGACTCGAGTTTGGGATCCCCGATTTGCTGCCTCCCCAGTTCAGGGCAAAGGGGCTGTCAGGGGACGAGAAGTTATCTCCTTGCGACAACATGACGGAGACGTGATGGCTTTGGATACGACACTTAATGGTGATTTGCTGATGACGGCGGGGAGTGATGGGCAAGTAGTGCTTTGGCCTGCTGATCCACCGACTGAGAGTGCGATTGCGAAACCGTAAGTTGATGTTCGCATGAATTTGCCAATCAAATACGGATTGCTCATCGAGCGAATAGCATTATTTCACCCGCAACGCATTGTCGGCTACGCGATAAGAAGTTCAGGTATTCCCTGCTGAAGTTGCCCATCCTGCATGCGATGACAGCAATCTGCAGATTCAGCGATCGAATCGTCGTGCGTGATCATCAGGATGGTCAAACCGTCATCCTGGTTCAGTTCGGTCAACAGTTTAAGGATATCGAGTCCCGTTTCTGTATCAAGATTGCCAGTGGGTTCATCGGCTAGCAGCAAAGTTGGATCAGTCATCAAGGCTCTTGCGATGGCTGCCCGTTGCATTTCTCCACCGCTCATCTCAGCTGGCTTGTGGGAAGCTCGATGCAATAAGCCAACCCGATCAAGCATAGCTTCAGCTCGCTTTTTAGCCTCTTTTCGATGCCTGAAAAAGTTCCACGCGGATCTGCCAATCATGGTTGGAGCAAGTACATTTTCGATGGCAGAGAGTTCGGGTAGCAGGTGATAGAATTGAAAGATGATTCCAATGTCATGGTTCCGATAACGATCTCGCCGCGAGCGTGACGCATTATCAATGCGTTTACCCTGGAATTGAATTTCGCCACGGTCAGGCTGGTCGAGTGTTGCAAGAAGATGCATGAGCGTGCTTTTGCCGCTTCCACTTCTGCCCACCAACGCAGTCACAAGCCCGGTTGTCACGTCAAAGTTGATACCCCGTAAAACAGGAACTTCAATGCGGTCCTTGTGGTAACTCTTGTAAACATCCTGGGCGCGAAGCACTGTATCTGAATTCATGTTTTAGCTGTGTTGTTTTTGAGAGTCGGTCAAGAGTTCGCGTAAATCGCACGAGCCATCTTTACTCGAATCGCAGTGCCTTTACCGGGTGCATCCTTGCCGCTCTGAGAGCCGGTAGGACACTTGCGAAGATGGCGATGGCAACTGCTCCTGCCATAACCCATACCAAAGTGAATGGGTGAATAATCGTAGGAATCTCTGTGAAGTAGTAAACGGTGGGATCGAACACTTCCTGTCCCGTTATTTTTTCTATAAGGGTCGCAACCTCATTAATGTGGTCAACAAACAACAAGCCACCAATCAACCCAGCGCCGCTCCCTACAAATCCGAGTAGTAGGCCATAGCTTAGGAAAATGCTCATGACACCGCCGCCCGATGCACCCAATGCCTTGAGTGTTCCAATGTCGCGTGTCTTTTCGACGACAATCATGAAGAATGTGGCCAGAATTCCGAAACCTGCCACCGCGATGATGAGGAAAAGTAAAATATTCAAGATCGTCGTTTCCAATTTCACTGCAGCCAGAAGTGGGCCTTGCATGTCTCGCCATGTCTGAATGTTGTAAGCGTAAACATTAGGTGGAAAACGGCGACGCAGGGCATCGCGGACCGCATTCAAGTCAGCACCCGCAGCTAATTTCAATTGGATTGTGGTAACGCTGCGGACCTGACTGGAGGGATCAATCATGCCTCGGAATTCTTGCAGCTGGTCTAGCCGGCAAAAAGCAAAAGTGCTGTCATATTCACTCATCCCAGACTCGTACATGTCCACGACCGTGAATTTCTGATTGACAACTTTGGCATTGTCGGACGCATTCGGAAACATCATCCGTACGTCATCGCCAGGACGACAATAGTAATGGTCGCGGACATTGTTTTCTTCATCACGCATGCGGGCACTGCACGTTGAAATACCCAAGATGATCCCAGGGAACTGCTCGACTGCAGGATCGAATTCAGTAATTTCCTCTTTGTTACTTTCTTCAAAGATTTGTGGCGGACCAATTGCCAAAGACGGGCCTGCATCCTCATTGGTAATGCTGCTTGCAGGAGCTCGTAGTGCATCGATTCTTGCTTGCTCTTCTGCAAGTGCACGTTCGTAAGCAACGCGGGCACGACGGTAACCCCATCCCGAGCTTGGGAATTGTTCCCGATCTGGCGCAAAACCATCTTCCCGAAGATCGAAATTGACTTGAGACTGGTTTTTTGGATGCAGCAGGTAGCGTCCGAAGTGACTGACATCGTCATAAGTTGCTGGATCAAGACCAACAAAATTCACGTGCCGGGTAATGAGTTGACCATTGAAGTCGATACCGAGCATTGCTGGAACGTGGACGCTCGCTGAAGATCCAACGACATCTTCTCCGCAAACCTTCATGATCTCCTTAAGATGGCCCTCAGGGTCAGGCATGCCTCCACTGGCGTGACATTCGATAAGAATGTCGGACGCCAAACCGTGGAGCCGCTCATGCATCTCGGCAGAGAAACCTGCCATGACGCTATTGACGACGATCAAAGTTGCGACACCCAGTGTTACACTGATGATCGATGCGAGCGCTATGTAGCGAGTCCGCAAATAGCGAAAACAAAGCAGCCAGCGATACATATACCGTTCCTTGGATTCAATCGATTGAGGCACATCCGTGTGCATCCTTCATGACTGCTGGCGAGTCTAGGAAAGTCAGTTGCCGGACGTAAACGGCAATCAGGCTGCCTTTTCAGGCAATTTCAGCACTCGAGCAACGTTCGCGACTGTTCACTGACCGCCGCTCCACCAGACCCATGCAGCCATCTCAATCTTTTGTTCTTGGTGCATAGGCTCCAGTGGGAGGCTTCCCCAACCTTAGGAATTGATGCCCTCAGGACGTAAAAGGGGGAAAAGAATGACATCTCGAATCGACTTTTTCCCCGTTAAAAGCATCACGAGTCGGTCGATCCCGAGCCCCAGGCCACCTGCCGGCGGCATCGCGTAGCGCAAGGCTCGGACAAAGTCATGATCCATTTTCGCCATTGAATCTTCCTCATCCTGACCATCAAGCTGTGTCTTGAAAAGCTCTTCCTGAAGATCAGGGTCGTTAAGCTCGGTATACGCGTTGGCCAATTCCATCCCAAGAATAAATAGCTCAAATCGTTCGGCTATCGCTGGATTTCCCTGTTTGCGTTTGGTCAGGGGACAAATGCTAGCAGGGTAGTCGATCACGAAGATGGGGCCTTCCAGAGTGTCCTCTACCTTCTCTTCGAAGATTTCATTTCGGATCACATCAGGGTGCTTACCTTCGATGGCAAGATGCAATGTTCTCGCGTAATCCAGAACGGCTTCATCATCGGTAGGGTCCACGCCAGTTGCTTTGTTGAATAAGTCTGCGTAGGTAGCACGCTGGAATGGCGGTGTGAAGTCAATTGTTTTTCCGTCGAATTCACGGATGTAGCCGCCGCCAATTGCATCAATGGCGTCAATGATCAGCTTTTCGGTCAGGTCCATCATCGACTGGTAATCGCCGTATGCTTGATAGCATTCCAGCATGGTGAACTCAGGATTGTGACGCGGGCTGATACCTTCATTACGATAGACCCGCCCTACTTCGTAAACGCGTTCCATTCCACCCACCATCAGACGTTTGAGGTGCAGTTCCAAAGCGATGCGCATCGTGAGTGGCATGTCGAGTGCGTTGTGATGCGTGGCAAAGGGGCGTGCTGCGGCACCACCAGCCACAGTGTGCAGCGTTGGGCCTTCCACTTCGCAGAAGCCATCGTCATCCAATGTATGGCGAATTGATTTCACGATTTTCGTGCGATCAAGGAACGTCTGCATGACACCGTCATTGAAGGCGAGATCTGCATACCGCATTCGTTGTCGCATATCGGTGTTGGTAAGTCCGGCATGCTTGTCGGGAGCGGGTTCTAACATCTTGGCGTGAAAGAAGATCTTGGTCGCAAATACCGTCAGTTCGCCCGTATTCGTCTTTCCAAGTCTTCCTTCTGCGGCGACCAGATCACCCAGGTCAAAAAGTTTGGCGATTGCAAATCCATCATCACCCACCTGGTTCTTGCCAACAAAAATTTGGATCTCACCGGTCCAGTCACGCAAAGTAAGAAAGATTAGTTTTCCCTTGTCACGTGATAGCATGATCCGACCTGCGACTCGCACGGTGGGGCCAGTTTGTTCACCGGGGCCATTGTCCGATTTCCATTGCCGAAAGTCGAAGCCTTCAGCGGTCAGGTCGGGTAAAGCAACAACCTCACCGTCTTGTCGGGTCCACTGTATCTCTGGTTGGCGATTTTGGCACTCGGAAATCAGCGAGCGGTCATCGAAACGACTGCCCCACGGATCGAGGCCCAGTTCCTCGATCTGACGCATCTTTTCACGCCGCGCGACACGAGGATCTTTGGCATCATTTTCGTTCGAATTCGGCTGATCATTCATTGCAGTTCAGGATCAAGGGGGAAGGCCCCGTTGCAGGAGATGCCCTATGTTGAAGTCGCTTCAATCGTCGGTTTTTCAGGTTATCTACGACTTGAGTGTTTCAGGGCTGAATTGGTTTCTTGGGGGGATTGTCCGTGTACGTTGCGGTTTTCGCAACCGTGAGACATTCAGGAGGTGATTTCGCCTTGTTTTGCCCTTCCCTGCCCTGCTCTGCCCTCTTTTTCTTTCCAAGCCTGAACATACAGATTTTGGATCTGCAGGAAATGTTTTTGGTCCTGCAATCAAAATTTTCCACGCTTGCCCGGTGCATTTTTTCGCTTTTCGGTGCCTTCTTCGGCACTGCGTCTTGGTTTCTCCATCATGGCATTGGTGTCGGATCGCTCAGAATTGTCAAAGCAACTCTTGACCTGCTGCGATTTTTTTTCGTAACAACGCACCAAATCAGTCCACCCACGAGGATCTTATTCCCATGTTCAAACGATTGCTATTTGCTCTTTCCCTCACCTTGCTTCCGACCTTTTCGTTTGCGGACGAGATTGTTCGATACCAACTAACGGAGTGGAAAGCAAAGCACATCCAAGACGCCAAAAAGGCCGACACCATCATGCAAACGCTGAAAAAGCTTGGGTGCGAGCTCAAGAAGAATCAGCACAACGGTCATATTGACTTGAAGTATCGATGTGTAAAGTGGCATGAGTTGAAGCTCAATAGCCATGCGGACGCACACAAATGGGAAAAATGGCTCAAAGAGTTCAACTTCAAGACTGAGCACAAGCATTGAGTTTGCCCATTCCCAACTTGGCCCTCGTTCATGGTGCAACGCAACTTGCGACTCATGTGGCAGGACGCGTGGGCAAGGCTATCGGTTTTGATGAAGTACTCCGTGGCGGTCAAACTACATCGCCAGCTTCAGCACAGCAGATCCGAAGCGTCGAAAATACCAAGGTAGCCCCGAAGGTCGAGGGCTTGCATGCCCGAATCAGCAGTCGGATTCGCTGTCTGATTGAGGACGCGGGTATTGCTGAGTGCGGTGCTTTGAAAATTCGTCTCGATTCCCGTCAATACTTGAATGTTGATACTCCACATCCAAGTGGCGCTGGAATCGAGGAATTATTGAACCGAGATCCAGCTTTGAAGCAGGATTTTGAAAGCTTGGCAAGCCTTACCGCCAGAAATGCTTTTTCAATCGACTTGACGAGTCACGGTCCGGCAGCCAACATGATTGTTCCCGGAGGGTATCCGAATTGGTGAGGAGGTTGATTCGAAATCAATTGCCCCGCAAGGGGTTGCGGGTTCGAGTCCCGTGCCCTCCGCTTCTCAGAATGCACCCCCGCGAACATTTCGTTTTCGGGGGTGTTTTTTTGGTTCAGGCGTGCTGGCAGATCAAGCCGTTGCCTTGCATACCGCGGCAAACGAAGACGCTTGACCCCGAGTGAGTCAAATAGCAGCGGGTGAACCGTTTTGCGATGCGTTTCTTGTTTTCTGTAAGTGTCGCATTTCCCGAAAGGAGCGTTTCTTCTGAAGGACATCCATCGTCTCATTTACCGATAGCCTGATGGATTTTCCGATGGCTCGAATCATTCGCAGGGGTAGGTCCCGCGAGATCGTACCGCTTCGGGAGGGTGCAGGATCGCTTTCAGGTGTATTCCTGTGAGTATTTTGGTTCCGGAAAGTTGTCCGACTTGTGTTGCTACCGTGCATATCAACAGTGCACTTCAAGTGTGTCTTGCCAAGCTTGTCACCCAAGCAGACTTATTGGCACGGCCGCGCGTTCCAACAGGGAATGCAGAGGCTTTGTGGTAGGCAGGGAATCAGGGCAGATGGACTCATCGAGTCGCCAGAGAACGTTTTTTTGAGAACACCATACAAGTTGAAGCTTCGGTCACTCGTTCTCGATTTGCTCAAGCAGAGCCTGTCTTAAACGAGTTGCTTCCGTTTGAGCGAATCCTTCATCGTCATGATCAATCAACCAGTCGAGATCCTGAATGGCTGCTGCATTACGCCCTGTCATCATACGGATCTGGGATCGCATCCTTCGTGCAAGAATCGAATCGGGCTGAATTGCAACTGACGCTTCACAGTATCGGTTGATCGCTTCAGCATCCTGTTGATCACCCGCAACACCGATAAGATTCCCCAAGACCCGATTCAGTATTTCAATTGGAGTTTGCGCTCGCAAGTCATCAGTTGTGATGGAGCGATTGCTCCGGTTTGCCACAAGGTTGGTAGCATCGTCCATGGTCAGGATTTTTCCGCGTTCAAAAACATCAATCAGTTTCTGCTCGTTGTCATCAAGTACTTGACGCACAATAAAATGGCCTGGTAGCCCCACTCCTTCAGTTTCGATTCCGATCCGACGTCCCAATTCCATATAAAGAATCGAAAGTGTGATGGGTAATCCTTCGCGATCATCGATCACGCGGTTGAGGTGACTATTCGCTGGGTGATAGTACTCGGCGCTTCCGCCATGAAAGCCATTTTCTTGAAACAGATATGTGTGTAGAGCATCACGTTTTGCATTTGCATCCGCGTTTGTCTGGAATTTCTCACGGATTTCCCTACCCATTTGATCGACCTTTCCAAGGTAGGCATCAACATCGATGTCAGCATTATCAAGTTTGGCAATCAAGAGCGATCCACGTAGCAGCATATTGTCAGGTTTCTTACGTACCAATGCCGCAAGTTCGCGTGCAATGGGCGCATTGGTTACATCAGCGGCAAGCCGCCGCAATTCTTCTGCCTGCTGTTCAATTTGGGCAACCTTCTGTTTGATTCGCAGATTGGCTGCTTCGCTGACTTCGGCAAGGTCCATGACATCTGCGGTATTCAATTCACGCAGTCTTGAAGGTTGAGCAAAAATATCGCTGATCAAATTCTGCGCACGCTTGGTTAGCGGTGGAACGCCGAGGTTTACGCCAACTTCAAATCGTTTGAAATCAGGCTCCGTGTCGCGGAATTTCACAAGCCCGCATGTTCCAGAGGTCAATTGTCTGTCGTCTGATTCGATTACCATGTGGCCGTTGACAAAGCATTGCAAATTGCCAGCTTCGATCCGGACTCGCAAGCGATTCCAATCACCTGGGAGATAATGTTTGGTTCTGACTTCCTTGAGTACTTCCCATGAATAGACGGAGGGTCCTTTGAAGCAGGTTAGTCTGAGCTGTCCATTGCTCGGGTAAAAACCATAATGCCGGTTCTCTCCATCCGAGTGAAAAGCAATGCCTGCTGCGCCCGTTTCCTGATCCATTCGAACGCGTACTGCGATTTCGAAGGGTGTGTCCGGTGTCTTGGACTTTGCGAGACAGAGTGCGCGGCCACCAAATCCTGAGCCTTCGCCGCGAGCCATGATCATGCCGCCACGTTGAGTCCATGTGGCACCGAACACGGGAAACCATTCGTTTTCATTGACATGGCCCAGATGAATCCACCTCTCATACAGTACTGGGTTTGATACTTCACGCAGGGCATCGAGTTGTTTGACTGGTATCGCGAATCCCAAATTGTCATCGATCGCCGATTTCATGTTGATGATCCCAATCACTTTGCCTTGGCTATCAACCAATGGACCGCCACTGTTGCCCGGTTGGATTGGCATCGCCAACTGGATCATCTCTTGTCCCTCGATATTCTGAATTGCTGAGATGATTCCTGTCACAACACTGTCTCGCATCCCAAGCGGATTTCCGAAAGCAAGGACACGCGAACCTTGGGAAGGAAGAGACTGGCTCGCAAGTTCCAGTGAAGGAATTTCTTCGTCATCGATATCAACCCGTAATAATGCCAGATCGTTCGCCCGGTCTGAAGACTCGACTGCAAGCACTGGAAGTATACGGCCTGAGGGTAATTCAACGGTGAACGGTCGGCCTTCCGTGATTACATGAAAGTTGGTGGCAATCAATCCCATGGTGTCGATCACGAATCCTGTGCCGATGCTGATCTGCTGTCCATCACGTCCGTTGACACGGATGGTGGCCACTGCTGGACTCACTGATTGGATCACCCTTTTCAGAACCTGTGGCTTCACAAGACTGGTGGGCTCTTCACCAGAGGTTGAGATGGCCACAATGCTAAGTAGTAATGCAATTAGAATTTTAAGTTGCATTTTTGTCCTTAAGTTGAATACCGCAAAACAGACTCTTTTTTTGATTCTTTATCACTTGCTCGTAGCCGTAATGCATCACCCGTTCGGACTCATTAAATTGGTGCTTGTGTCAGTGGGGTGACCGTATGAAAATTCTATTGGATGTGGCGCGGTCATTGCCAACTACTTTGCCGTTGCTGCAATGCGATCGCACAAACGTCCCGGCATGGTACTCCATGTTCGCTCATTTTACCTTTTTGTTTTCTACATTTTGGCGACGGTCATGATTCGTTTTTCTCTTCTTTCAGTTTCGTTGGCATGTTTATTCTTTGGGGCGAGCGAAGTCGAATCAGCCGAATTTGAACATCCCAACGTGCTTTTTGTGCTGGTAGACGATTTGGGTTACATGGATATCGGAGTCAATAATCCGTCCACGTTTTATGAGACGCCCAATATCGACAAGTTGGCTAATTCTGGAATGCGATTTTCCAATGGCTATGCAGCGAATCCAGTTTGTTCACCAACGAGATACAGTATCTTGACGGGGAAGTACCCGAGTCGTGTTGATGCCACGAATTTCTTTGCCGGCAATCGCGCAGGGCGTTTCTTGCCAGCTGCTCTGAACGATCGCATGCCTCTGGAAGAATGGACCTTGGCTGAGGCCGCGAAAGCATCCGGGTACTCTACATTCTTTGCGGGAAAATGGCATCTCGGGCCAACAGAAGAGTTTTGGCCTGAACATCAGGGATTCGACGTGAACGTGGGTGGACACCGCGCTGGGGGGCCCTTCAAGGCTGGAAAGTACTTTTCTCCCTATGCGAACCCCAGGCTGCAGGATGGCCCGAAAGGTGAGCACTTGACTGAGCGACTTGCTGATGAAACAGTCCGTTTCATCCGAGCACACAAGAAGCAGCCATTTCTCGCTTACCTTTCCTTCTATTCCGTACATACACCGCTGATGGCGCCTCGCGATTTGGTTGCCAAGTATCAGGAAAAAGCCAAGCGTTTGGGATTGTCTGGCGCAGAAGTATTTGGTGATGAGGAACAGGTTTGGCCCAATGCCAAGCAGCGTAAAGTTCGCACCTTGCAGACGCATGCCACCTATGCCGCGATGGTTGAGTCCATGGACACCGCCGTTGGAAAGGTCTTGGCCGCATTGGATGAACTGGAATTGGCCGAAAATACGATTGTCTGTTTCACAAGCGACAACGGTGGGCTTTCTACGTCGGAAGGATCTCCCACGAGTAACTTGCCGTTGCGTGGTGGGAAAGGTTGGGTTTACGAAGGTGGAATCAGAGAAGCTTTTCTTATCCGTGCTCCTGGTGTCACGAAAGCTGGGACGCTGTGTGAAGTGCCCGTGATGACGATTGATTTCTATCCAACCCTCCTTGAATTGTGCGGAATCCCTGCCAGCAAGCAACGAAAAATTGATGGTGAAAGTTTGGTTCCTCTGCTGGGTGGTGTTCAGCAATCAAAACGAAAATCACTTTTTTGGCATTATCCCCACTACAGTAATCAGGGCGGCTTTCCTGGGGGGGCTGTTCGGTCCGGCGACTGGAAATTGATTGAGCGTTATGAAGATGGACGCAAGCACCTCTACCACCTGGGGGATGATGTCGGTGAAATGAATGATGTTGCCCGCACGCATCCTGAACTTGTCAAGAAGATGTCTGCAGACCTTCATGAGTGGTATCAGGAGGTGGATGCCAAGTTTCTCAGACCGAAGTCTGATGGGCCAAGTCCATGGGTGCCAAGTCC